>JAGIAA010000003.1 GCA_017745115.1 Sphingobium sp. | reverse complement strand
GCGGCACGCACCTTGTTCTTGGCGCATCCGGCAAGCCGCGAAGCTCGCGCCGAAGATCGTATCCGGACGCGTGGAGAAGACCTCCAGGCTGTCGATGTCGCCGACCGGCGCGTCCAGCTTGAAGGAGAATTGCAGGCCGACGCTCTTGCCAATCCAGTTCTCCTGCATGACGCGGACCTTCTCCGGCCAGCTCTCGAGGCCGTCGAGCCCGGCGAGCAGATCGTCGGCGAAGTCGGTGATCTTGAGGAACCACTGGCTGAGCTTGCGCTTCTCGACCAGCGCGCCCGAGCGCCAGCCGCGCCCGTCGATGACTTGCTCATTGGCGAGCACGGTCATGTCGACCGGATCCCAGTTGACCGCACTTTCCTTGCGGTAGACGAGGCCGGCGGCATAAAGATCGAGGAACAGCGCCTGCTCCTGGCCGTAATAATCCGGCTCGCAGGTGGCGAGCTCGCGCGACCAGTCGAGCGCGAAGCCGAGGCGCTTCAGCTGCGCCTTCATCGCCGCGATATTGGCGCGGGTCCAGCCGCCGGGATGGACCTTCTTCTCCATCGCGGCATTCTCGGCCGGCATGCCGAACGCATCCCAACCCATCGGATGGAGCACGTCATGGCCCTGCATGCGGCGGAAGCGGGCGAGCACGTCGCCCATCGAATAGTTGCGGACATGACCCATGTGGATGCGCCCCGACGGATAGGGGAACATCTCCAGTACATATGATTTGGGCGCACCGGGGCGCTTGCCGGCCTTGAAGCTCTCAGCCGCGTCCCATGCCGCCTGCCAGCGCCCGTCTGCCAATGCGGGGTTAAAGCGTCGCTCGGTCGTGTTGGCGCTCACGTTAGGTCTCGTCTCTCCGGCCGCGCCGGGGCGGCGAAATCTCTACGGTTGAATCAGCCCTTGGCGCTGAGTTCGCGGCGGCGAAGGTCGCGCGCGTGGGTGAGGATGAGATCCTCGAGCTTCTGTGTCGTCGCAGCCTCGACGGGCGCATCGACCCACTGGCCGGCCTGCTGAACCTGGCGGCTCGCGGCGACGCGCAGCGCGTCGGCGCGCAGATCCTGGTCGAGGATCGTGACCGTGAGCTTCATCCGCTCGCCGGGCGACTTGGGATTGATGAACCAGTCCGTGAGGATGACGCCGCCCTCGCTGTCGACCTGAAGCATCGGCATGAAGGACAACGTGTCGAGCGACGAACGCCAGAGATAGCTGTTCACGCCGATCTGAGTGATGCGCGAGGCAGCGACGTCGGGCGCGGCACGCACCTTGTTCTTGGCGCATCCGGCAAGCAGGCCGCAGGCGGCGATAGCGGCCATCGCGACCGTGAAACGAGGGGAGCGAATGCGAACCATGACGTCCAATCCAAACTATGCCCGGGGCGCCCGGGTGCGTTCCCTGTGAAACAGCCTCTATAAGGCGCACCGGCTGCCGCACAAGCCGCAGTTTGCGCGCCACCGGGACTGTGGAAAATCGGCCACGCGTATTGAAAAAGGGAGCCAAATGCTGGCTCGTCCATTTTGCACATGCTAGAAGATGGTCACGGTTTATGAGTCGGACTCCGCTGGGAGTCGGAGGCAATAGTGCGTTTTTGGGCGGTCAAAGCAATGGCGATCGGAGCGGGATGCGCAGGCATCGCGATTGCCCTGTCGCCTGCGATCAGTGCCGTCATCCGCGGCGCGCCAACATTCCAGACCACCAAGGTTTCGCTCAAGATGCTCGGCAGCATCGGCTCGTTCACGCCGGTGACCCGCGACCAGGACCTTGCCAAAGCCTATGCGGACGCTGCCCGTGAATCGATGAAGTCGCGCGGCTTCCGCTTCACGCCTGCCAGCGGCACGATGGCCGGCGAGCGTGCGCTCACGGTGCTGGTGCGCGCGACGAGCGACGACAGCATTCTCGCGAAGCGCGCGCAGCCCGCCAGCAACATCGGCGTCGCGCCCGTCGCCTACAGCCTGGGCAAAAGCAAGGGCCTCGAACATTTCATCGACGACGGCTTGGTGCCAGGGAAAGCGAAGGAGCTGAGCCCACTCGTCGATTCGCTGCAGATGCCGGGCAGCAACTTCAAGCTGCCGAAGGCCAATCCGGACCGCTTCTCCGCCAATATCCAGCTCGAGGCGCGCGACCAGACGATGACGGCGCCGACCAACGAGACGCCGCAGACGCTTGGCCAGGAAAAGACCTACAGCGTTGACGTGAACGGATCGGTCTCGGTCACGCGCAACCTCGCCGTGCAGGCAGGCGTGCGCTACAAGGGCCCGGACAACCGCTTGAGCTCCACCCTGACCGACCAGGCGAAGGACAGCCAGGCCGTCTACGTCGGCACCAAGTTCAAGTTCTGATCTTCTTCAGCCGAAGCTCAACCTGGGCAGGTCAAAAATCTCGTCATCCTGAACTTGTTTCAGGATCCATGAAACGCTGCCTCCGCGACAGGCCGCACAATGGATGCTGAAACGAGTTCAGCGTGACGTTTCGGTGGAACGCCCTGTCAGTCCATCGATGGCGCCATAGCCCGATGCACCGAGCGCGCTGACGAGCCTGGCATGCCGTTTCTTTACCCCGCCGAGCGCCATAACCGGCACGACCGCCTCCCGCGCCAACGCAGCGAAGCGCGCGCGACCCAGCGGGGGCGCGCCGGGGTGCGAGCGGGTGGCGAAGAGCGGGGAGATAAGAAGCACGTTCGCACCGGCCCGCTGTGCGGTGACCAATTCGCGATGATCGTGGGCAGGCGCGCTGTGCAGCCAGTCTGGGTGTGAAAAGGACTGACGGGAGCGGCCGTGATGGCCATCAGCGCCCCAGCTACGCGCCTGGCTTGCGTCGCCAGCCAGCAGAACCAGCTGTTGCCGCCTGCGCGCCGCCTTCTTCACACGATCGAACAACACCCAGCGTTCGGCCTCGGGCAAGCTGTAATGACGGAAGACGACAGCGCTTCCTCGCGGCAGACGCGCAATGGCGCGCAGCAGATCGGCATCGCCGACACGCTCGTCCGTCATCAGCCATATGCCCGGCACTGTCTTCCATGATTTGCCTTGGCCTTGCCGCATGGCGCCTCTTATAGCGGCGCCGATGAACCGGGATAGCGACGAGATGATTGCGGCGGCAGAGCGCCTGTCGGCCGTGCGTGAGGGCATAGCGCATGCCGAGAAGGTCGCGCGCCGCGCGGCGGGGTCGGTGCAGCTGATCGCCATCTCGAAGACGCACGAGTGCGACGCGATCCGACCGCTGATCGCCGCCGGGCAGACGTTGTTCGGCGAGAACCGCGTGCAGGAAGCGCAGGGCAAATGGCCGGCACTGCGGGAGGCACATCCGGGCATTGGCCTGCACCTCGTCGGCCAGCTCCAGTCCAACAAGGCGGACGAGGCGGTGGCCTTGTTCGATGCGATCCATTCGGTGGACCGGCCCTCCCTCGTCTCGGCGCTCGGCAAGGCGATGGACAAGGCGGGCAAGCGTCCGGACTGCTTCATCCAGGTCAATATCGGCGTCGAGGCCCAGAAGGGCGGCTGCCCGATTGCCGAGCTCCCTGCTTTGCTGGCGGAAGCGCGCGCCGCCGACCTGCCGGTCGTCGGTTTGATGTGTGTGCCGCCGCTCGATGTTGAACCTGCGCCCTATTTCGCGCTGCTCGACAAAATGGCGCGCGACCATGGCCTCGACGGACGGTCCATGGGCATGTCCGGCGACTATGAGACCGCGATCATGCTGGGCGCGACGCATGTGCGCGTCGGCACCGCCCTGTTCGGCGGACGCGCGTGAAAGCCATCATCTTCGATTTCGACGGCGTGATCGCCGACAGCGAGATCGGCTCGGCGAACGCGTTCAGCGCCGCGCTCTGCGAGGCAGGGCTTCACACGAGCGTTGAGGATGCGACCAATCTCTATGTGGGCCTCGTTCGCGCAGAAGTATTGCACCTCATGGCGGATCATTGGGGCGAGCGTCTGCCGCAGGACATGGCCGAACGAGTACAGCGGCATGTGGACCGGATCTTCGCCGAGCCGATCGAGCCGGTGCGGGGCGTGAGGAGCTTCCTCGACACGGTGGCGCACCTGCCGATCGCGATCGGCTCATCGAGCTACACCGACTATATCCGCCGCCATCTCGCCAGCTTCGCGCTGGAGGCGCGCTTCGGCGCCCACGTCTATAGCGGCCGGGAGCATGTGACGCGCGGCAAGCCGCATCCCGACATCTATCTCCACGCCGCCGCGCAGCTCGGCGTCCATCCGTCCGAGGCCGTGATCATCGAGGATTCGCCGATCGGCGCGCGCGCAGCCGTGGCGTCGGGGGCCAGGGTCATCGGCCTCACCGCGGGAAGCCACGCCCGCCCCGAACTGGCCGACGCGCTTGCCGCCGAAGGAGTCGAGACGGTCCTCGCCAGCTATGATGACGTGGCCGTTCATCTCGGGGTCACCGCGAGACGGTTACACGGCTAGGCAAATCCAGTGCGCTCTTGACCTTTGCCGCAAAAGGCCCAGATTTGCTGGACAAAGTCATCTAAGGCTCACGAGAGAAGAGACGAGGGTCCCATGTTCGGTCTATCTGTCAAATCACGGATCATTGCCCTGGCCGCCCCGCTCGCGCTCATCGCGACCACCGGACTGGTCGGCTTTGCAGCCGCCGATGCGGCAGAGCCCCTCAAGAATGCACCCGCCGCTGCTGTCGACGACAAGGAGACAGGAACCCGCGCGACAGCCTATTTCGCGGGTGGCTGCTTCTGGGGCGTCGAGGGCGTCTTCAGCCATGTGAAAGGCGTGGTCTCCGCCGAATCCGGCTATGCCGGCGGCCCGGCCAAGCTGACGGTGAACTATGAGGAAGTCGGCAGCGGACAGACCGGCTATGCCGAAGCCGTCAAGGTCGTCTACAATCCGCAGCAGGTGAGCTACGGCACGCTGCTGCGCATCTTCTTCTCGGTGATCACCAATCCGACCCAGCTCAACTATCAGGGACCGGACCACGGCACGCAATATCGCAACGCCCTGTTCCCGCAGAATCCCATCCAGACGAAGGTGGCCAAGGCCTATCTGGCACAGCTCTCCAAGGCGAAGCTGTGGGACGACCCGATCGTCACGAAGCTGGAAAGCGTCGGCCGCTTCCAGAAGGCCGAGGACTATCACCAGAACTTCCTCGAGCTGAATCCGAACCAGGGCTACATCAAGGCCTGGGACATGCCGAAGCTCAACGGGCTCAAGTCGATGTATCCCGCGCTCTACAAGGCGCAGCCCTCGACCTGATGCTTAAGGACCGTTAGAACTCGTCACCCCGGATTTTATCCGCATTTATCCCGTTCGAACAGATAGCCGTTCCCCGGCGCAGGCCGGGGCCCAGGCCGAAAGCGGGCACGCGCATGCGATAGCACGCATTCGACGCTTTGCGTCGAGACTGGGCCCCGGCCTGCGCCGGGGAACGGCTTGGTTCCTTGCTTTAAGGGTTTAGGCGCCGACCTGATCCGGGTGACGGCGTTTCTCACCGAGATGGTCCGCGGCTAAATCGCCTGCGTCATCAGCAGGCCGATGCCCGCCATGACGATGAGCGTGCCCGCCCATTCGCGGGGCGAAAGCGGCGTGCCGCTAACCCGGTGATTGAACCAGCCGGCGATCGGCATCTCGACGAGGCCGAGCGTGCGGACATTGGCGGCGGCGGTGAGCGACAGCGCGGTGTTCCAGCAGGCGGTCGCCAGCGCGCCCATGAAGCCCGCGACGAGACTCTCACGCCAGATGCGCAGGGAGCCGGTGAAGGCGCGGCGATCCTTGAGGAGCAGCCAGGTGCCGAGCATGAGGCTCTGGATGATGAGCACCACGACCATGACGGTGAGCGCGCGCATGAACGCGCCGCCGCCGTCCATCGCGACGATCGCGCCGCGGAAGGCGACCGATGCGAGGCCGAAGAAGGCGCCCGAGCCGATGCCGACCGCCATGGGCTGCCACTCGGTGAAGAGTTGGCGCCAGGCGCGCGGATCGACCGAGACGACGAGGATGCCCGCCGTGGCGATGACGATGCCAAGCCAGGCCAGGGCGGTCAGATGGTCGCCGAGCAGCAGCACGCCGAACAGAGCGACGAGTACAGGCTCCGTCTTGATATAGGCATAAGCGACGCCGAAGGCCCGCTGGGTCATGGCGACGAGCATGAGCGCCGTGGCGGCGATCTGGGTTACGGCGCCGAGCAAGGCGTAGCCGGTGGCGGCCTGGGTGAAGCGCGGCATCGGCCCGCCGATCAGCGTCCAGGCGACCAGCCAGAAGAGGATGGCGAACGGTAGGCCATAGATGAAGCGCACCTGCGTCGCGCCGAGCGTGCCGATCTGGCGCGTGAGCTTCGCCTGCATGCCATTGCGCAGCACCTGCGCGCTGCCGGCGACGATCGTCACGGGGATCCAGAGGAGTGTCATTGCGCACCCGCGCCAGCAAAACTCCGTTCGTCCTGTTGGCAAGAGGCGCGTGACTCTTGCCAATGTCGAAGAACGCTCTCTTCCTTCTCCTTCCCCCTCAAGAAAAGGGAACGTCCTTCGACAAGCTCAGGACGAACGGAGTGAGGTGAGGCAAGCATCGGGTATGCGCTTGTCACATTGCTGAGGCGCCGGTCCGCCTCCTGGACGGACTGGCACTGTTCCATGTCCGTCCCTCAATTCTTGTCGAACAGGCTGGCGAGCTGCTCGACCATCGTGCCGCCGAGCTGCTCGGCGTCCATGATGGTGACGGCGCGCTTGTAGTAGCGGGTCACGTCGTGGCCGATGCCGATGGCGACGAGCTCGACCGGCGAACGGTTCTCGATCCAGGCGATGACCTGGCGCAAGTGGCGTTCGAGATAGGTGCCATTGTTGACCGACAGTGTAGAATCGTCGACCGGGGCGCCGTCCGAGATGACCATGAGGATGCGGCGCTCTTCGGGGCGGGCGAGCAGGCGTCCATGCGCCCAGAGCAGCGCCTCGCCGTCGATATTCTCCTTGAGCAGCCCCTCGCGCATCATCAGGCCGAGATTGACCTTGGCGCGTCGCCAGGGCTCGTCGGCCTTCTTGTAGACGATGTGGCGCAGGTCGTTGAGGCGGCCGGGCTTGGGGGGACGACCGGCGGCAAGCCATTCCTCGCGGCTCTGCCCGCCCTTCCAGGCACGGGTGGTGAAGCCGAGAATCTCGGTCTTGACGCCGCAGCGCTCCAGCGTGCGCGCCATGATGTCGGCGCTGATCGCGGCGATACCGATCGGGCGGCCGCGCATGGAACCCGAATTGTCGATGAGCAAGGTGACGACCGTGTCCTTGAACTCAGTGTCGCGCTCGACCTTGTAGCTGAGCGAATGGGTTGAATCGACGACGATGCGGGCGAGGCGCGCGGCGTCGAGCAGGCCTTCCTCCTGGTCGAAATCCCAACTGCGGTTCTGCTGGGCGAGCAGGCGGCGCTGCAGGCGATGGGCGAGCTTGGAGACCGCGCTCTGGAAGGGCGCGAGCTGCTGGTCAAGAAAGCCGCGCAGGCGCGCCAATTCGTCGACCTCGCACAGCTCCAGCGGCGTCACGACCTCGTCGAACTTAGTCGTATAGGGGTGATAGTTGAAGTCCGGTGGCAGGTCAGAGAAGGGACGGTTCGGGCGCACCGGCACGACGCCCTCGTCGTCGCCATCGTCGCCATCGCTCTCCCTGTCGGTGTCGTCGTCCTCGTAGCGGTCGTCGGCGGTTTCCTCTGTCGGCTCGCCCTGATCCTCTCCGCGCGTCTCCGCCCGGGACTGGTCCTCGTCGTCCTGGCTTTCGTCCTGCTCCTGGTCCTTGTCGCTCTCCGACTGGGAATCCTCATCCTCCGGCTCCTGCTCCGGCAGCTCGGGCGGAACATCGGCGCGGACCAGCTCGAGATGCTCGAGCATGGTCATAACGCGCTCCTGGAAGCCCTGCTGATCGTCGAGCAAATATTCCAGCGCCTCGAAATCCTCGTGCGCCTTGTCGTCAATCCACTCGCGCATGAAATCGAGCGCCTTTGCCGCTGCCGCGGGCGGCTTCTCGCCGGTCAGCTTTTCGCGCAGCAGCAGCGCGACCGCACCCTGGATAGGCACCTCGGCGGCGGTTTGGGCGCGCGTGATAGGATCGGCGCCGGTCCGCATATCGAGCGCGGCAGCGAGATTCGCGCGCATGCCCGAATAGTTTTTCGAGCCGAGCGCCTCGTAGCGGACCATCTCGACCGCATCGTAGACGGCGCGGGCGGCCGGCTCCATCGGCGCACGGGCCGCATGGAGCTTTGCATTATGGTGGCGCAGCTTGAGCGAGAAGCTGTCGGCGAAGCCGCGGGCGAGCGCGACCTGGTCGGCCGGCAAGGTCCGCTGGGGCGCGGGCACCTTGATCTGCTTGCCCGCCAGGTGCGGCGCATCGGCCGTAAAGCCCAGCTCAACCTCGGAATCATGGGCGACGGCGCGCGAGGCGCCGCTCAGCACATCCTTGAATCGGTCGAGAGGAGAACGGTCGGTCATGACGAAAATGGGCTGGGCCAGCAGACCGGACCTGTCAAGCGCCTGAGGCCTGCGGCATCCGGCCATCCACGCCCACAAGGCATGATTCCGGCTCCGTCCGAGCGGCTGCGGGCCGCATGGCTATGGCGCCGTTAACGTCTGCGATGCAGCGTGTCCCCGAAAGAGACAGGCGAATTTCCCAGCGGTAATTAGTGGTTAAGGCCGTTCCATTACGCTGCGCCTGCCCCTAATTCGCAATTGGGGACTACGTAGGCGGTGCGTTCCCATCGCCAAAAGATTGAGGACGTTTGGCGATGATTCGCAAAGGACTGCTTGTGCCTGCCCTCGTGGCGGGCGCGCTGATCGGCGTAACCCCGGCGCAAGCCTCGGTGCAGCTTTCGTCCATCAGCAGCATCATCGATCAGCTGAACAACAATTCGACCTTCTCGGCGAACAACATGGAGTTCAGCATCTGCCAGAACGGCAGCTGCCAGACGCTGTTCACCGGCGTCAGCGGCGTGCAGAACGTCAACATGGCGACGGTCAATGCCTGGGCCGGCACCGGCAACCAGAGCAGCAGCAGCCCCTGGGACCGGTATCGCTTCACCTTCTCCGGTGTCGGCAGCTATTTCGGCAACCAGAGCAGCAGCGTGCCGCCGCAGAATTACACTCTCCAGGCCGAGGCGCCGATCCTTCCCGTGCCGGAACCGGCCACCTGGGCGATGATGATCTTCGGCTTCGGCGTGATCGGCTATGCGATGCGCAACCGCCCGGTGGTCATCAACTTCGGCTGATCGCGGCCTGCACCGCAAAAAATTCGAAGGGCGGCCGGCGCAAGCAGGCCGTCCTTCACGATTCCGGGGACGCCTCGACGGCGATCGTCTCGATCTCGGTGCGGACCTGCGTCATCAGCTTGTGAACAGGGCACTTGCCAGCAACCTCGATGAGTTTCGCGCGCTGGGCTTCGCTCATGTCCCCATCGATTGAGACTCGGGTTGTCAGCCTGTAGACGCCGTCGCGCTCTTCGCTCGCATCGCGCTGCACGCCGACCTGGACATTCTCAAGCGCAATGCCGTTGCGCTTGGCGTACCAGACCATGGTCATCGCCTTGCAAGCACCGAGCGCCGCATCGTAGAGATCGTGCGGCGTCGGCCCGATGTCTGCGCCGCCTTCTGCCAGCGACATGTCGGCGATCAGCTCGTGCGAGCGGATGGTAATCCGGTGGACGGTGCCGTCCGTAGTGATCCGTTCGACGACGATCATGCGATCAGCCCTTGCCGACGACGCTTTCAGGCAGGTCCTTGCCGAACACGCGCTGATAATATTCGGCGACCAGTGCCCGCTCTGCTTCATCGCACTTGTTGATGAAGCTGAGGCGGAAGGCGAAGCCGACATCGCCGAAGATGAGCGCGTTCTGCGCCCAACTGATGACGGTCCGCGGGCTCATGACGGTCGAGATGTCGCCGTTAATGAAGCCTTGGCGCGTCAGTTCGGCGACGCGGATCATCTTGTTGACCTCGTCACGGCCGCCTTCATGGTCATATTCGCCGGACTTGGCCAGGACGATCTGGGCTTCCGTGGCGGCAGGCAGATAGTTGAGCGTCACGACCAGATTCCAGCGGTCCATCTGGCCCTGGTTGATCTGCTGCGTGCCATGATAGAGCCCGGTCGTATCGCCGAGGCCGACCGTATTGGCAGTCGAGAACAGGCGGAACCAGGGACTCGGCCGCAGCACGCGGTTCTGGTCGAGCAGCGTCATCTTGCCGTCGGCTTCCAGCACGCGCTGGATCACGAACATGACGTCCGGGCGGCCGGCATCATATTCGTCGAATACCAAAGCGACCGGACGCTGCAGCGCCCACGGAAGCAGGCCTTCCTTGAACTCGGTGACCTGCTGCCCGTCCTTGAGGACGATGGCGTCGCGGCCGACCAGATCGATACGGCTGATATGGGCATCGAGATTGATGCGGATGCACGGCCAGTTGAGGCGCGCCGCGACCTGCTCGATATGGGTCGACTTACCGGTGCCGTGATAGCCCTGCACCATGACGCGGCGATTGTGCGCGAAGCCGGCGAGGATGGCGAGCGTCGTGTCCGGATCGAACACATAGGCGGGATCCAGGTCGGGCACGCGCTCGTCGGCCTCCGAGAAGGCCGGAATTTCCATGTCCGTATCCACGCCGAAAAGCTCGCGCGCACTGACCTTCCTGTCGGGTGCGTCCAGCAGCACTTCGCTGCGCATGTCGGGCTGTGCGTTGGGTATGTCGGTCATGATCGGGCCTATTGTTCGTCCATTCGGGCAGTGCCGGAAGGGGCGCGCTTCTCCTGAAGAAAAAGGACGTGCTCAGACAAGCACGAACGGTTCGGATTTAGGTTCCGCCTCGCCTTAGGCGAAGGCCGGCGCCTTGCGCAGGTGCGTATAGGCAGCGATCACGTCCTGCAAGGCTTTCTCGTGCGCCCGGTCGCCGCCATTATGATCGGGATGGAAGCGGCGGACGAGCTCGGTATAGCGCGAGCGTAGTGCCTTGCGGTCGGCATCATGCGATAGGCCAAGCGTCTTGAGTGCCGTACGATCGGCGCCGGACAGAGGCTTTCCATCAGGGCGCTCCGCCTGCTCGGCCATCCGCGCCTTGAAGCGCGCGCCGATGGCATCGAGGGGATCGTCGAAATCGGCCCAGCGTGGCGGCGGCGTGCCGCTCGCGGCATTGGTGGAGAAAGCACGGGTCTCGGTGCCCCAACCCGAATAGGGGCGCTGTGCCTCGTCGATCTCCTCCGGGGTCATGCCGCGGAAGAAATTATAGCCCTGATTGAACTCGCGAATGTGCTCGAGACAGAACCAGCGCCACTGGGGCGGCCCCTCGGCACCGCGCATGCTCTCCGGCGGCGCACGGAACTCGCCCGGATTGGGGCAGCCGGGATGCGCACAGGCATGCTGCTTCCCCTCCACGCGGCCGTGGAAACGGGAATGACGGCGCGGTTCTCCGTCGCTGGCGCCCGATCGTGCCAAAGCTCTCAGTTCCTCCTGACGCCGAAGCGCAAAGCCCCTATATATGGGCAATGATGAATGCTTCGCTAGGTCCGGTAGGACGTGAAATCGAACAAAGGCTGACACTTGCACTGCGGCCCGAGAGCCTTGCTGTCATCAACGACAGCGCCAAACATCGCGGCCATATGGGCGACGACGGGTCCGGCGAGAGCCACTTCACGGTCGAGATCGTGGCGCAGGCGTTTGCCGGACAGAATCGCGTCGCGCGGCAACGGCTGGTGAACCATGCCCTTGCCGACCTGCTCGTCGAGAAGGTGCACGCGCTGGCGATCAAGGCCACGGCCCCGGGGGAATAGGCAGTGTTTTTCCGCCGGAAATCTTCAGCCGCCCCCAACGACAATCCCATTGCCGATGGAATGGGCCGCCTACCGATCTGGTATCGGGCCATGGAGGGCGATCTGGTCGGGGTCGCTCGATCGATCGCGGACGGCGAGGACGTCCAGAACACCGACACGAAGGGCTTTTCGGTGCTGCATGTGGCATGCGAATATGGTCATCGCGAGGTTGCGCAGGCGCTGATCGCCGCCGGCGCGGACGCGAACGCCGTCGACCGCCACGGCAACAGTCCGCTATGGGCGGCAACACGCAACGCCAGCCAAGGGCTATATGAACCGGGGATCGTCGCCGATCTGCTGGCGGCCGGCGCGTCGGCGACGCATGTGAACAAAGCCGGACGAGCGCCGCCATGCTGGGCGGATGAGCGGCCTGCCATACAGGCGCTTTACCGCACCGCCGGTTATCAGGGCAACTTCAAGTCATGAGCGCGCGGCCCGAGCGCCCGGCGGCGCGGCTGCTGGTGACTGATGGCGAGGGGCGATTACTGCTTTTCCGGTTCACGCCGGACGACCGCCCGCCCTTCTGGTGCACGCCCGGCGGCGC
Source organism: Sphingobium sp. (assembly GCA_017745115.1). Next base: position 161,788 of record JAGIAA010000003.1, on the reverse strand, counting down.
GCTCGATCCGGGGGAAAGCTTTGAGAAAGCGGCGCGCCGCGAGCTTTTCGAAGAAACCGGCCACGATCTCGATCCCGGCCCGTGCATCGATGTGAAGCATGTCAGCTTCACCACGGTCGAGGGCGTCGAGGTCGATGCGGAGGAACGTTATTTCGCGATCCGGGTACCGCATGGCGACATCGACACCGGCGGACACACAGCGCTCGAACGGAAGGTCATGCAGTCGCATCGCTGGTGGACGCCGCAAGAGCTGCAGGCACATGGCGAGATCTGGTTTCCCAAGGACCTGATTCCGCTGTGGCGCCGGGTGCTTCGCGAGAGAGCGGATTGACCGACGTTAGCGCCCTGATTGCAGGCTGGCGCGACCATCTCGCGCTCGAGAAACGCGCCTCGGCGCATACCGTCCGCGCTTATGTAGCAACGGCCGAGCGGTTGCTCGACTGGATGGAAGAGATGGACGGACGTACGCCGGATCGTGCCGGCCTGGCGAAGCTGACGACAGGAGATCTGCGCGCCTATCTCGCCGCCCGGCGCGCGGATGGGATCGGCAATGCATCGGCTTCACGCGAGCTTTCGGCGCTGCGCGGGTTCCTCAAGTTCGCGGGCGGCGAAGACGCCGCGGTTCCGGCGATCAGGGGGCCGCGCGTCAAGCCGGGGGTGCCGCGGCCGATCAGTCCGGACGAGGCCGTCGCGCTGGCGCAGGACATATCGGAAAGCGCGCGCAACGGCTGGATCGGCGCGCGCGATTGGGCGGTGCTGCTGCTGCTCTATGGCGCAGGGCTGCGGATCAGCGAGGCGCTGGGCCTGACGGGCGACCTCCTGCCTCTGACCGACCGCATTCGCGTCATCGGTAAGCGCGGCAAGACGCGGATGGTCCCGCTGCTGCCGCAGGTCAAAGAGGCGATCGAGGCCTATCTCGCTGAATGCCCCTACCCGGCTGATAAAGGCGAGCCGCTCTTCCGCGGCGCTCGCGGGGGAGCGCTCTCCCCGGCCTTGATCCGGCGCGCCGTCCAGGGCGCGCGCGGCAGGTTGGGCTTGCACGAACGAACCACCCCGCATGCGCTGCGCCACAGCTTCGCGACGCATCTGCTCGGACGCGGCGCGGACCTGCGCAGCCTGCAGGAACTGCTCGGCCATGCCAGTCTTTCCTCGACGCAGATCTATACGCAGGTCGATGCGGCACACCTGCTCGACGTCTACCGCAGTGCGCATCCCCGGTCGGGCGGCTGAACTCGCGGAAGGTAGCGGTACCGTTCGCCTTGCATTCAGTGAAAAGGGACTGCTATTCAACCGTTAAGAGCGCTCGAACTTGGCGGCAACTGAGTCCAGAGCGCGACAACGGGAGGGAAGCATGTCGAAGAACCGGCTTCTGGTAGCGATGATCCTGGCCATGGCGACCGTCACGCCAGCCGCTCATGCCAAAGACAAGGATACCGACGCTCAGCCTGATCCGAACAAAAAGGTTTGCAAAAGCGAGAAGGTCACTGGCTCCCTGACTCGCGTCAACCGCGTGTGCATGACCCAGGCGGAATGGGCCGAAATGGCCGAGAAAACCAACAAGAGCATAAACGACCTCAACCGGAACCAGGCGAGGTTCGCTCCGGGCCAGGTCGGTCAAGGCGTCAATACGCCCGGCTTGGGCTATTGAACGATAATCCCGCGTAGAGGCTAGGCTGCGCGCGCGGCCAGCTTCCGCTCGACCGCATCCCAGATCAGACCGCCCGTATCGGTGCCGTTGAAAGCATCGATCGCGACGATTCCCGTCGGCGAGGTCACGTTGATCTCGGTGAGCCACTTGCCGCCGATCACGTCGATCCCCACGAACAAGAGCCCGCGCGCTTTGAGCTCGGGGCCGAGCGCAGCGCAGATCTCCTGCTCCTCCGGCGTGAGTTCGGTCTTGGCGGCCGAACCGCCGGCGGCGAGGTTCGAGCGGATCTCGCCCTTACCGGGAATGCGGTTGATCGCGCCGGCCACTTCGCCGTCGACGAGAACGATGCGCTTGTCGCCCTTCGAGACGTCCTTGAGGAAGGCCTGGACCATGAAGCTCTCCACCCACATCTCGCCGAACAACTCGACCAGCGCGGCGAGATTGCGGCCGTCAGGGCCGATGTGGAACACAGCCGAGCCGGCATTGCCATAGATCGGCTTCACGACGATCTCGCCATGCTCGGCGAGAAAGTCGCGCGTTTCGGCGAGGCTGCGCGTGATCATCGTGGGCGGCATGAAGCGCGCATAATCGAGCACGAACAGCTTCTCCGGCGCATTGCGCACCGAGCCGGGATTGTTGACGACCAGCGTCTCGCCCTCGATGCGCTCGAGCAGGTGTGTGGCGGTGATGTAGTTGAGATCGAACGGCGGATCCTGCCGCATCCAGACGACGTCGATATCGGAGCCCAGATCGACCGTGACGGTCTCGCCATATTGGAAATGATCTCCGGCCACGCGCTGGAGCATCCGGACTTCGCGCGCTTTCGCCTTCAGCCGGCCGTCACGCCAGGTCAGATCGTTGGTGCGGTAATGATAGAGTCTGTGCCCGCGCGCCTCCCCCGCCAGCATGATGTGAAAGGTCGAATCGCCGGCAATATTGAGCGATTCCATCGGGTCCATCTGGAGCGCGACGTTAAGCGGCATGTTGAGCATTTCCTCCCTGCGCCGGGAGTCAGCCCCCGTGCCAGACATTCTCCAGATGGCGAGGCGCGCGGCCCGGCGCAAGGAGGATGACGTCGATACGCATATCGTCGCCCGGTTTCAGATATTGGAAGGCGAGGCTTTCCGCGGCGGCCGCGACACGGGCCAGGCGGCGTTCGTCGATCGATTCATCGAGCGCCTGCCCCGTCTTGCGCGATTTCACCTCGACGAACGCGACCATCGATCCACGCCGCGCAATCATGTCGATTTCGCCTACCGGCGTGCGGACCCGTCGGGCAACGATGGACCAGCCCTTGAGACGGAGCCACCAGCCGGCGAGCCGCTCGCCCTGCCGCCCGCGCTTTTCGGCGGCAAGGCGTGACGGGGCTGCCGGACGCTTCAAGCCCCGCCCTTCCCTTGGCCCTTCAATTCCATGGCGCGAGCATAAAGCGCCTTGCGATCAGCGCCGAGCGAGCGCGCCACTGCGCTGGCAGCCTGCGAGGCACTGAGACGCGTCAGGGCCTCGACCAGCGCCGCCTCGACTTCGTCCTCACCTGCCGGCGGCGCCTCGCCGGGCGGACCGACGACGATGACGATCTCGCCCTTGGGCTCCTTCTGGGCGCAGATGATCGAGAGCTCGGATAGCGTGCCGGTCAGCGTCGTCTCGTGGAGCTTGCTGATCTCGCGGCACAAGGCAGCGGGCCGATCGCCGAGCATATCGGCCATGGCGGCAAGCGAGTCAGCACAGCGTGGGCCGCTCTCGTAGAAGACAAGGCTGGCGCGAAGCGCGACGACCTCGGCGAGCGTGTCGGTCCGTGCCTTGGCCTTCGCGGGCAGGAACCCCATGAACAGGAAGCGGTCACTCGGCAGCCCGGACAATGTGATCGCAGCGATGGCCGCACACGGGCCGGGGATGGTGGTGACATACCGCCCCGCAGCCTGCGCATCGCGGACCAGCTTGTAACCCGGATCGGAAATGAGCGGTGTGCCGGCGTCGGAGAGCAAGGCAACCGCTTCGCCCGTCATGCGTTCGATGAGCCGTGTGCGGACCTTCTCGTCACTATGGTCATGATAGGGCAACATCGGCGCCTCAGAGCCGGCGTGGCGGAGGAGTTTCGCGCTCACCCGTGTGTCTTCCACGGCCACAAGATCGGCATCGCGCAGGACTTGCGCCGCGCGCGGCGATAGATCGGACAAGTTGCCGATCGGGCCTGCAACGATATAAAGACCAGGCGCGAGTGATGCGGACATGAGGTGTGCCATGGCAGAGAGAAGCCTTGCGGGGCAAGTGAGCTTCGAGTTGCCGACACGCCGGTTGCGGCAGATGCTTGCGCTGTTCGGCGCGATCCTGCTCGCCGGCTGCCAGACCATGGTGCCGAAAACACAGGCGCCGCCCCCACCGCCGCCGGTCAAGCCGGTCACCCCGCCGCCGAATACAGCGCTGCCGACCGACTCGGAGCGCCATCGCATTGCGCTGCTCGTGCCGTTGACCGGCCCCAATGCGGCGGTCGGCCAATCCATCGCCAATGCGACGACCATGGCGCTGCTCGACACCAAGACCGAGCGGCTGCGCGTCACCACATATGATACCGGCAAGGACGCTGCCGCTGCCGCACGCCAGGCAATAACAGAGGGCAACAAGCTGATCCTCGGACCGCTCACCGGTGACGAGGTCAAAGCCGTCGCACCGATCGCGCGCGCCGCGAAGGTACCGGTGGTCAGCTATTCCAACGACGCCAGCGTCGCCGGCAATGGGGTCTTCCTGCTCGGCTATGCGCCGAGCCAGTCGATCGATCGCGTGGTCAGCTACGCACGCGGCCGCGGCGCCAAGAACTTCGCGGCGTTGGTGCCCAAGGGCGTCTATGGCGAGCGCGCCGGCGCCGCCTTCCTCGCGGCAGTCAAATCGGCGGGCGGAACACCGGTCGGCATGGAGACATTCGACCGATCGGCGGCCTCGGTCAGCGCAGCGGTGAAGCGGCTCTCGACGCGATCGAGCTATGACGCGCTGCTCATCGCCGACATCGGCCGCATCGCGGTGCAGGTGGCGCCGCAGGTAAGAAGCAGCGAGTCGGGCGCCAATGCAAAGCTGCTCGGCACCGAGCTGTGGAACACAGACAACAGCATCTCGGCCAGCACGGCGCTGCGCGGCGCCTGGTTCGCCAGCGTTTCGGACGGACTCTATCGCACGCTCGCGAGCAAATATCGCACCAGCTATGGCACCACGCCCTATCGGCTGGCATCGCTCGGCTATGATTCAGTGCTGCTGACCGTCCGCATTTCGCAGGATTGGAAGCCAGGCAGCGACTTCCCGATGGCACGCCTCACCGATCCGGACGGCTTTGCCGGCATCGACGGCGCCTTTCGCTTCGGCGGCAGTGGCCTGGCGGAACGGGCGCTCGAAATCCAGCAGGTTGACGCCGGCAGCATCAGCGTCGTCGATGCCGCGCCGAGGGGCTTCGGAAAGTGACATTGCAAGCGTGAAAGCCGGGCGCGGCGGATACATCGGCGGCCCGAAACGCCCCAGCCTTCCACATGCCGTAATCCTACGACAATAGACTCGTAGTTCCACGGCATGTGAGCGAGATACCAGTTAAACTACTGTATTACGGTTTTAAATAGCGGAAACGTCGCTCTGGCCACAGTGTGTCACCCGCTCATCAACCGTGTGATCATGACACAAGAACCAGAGTCCTTCGGAGTCGCAACAAGCTGGGCGCCGCAAAGCGCGACCAGACGCGAAGACACGGAAATCTCGATCACATCTTCGGCGGGCAGAGGAGGATTCTGTCATGCTTGATTTCGTCAAAGCCGTCGCACCCCGTTCGTGGCTGGCATCCGCCCATTTGACGTCCATACCCGAGCCAGACCTCGGGCACCGAGAGACCGTCTGCATTTCAGCCATGCTGGAAATCGGCGGCCATCTCATCAACTGTACCGTCGTCGAACTCAGCGCCAGAAATGCGTGTGTCTATCTCTCCGAGTTCGTGGGAAAGCATGACACGTTCATCGGCCAGCTCGGCCTTTTGCGGCAGATCGGGGGCAAGGCAGTCTCCGTGACCGTGCGGTCATTCACCGACATGAGTCTGAACCTCAAGTTCCTGAACCCTGTCGGACCCGAGACATTCGGTTCTCCCGTCGACAGCTTCCGTGCCGAGGTGCATCGATCCGAAAGGGTCCAGGTCCAGATCCGGTCGCAAATTGCCTGGGGCGACAAGAAAGTCCCCGGAACGATCCTCAACATTTCGGTCGGCGGCGCGCTGGTCCGCACCGACACGCCGTGCAATCCGACCGGCGCGATCATGCTTCAGAGCGAAATGCTGCGGCCCATGGGCGGATATGTCCGTTGGCGCAATGAACTGCAGCTCGGAATCATGTTCAATCGCCCTCTGCCCATGTCGAGCGCGGAAGACATTGCCGACAATTTCGCCGTCAGCCCACTTTGGCTCGACGAAATAACTGAATTACATGGAGATTAACGGATTTTTTATTTTACGCTGACAGTATCCCACTCATAGATTGGATTGGAATACCGAATAGGCAAAGTAAAAGTCACGTTTACCTAGACCCTGGCAGAGGAGTTTGGCGTGAACATCTATGTCGTTGACGACGACCCAGGCGTCCGGGTGACGCTGCAGGCCCTCCTCGAGGAGATGGGCCACGACGTCCAGAGCTTCTCCAAAGCACAAGCCTTTCTTTCGGTCGCAACCGACCTGACCGCCGGCTGCGCGATCCTGGACCTCTGTCTCCCGGACATGGACGGGTTGGCCTTGCAGGCCAAGCTGGCAGAGCGGGATAGCCCGCACGCCGTCGTGGTCGTGACCGGATTTGGAGATGTGCCGGAAGCGGTGACCGCGATGCGGAGCGGCGCGCTCGACTTTCTCCGCAAGCCGTTTCGCAGCCACGAAATATTTCAGGCTATCAATCGCGCGCAGAGCCAGCTCGTCGTGCAGCAGGCGGAACGGCGCGCGCTGCAGAATGCAAACGCCCTGCGCGAGTTGTCGCGGAGGGAGCTGGATGTGCTGGGCGCTTCCGCGACCGGCGCGCCAAGCAAGGAAGTGGCCTTCGCGCTCGACCTGAGCGTGCGGACCGTCGAAATGCACAGGGCGAGCATCATCAAGAAGCTGCATGTTGCGAACTTCGGCGCCGCGCTCCTTCTTGCGCAAAGAGGCGGCCTGCTGAACTGAACGGCGGCTTGGCGAAAGTCGCTCCACCCCGCTAAGGCGTGGCTCATGTCCCGCGCGCGCGTCCTCATCCTCAACACAGCGCTCGGCCCCCTCGACTATCGCGTGCCGCACGGCATGGAGGTCGTGCCGGGGCAGATCGTCGTCGCGCCGCTCGGGCCGCGTCCGATCCTCGGGGTCGTCTGGGACGAGAGCAGCTTCCCCGAGACCGAGCCGGTGGGCGACAATAGGCTGCGGCCGCTGCTCGGGCTGATTGACGCGCCCCCCCTGCCCTCGCCGCTGCTGCGGCTGATCGAATGGACCGCTGATTATTACATGGCCCATCCCGCCGCGGTGCTGCGCATGGCGCTGGCGTCGATGTCGGCGCTCGAAGGCGAGAAGACCGTCATCGAATATCGGCCGACGGGCCTGCTTCCGACGCGCGTTACCGAGCAGCGCGCAACCGCCATCGAGAAGATCGGCGAGCGCCAGGGCCTGGTGCGCGAGCTGGCGGAGCTGGGCGGCGTTTCCGATGCCGTCATTCGCGGCCTCATCAAGCAGGGCGTGTTCGAGGCCGTCGAAGTCTCGACCGATAGCGGCTTTCCAGAACCCGACCCGGACCATGCGCATCTTCAACTGACGCCCGAGCAGGCGGCGGCGGCGGCGCGGCTGCGCGAAGCAGTCGCCGCCCACGACTTCCAGCCGATCCTGCTGGACGGGGTGACGGGATCGGGCAAGACCGAGGTCTATTTCGAAGCCATTGAAGAGGCGATCCGGCAAGACCGGCAAGTGCTGGTTCTGTTGCCCGAGATCGCGCTGACGGAGGCGTTCCTGCAACGCTTCGAGGCGCATTTCGGCTGTGCGCCGGTCGCCTGGCATTCGGGGCTGCGCTCGTCGGAACGACGGCGGGCATGGCGGGCGATTTCGCAGGGGACGGCGCGCGTCGTAGTCGGTGCGCGGTCGGCATTGCTGCTGCCTTATCCAAAGCTCGGGCTCATCATCGTCGACGAAGCCCATGAGACCAGCTTCAAGCAGGAAGAGGGCGTGCGCTACCACGCCCGCGACGTGGCGGTGATGCGCGGGCTGTTCGAGAAGTGCCCGGTCGTGCTGGCCTCTGCGACACCCGCCATCGAGACGCGGCACCAGGTCGAGCTGGGACGCTATGAAGAGATCAAGCTGCCCGCGCGCTATGGCGGGGCCGAACTGCCCGAAATCATCGGCGTCGACCTGACGCAGGATCCGCCCGATCGCGGGCACTGGATCGCGCCCATGCTGGTCAAGGCGATGCGCGAGACGCTCGATCGCGGCGAGCAATCGCTGCTGTTCCTCAATCGCCGCGGCTACGCGCCGCTGACGCTCTGCCGTCATTGCGGGCATCGTTTCCAGTGCCCGAATTGCACGGCCTGGATGGTCGAACACCGCCTCACGCGGCGGCTCGCCTGCCATCATTGCGGACATGAGGTACCGACGCCGGAGGCCTGCCCCGAATGCAAGCAGCCCGATGCGCTGGTCGCGTGCGGCCCTGGCGTGGAGCGCATCGCCGACGAAGTGAAGCTGCTCTTCCCGCAGGCCCGCACCGCCATCGTCACATCCGACACGCTCTGGTCCCCCGCGCGGGCGGCCGCGTTCGTGCAGGGCATGGCCGAGAAGGCGATCGACATCGTGATCGGCACGCAGCTCGTCACCAAGGGCTATCATTTCCCCGAACTGACGCTGGTAGGCGTAATCGACGCCGACCTGGGCCTCGACGGCGGCGACCTGCGCGCCGCCGAACGGACCTATCAGCAGATCGTGCAGGTGTCGGGGCGTGCGGGACGCGGGGAGAAGCCGGGGCAGGTGTTCATCCAGACCCGCGCCGCCGACGCACCGGTCATCCGCGCGCTGCTCGCGGGGGACGGCGAGGCGTTCTATGCGGCCGAGACGGCAAGCCGGAAAGCCGCCAACGCCCCGCCCTTCGGCCGCTTTGCCGCGATCATCATCAGCGATGAGGACGCCTATCTCGCGCAGGAAACGGCCAAGCGGATCGGCGCGGCGGCACCCCGGCAGGAGGGCTTCGACGTCTATGGCCCGGCACCGGCGCCACTCTCAGTCCTGCGCGGCAGACACCGGCATCGCCTGCTCATCCATGCGCGGCGCGGCACGGAATTGCAGGCGATCATCCGGGATTGGCTGAACCGGATCGACTGGAGGGCCAGCACGCGCGTGAGCGTCGACGTCGATCCCTACAGCTTTGTGTGAGAAAAAGGGTGCCAGTCGTCCACAGGGGCTGTGGGAGGGAGGGTGAACGACTGGCACCTTTCTGGAGCGGCCCGAACCGGCTCCTCAGGTTGTAGCGGGCTTCCAATTCGTGCGGGGCTTGGCCTTGCCGCCGAAGCTGTAGGTCGCGCCCGACTTGCCGTTGACAACCTTCGCTGCGGCGGCCTTCGGCTTTTCTTCCTGCTTGACCTCCTTAGCGGCCTGCTTGGCTGCCGGCTGAGTTATCGGCTGCGGCTCGCCATGCTCGAGCAGATATTTGGCGCGACGCATGCGCTTGCTGCGCGTGAGGAAGGGGTTCTCGGGGCTCGGCGCCTCGGCGACCATTTCTTCAAGCTCCGGCCAATGCGACCTGGTGGCCTTGGCGGCACGGGCCGGGGTCTTTGCAGCTGGGGCAATGATCGGCTCGGGAACGGCAATCGCAGCTTCCGCCGCTACGGCAGGCTGAACAGTCACGGGCTCAGTTGAGCGCGCAGCTGCCGGTGCGCGATTCTTGGTGTGAGCGGCGCGCACCGACTCGGGCCGCTTCCGGCTCCGGCTCAAGGCCAGAGCCCCAAGGCCCCCGACGAATAGCAATGTTCCGCCACCCAACGCCCACCAAGCGGCGTTCGTCACGTCGGGATCGTTCGTGGCGGCAGGTTGTACGGCAGGCGTGGCCTGGGCGAGATCGGTGGCCGGCTGTGCGTCCGGCGCCACAGCGGGCGCGGCAACCGGACCGCTCAGAACTTCGCTGCGGGGTGACGGCGCGGCCGCAGACGTTGTTGCGGCCTGTCGCACAGGCTCAGTGCGAGCGCGGATCGGAGCGGAAGCAGGCGCAACGGTTTCAGGCTGGGCGGCCGGGACGGCCTGGACAACCTCGGACTGCGGCGCGATCTGCACCGGGGCGGGCGCAGCCGGCGCGGCCGCCTCTGGTGCCGGCGTCGGCTCGGCGGCCGGCGGGGCGGTTTCAGGTTGGGTGACGACCGGATCGGAGGGAACGTCCGGCGCGGGTTGAGCGCCCGCAGGCGCGGTTGCAAGAACCAAAACCGCAGCAATCGCGGCGATGGCAGGGCGGCTGGGATGAAGATGTTTCGTCATAGCGAGCATTAAACCGCTGAAACACGGCCAACGTTCCTGAGGCACTCTGAGTCGCACGTTGATCTGAGGTTCAGTTGCGGCGAGCCGTTGCCCCAACTTGACGGTTTCCGAGTGCGACTGTGGACTATCGGACACTATCCATTTCCGAGTCGCAGTCTAGTTACCGTTAGGGAATCGTTACTTGATCTTGTCTTGAAATGACGGTTTTCGTCCGTTTAAATGTCCGTGCGCCGCCAGGCAGGCGGAATGATCCGTCCGCGCCGGATCGCAAGCCAAAGCATGAAAAGGCCGGCGAGCGTCGCAACGATCATCGCGACGGCCGACGCCTCGAGGCCGAAGGCGCCGCCGGTCAGCCAATCCGGCCCGGAGCGGGTGGTGATCAACAGGCCCTCCGGCGCCTTGCCACCTGAGACAGGCGCACTGAACACCCAGCCCTGTGTGAAATTCCATGCCGCGTGCAGGCCGATCGGCAGCCAGAGCCGGCGGGTGTAGAGATAGCAGGCGCCGAGCAGGATGCCCGCCTCCACCATGATCGCGAAGCCGGCGAAGAGCGTCGCGCCGGGATTGAAGAGGTGGCCGAAGCCGAAAATTGCGGAGGTGATCGCCAGCGCCCACCAGGTGCCGAGCCACGCCTCCATCTGGCGCAGCATGAGGCCACGGAACACGATCTCTTCGGTCACGCCGCTGACCATCGCCATGCCGAGCACAGTCCAGAGCTGGCCCATGCCGCCGCTCACTCCGGTCACAGACAAGCCGTGCAGCAAGGACACGATGCCGGCCATGATGTTGAACAACAGGAAACCGGCCAGCAAGCCCGCAGGCAGCTCGACGGCAATGCCGCCGATCGACATTTCGCGATCCGGCTCGCGCTCGACCCAGCGCTTGAACGCCTTGTAGGCCAGGACAGCCGTGGCGATGACGAGCAGGGCGCCCAGCGCACTGGCCGGGCTGTTGGCGGGAAGGTGGGCGCGCCGCACGACGCCGCTCACGATGCTGGCGGCGAGCAACACCATCACCGCGCCGATCAGGATGAGCGACAATGGAAAGGCGACGATCCGCCGCAGCAATCCCGCGGGCTTAGCCTGCCCTTCGACCCCGCTCGCCATGGTACGCGCCTCCCCCCGAAACGCGCTCCTTTTCGAGCAGCCGTTCCTTCCGTTCAAGCCCATAGGCATAGCCGCCAAGCGAGCCGTCGGTGCGCAGCACGCGGTGGCAGGGGATGAGAATGGCGAGGCTGTTGTCTCCACAAGCCGTGCCGGCCGCACGGACAGCCGCAGGGCGGCCGACGGCGGCGGCGACCTGGCTGTAGGTCCGCGTCTCGCCCGCGGGAATGGCGCGCAGCGCTGCCCACACCGCCTGCTGGAAAGCCGTGCCCGCGACATCGACAGGGAGATCCGCCGCGCGCGAGGGATCGTCGACCAGCGCCACGACCTCGCTGACCAGGGCGGCAAAACCGGCATCGCCCTCCACGATGCGCGCCTGCGGGAAACGGGCCCGGAGATCCGCCTCGCCCTCATCGAAGCTGATCCGGCACAGACCCTTGTCGGTCGCCGCAACGAGCAGCGCGCCGAGCGAACTGTCGACGACGGCATAGCGGATGGTCTTGCCCGCCCCGCCCTTGCGCCAGGCCGAGGGGCTCATGCCCAACCGTCCCGCCGCATCGGCATAGGCGCGGCTCGGCGCCTCATAGCCTGCATCGTAGATTGCATCGGTGATCCGTCCTTCCTGATCGAGTGCGTCCTCCAGCCGGCCGGCGCGAAGGGCCCGGGCATAAGCGGCGGGCGAGACGCCAACAGCACGCGTGAAGAGGCGCTGAAAATGATGCGGCGTGTAGCCGACCGCGTCGGCGAGCTGGTCCAGCGTCGGGGCTGCCTCGCTCGTCTCGATCAGCGCCACGGCCCGTGCGATCGCCTCCTTGTCGCGGCCGATATCGTCCGGCTTGCAACGCATGCAGGCGCGATAGCCCTGCGCGCGCGCCTCCGCGCCGCTTGCGAGAATATCGAAATTCTCGCGTCGTGGGCGCCGCGCCGGGCAGCTCGGTTTGCAATAGATGCCGGTCGTCTTGACCGCGATCACGAAGCGGCCGTCCATGGCCTTGTCGCGCGCTTCGAAGGCGGCGAGCGCCGTTGCTTCGTCGATGGGGGGCAGCGTGTCGGTCAGCATGTCAGTTCCGATCGATCCGCGCGGCAAAGCAGCCATGCGCGGCATTATGGGCATGGATGTAGGCGACATCGTCGCGTTCGAACAGGGCACGGATGGCGCCATCCGCTTCGCCGGCGGCGGCCAGCCGGGCATCGCGCAGCATGCCTGCCTCATTAAAGCCGCGCAGGCTGAGCGGGCGGCCCGCGAAGACTGGTGGCGTCTCGTCGACATAGTCGAGCGCGTCCTCCGCGACCGCACGCACATAGATGGCGTAGCTGGTACGATAGGGCGTCGCGACGTCATGCGTTACGTGATTGAGCAGGATGAGCTCGTCGCCCTCCTCGGCGTCGACGAGGCTGACCCGGCAAGGGTAGCCCCGGCTGGAGGAGGCATGCACCCGAACCGCATTGCGCGCCGCAAGCGCCTCGTCGTCGAGCGAGAAGAGCGGCGCGAAATCGGCCATCGGCAATCCTGAAATGCGGTAAGTCATGAGCGTCGATCCTTGCATCCGGTGTGATGACCTCCTGCTAGACCTGAACGGCTCCCACCGCTTCCCGCACCTTGCGATCAAAACTGGCACGCTCTTCCCCGGGCGCGGCAGAGGCTCTATGAGGACGCGCATGAGCTCATATCGCCGCGTCGCCCTTCGTTTCCTCGCCCTGATCGCAGTCATTGCCATGCCGATGATGGCTCGCGCGGACACGCAGGACATCACCGCCGCCTCGCGCAGCGTAGTGCGTGTCGCACTCGTTGCGACCGATGGCGACAGCGCCTATTTCGTCGGCCATGGCAGCGGCGTCGTGGTCGCGCCGGGCAAGGTTCTCACCAATGCCCATGTCGTCGAAGTCACGCGCACCGAGCCCAATATCGTCATCGGCATCATCCCGCCCGAGGGTAAGAAGAGCTATGGCGGCAGGGTCATCGCCTATTCGCCCGGCAACGACCTCGCGCTGATCTCCTACGACCAGAGCGCCAACCTGCCGGTTGCGACGTTCTTTTCCGGCACGCCGCAGGACAGCCAGCAGGTGACTGCGATCGGCTATCCCGGATCGGTCGACCGCGCCCAGGGCATGAACCTGCAGGACATCATCCACCCGATGAGCCCCATCCGCACGAACGGCACGGTGTCGGGCGGCCGTCAGTCCAAGCAGTTCGACACGATCCTGCACACCGCCCAGCTTGCCTCCGGCAACAGCGGCGGGCCGCTGGTCGACGAATGCGGCCGCGTGCTCGGCGTCAATAGCTTCAGCACCATCTCCGACGGCAACGACGACGCGGGCTATTATTTCGCGGTCTCCGATCGCGAGATCGCTAACTTCCTGCGCCAGGCGGGCGTGCAGCCGCAGCGCTCGGTCGAGCCGTGCCGTTCGCTCGCCGAGATCGACGCCGCGCAGCGCGCCGCCGAGGAACAGCTCAGAAGTCAGGCGGCCGCCCGCGCCAGCCAGGAAGACCTGCAGGCGCGCGAAAAGGCGCTGACCGCGCGCGAGGAAGCCCAGCAGACCGTGATCGCTCGGCGCGAGAACATGATGGCGCTCGCCGCCTTGCTGCTGGCCGCGGCGGCCGTCGCGGGCACGTTCACCTTCATGAGCGCCCAGCGCAAGGGCGAGAAGACCAAGCTGCTTGGCGCGGTGACAGGCGTGCTCGCGCTTTCCGCCATTCTCGTCTTCCTGCTCCGCCCCGGCTTCGACAGCATCAGCAGCGAACCCGAACCCGACAATGCCGCCAACGCCTCCAACGGAGCGGAAGGCAATGTCGCCGCGGCCGAGGGCGCGACACTGGTCGGCGACAATGTCTGCCGCATCGACATGAGCCTGTCGCGCGTGACTGTTTCCGATACCAGCGACGTGCCCTTCCACTGGGACGGGCAGGGCTGCATCAACGGCCAGACCCAGCTGGTGCAGGACAGCGGCGGCTGGCGGCGCGTGGTGGTCCCGGCATCCGAAGCCTCGATCTCGATGCGGCGCTTCGACCCGGCGTCAGGCCTTTATCGCTCTGACAAATATCTCGTCGGCACCGATGTCGCGGAACAGGCGCGGATGATCCGAGGATCGGTCAAATGGTCGGGCTGCACCGCGGATCCCCAGCGGCTGGCCGAACTCTCGCAGCTGCAAGGCCAGATCGCGACGCTGTTGCCGCCCCAGCCCAATGAACGGCTGGTCTATCATTGCGGTCCCGGCAAGGCGCCGATGGGACCGCCCGCCAAGGACGAGCAATAAGCAAAAATCATCAGCCCGAAGTCATCCGTCATTCCCGCTAAAGCGGGAACCCGGCGACGCGCTGGTGTCTGGTTTCGCTTTCGCGGAAATGACGTTTCTATTGGGACAAGACCTTTAGGTCGCGCGACGGACGCCGGCGCGCAAGGCACCGAACTCGCGGTTCAATTGCTCGGCCTGCCGGGCGATCGTGTCGGCGGTATCGAGCAGGCAACGCGCTGCATCGACGAGTTCGCCCGATCCCGAATGGGCTTCGCGCGCGGCCGTCGTGATATGGCCCATGTCGCTGCGCGTGTCGGTCATCGAGGCGACCATGCGCTGACTGGCTTGCTCCTGCGCGCCGGCAAGGCCTTCGAAGGCATCGGCCTGGGCACCCACTCCGCTCGCCAGTTCCTCGACCAGGACGACGCTCCGCATCACCTCATCGGCCGTGCGATTGATCTCGTGAAGCTGCTCGCCGATCCGCGCTGCCGCGTCGCCCGAATCGAGCGCGAGCGCCTTCACCTCGCGCGCGACGACGGCAAAGCCAAGCCCGGCCTGGCCGGCGCGATGCGCCTCGATTTTGGCGTTGACCGCCAGCAGGTTGGTCTGGCGAGCGATGCCGCTGATGAGATCGAGCGCACTGCCGATGCCGCGGACCAGTTCGTTCAGATGGCGCGCGCGGTCGCCATTGCGTGTCGACTGCGCGATCACTTCGCGGCTGTGCGCGCGGGTGGTGGCCGCACTGCTGCGCAAATCGGCAACCATGCCGAGCAGGCTGACGCTGTCGCGCTGCGCGGCGCCGACCTTGTGCCCCACCGCCGTGACGCTCTGGGCGACCTGATCCGCGCGGTCGCGCGACTGGGTCGATGAGGCAGCAAGGGTCGTCGCCATTTCGCGCATGGTCGAGGCGGCGCTGGCCAGGCCGTCGACGAGACGGGAGAGCACGCGGTCGAACTGCGTGAAAATCGCATCGAGCCGTTCCGCGCGCTCGCGAATCGCCGTTGCCTTCTCCTGCTCATGCCGGAGCAGTGCCGCCTCCACCTCCAGCTTGCCGGCGCTCGCGCGGCGCGCTTCGGCCTCCAGCTGGGCGGTCTGATGAAGCGCCTGCGCGATGGCCCCAATCTCGTCGCGCCGATCGCATTCCGGCACCACGGCAGCGGCATTGCCGGCGTTGGCAGCTTTCAGGTGATCGGCAAGCGCCACCAGCGGCTGGATGAGCCGCCGACGGCTGAGTCTATAAAGCGCATAACCCGCAACACAGGCCACCAGAGAGGCGAGCACGAGCATGATCTGAGCAAAGAGGTTGACCCGGCGCAGCGCGATTCGATCCTGCGAGGCGGTGGTGCGGAGCGACGCCACTGCATTGCCGAGATGCGCGATCAGCGGATCGACGCTGGCGTAGAGCTGTCCGGACAGAAAGAAGTCGAGGCGGTCATGATCGTCCGCGACGAGGATGTTCGAGAGATTCGCGAGCGCGGCATCGGCGCCGTCGCGCTCCGCAGCAAATTGCGCGGCAACGTCTGGCGCCATGTCGCCCAGTTCATGCCAGTCCATCGAAAGCTGCACGCGGATGCTGGCGATGGCGGCAGCGCCCCCGCTCGCGCCCATATTGCCAGTGCGCACCTTATCGGCGATGGCCCAGCTCGACTGATAGCCCGAGGCAATGACCTGCAGTTGACTCATCGGCGCGATACGCTGATCGACGAGGCGCCCGGTCATGGCGCGGTCGAAAGCCAGCGTCGCCATCTGCGCCACGATGAGCAGGAGCAGCATGGCGCCTGCCCCGGCGAGCACCAGCCCGAGCTGGCTGGCGATCGACGCATGCCAGCGCGCAGCCAGACGCGACCGGGCGACCTGCGACCAGAAGCGAGAAAAGGACATGTAACCCGATCGTCCCAATGATAACGCGTCGAGACAGGTCGACGCACCCCCAAACGAGGCCCCTCTAGGCGATCAATCCTTGCCAAATCATGTTGCGTCGCAAGAAAATCCTTGAAATTCATTGTCATAAAACTGACTCATTACTGTAACAATCCAAATTCCTATAATAGAAGGAAAGAATGGCGCGCCGATTTTCGTTGCCCCTATTGCCGTCTTACGCGCGCGCGGAGATTGGAGCGGGCCATCGGCACGGCTCGATGTCTTGACGGCTTACCGCAACTGCGTCCTCGCGGCTTGCATCCCGTCGCTGCCCCTGCTAACCGCCCCCGCGTGTCAGGGGGCCGCGGTGCCGTTGCCCCCTCTTTCGGCGCATATTCAGTTACGATGAGGGGCAAGACGCGCGTGGAGAATTCCGGCGGTATTCAGGCTAGCCTTGCGGGGCGCTATGCACTGGCGCTCTTTGAGCTGGCCCGTGAGAGCAAGGCGCTCGATTCGGTGGGGGCCAGCCTTGCGACGCTGAAGAAGGCGATCGCCGAATCGGCCGAACTGAAGGCGCTGACCCAGAGCCCGCTGGTCGGACGCGAAGCCGCAGCAAAAGCCATCGCCGCCGTCGCGGTTTCGCTGAAGCTCGACGAGCTCACCGCCAAGACGCTTGGCGTGTTGGCGCACAATCGCCGCCTCTCCCAGCTTCATAATGTCATCCGCGCGTACGAGACCCTGCTCTCTGCCCATAAGGGCGAAACGCGCGCGGAAGTCACCTCGGCCTTCCCGCTCAGCAAGACGCAGGTCACTGCGCTCACCAAGCAACTGAAGAGCCGTACCGGCCGCGACATGGCGCTCGACCTCAATGTCGATCCCGCCATCATGGGCGGCCTCGTCGTCAAGATGGGCAGCCAAATGATCGATGGCTCGCTCCGTACCCGTTTGAATTCGCTCGCCCAGGCAATGAAGGGCTAGTTTGATTTGTCGCATTTTCCGAGCTGTCAGATGAGACCATCTGCCTCGAAAATGCTCCAAGGCCCCGCAAGGGACCACTGAAAGGCAGAAAATGGACATTAACGCCGCAGAAATCTCCAAGGTCATCAAGGACCAGATCGCCAATTTCGGCACCGAAGCGCAGGTCAGCGAAGTCGGCACCGTGCTGAGCGTCGGCGACGGCATCGCCCGCATCCACGGCCTCGACAATGTCCAGGCCGGCGAGATGGTGGCTTTCGCGAACGGCGTGCAGGGCATGGCGCTCAACCTGGAGGCGGACAATGTCGGCGTCGTGATCTTCGGCTCGGACGCCGAGATCAAGGAAGGCGACACCGTCAAGCGCACCGGCACCATCGTGGACGTGCCGGTCGGCAAGGGCCTGCTCGGCCGCGTGGTCGACGGCCTCGGCAATCCCATCGACGGCAAGGGCCCGATCGTCTCCGACCAGCGTTCGCGCGTCGAAGTGAAGGCCCCGGGCATCATCCCGCGCAAGTCGGTGCATGAGCCCGTGCAGACCGGCCTCAAGGCCATCGACGCCCTCGTGCCGATCGGCCGTGGCCAGCGCGAGCTGATCATCGGCGACCGCCAGACCGGCAAGACCGCCGTCGCGATCGACACTTTCATCAACCAGAAGGGCGTCAACGCCGGCACCGACGAATCCAAGAAGCTCTATTGTATCTACGTCGCCGTCGGCCAGAAGCGCTCGACCGTGGCCCAGATCGTTCGCGCACTCGAAGAAAATGGCGCGATGGAATATTCGATCGTCGTCGCCGCCACCGCTTCCGAGCCGGCGCCGCTGCAGTTCCTGGCGCCCTATACCGGTGCCGCCATGGGCGAATATTTCCGCGACAACGGCATGCACGCCGTCATCGTCTATGACGACCTTTCCAAGCAGGCCGTCGCCTATCGCCAGATGTCGCTGCTGCTGCGCCGCCCGCCGGGCCGCGAAGCCTATCCGGGCGACGTCTTCTATCTGCACAGCCGCCTGCTCGAGCGCGCCGCCAAGATGAACGATGCCAACGGCAACGGCTCGCTGACCGCCCTGCCGATCATCGAGACGCAGGCCGGCGACGTGTCCGCCTACATTCCGACCAATGTGATCTCGATCACCGACGGCCAGATCTTCCTCGAGACCAACCTCTTCTACCAGGGCATCCGCCCGGCCATTAACGTCGGTCTCTCGGTGTCGCGCGTCGGCTCCTCGGCACAGACCAAGGCGATGAAGAAGGTCTCCGGCTCGATCAAGCTGGAGCTGGCCCAGTATCGCGAAATGGCGGCCTTCGCCCAGTTCGGCTCGGACCTCGACGCTTCGACCCAGAAGCTGCTCAACCGCGGCGCGCGTCTCACCGAGCTGCTGAAGCAGCCGCAATTCTCGCCGCTGCCCTTCGAGGAGCAGACGATCTCGATCTTCGCGGGCACCGCCGGCTATCTCGACAGCGTCGCGACCGCCGATGTCGTCCGCTACGAGGCGACGATGCTCGCGCATTTCCGCGCGCATCATGCCGACATCCTCGCCGAAATCCGCGACAGCAAGTCCTTCGAGGACGGCACGCGCGACAAGGTGAAGGCCGCGCTCGAAGCCTTCGGCAAGACGTTCGCATAAGGAGCTGACGCCGCAATGGCATCCTTGAAGGAACTCAAGGGCCGGATCGCCTCGGTCAAATCGACCCAGAAGATCACGAAGGCCAAGCAGATGGTCGCCGCTGCCAAGCTCCGCAAGGCGCAGGCGGCAGCGGAGGCCGCGCGCCCCTATGCGCAGCGTCTGGAAGGCGTCGTGGCGAGCCTCGCCAGCAAGGTGACCGGCGGCAACGCCCCTCGCCTGCTCGCCGGCACCGGCAAGGACGACGTCCACCTGCTGCTCGTCGCCAATGGCGACAAGGGCCTCTCCGGCGCGTTCAATGCGAACATCGTCAAGGCGGCCATCGTCAAGGCGCGCGAGCTGATCGCGGCGGGCAAGACCGTGAAGTTCTACCTGGTCGGCCGCAAGGGCCGCGCGGTGATCGCGCGCACCTTCCCGGGCAAGATCGTCGGCGAATATGACACGACCAATGTCCGTACGCCGGGCTTCGATGAAGCGCATGCGATCGCCGAGGATGTCTCCGCGCGCTTCTTCGCCGGCGAGTTCGACGTGGCCCACCTCTTCTACTCGGCGTTCAAGTCGGCGCTCGCGCAGATTCCGACCGAGCAGCAGATCATCCCGGTCAAGATCCCGGCCGATGCGCCCGCCTCATCGGGCGGCGCGGTCGAATATGAGCCGGACGAGGAATCGATCCTCGCCGACCTGCTGCCGCGCAATATCACCATCCAGCTCTTCAAGGCGCTGCTCGAGAACATGGCGTCCGAGCAGGGCGCTTCGATGACCGCGATGGACAATGCGACGCGCAATGCGGGCGACCTCATCAAGCGGCTGACCATCGAGTATAACCGCAGCCGCCAGGCCGCGATCACCACCGAGCTGGTGGAAATCATCGCGGGCGCGGAGGCGCTGTAATTGACGAAGCGGAGGATCGTCCTTGTAGGGCTTATCCTTCTGATCGGCTTCGGCATCTGGGCGAAAGGCGCCCGGTGGACGGAAATAGACCGGTGTCTCGATGGCAGTGGCCAGTGGGACAGCCAGACGGGCAAATGCCGGCACTGAGCCGGCCAGGAATTGAAGAAGGCAAGGAACGAAACCATGGCCAAGACCAACAATGTCGGCAAGATCAGCCAGGTGATCGGCGCTGTCGTCGACGTCACCTTCGAGGATAAGCTTCCGGCGATCCTTTCGGCGCTCGAGACGAGCAACAACGGCCAGCGCCTGGTGCTCGAGGTCGCCCAGCATCTCGGCGAGAACACCGTGCGCACGATCGCCATGGACTCGACCGACGGCCTGACGCGCGGCCAGGACGTGACCGACACCGGCGCACAGATCTCCGTGCCGGTCGGCCCGAAGACGCTCGGCCGTATCCTCAACGTGGTCGGCGAGCCGATCGACGAGCGCGGCCCGGTCGGCGCCGAGACGACCGCACCGATCCACGCTGCCGCACCGGACTTCACCGAGCAGGCGACCGAGACGAGCATCCTCGTCACCGGCATCAAGGTCATCGATCTGATCGCCCCTTATGCCAAGGGCGGCAAGATCGGCCTGTTCGGCGGCGCCGGCGTGGGCAAGACGGTGCTCATCCAGGAGCTGATCAACAACATCGCCAAGGGCCATGGCGGCACCTCGGTGTTCGCCGGCGTCGGCGAGCGGACCCGCGAGGGCAACGACCTCTATCACGAGTTCCTCGATGCAGGCGTCATCGCGAAGGATGCCGATGGCAATCCGACCAGCGAAGGCTCGAAGGTGGCGCTGGTGTTCGGCCAGATGAACGAGCCCCCGGGCGCCCGCGCGCGCGTCGCGCTCTCGGGCCTGACGATCGCCGAATATTTCCGCGACCAGGAAGGCCAGGACGTGCTCTTCTTCGTCGACAACATCTTCCGCTTCACCCAGGCGGGCTCGGAAGTGTCGGCTCTGCTCGGCCGCATTCCTTCGGCCGTGGGCTACCAGCCGACCCTTGCGACCGACATGGGCGCGCTGCAGGAACGCATCACCTCGACCACCAAGGGCTCGATCACCTCGGTGCAGGCCATCTATGTGCCTGCGGACGACTTGACCGACCCGGCGCCGGCCACCTCGTTCGCGCACCTTGACGCCACGACCACCCTGTCGCGCGCCATCTCGGAGCTCGGCATCTATCCGGCCGTGGATCCGCTCGACTCGACCTCGCGCGTGCTGACCGCCGCCGTCGTCGGCCAGGAGCATTATGACGTCGCCCGCCGCGTCCAGCAGACGCTGCAGAAGTACAAGTCGCTCCAGGACATCATCGCCATTCTCGGCATGGACGAGCTCTCGGAAGAGGACAAGCTGACGGTGGCGCGTGCGCGCAAGATCCAGCGCTTCCTCTCGCAGCCGTTCCACGTCGCCGAGGTCTTCACCGGCATCCCGGGCAAGTTCGTCCAGATCGAGGACACGGTGAAGTCGTTCAAGGCCGTCGTCGACGGCGAGTACGATCACCTGCCCGAATCCGCCTTCTACATGGTCGGCGGCATCGAAGAAGCGGTCGAAAAGGGCAAGAAGCTGGCTGCCGAAGCGGCGTAACCTGAATTCCCTCTCCCCTTCAGGGGAGAGGGTTAGGGAGAGGGGAGTTGCGGGCGTGTCGATCGCCCCTCTCCCCAGCCCTCTCCCCTGAAGCGGAGAGGGAGCAAGGAAGATAGATATGGCACTGCATTTCGAACTCGTGACTCCGGAACGCCTCGTCCTCTCCGAAGAGGTCTACATGGTTGTCGTGCCCGGCACGGAAGGCGAATTCGGCGTGCTGCAAGGTCACGCGCCCTTCATGTCGACGGTCAAGGACGGCGAACTCAAGGTCTATGACCGCGACGGCGCCACGCCGCGCGTCATCCGCGTCGAAGGCGGCTTCGCGGAAGTTTCCGAGAGCGGCCTCACGGTCCTCGCCGAAAAGGCGGAGTAACGAACTTCGCCCGGCGCGGCGTCTCGGAATGCCGCTCCCCTTCCCTTCAGGATTGACGCGCTACGGTCGAAAGCGCACCATCCCCGGCACACGGAAAAATCCGTGAAGTCACAGGGGAGGAGCACATGAAGGCGCTCGCATTCGCCACGCTTGTTATCGCCGTATCGTCATCACCAGCGCTCGCAGCAGGCGCGCCGCTGCCAACGGACAAAGCCGCGAATCTGGCTCTGAAGCAGTGTGTCGAACATTCGCTGGGCACGCTCGCAATCAACAACCAGAACGCCAAGCAGCTCGAAGGGCTGGGCTTCCAATACCAGCGCAATGCGCCTGACTTCTTGTCTTCGACTAAATCGACCTCGATGGGCGAAGCGGAATATATCAAATCGCCCTCCGACCAGGGCGAGGTGTGGGATGCCGGCTATGACAAGGGTCATTGCCTGCTCGTGACAGCGGCTGCGGTCGTCGCGCCGATCGAGAAGGCCTATCTTGACTATTTTAACCAGTCCGGCGGCCAGTGGCGCGCAGAGAAAGCACCCAGTGGCGGCAGCAAAGGCGAACGCAGGCTGCAATACACCATGTCGCAGACGCGCGTGACGACCCTCACCGCAACGGTCAGCCTGAAAGACGATGAAGGCGTCACCTCGGTGACGATCATGCGCAAGACGCGCTAGGAAACAGGCTTTTAGGCGCGGCCGAAAACCAGTTGTTTACCAAATCCATCTAGGCCTTTCCCCACACGCCATCGGGGAAGACCTTTTCATGTACGAGCCGGATCGGGCGCAGTTTTCCGTCGCTTCCGTCGACGTGACGATCCTCCTGCCTTGTCTCAACGAGATTCAGGCGCTGCCGCATTGCTTGACCAATGCGCATGCCGCTCTGCGCCGTATCGAGGCGGAATATGGCTTCAGCGGTGAAATCCTCGTCTCCGACAATGGTTCGACGGACGGCAGCCAGGCCCTGGCCTTGTCCCTTGGCGCGCGCGTGGAGCCCGTGCCCGTGCGCGGCTATGGCGCAGCGCTGATCGCAGGCTGCCATGCCGCACGGGGACGCTTCATCCTGATGGGCGACGCCGACGGCAGCTATGACTTTAATGACGGTGTCGCGATGATCGGCAAGCTCGCCGAGGGCTCGGCGCTCTGCATGGGCTCACGCTTCGACGGCGGCATCACACCCGGCGCCATGCCTTGGAAGAACCGCCACGTCGGCAATCCGCTGCTGACCGGCATGCTCAACCTATTCTTCCGCTCAGGCATCAACGATGCGCATTGCGGCTTGCGCGCGATCCGCAAGGAAAGCTTCCAGCGCCTGCGCCTCTCCGGCACGGGCATGGAATTCGCGAGCGAAATGGTGATCAAGGCAGCGTTGCTAAAGCTGCCGATCAGCCAGGTGCCGGCCAAGCTTCTCCCCGACCTGCGCGACCGTGCGCCGCATCTGCGCCCCTGGCGCGACGGCTGGCGGCACCTGCGCTATCTGCTGATGCTGGCGCCGAACTGGCTGTTCGGCCTGCCCGCCATAGCGGCCGTGCTGTTCGGCGTGATCGTGCTCGCCAAGGCAGCGATGCAATATTTCATGCCCGGCAGCTTCCCGTCGGTCGGCGACTACTGGACAATCATCGGCTCCGCCTCGTTCACGATCGGTCATCTCGCGATGATCCTCACCTGTGCGGGGCAGGTCTATGCGTTGCATTCCGGTTATCGAGAACCCGGCCGCGTCTCGCGCGCGGTTGCGCGCGTCGCAACGCTGGAGAACGCCCTGATCGGCGGCCTCACCGGCATCGCCGCCGGCGCCGGAGTGCTGACCCTTGTCTATATTCAGTGGGTGGCCCGCAACTATGGCATGGCCGACAGCATCTTCCTGCCCATCCTCGGCACGCTTCTGCTGACGGTCGGCATCCAGACCGTCATGGGCGGCTTCTTCCTTGCCATCCTCGGTGGCCATGAAGCCCAGTTCCTGGCCGCAACCGCCAGCCGCGCCGATCGTTCAGCCGGCGAGCGTGTCGACCAGCTTTTCCCGGCCACGACCGGACGCTGAACGCCATGGCCACGCCTTGGCTTTCCGTCGTCATGCCCGTGCATGGGGGCGCGCATTACCTGCCTGCCACTCTTGCCAGCGTCGCCGCCGAAAAGCCCGATGGTGTTGAATTCCTGATCTACGACAGTAGCGCCGATACTGCCTGCCGCGACATCGTCGCTGCGCATAAAGGGCTGCTCGACATCCGTTATGTCCATATGCCGAACGTGAGCGGTTGGCCGGACAAGACCAACCGCGCCGTTGCCGACGCGCACGCATCTCATGTCGCGATGCTACACCAGGACGATCTCTGGCTACCCGGCCATGTCCAGGCTTTGCGCGCCGCGATGACTGCGCATCCTGACGCCGTCATGAGTATCGCCGCCTCGCGATTCATCGATGCCAGCGGACGAGACGTCAGCCCTTGGGCTCTACCCTTGGCGCCCGGCGTCTACTCGGGGCAGTCCTTCGGCCAGCGTCTCATCGTCCAAAATGTTCTCGCCATTCCTTCGCCCGCGTTTCGTCGCGAAGACTGGCTGGCCGTGGGTGGCTTGGACGCCAGTCTCTGGTTCACGGCCGACTGGGATCTCTACCTCAAGCTCGCGGGGCGCGGAAACATCGTCATCCGGCCGCAGGCCACGACCGGCTTTCGCATTCATGGCAATTCGCTGACTATGACCGGCAGCCGCGACGAGGCCTCTCTGCGCAAGCAACTTGAGATCGTGCTCGAACGCCATGGCGAGGCCTTTGGCATCAAGGACGATCGACGCCTTCGCGCGCGGGCACTCGCATCGGTCGACATCAACTGCTTGCTGGCGCGTGGCGCGGCGGGGCAAAACCGATGGATCTGGCCGACAGTGTCGCGCTTCCTGCGCCTGGGACCCGTCAACGCCTGGCGCTATGCGCACGAATCGCGCATTGCTGACCGCGTCCTGCCGCGCCTGCGCGCACGCGTTTCGGGGACCCTGTGATGCTCGAGCATGGCGCAAGGCTTATCCGTTTCTGCCTCGTCGGCGGGCTGGTGACGCTCGTCAATTATGGCCTGCTCATGGGCCTCACCGCGCTCGGGCTTCACTATGTGATCGCCAACACGCTGGCCTGGATCCTTTGCGTCAGCGTCAATTTCGTCATCAACCGGCGCTTCACCTTCGGACGGACGGAGCAGGCCAAGACCAGAGAATTCACTGCGTTCGTTGCGACCTACATGCTGCAATATGTGCTGGCGACTGTTGTGCTGGTGCTGCTAGTCGAGGTCGGCCATCTATCCCTCACGCCAGCCTTCGTGCTGACGCTCGTGACGACGACATTGTTCAGCTACACCTCGCTCGCGCGCTTTGTCTTCCCCACAGCGGATAGACCGGTCCCCGCCGCAACGCTGCGCGACTGAGACGGCGCCTCAGCCCTCCCGCCGATAGACGTGCGGATTTGTCCAGACCTTGTCGCCGAGCACCTTGAGCGCCGCGGTACGCAGGGCATTGTCGGCGCGCATCACAAGATCAGCCGAGACTTGGCCCGGCTCGCCGCGGAAGGACGTTGCGTGGAAATAATCGGTCTCCTCGGGCGACGTGCGCGAGAAATAATAGTTGGAGACGCAGCAGCGCCGGCCGTCGTGACGCACCTCGTTGACCGAATGCCATGAAGCCTTGTTGGTGAGCATGATGACGAGGCTGTTGAACAGGCTCGGGAAGGTGCGCGGCTTGCCACGCGGCCCATCGTCCCAGAGCTGCAGTGAGCCGCCAAAGTCGGCCAGCCACCCCGGTGTCACATAATAGAGAAGATTGAGCACACGATAGCGCTCGCGGCGTTTGTCGTGCGAATTATCAAGATGCGGGCGCAGATAGGCGCCCTTCGACATGGCGCTGATGCCGCCCGCATACAGATCGACGTCGGGCTCCAGCGTGATGAGGCCTGTAATTCGACCGATCAACGCGACAACGCGCGGATCTTGGAAGGCATAGACGGCCTCCTCAAGCAGCGGGTTATAGGCGTCCATCTGCGCGGCGATATGCTTGTTTTCCTTGATCGACCGCTTGAGGATCATGCGGTCCGAGGTCGGAAAACGCGCGTGGATCGCTTCCGCCAGCTCAATCGGCAGCAGGTCGGCGATCTGGCAGGAGGGAATTTGACCGGGCGTCCGATAGTCAGCGATGATCGCGTCGATCTGCGGCTCGAGCCGAGCGACGATCAGGTCGGCAATGGCTTTGCGGTCAGTCAACTACGCACCCCGTACTGGTCCTGCGAAAAGCGCTACCAGCCCGTGGTTAACAAGGTCTTGCGAAGGCGTGTCGGTCGCAACTCAATCCGCCCCGCGGAAACAATGCGGACGAGCGCGGCGCGTCGTCTCGATCATGGCGTCGAAACGGGGTGCCGGCGCGGCATTGGACGCAAATCCAATGCGCCGCATGTCGGCGCGCGTGATCGGCGTGACGGTGCCGCGGCGGCAGAGTTCCGCGAGCCTCGCCTGGGACATGGCACGGCTGGAGAAACGCAAGGGCCGATTCGACAAGTCGGGCAGGTTGCGGACCTGATCGACGGCCTCTCGCGCCCATGAACCGTCGGTCGTTTGCACCATGCGCTCGGTATCTACCAGCACGAAATCGCCCTGCTGATGCGCGATGAATTGCTCTAGCGCACGATGCGGCGAGAAGAAGGCGCGCGTGCGATCGATGAGATAAGGCATCGACCCGAAGAGCGTGGCGGCGCTAAGCAGGACGACCATGGCGTCAGCCGCCCGGCCTTTCATGGCGGCCAGCCGGCGATAGCCAAAGGCCGCGAGCAGCACGATGCTGCCGAGATAAGGGTGGAGATAGCGATATCCCCAGCCATGACCCTGATAAGGCAGGATGAAGCCGAAGAAGAGGGTAGCGCCCAGCGCGCCCCAGAACATCGGCGCAACGATACTGCGCGTGTTGAGCGCGAGCGGCGCGGCGAAGGCGACAAGCGGCAGCAACGCCAGATTTTGCCATGCCACGAACCGCAGCAGATTGAGCGTCATCAGGGGCAGCGTCATCGGATCGCGATCGAGCAGCAACGGCAGGACGCGATCGGCAAAGAAGCTGTGCGGTGCGCCGCCGAGGGTGCCGGCCCCTGCCTGCATCGACGCCAGCATCGGATAGGTGATCCACCAGCCGCAGATCGCCGCATAGGCCGCGCTGTAGGCCAAAACCAGCCGCCAATGGCCCTCGCGCAGGCGCCACAACAGGAAGGGCGCAACGAACAAGGGATGAAAGACGATCTGATGAAGGCCAGTCGCAATCAGGCCGAAGAGGATCGCCGCGACATGCCACCAGCGGCCGCGCAGGAAAGCCGCGAGCCACAGCAGGTTTAGCGCCATATGCGCCGTCATAGCATAAGGAAGCATGGCATTGACGGCGACCTGCGCGGACAAGGCGTAGGTGAGCAACGCGACCCAGATTGCCCGCGGATCGTCTCCAAACAGGCGCCGGGCAATATCGAGCAACGCCAGCCCGCCACACAGGACAAGCAGCGGATTCATCAGCGCCGGATCGGCGACAAAGGAAAAGAGCAGGCGGAGCGCCGAATTGCCTGGCAGATAGTCGGAGACGAGCCCCGCCGGCATGTTCTCCTGCAACAGAAAGGCCGGCACGAGATCGACGGCGAACGGGCGCCATTGCGCCGCCATCGGCTCGGCGAGATGGCCATGGGCGAAAACGCCCATGTCGAACACGACCATATGCTCATCGCGCGAGAGCGGATAATTGCCGAGTAGCGCGTAGCAGCCCCCCCAGAGCAGCAGCGCCATCGCGATGCCGCCCGCCAGTACATGCCAGACGGTGGGTCGCGCGAACGGCAGCCTCCAGCGTGGCGACCAGCGATCGGTCAGCAGCAGCAGAGCAATGAGACCGCCGATGACGGGCATGTCCTGCGTCTGGAACAGATAGAGCGGGAAGGCATCGCCTCGCATCGTCGCCGCCCAGATGAAGGGAACAAGCAGCACAATGGCCAGCCACCCGTTGACGCCGAGCAGTCTCCGCCGGGTCACCGTCGATGGCGCATCTGAAGGGTCCATTGGTCGAGCGTCTCCCGGATTCGCATCCGCGTGTCTACGATGCCGTGGTTAAGAAGCGCTTGGCCCTTTTTGCCTGTGCCAAGGAACAATCGAAAGCGCCGCGTAACCGCAACCTAATTTGGTTAGCAATTTGTCAAAGCTCCCTCGTCATGGTGCGCGCGTGACCGATCGGCCATCGAGCCGAGGTCGAGGGACCGGACTGAACTCATGAACGCGATTCAAGGCGGGCAAAAAGCTGCAGCAGCTTCACAATGGAAGAAGCTGATCCTGACTCTCGCCTATCTCGGCGGGTCGGTGGTTCTTGGCCTCGCGATCTATTGCGCGCTGTTCCTGACACCGTTGTTCGGCGGTCAGACGATTCTCTTCTATCGCGGTATAGAGCTGGCTTTCGTAGCCGGCGCTATTCTGGCGGGCGCAAGCGGCGTGCTGGCACACCGCTGGTGGCGCTCGCTGGACTGGACGCTGATCCTCGCCGCGACCAGCATGTCGCTCGCTTTCAATCTCTGCTTTCTGACCGTGATCCCGGTGACGCTCGACCGCTCGATCTCCGTCTTCCTGCTCGCACGCATGGAGGCGGCCGGCCCGCGCGGCCTGTCGCAAGCCGACGCGCGCCAGCTCTTCATCGACGATTATGTCGTCGGCATGGACCAGATCGGCCGCCGCTATGACGAGCAACTGAAGTCCGGCAATATCGAGCTGCGCGATGGGCGGGCCATCGTTTCGCCTCAGGGCGCCCGCTTCCTGCGCTTCGCTCGCATGGTGTCGCGGATCATGCACACCGACCCGCGCTTCGTGAATCTCGCCAAGCCAGACGGTTCGCCGAACGACGCGAAGTGACTGGTCTACGCCCAAAAACACCTTTCAGAAAAACAGCCTTTCTCCGCTTGGTTAGCAATTTATCAAAGCTTGCGCCCGTATCCTGCGCGTTGGACGGGAAGAGCGTCCGCATCAGGCAGCGCTGGGGCCGGAACGAATTATGAGTGCATTTGGACGAAAAAGCGGACCTGGAGGCAAGGCTTCCTTCGGCGTAGCGCGCCCGATGCATGCCCCGTTCGGCTCGACAACGCCGGGACAGAGCGCCCAGTCTGAAGCGGCTGCCGCGCCTGCCGATCCCCAGCAACTCTCCAACGCCAGCCAGTTCCCGCCCGTGACGCCCGAAGCCGTGACCGGCCCCGGGCCGTCGGTAGCACCGGCACCGCCCTCGACGTCCAATGCCGGCGCCAATGCGGAGGCCATGCAGCGCCTGCAGGACCGCATGAACGCCGAGCATGGCGGCGGCGAGCAGACCCAAGGCTTCGAGGCCAGCGTCCACAAGATCAAGGAGCAGGTGCTGCCGCGCCTGCTTGAGCGCGTCGATCCGGAAGCCGCCGCAACGCTCAGCAAGGATGAGCTGGCAGAGGAATTCCGGCCGATCATCATGGAGGTTCTGGCCGAGCTCAAGCTCACGCTGAACCGCCGCGAACAATTTGCACTCGAGAAGGTGCTTGTCGACGAACTGCTCGGCTTCGGACCGCTCGAAGAGCTTCTGGCCGACCCGGATATCAGCGATATCATGGTCAACGGTCCCGAGCAGACCTATGTGGAAAAGAAGGGCAAGCTCACGATCGCGCCCATTCATTTCCGCGACGAGGAGCATCTCTTCCAGATCGCGCAGCGCATCGTGAACCAGGTCGGCCGCCGCGTCGACCAGACCACACCACTCGCCGACGCCCGCCTGCCCGACGGCTCACGTGTGAACGTGATCGTGCCGCCGCTCTCGCTCCGTGGCACCGCGATCTCGATTCGTAAATTCTCGGCCAAGCCGATCACGCTGGACATGCTCGCCCAATGGGGCGCGATGAGCCAGAAGATGTGCACCGCCCTCAAGATTGCGGGCGCTTGCCGTTTCAACGTCGTCATCTCGGGCGGTACCGGTTCGGGCAAGACGACGATGCTCAATGCCCTCTCCAAGATGATCGACCCGGGCGAGCGTGTGCTGACCATCGAAGACGCGGCCGAACTTCGTCTGCAACAGCCGCACTGGCTGCCGCTCGAAACCCGGCCGGCTAACCTCGAAGGCCAGGGCGCCATCACGATCGGCGACCTCGTGAAGAACGCCCTGCGTATGCGTCCTGACCGCATCATCCTGGGCGAAATTCGTGGCGCCGAGTGCTTCGATCTGCTCGCGGCCATGAACACAGGCCACGATGGCTCCATGTGTACGCTCCACGCCAACTCGCCGCGCGAGTGCCTGGGCCGTATGGAGAACATGATCCTGATGGGCGACATCAAGATCCCGAAGGAAGCCATCTCGAAGCAGATCGCGGACTCGGTCGATCTCATCGTCCAGATCAAGCGCCTTCGCGACGGCTCGCGTCGCGTGACCAACGTCACCGAAGTGATCGGCATGGAAGGCGACGTGATCGTCACCCAGGAGCTGTTCAAGTTCGAATATCTGAGCGAGGACGCCGACGGAAAGATCATCGGCGAATATCGCTCGTCGGGCCTGCGCCCCTATACGCTTGAGAAGGCCCGCAGCTTCGGCTTCGATCAGCCGCTGCTCGAGGCCTGCCTCTAACCGACCGCCCAGCCTGAAAGGCAACGGGCGTTAGTTCTCACATCCATGATTTTCCCGCGGCCTGCCGTGCAGCCGCTTGCTCCCCGGCGGCTCTTGGGTCATTTTCTCCCCACATCCAAAGGACAAGGGGAGATGCTGCCATGGCTTATGTTCGACCCCGTTTGACACTCGTTGCCGCGTTGCTTCTGGCGGGCGGCATCATTGCCTCGCCCCTGCAGGCGCCCGCTGCCGAAAACCCGGCCCTCACGGCTGCGGTGGCGGCGCCCACGCGGAGCCCCAACAACGTCGCGCGCGATCAGTATCGGCATCCCGCCGAGACCCTCGCCTTCTTCGGCGTCAAGCCGACCGACACGGTCGTCGAGGTCTGGCCGGGACCGGGCTGGTACACCGAGATTCTCGCGCCCTATCTCAAGGGCAAGGGCACGCTCTATGCTGTCGACTTCTGGCCCAATGACCTGCGCGGCATGCAGGCGCTCCAGACGAAAGACCCGGCGCTTTATGGCAGCATCAAGCTCGCGGCCTTCCCGGCGATTGCGGCGAGCGATCCTGTCGTGCCCGCTGGGACGGCCGACGCCGTCCTCACCTTCCGCAACGTCCATAACTGGCAGATGGGCTACAAGCGCCAGAACGTCCCATACGCAGAAGAAGCGTTCCGGCAGATGTACGCCATGCTCAAGCCCGGCGGCGTGCTTGGCATCGAGGATCACCGGCTTCCAGAGAGCGCCGACATCGACCGTGAGAAGAGCAGTGGCTACATGAAGGTCTCGACAATCAGGAAGCTCGCCGAGCAGGCCGGTTTCGTCTTCGAGGGCGCCTCTGAAGTGAACGCCAATCCGAAGGACAAGGCCGATTATCCAGGCGGCGTCTGGACGCTGCTTCCGGGCCTGCGCGGCGGCGAGCAATATCGTGCGATCGGCGAGAGCGACCGGATGACGCTGCGGTTCAGGAAGCCGAAGGCCTAGGAAGCGGGCAGCAGCCCTCTAACAAAAACCGGTCGTCCTGTTCGAGCGAGACGCATGGCTCGTCGAACAGGACGACGGTGTTTTGTGAGCTGAAAGGAGGGCTTGATCAGCCGGCTCTCTCAAGCCGCGAGCTTCCTCAGCACATATTGCAGGATGCCGCCGTTCTTGAAATATTCGATCTCGTTGGCGGTATCGATGCGGCAAAGCGCGGTGAACAGCAGCGTCGTGCCGTCCTTGCGCGTCACCTTCACCTGCACGTCCTGGCGCGGCTTCAGCACGCCAACGCCGAGGATGGTGAAGCTGTCGTCGCCGCTCAGGCCCAGGCTCTGGCGCGTGTCGCCTTCCTTGAACTGGAGCGGCAGCACGCCCATGCCGACCAGGTTCGAACGGTGGATGCGCTCGAAGCTTTCGACGATCACAGCGCGCACGCCGAGCAGGTTGGTGCCCTTGGCCGCCCAGTCGCGCGAGGAGCCAGTGCCATATTCCTTGCCCGCGACGACGACGAGCGGCGTGCCCTGCTCCTTATACTTCATCGCGACATCGTAGATGGCCATGACCTCGTCGCCATAGCGGCTCATGCCGCCTTCGATGCCCG
Organism: Sphingobium sp.; assembly: GCA_017745115.1. The sequence goes on along the minus strand of JAGIAA010000003.1, from coordinate 129,830 downwards.
GCACCATCTCGTTCTTGATGCGGATGTTGGCGAAGGTGCCGCGCATCATCACTTCGTGATGACCGCGGCGAGAACCATAGCTGTTGAAGTCGGCCTTGGAGACCTGGCGCTCCATCAGCCACTTGCCCGCAGGCGAGTCCGCCTTGATCGAACCGGCCGGCGAAATGTGATCGGTGGTGATCGAGTCACCCAGGATCGCGAGCGGCTTGGCGTCGATGATGTCGCTCACCGGCGCAGGCGTCATGCTCATACCCTCGAAATAGGGCGGGTTGGCGATGTAGGTCGAGCCTGCACGCCAGGCGTAGGTTTCCGAGCCGACGACGTCGATCGCCTGCCAATGCGCATCGCCCTTGTAGACGTCGGCATAGCGGGCCTGGAACATGGCGCGGTCGATGCTGCCGGACATGACGGCCGACACTTCCTCGTTGGTGGGCCAGATGTCCTTGAGGAACACGTCGTTGCCGTTCTGGTCCTGGCCGAGCGGCGTGGTCGTGAAATTCTCCGTCACCGTGCCCTTGAGCGCATAGGCAACGACCAGCGGCGGCGAGGCCAGGAAGTTGGCGCGCACATCGGGCGAGACGCGGCCCTCGAAATTGCGGTTGCCGGAGAGAACCGACGCCGCAACGATGTCGTTGCCGTTGATCGCCTTGCTGATCGGTTCGGCCAGCGGGCCCGAATTGCCGATGCAGGTCGTGCAGCCATAGCCGACGAGATTGAAGCCGATGGCATCGAGATGTTCCTGCAGGCCGGCCTTCACAAGATAGTCAGTGACCACCTGGGAGCCGGGCGCGAGCGAAGTCTTTACCCAGGGCTTGGGCCTCAGGCCTTTCTCATTCGCCTTCTTGGCGACGAGGCCGGCCGCGACCAGCACGGACGGGTTCGACGTGTTGGTGCAGCTGGTGATCGCCGCGATGACGACGTCGCCATCGCCGATGTCATGCGCCTTGCCTTCCACCGGCACGCGCTTGAAGCCGTCATGCTTGTAGATCTCGGCGAGGTCCTTGTTGAACACATCGTCCACTGCATCGAGCACGACCTTGTCCTGCGGACGCTTGGGGCCGGCGAGGCTGGGCACGATCGTCGACATGTCGAGCTCGAGCGTCGACGAGAAAACCGGATCGGGCGCGCTGGCATCGAGCCAGAAGCCTTGCGTTTTGGCATAGGCCTCGACGAGTGCGATCTGCTCTTCTTCGCGTCCGGTGAGGCGCAGATAGTCGAGCGTCTTGTCATCGATGCCGAAGAAGCCGCAGGTCGCGCCATATTCGGGCGCCATGTTCGCCAACGTCGCGCGGTCGGCGAGCGTCAGCGAAGCAAGGCCGGGGCCGTAATATTCGACGAACCGGCCGACGACGCCATGCTTGCGCAGCATCTGCGTCGCGGTGAGCACGAGATCGGTGGCCGTGATGCCTTCCGGCAGGCGGCCGGTCAGCTTGAAGCCGACCACTTCGGGAATGAGCATGGAGACGGGCTGGCCGAGCATCGCAGCCTCGGCCTCGATGCCGCCGACGCCCCATCCGAGCACGCCCAGGCCGTTGATCATCGTCGTGTGGCTGTCCGTGCCGACGCAGGTGTCGGGATAAGCCACCGTCTCACCGCTGGAATCCGTGCTGGTCCAGACCGTCTGGGCGATATTCTCGAGATTGACCTGGTGGCAGATGCCGGTGCCCGGGGGCACGGCGTAGAAGTTCGCGAGGCTCTTCGATCCCCATTTCAGGAAGTCATAGCGCTCGAAATTGCGCTGATACTCGATCTCTACATTCTGCTCGAACGCCTTGGGCGTACCGAACTCGTCCACCATGACCGAGTGGTCGATCACGAGATTGACCGGCACGAGCGGATTGATCTTGGTGGTGTCGCCACCGAGCGTGGCGATCGCGTCGCGCATTGCCGCGAGATCGACGACGCAAGGCACGCCGGTGAAATCCTGCAGCAGGACGCGGGCGGGGCGATACTGGATCTCGCTCTGGGATTCAGTCGGGTTCTTCTGCCAGTCGACCAGCGCCTGGATGTCGCCCGTTGAGACAGTGAAGCCGCCATCTTCGAAACGCAGCAGGTTCTCGAGCAGCACCTTCATCGAGAAGGGTAGCCGCGAGACATCGCCGAGCTTCTCCGCCGCCTTGGCAAGCGAGTAATAGGCGTAGCTTTTGCCCGCGACCTGAAGCGTATCGCGCGTCCCCAGCGTGTCCTGTCCGATCGCCGTCATCTTGTCATTCTCCCAAAATCATGTGCGGCTTTTCGCGCCCGATCGCGAAAAGCGGCGCCAGGGGCGCGGATCTCTTTTCGCAGCTGCACCAGCATGGTCCGATTTTGCGCATAACGCATGGCTTCGGGCTGTCAACGGTGCGCACCCTCGCCTTTGCTGCTTTGCAAATCAGGAGCGATGCGGTGGAACTTATCGATCATTTCCATCCGCAATGGAGCAAATTCCCGGCCTCATAGCTGGCTCGCATGCACACTCCCGCCGAAGTGGACAAAAATAGTTCAAATCGGTCTCCGATTCGCGCATGGCGTTATTATATTTGCCGTACCCAAGCGCGATTGGGGGTGCTAAATGAGCATCTTCGGTGATTGGGGAGGAAATATCATGGCCCGAAACGAACGAAATGTCGTGAATCTCGATGCACTTATCGGGCGAGCCGATTTGCTTGGCGGATACCCGCCCGTTGAAGTTGATGAGCGCACAATACGCATCTCTGATCTTGAGCCGTCTATCATTTTCGACCAGCTGCGAAAGCCGGACTTCCAGCGCGAAACTTCGAACTGGAAACCTGATCAAGTGCTTTCGCTAATTACGACCTTCGCCGAGCAGGACATCATCCCGTCATTGGTTCTTTGGCAGAACGGACCACACATCTTTGTGATCGATGGCGCGCACCGACTAAGCGCGCTCATCGCATGGGTACGCGACGATTATGGCGCGGGCGAGCTATCTCGCAAGCAATTCAAAGAAGGCATACCGCCACATCAACTCGCAATGCATCAAGAAACGCAGCGGCTGATAAAGGAGGGGCCGGGAACGTGGGCTGATTTTAGCGCCCGCTTGCCTCTTATTCGAATGAAGGGGTTAGACGCGCAGTGGATCAAAGGAAAGACACCTAAGCAGGCTGGTGAAGCGTTTATCCGCATCAATCAGGCAGGCACGCAAATCGACAACTTGGAAGTTAGGATTATCCGTTCCCCAAGGTCGGCTCTTTCAGTGGCTACACGTGCAATCCCGCGTGGCGGTGCTGGCCACGAATATTGGCAGCACTTCAGGTCGGACGAAGCGAGGGAAAAAGTTCCGGAATTGGGCGGTGAGATCCACACGCTCCTTTTCGAGCCTCGTTTGAACTCGCCATCGAAGACAGTGGAGTTGCCGCTTGCGGGGGCGGATTATGGCATGGGAGCGGTGCGTCTAGCGTTTGACCTGGTTGCCCTTTCTACGGGACTTAAGGTTCCCGATTCCACGAGCCGCGGCGACAGTACCCGTGACACTCTTCCCGACGACGAAACGGGCGAAGATACAATTCGTTATTTGAAGCGCGTACGCGCAGAGGTCGGGCGCATTCTATCAACAGACTGGTGCTCATTTGGCCTCCACCCGGCACTGTATTTCTATTCGTCCGGCGTTTTTCAGCCCGCAGCCCTATTAAATATGATCGCATGGTTCCGCGAGTTAGATAGGCGCAATGCGCTTCCCCGCTTTCGTAAGGCACGCGGGCGTTTTGAAGCACTCATCATGGCGCATCCCGTTATCATGAAGCCACCAACCCACCTTTTGGGAACAGGCGGGCGGACACGTAATAAGATGCTTAAGCTGTTTGATGATGTGTTGAGCGCCGTCGAAGAATCCGCTGATACAGGGGCGGTTTGGCGGTCGCTCGGTGAAAAATATAAGCGTTTGGTGGGGGATGAAACGGAAGCCGATGAACTGAATAATCTCGGCAGTGCCGGCGGTAAATTTGCAACTCGTACAAAGACGGTGATCACGCTCAGCGATTTGTCTCATGTAGAAAAATGCCCTCTTTGCGGCGGACTGTTGCATCCGAACGGCAAGGTACTCGACCACATCGAAACTAAGCGTAATGGCGGCTCTTCTGCCGCGAAAAATGGTCGATGGGTGCACCCCGTGTGCAATAGCAATCGCGATAAGGACGAAGGGCTAGTCGCTTGAAACTTTGCCCTTCGTCCTTTTCACCATATCGTCGAGTGCCGCGGCCGCCTCTATGGGGTCGAGTTCGCCAGCGCTCGACAGCTCTTCGACGGCCTTTTCGAACCGCTCCCGCTGCTGTTTCGGACTGTCCTTCTTTTTCGACTTTGGCATCAGACCCGTGCACCAGTTTGTTGATAGGTGAGCCGCTTGCCCACGATACCACGGAGCAGAATGTCTGCCCGGTCGCTGTCATTGTACCCAAGGGCGATGCGGTTCGAATAGCGGAAATCGAACTCGGCCAGATAGCGGTGCAGATGCTTCTTGGCGCAGAACTGGTAGACGCCCTTCATGCCGCGCTTGAAGATCGAGAAGTAGCCCTCGATGGTGTTGGTGTGGACCTTGCCACGGACGTACTCGCCAGCGCTGTGAGCAACATGCTGGTGGTCGCGGTAGTGGCGACCGATGAAGCGATAGATGACATGCTCATCGGTCATCAGGCGGGTTTCCTGATATACGTTCTCGAAGACGATAGGAGCGACCACATCGGCGCTCACCGCATCGACCACGAACGACTTGGCGCGGCCAGTGCCACGCTCGACCAGCGAAACCACCTTCATCTTGTGGTGATAGGCGGCGGCAACTTCCTTGCCGGGCTCGCGACCGATGAAAGTCTCATCCGCTTCGACAATCGAGCCAAGACCACCAAGCGGGCCAGCGTCGTCACGCATGGCCTCACGGATGCGGTGCGACATGAACCAAGCGGTCTTGAGGGTGACGCCAAGGATGCGGTGAAGCTGATTGCTCGAAATGCCCTTCTTGCTGCCCGCGATCAGGTACATGGCCTGAAGCCACAGATGCATTGCAACATGGCTGCTCTCGAAGATGGTGCCGATCTTCACGGTGAAGGGCTTGCGGCACTGGTAGCACTTGTAAGCGCCAACGCGGGTGCTTTTGCCAGCCAGCTTGCCGATACGCTCCACGCCGCCACAATGCGGGCAGATCGGGCCATTCGGCCAGATGCGAGCCTCGACATAAGCGTAGGCGGCTTCTTCGTTGTGGAAGTGCGGGGCAGAAAGGGCAGACATTGGCGTAACTCCTTGGGATTCTGTCTAGATCATCCCGTTGGGTACGTCAAGTATAATAACGCCTCGCGCATATTGAGAACAAAGGAAGTACGAAGGGGCCAGAATCATGACATTGACCGGCGGGATAGCGAGCGGCAGGCAGGACACGGACTGGGACCCGGGGCTCACGCTGACTCCCATCAGGGAAGCGGTGGAAAATCCGCTGCCTGTCATTGAACGCGATGACCGCCCGACGCTGCTCGTCGTCGCGTCGGAGGCGCGTGCCTCGGAATTGAACGGCTGGGCGGTGCGCGCCGGCTTTCGCAGCCTCGGTATGATCGAACCGTGCCATGCTGCGCAGCGGCTCGCAGTCACCATCGCAGTCGATCTCATCGTCGTCGACCTTCGCGATGCCCATCTTGACCCGGAAAATGCGCGTGCCCTGGCCATGAGACATGGCCTTCCGGACGCGCACATTGCCGTCATTGCAGACTTGGCCGGACTGGATTGTGCCCTGAGCCAGTTCGACGGCCCGGCCAGCGAGTTCCTGTGCGAGCCGAGCAGCAACGATGTTGCCAACCTCCTGCTTAAGGCAGCGCTGCAGGCAGAGAGGCGGCGTTGCGATCCGCAGCTGCACGACAGCGGACGAGAAAGCGAGATTGGCCGCATCGAGCAATTAAGCGAGGAAGTTCGCCGTTTGGCGACGATGGTGGAACGTCTGGCGCAGCCCGGCGAAGCCCATGGGCATGCCATGCCGGCTGCCGAGCCGCCCGCCCCCTATGGCATGGGGATGACATCGGCCGATCAAACAGCAGAACAGCTGCCGCCCCGGAGCGATACTTGCTCCGCCAATGCGTTGTTGACGCAGGGCGAGATCAAGGCGCTGCTACGGGCACGCCGGCTCCGTGAGCAATTCCTCCCCGCAGACCTGTTCGCGGACCCGGCATGGGACATGATCCTCGACCTTATGGCGGCACGTCTGGCAGGGCAGCGCGTCTCCGTCTCGAGCCTCTGCATCGCTGCTGCCGTGCCGCCGACGACGGCTCTGCGCTGGATTCGCCAGCTGACCGATCGCGGCGTCTTCTCGCGCATTGACGACCCGGCGGACGGGAGGCGCGTCTTCATCGCACTGACCGACAGCGCCGCGGACGCAGTGATGGCGTGGTCGGCGGCGGTACGCCGGACCGGTGGTCTTCTGCCGCCGGCCTGATCAGCGCTTGACCCACCGAGGCGAGCGCCGATATGGCGCCATACGCCGTACGCGGCCCCGCTGGCGCGGGCGATTAGCTCAGTTGGTAGAGCGCTTCGTTTACACCGAAGATGTCGGCGGTTCGAGCCCGTCATCGCCCACCAGTCTTTTGACCTTGTCGACAAAGTCGATGAGCGCACACAGAAAAAATGCCTGAAAACGCCGCATTGGCGGTTGGTTTCGGCCCTTATCTGCTGACCGCTATACTGGCTTGCAGATCCGTTGGACGAATGACCGGCCTGACCGGAGCGGCGGCCACCAGTTTGACCCAGAGGGCATCCCCTTCCCTGAAATAGGAAGTCTCGCTCGCCTTGCGCAATGCGTCCATGCTGCGCTGTTCCGTTCCGGAAGCCGCCTTGGTGAAACCCGGCAGTTCGAAAATGACCCATGAGCCCTTGTCCATTTCGGCCAAGCTGAGAGTGACTTGCGGTCTTTCGGTTTTGACCTTGATCTCGGTGCCAGCACGCACGGTGCTCTGGTCGCCGCTGATCTTGAATTCCTTTCCATTGCGAACGAGCGCGATGGGCGCCTGCGGAGGACGGCGCGAGAACAGGGCGGCACGCTGGGCCTTGGCAAGCGGCGTGTCCGGAGCGTTTGGACCGAGCGAGGAGAGCAAGGCGAACCGGGCGGTGCGGGATTCCAGATCGACTGTGGCGGGAAGTTCTCCCCTAGCGTCCGAGAGATTCAGGCGTCCGACATCACCCCTGCACACAGAAGCGTTCCAGGTGGGATGGATTTCACAGCTGGCGTCGGTGACGACGCTGTCGTTCTCGCCGTCGTTGAGCATGATGTGGGAATCGGGGATGCCGGTCACCGAACCATCCAGGTCATGGATCGATAGGGTCCGATATGCGTTGCCGCCGCGGTTATCATTATCGAACCGGGCATCGTACTTCGGGAAATAGACCGGCTTGGCGTTGACGAATTTCGCGCCGCTGATGGTGCTTCCGGTACTGAGGCCCGCGCTCGTGAACATCAGGAAGGACAGCGCGCCCGTCTTGCGCCGGTCGTTGTCCTGGAAATTCACGAATGTCGTGTTCACCACGTCATCGCGGTAGTCGTAATATTCGTAGCCGCGGATCGGGAAGTCGGGGATACGGGTCTTGGGCAGGCTGCGGCCGTATGCGACTTCCTCCGGCGTTGTGGGATTGCCCGTGTTGGCGGTTTCGCCCACGATCAGCGCATCGACCAGTCGTGCTTTAAACCGTTCGCTGCCGATGTCGCCGGCGGACGACGTCATGCCAATGGCATTGTCGGCGAATTTCGCGTTGCTGAATATGAGGAGGTCGCCTCGGCTCCAGAGGCCGCCATTGCGGTTCTTGTAGCTGGTCAGGTTCTCGAAGTGCGTCTCGACCACTTGGCTATCGAGATCAGCAGGATTGGCCAACGGGAGGAAGGGGATGGTAGCCAGACCGAAGGTGTTATCTTCGTAGATGTTCCGGTCGAACATGAACCCGTCGAAGTTGGAATGGGCCACATTGCCTCGGAATGCGCGCAGCGGCGTACGGCGCGGCCAGATGGTCTTGCTGACGTCCGAATCCTTGAACGCACCTTGAGGGTGTTCCGGTAGCGACAGCCAGAAACCGGTCTCATCGGAACCGGCCGCCACATTGTCTATGTAGCTATTGTCCGGGTTGGTGATCCAGAAGGACGACACCGTGTTGTCCGAAGGCAGCAGGGTATTCCCGCTGTGGAAGCTGGCTTTGGTGAAGGCCGCACGGTCTGGATATTTGGCCGCATATTCGGGGTCTTTCTCCCCGTTGGCGGCGAGGTTGGTAGGCACGCATTCCAATGTCGGATGACATTTGGTCTGGATGGCCAGGTTTTTGACGAACGCGTTGCCGTGCTCGATGCCGTCTTCCATGAAGAAGCAGTGGCCGACCGTGTTGTAGGTCACGTTGTTCTCGATGCGCAGGTCATTGGTGCCGTGCACCGTCACGCAGCGGTTGTACGTGTCGTGGATCGAGGCATTCTTGATGTATTGGCCTTTGCCCTCGCCCAGCACGTGCCAGTGGATCGGATAGCGCGCCAGGTGCATGTGCTGGCCCATGCGATTCAGCTCAACGCTGTCGATGAACATTCTGGACCCGGCCATGGCCATGACGTGGCCGCCGAAATAGGTTTTGGCGGCATCGTCGGACGCCTGGATCTTGATGTTGCGGCTGAGCAGCCCGACTTCGCCGCGCTCGTCGACCCCGAAGGTGATCTCGCCGAAGTGCATGTACCGCAGCGGCTTGTCGAGCGTGAGCGTGTTGCCGCTGATCGCGGATATGGTACGCTCTTCGGCCTGGCGGGGATTGAAGTCGGTCGAAGGCAGGACGATCACGTCGCCCTTGCGCCAGCCCGCGGCATTGAGAACAGCGATGGTGCTGCTGCCCGCCTTGGCGGTCTTCGCCAGCTTGGTCCAGGTGTTAGTGCGATCACCGTGAAGGCTCAACGTGCCGCCCAGCATCATGATGCCGCGGTCGCCCATGGTATTGATGTCTTCATTGGGGACAGTGTCGGTGAGCGTGATGGTCGCCTTGCGCGTGTAAGGCTTGGCCTCGCTACCGATGTCGAGTTCCCCCCCGGCGAGGTAGATCCACTCGGTGGTCAGACTAAGGTCACGATCGTCGGCGAAGCTGAGCTTGCCGTTGATGGTGAGGCTGCGCAGCGCGGGCGGCGCGACATCGAGAAGGATGTTCTTGTCCCGGCCGATCGTGACCGCATCGCCAGCTTTAGGTAGTTTGCCGGCCGGCCAGGAAGCGGGATCGGACCAACGCGTCTGCTTCACCGTCACGGCCGGCGCCGGTGCGGACATGTTCATATGGTCGTGCGAGTCTTGGGCGTTCGCCTGAGCTGCTACGCCCAGCATGACGCCCACAGGAATCAGCAACGAAACAAGAAATCGGCGCGACGGCATGCGCATGGCGTTTGATCCCCTCCGTCGAGACTTTGTGTCCCGCATCTTCTGACGATTGATTTTGCAACGGCTGAGACGATTTGCCAAGCGGTCGGGCAGCAAAAGGCGAAAGAAGTTGTCGTCCCCATGCGGCCGAACAGAAGACCGGTTTCATCGAGCACTTCAGATTATGGAAATGGCCGCTCTTAAGGTGCTCACGTCCCCAATCACTTCAACCTCGCACGCCCTCTTATTGACAGAGCGATCTACAAGGCCCGCCGGTCAGCCGGTGGCCAGATGGCAATTGCTCATGGCCTGAAGCTTGCCGGGAAGCGGCTCCTCGCACCCGCGCAGCACCGGCTCCGGTGGTCGCCGTCGCGTTGCGGGCGTGGGCGTTGGCTTCGTTACTTATCGGCTGACACTTATGCTGGCTTGCATAACCGTCGGACGAATCGGCATGACCGGATCCTGCGGGACGACCAGCTTGACCCAGAGGGCGTCCTTGTCCCTGAAATATGAGGTCTGGCTCGCCTTGCGCAAGGCATCCATGCTATCTTGCTTCACCCCGGAGGCTGCGTTGGCGAAACCCGGCAGTTCAAACAGTACCCATGAGTCTTTGTTCATTTCACTCAGGCTGAGGGAGACTTCCCGTCTTTCGGTTTTCACCTGAATCTCGGTGCCGGCACGCACAGTGCTCTGGTTGCCCGTGATTTTGAAATCCTTGCCATTGCGAGCCAGAGTGACGGGCTGCTCGGCGGGACCTCTCGCAGGCGATGCAGCAGCAGCCGCAATCTGCTGCGCCGGACCCGCGCCAGGGTTTATACCAGCGCCTGCACCACCGGCTCGGGGAGGCGCGGCAGGGGCAGCGCCGCGGAGATACAGGCGCCCGACATCACCCGTGCACACAGAGGCGTTCCATGTCGGTTGGATCTTGCAGCTATTGTCCGTGGCGACGCTGTCGTTTTCGCCATCGTTGAGCAGGACATAGGAATTGGGGATGCCGGTCGTCGAGCCATCCAGGTCGTGGATCGCCAGGGTTCGGTAGGCCGAACCACCCCTGTTGTCATTGTCGAACCTGGGCTCGATCTTCGGGAAATACACGGGCTTGGCATTGACGTATTTCGCACCCTTGATGGTGTTTTCGGTCGTCACCCCGGAACTCGTGAACAACAGCCAAGACAGCGCTCCTGATCCGCGCTGTTTGTTGTCCTGGAAATTCTGGAATGTCGTGTTCGCCACATCAACACGGTAATCGTAATACTCATAGCCGCGGATCGGGAAATCGGGAATCAGGCGTTTCGGCAGACTGCGGCCGTAAGCCTTTTCTTCCGGAGTGACGGGGTTGCCGATGTTCTTGGTTTCGCCCACGAACAGCGAATCAACCACCAGTGACGTGAATGTATCGGCGCCGAACGAGCCGGATGAATGCGTGAAGCCAATGGCATTGTCCGCCGTCTTCAGATTCCTGTAGATGTGCCGCTCGCCGCGACCCCAGACGCCGCCATTGCGGTTCTTGTAGGCGGTGAGATCCTCAAGGAGCGAATCCACGCTTGGGCTGTTGTTGTCTGCCGGATTCTCCTTGGGCATGTGCGAGGGGCCGGCCAACCCGAAGGTGTTATCCGCATTGATGTTCCGGTCCAGCATGAACCCGTCGAAGTTGGAGTGGGCCACGTTACCCCTGAATTCCGCGAGCTTCATGCGACGCGGCCAGATGGTCTTCGCTGTGTCCGTGCCCAGGAACGCGCCTTGCGGATGTTCCGGCAGCGACCACCAGAAGCCATTCTCGTCGGAACCCGCTGCCACGTTGTCGATGAAGACATTGTCCGGATTGGTGATCCAATAAGCCGCCACGGTGTTGTCCGAAGGCAGCAGGGTGTCCTTGCCGGAAAAGCTGGCCAGCCTGAAGGTCATACGCTGCTCGTACGTGTAACTATTCTCTCCATTTGCGGCGAGATTGGTCGGCGCGCAGGGCTTAGTCGGGTGGCATTTCACCTGGATGGCCAGGTTGTGCACGAACTGGTTGCCGTGCTCGATGCCATCTTCGAGGAAGAAGCAGTGACCGACGATATTGTAGGTCACATTGTTCTCAATGCGCAGGTCATTGGTGCCGTGCACCGTCACGCAGCGATTGTAGGTGTCGTGGATCGAGGCGTTTTTGATATACTGTCCTTTGCCTTCGCCCAGCACGTGCCAATGGATCGGATAGCGGGCGAGATGCATGTTCTGGCCCATGCGGTTGAGCTCGACGCCCTCGACATACATTTTGGAGCCGGCCATCGCCATGACATGGCCACCGAAATAGCTCTTCGCCGCATCCTCCGAAGCCTGGATCTTGATGTTGCGGCTGAGCATGGCGACCTCGCCGCGCTCGTCCACGCCGAAAGTGATCTCGCCGAAGTGCATGTAGGCTAAAGGCTTGTCGAGCGTGAGCGTGTTGCCGCTGACCGCGGTGACGGTACGCTCTTCGGCCTGACGAGGATCGAAGTCGGTCGAGGCCAAGACGATGACATCGCCCTTGCGCCAGCCGGCCGCATTCAGGACGTTGATCGTGGCGCTGCCGGCCTTTGCCGTCTTTGCAAGCTTGGTCCACGTGTTCGAGGTGCGGTCGCCGTGAAGGCTCAACGTGCCGCCCAACATCATGATGCCACGGTCGCCCATGGTGTTGATGTCTTCGTTGGGGACAGCGTCGGTCAGGGTAATGACGGCATTGCGTGCATAGGGCTTGGCCTCGCTGCCGATCTCCAGCTCGCCGCCGGGGACATAAATCCACTCGGTCGTGAGGCTGATGTCGCGATCGTTCGCAAAGCTGAGCTTGCCGTTGATGGTGAGGCTGCGCAGCGCCGGCGGACTGACGTCGAGGATGACGCTCTGGTCGCGCGCGATGGTAACGGCGTCACCCGCACCCGGCACCTTGCCATCGGGCCAGGACTTGGGATCGGACCAGCGCCCTTGCTTCATCGGCCCGGCCGGTGCCTGGGCCGGCATGCTCATCCTGGAATGATCCTCCTGCGCGCTCGCCGGCGCACATACGCCAAGCAGCAAGGACGCCGGAAGCAGCAAAGACAATGGAAACAGGCGCGAGCGCATGCGCATGACGTTGATCCCCTCCGTTGGGACTGTGAGTCCCGCTTTTATATTTAGACATAAGTCTGCAACGGATGGATCGATTTGCCAAGCGGTGGCGTCGCCTTATCGATTAGTCCGGATCAGATGCGGCTGAATAGAAGACCGGTTTCTTGCGACATCTGCTTAGGACTTGCAGAGTCTCCAAACGGCGCCATTCACTCATCTGCTGAACGTCTGCCGTGGAGTGCGAGGACCGGAGTCCATTGATTGACTAATCATTGTAATACGTCTTACTAAATTGTAAAGGCGATTCAGCGCACGGCTCACAGCAGTGAAGGCCGCGCAAGATGGCTGGCAAGCTGTTGTCGACGACAAAAATGTCCATAGCGACGGGAAGAGGAGATGATGAGCAACGACGATACGCTGGCCCTCAATTTCGAGCATGCCTTCGACATCCGCATCAACTTCGACCGGCGCTGGCAAACCGGCGCCATCCATTCCGGCGGACCGAGCCACGGCTACACCTCGATCGGTGACGGTTGCACGGTCAGCGGCCCGCTTCTGAGCGGCAAGCTGGTCGATTATAGCGGCGCTGACTGGCCGGTGATCCGGACCGATGGCGTGGTTGAGCTCAATGCGCACTACATGATCGAGTCCGACGACGGCGCGCTAATCTACATTCGCAATCTGGGCTATGTGCATGGGAAGCTTGAACGATCGGACGGCACCATCCTGCCTCCCTATTTCCGCTGCACGCCCTATTTCCGCGCGCCGGAAGGGCGGCATGAATGGCTGAACCGCACGGTGATCATCGGCATCGGCCAGCGCCGTCCCAAACTGACCGAGACGGACGAACCCGACCATTCGCTGTTCCGCTACTATGCCGTGCGCTGAAGGGCCGCGCCCGATGAAGTCAGCCATCACCGAAATCGCCGAGCAACCGCTGGCCGATACGGGCGAGCAAGTTGTCGAGTGTGCCTCGTTCCTCTGCCGAAAGATCTGCCAAGAGCCGCTCGTGGAAGGCCCTGCGCTTGTGCAGCACATCGCGATAGACGCGTTCGCCCGCGGCGGTGAGCGACAGGATCGATGCACGCCGATCGGCCGGATTGTCCCTGCGCCCAACCAGCCCGAGCGTCTCGAGTGCACTGACCGCGCGGCTGACCTCGGCGCGATCGACCCAAGCAAGCGAGGCGACTTCGCTCACGGTGCCGCCCTGCGCCATCAGCGCCAGCCGCGCCAGCACGCGCCACTGCGCATAGGACAGGTTGGTCTGCTGAGAGAGCGAGCGGATCGTCGCGCGATCCATGATCTTGGCGAGAAGGCCGATGCGGAACGTCGGAAAATCGAGCGGATCGATTTTCCATCCGGCAAGATCGACTTCCTTGCCAAACTCTTGCGCCGTGCCTTCGGCTTCCGTGTCCATGCTCCCTCCGTGCGGCCGGTCTCGCCGGCGCGAGCGGACCGTGTTCCGTCCGGCAAAGTGCGGCGGCAAACCATGATTTGTCAATGAGATCACCTGCGGCTAGGTCGATGCTGGTTTCATCCGTATCGCCGCGGTCGGCAAGGCGATAAGAACGAGAGGACGCAGAGACCAACAATGGCCCAAGCGCTCAAGCCTGAAGCAACTTACGATTATATTGTAGTGGGCGCTGGATCGACCGGCTGCGTGCTGGCAACCCGGCTGTCCGAGAACCCCGATCTGCGCGTGTTGCTGGTCGAGGCGGGCGGTTCGGAAAAACGCCCGGTGGTGGACATGCCCGCTGCCTGGTTCGAGGCGATGAAGACCAGGGAGATTGGTTGGGGCTACATGACCGAGCCCGAACCGCATGCGGACGGCCGTCGCATCCCTGCCCCGCGCGGCAAGTTGATCGGCGGCTGCTCGTCGATCAACGGCATGATGTATTCGCGCGGTCACCCCAAGGACTACGACCAGTGGGCGCAGGCCGGCGCACGCGGCTGGGGCTTCGACGATGTCCTGCCCTATTTCCGCAAGTCCGAAAGCAACTGGCGCGGGGCCTCCCGCTTCCACGGCGATAGCGGGCCGATCACCGTCTCACGTCACAAGACCGACAAAGTGGTCTATCCCGCGATGGTCGCCGCCGCCGAAGGCCTCGGTTTCGCGCATATCGACGACTTCCACGGCGCAGAGAATGAAGGCTGGAGCGCGCCGGACTTTTCGGTCCATCGCGGCCGCCGCGCCAGCCCCGCTGCCCGCATGCTGCGCCCCGCCATGGCGCGCCGCAATCTCACGGTGCTTTCGGGTGCCCTCACGGCGCGCGTCGTGATCGAGAATGGCCGCGCCCACGGGATCGACGTGATCCATCAAGGGCAGACCCGGCGCTTTGCCGCGGAGCGCGAGGTGATCGTCTCGGCAGGCACCTTCAACGCGCCGCATCTCCTCATGCTCTCGGGCATCGGCCCTGCCGATCACCTGCGCGAGCACGGCATCGCCCCCATTGCGGACCTGCCGGGCGTGGGCCGCAACCTGCAGGATCATGCGTCGGTCGGCATGCTGTTCGAAGCGTCTGGGCCGTTCACCTTCGATCGCGAGTTGCGCGCGGACCGTTTCGCGCTCTCCTTGCTGCGCTGGCAACTGTTCGGACAGGGGCCGCTCGCAGGCCTGCCGGTCGGAGCGCAAGGCTTCATCCGCACGCGCGAGGGGATCGACCGGCCAGACCTCCAGATCCTGGTCAGCCCCGTGGCGATGGATGCACGCGTGTGGTTTCCCGGCTGGCGCAGGCGGCGCGGCGATTACCTTACCGTTTCCAATGTCATGCTCCACCCCGAAAGCCGGGGCACGGTCACGCTCAAATCCGCCGATCCGCACGAAAAGCCCGCAATCCTGCTCAACCTCCTGGCGACGGAAGGCGACCGGGCAACGTTCCGGCGTTTTCTCCGCTTCACCCGTGAACTGCTGGCCAGCGAACCGGCGCGCGGGCTAATCAAGGCCGCCGTCGCGCCCGATGCGTCGGTCCAGACCGATGCGGAGATCGACGCCTACGTCCGCCGCACGATCGGCACCGCGATGCACCCGGTCGGCACCTGCGCAATGGGCACGGGGGCCGAAGCCGTGGTCGATGCCGAACTGCGCGTGCACGGCGTGGAAGGCCTGCGCGTGGCGGACTGCTCGATCATGCCGACCATCGTCGGCGGCAACACCAACGCGCCGGCCATCATGATCGGCGAAAAAGCCGCTGACCTCATCCTGGGCCGCGCGCTGGCAACCGATGCGGAAGCGCGTGCAGCATGAGCTTCGACTATATCATCGTTGGCGCCGGATCGGCTGGATGCGTGCTCGCCAACCGCCTCACCGCGGACCTGAAGACGCGCGTCCTGCTGCTCGAATCCGGAAACAGCCACCGCCATTTCCTGCTCGATATGCCACTTGGTTTCATGCGCGCATTGCGCCAGCCGCGCTTCACCTGGCCATTCATGTCCGAGCCTGAGCCGCACCTCAATGGACGTCGCATCCCGCTGCCGCGCGGACGCGTGCTGGGCGGTTCATCCTCGATCAACGGCATGTTCTACATGCGCGGGCACAGCAGCGACTATGACGGCTGGCGGCAGGGGGGCTGCGAGGGCTGGAGCTTTGCCGAGGTGCTGCCCTACTTCAAGCGCATGGAAACGCACTGGCGCGGCGCGGGGCCGTGGCACGGCGGCGACGGTCCGTTGCATGTGGTGCCGGTGGCGACCAAGCGGCTGCTGCACCATCCGCTGATGGCCACGGCCGAGGCCGCGGGGTTCCCCACGACCGACGATCTTAGCGCCGAGCAACAGGAGGGCTTCGCGCGCGGCGAGCTGACGATTACGCCCGGGGGACGGCGCGCCAGCGCTGCGCGCGCCTATCTCGACGAGGCCCTGCGCCGCCCCAACCTCACGGTTGTCTCGGGTGCACTGGCACGGCGCGTGCTGCTGGACGGCCGCAGGGCAATCGGCGTGGAATATGGACGCGAGGGCATGACGGAGCAGGCCTTCGCGGCGCGCGAGGTCATCCTGGCGGGCGGCGCCTACAACTCGCCACAATTGCTGATGCTTTCGGGGATCGGTCCGGCAGAACACTTGCGCGAACGCGGGATCGAGCCGGTGCTCGACCTGCCGGGCGTCGGCCGCAACCTGTCGGAACATCCACGCGTTCCGGTGCACTTCGGGCTGAAGAAGCCGGTGAGCTTCCTCATCGAACTGCGCGCTGACCGCGTGGTGCGCTGGGTCATGCAATGGAAGCTCACCGGAACCGGCGCGTTCGCAAGCCAGCTCAACAGCTGCAACATCGTGATCCGCACGCGCGAGGAGCTCTCGCGGCCCGACATCCAGCTCTGGAGCAACCCGATCCGCATGGACGCGGAAACCTGGTTTCCGCTGGTGAAACCGCGCCAGCGCGACCTCATCACGGCCGACGTGATCCTGCTCCACCCCCGCAGCCGGGGGTGGGTGGAACTCGGCTCGACCGATCCCGCCGCGTCGCCGCGCATCACCCTCAATAACTTCTCGGATACCGAGGACTTGCGCACCGCGCGCGACGGCATCCGCATCGCGCGGCGCATCTACCGCACCGATCCGCAGGCTGGGCTGACAGGCGAGGAAGTGCTTCCAGGTGAACAGTTGCAGAGCGACGATGAGCTCGACGCGCACATCCGCGCGACCGCGCAGGTGACGCAGCACCCCGTGGGCACCTGCGCGATGGGACATCGGACCATGAGCGTGGTCGATCCACAACTGCGTGTGCATGGGATCGAGGGGTTGCGCGTGGTCGATGCCTCGATCATGCCCGACGTGCCCGGCGGCAACACCAATGCGCCCACCATCATGGTCGCCGAAAAGGCGTCCGATATGATCAGAGGGCTTGCGCCCCTTTCACCCGAATATCCGGACGGCGAGAGCCGGTCCTGCACAGGAGAACCGTAGATGTCCCCCGCCCCCGCCATCGATACGTCAGGTCTCGACGCGCTCCGCGCCGATCTTGCCGCAACGCCCCGCCAGCTGTTCATCGACGGCGCCTTCCAACCCGCTGCATCGGGCGCGACTTTCGACATCGTCGATCCGGCTACGGGCAAGGTCTTTGCCTCGGCAGCGTCCGGTGACGTCGCAGACATCGACCTTGCCGTGCGGGCCGCACGCCGCGCCTTCGACAGCGGTCGCTGGCCCGCCCTGCCCCCGGCGCAGCGGGCGCGCCTGCTCACGCGGCTCGCGGACCTGATCGAGGCGCATGGCGACCGCATCGCGATGACCGAAACGCTCGATAACGGCATGCCGTTGATGATGGCCAAGTTCGGCGCAGTGATGGCGGCATCGGAGCAGCTGCGCTACAATGCGGGCTGGGCGACCAAGATCACCGGAGAAACGGTAACACCCTCGGCGCCCGGCGAATGGCACGCCTTCAGCTTGCGCGAGCCGGTCGGTGTGGTCGGCGCGATCGTGCCGTGGAACTTTCCCTTCGTCATGGCCGTCGCCAAGATCGCGCCAGCGCTCGCGGCGGGCTGCACGGTGGTGCTCAAGCCCGCCGAGCAGACCCCGCTTTCGACCGTGATGCTGGCGGAGCTCATTGCCGAAGCGGGTTTTCCCGAAGGCTCGATCAATATCGTCACCGGCTTTGGTGAAACGGCGGGCGCCGCGCTGGTCGACCATCCCCTGGTGGACAAGGTTTCGTTCACCGGATCGACCCAGGTGGGCAAGGCGATCGTGCGCGCCTCGACCGGCAATCTCAAACGCGTGACGCTTGAACTGGGCGGCAAGTCGCCGGTGGTGATCTTCCCCGACGCGGATCTGGCCAAGGCCATCCCCTCGGCAGCGATGGGCATTTTCGGCAATGCCGGGCAGGTCTGCGCGGCCGGATCGCGGCTTTTCGTGCATGAAGCGGTGCATGACGAAGTGATCGCGGGGATTTCCGGCTTCGCGCAGTCCCTCAAGGTGGGTTCGGGCCTCGCGCCCGACACGCAGATGGGGCCACTGGTGAGCCAGGAGCAGATGGATCGCGTGCTCGGCTATGTCGAAAGCGCGCGGCTCGACGGAGCGACAATCGGCACCGGCGGCCGCGCATTGGCCAGCGAAGGCGGCTATTTCGTCCAGCCCACCGTCCTGACCGGCACCGCGCCCGAGATGAAGGCGGTGCGCGAGGAAATCTTCGGTCCCGTGCTCTGCGCGATGAAGTTCGGCGATGGCGATATCGACAGCATCGCAGCTGCGGCCAACACCACCGACTACGGGCTGTCCTCCGCCATCTGGACACGCGACATTTCCGCGGCGCTCAAGCTCGCCAAGCGCATCAAGGCAGGAACCGTGCGCATCAACGGTGGCGCGGGTGGCGTCGATCCGGCGCTGCCGCTGGGCGGCTTCAAGCAATCGGGATGGGGCCGCGAAAATGGCCGTAGCGGGATCGAAGCCTTCACCGAACTGAAGTCGGTAACGGTCTCGCTTTAGGCTGCATAACCGGCAGCACGAGCCGGTACGCTCCTCGGGACAAGCCCTTTGGCGACAGGCTGCCAGGCGTAACCGTCGAGCAGTTCCACCCTTCCATTGGAGGCTTGTAATTTAGTAAGATATCATACAAATTACACGCGGCGGCAGCTTGGAGAGCTTAGATTTTGCGTCATGACTCGAATGGGCAAACCGAACACACGAGCCACGCAAAAGGATCTGGCGGACCTCTATCGTCGTCCGGGTTTTCTGCTGCGCCGCGCGCACCAGATATCCTCCGCCCTATTCATGGAGGAAGTCGCCGCGCTCGGTATTACCACCACGCAATTCGGCGTGCTCACGGTGCTTGGCGCGCGCGAACCCATCGATCAGATCGGCATCGCGAGACTGTTGAAGCTCGACAGGTCGACGACCGGATTGGTGGTTAAGAACCTGGAGGAACGTGCGCTGATCGAACGGGTAATCGACCCGGAAGACCGGCGGAGACGCGTGCTTGGGCTGACCGCCGAAGGGCGTGCCGCGCTCGAGCGGCTTCGTACGCTTGGCAAAACCGCACACGAGCGTGGACTCTCGGTGTTTGATGCCGAGGAGGCCAGGACGTTCGTGAGTTTGCTCTCGCGCTTCGTCGAGGCCCATGATCGTTCGGAATGATGGACCCGCACCGCCGCATGCGCACTTGCAAACGCGACGTCTGTGAATCGCTGGCGGCTGCACAGCCGCGATCTGACTTGCTCCAGCCCGACTACGCCGAACCCGTTGCGAACTCGAAGAAAGTGCGTCGTCATATGAAGAAAAAGGACGTGGAACTCGCCAGCCGTCATCTAACCTTGCCATGCAGGATTGTAGTTCCCCTTTCGGGTACGCAAACAAGAGACGCCTGATGCGAGCCCCGGTCATGATCGTCGGCTCAGGTCCAGTCGGCTTGTGCCTTGCCATGGACCTTGCAAAGCGTGGCGTCAGCGTCGTCGTGGCTGAGACGCGGCCCGCACACGAGCCGCCCAGCCCCAAATGCAACCACGTTTCCTCGCGCACGATGGAAATCCTGCGTCGCCTTGGCCTGTCGAATGAAGTTCGCGCGGCGGGCCTGCCCAACGACTATCCCAACGACATTGCCTTTCGCCCGGTAGCGACACGGCCCGCCTTCCAGCGCATCCGCATTCCATGCCGCCGCGACCGGTTCAGCGAGACCGACTGCGTCGATGGCGGCTGGCCGACAGCCGAGCCCGCCCACCGGGTCAACCAGACTTTTTTCGAACCGATCCTTTCGCGCCGTGCCGCGAGCGATCCACGCATCACCGTTCTCAACCGTACGCAAATCCAGCGTTACGAGCAGGATCAGGATGGCGTCACCGCCTTTGGCGAAAATCTGGATACGGGCGCGGCGGTTGAAATCCGGTCCGACTATCTGGTTGGCTGCGACGGCGGCCGATCAACGATCCGCAGCGCCATCGGCGCCAAACTGGTCGGCGATGCCGAGATCCAACGCGTCCAGTCCACCTATTTCCATGCGCCAGACCTGATCGACCGGATCCCCGGCACGCCAGCATGGTGGACCTATCTTTACCACCCGGTCCGCGCCGGCAGCCTCGTCGCCATCGACGGCAAGGAGCGCTGGCTGCTGCACAACTACCTGCTGAATGGCGAGGGCGGCTTCGATACCATCGACCGCGACGGCTGCCTGCGCATGTTGCTGGGGGTGGACGAAGGCTTCGAATACGCGGTGCTGAGCGTGGAGGACTGGATCGGCCGCCGCCTCGTAGCCGACAGGTTCCGCGACCGTCGCGTGTTCATCTGCGGTGATGCTTCGCACTTGTGGGTGCCCTATGCCGGATATGGCATGAATGCGGGGATCGCGGACGCGGCCAACCTTGCCTGGTTGCTGTCAGCCCGGATCAACGGCTGGGGCGGTGAAGCCATTCTCGATGCCTATGAACAGGAACGCCAGCCGATAACCGAACAGGTCTCGCGTTTCGCCATGAGCCACGCCGAACAGGCCATTCGCGAACGCACCAGCATTCCACCCGAATTCCTGGACGAAACCCCTGAGGGCGAGGCCGCACGCATCATGATCGGCGAGGAGGCCTATCGGCTGCACGTGCAGCAATTTGCCTGCGCCGGACTTAATTACGGCTACTATTATGATGCTTCCGCGCTCATCGCCTATGATGATGAAGCGCCACCTGCCTATACGATGCACGACTATGTGCCGTCGACCGTGCCGGGCTGCCGCCTGCCGCATTTCGCGCTGCCCGGCGGCCGCTCGCTCTATGACCTGCTGGGTCCCGAATTCACGCTGATCCGCACCAATCCGGGGGTGGACGCTGCGCCCATTCTGGACGCGGCCCTCGAACGCGGTGTGCCGATGGACCTGCTCGACATTCCGCCCGGCATCGCGCCCGACACCTATCGGCATTCCCTGGTCCTCGCTCGCCCTGACTTGCATGTCTGTTGGCGCGGCGATCGCGCGCCCGACAATGCGGCTGGGCTGATCGACAGGATTGCGGGCCGGGACGCCGTGCCAAGCGCCAGTCTCTAAATAGCCCGAAAAGATCGATCTTGAAGAATTTGGCTGCAAAGACAGCTTTCATCACTGACGGCGGATCGGGAAGCAGCGCGGGCTTTGCAAGCGCGCCGTAACGCGCGGGCATGATCTATATCGCGGACATCCGCGGTTAGCATGGCTGGCTGCGGCCGAAAATGCCGTCACGCCCCCCGGCCGATTGCCACCCGCCGGCGAGCACGCTCGACATCGCTCTGGACGTCTAGCCGCAGAAGGTGAATGGCGCTCGGCGTGCCTGAAACGTTTTCAGGTATACATGCCGCAGGATTTGCCTCGACCATGAACCGCACCATTGCCGCGCTGGGAACGACCATTTTCGAGGCGATGTCGCAGCGCGCCCGCAATAGCGATGTGATCAACCTGGGACAGGGCTTTCCGGACGACCGGGGGCCGCGCGAATTGCTCGAGGCGGCGTCCAGGGCGGTACTCGATCGGTCGAGCCAATATCCGCCCATGCGCGGCCTGCCGGAACTGCGCACCGCCGTGGCCGCCTATTATGCGCGGGAGCAGGCGCTCGATCTGGCCGATGACGAGATCGTCGTCACCTCCGGCGCGACGGAGGCGATTGCCGCCACGCTGATGGCGCTGCTCGAGCCGGGAGACGAGGTCATCGTGGTGCAGCCGCTCTACGATGCCTATGTCCCCTTGATCGAGCGCTTCGGTGGCGTCCCGCGCTTCGTCAGCCTTATTCCACCGGACTGGCGCTTGCCGCTCGGCGCCATTGCGGCGGCCATCACGCCGCACACGCGCGTCATCATGCTGAACACGCCCCACAATCCGACCGGCAGCATGGTGCAGCCGGCTGACTGGACCCTTCTGTCGCGGCTCTGCGTGAAGCATGATCTGACGATCATCTGCGACGAAGTCTGGGAGGCGATGATCTTTGACGGCAGCCGCCATGTCTCGCCACTGGCTATCCCGCAACTGCGCGAGCGCAGCGTCAAGATCGGATCCGCCGGAAAGATCTTCTCGTTGACGGGCTGGAAGGTCGGCTGGGCCTGCGCAACGCCGCGCATCGCAGGCGCGATCGCCAAGGCACATCAGTTTCTCACGTTCACGACGCCGCCATCCTTGCAATGGGCGGCTGCCGAGGGTCTGGCACTCCCGCCGGATTGGCACTTTGCGCATCGCGGTGGGCATGCCGGCGGGCGCACCCGCCTTGTGGAGGGCCTGCGCTCGGCCGGCTACGCGGCGACCGCCGGGCCCGCAACCTGGTTTATCCATGTCGATCTCGCCGCATCAGGCATAGCGCTCGCCGATGTCGCGTTTTGCGAAAGGCTGATTACGGAAGGAGGCGTTGTATCGATCCCGTTTTCCGCCTTTTATGCGCAGGAGCCCGAAACCGGCTATGTCCGCTTCTGCTTCACCAAGCATGAGGATGTCTCGGACGAGGCGCTGAGCCGTCTTGCACGTTTCCGAACGGTACTAGGTTAGATTTCGCTGCTCAGTTGGGCGCATCTTCCAAAATGGAATATGCAAAGTCCAAAAGACCATAAGAAGAATTTGGAAGAAGGAACGCGCCTGTAGCGCAGATCACGCTGCCTTATGATTTTCAGTGCTATTAATATGGCGATAATTCGGTTCTTGTCATGAGGGCCTGAGGACTAACCGTCGCGCGAAATGTCGCTCCGGGGAGTTCTTATGTCCAAAGTTCAGATTCGTAACCGCATTGCCGTGACGCGCAGCCTTGGAAGCTCGGCCATCGTGCTGCTTGCTCTTGCCTCGACTGCCCAGATGGCTGTCGCCCAGGCGCCGGCAGCCGCTCCGGCCCAAGCGCAGGCGCCCGCCAGCTCCATCCCGGTCCTGACCCGCACTCAGATCGACGCGTTGCTGGCGACGCCGGACAAGGTGGTCTTCCTTGACGTGCGCCGGGCCGACGAGGTTTCAACGATCGGCGGATTTCCGGTCTTTCTCAATATCCAGAACTCCGAACTCGATCGCTTTCTCGGCTTCATTCCGCGCGATCGGCAGATCGTGACCATCTCCAATCATGCGCACCGCGGCCAGTCAGCCGGCGAGCTGCTGAAGGCGAAGGGATTCAACGTCATCGGCGCGGCCGGCGTCCAGGACTATGAGGAGCAGGGCGGCACGCTCTACGGCAAGAAGGTCGTGACGCCGGCCATCGCGGGCGTGGTCAAGGCTGACACCCGCGTGGAGGTGGTGCGCGAAGGGTTCGACGGCACCGAGGGCCCGGTCGCGCTTCCGGACGGCTCTATCCTGTTCACTGAAAACCGCGCCGACCGCATCGTTCAGGTCGGCACGGACGGCAAGATCTCGACCTTCGCCGAGAAGACAGGTTCGGCCAATGCGCTGGCAATCACCGGCAAGGGCGACATCCTCGCCGTCCAGACGGCGCCATCGGCAATCGCCGCTATCAGGCCGACGCCCAAGGTTTGGGCAGCGAACTTCGGTGGCAAGCCTTTCAACCGGCTCAATGATCTCGCCTTCGCAAAGGCGGGCGACGTCTATTTCTCCGATCCGGGTACCGCGCCGGCTTCCGCCGCTGAAACACCCAAGACTGGCCTCTACTGGCTTGATCGCAAGGGCAAGGTGAACCTTGTTGCGGACGACATTCGGCGGCCCAATGGCGTCGCGCTCAGCCCGGACGAGAAGACGCTCTATGTCGCCAACACCGGCGGCGAATATGTGATCGCCTATACGGTCCGTCCCGACGGCAGCCTCGCCGACCGGCGCAATTTCGCGAAGCTCGCGGGCTTCAAGGACTCGCCAACCGGTCCGACCAGCGGCGCCGACGGACTCGTCGTGGATGCGTCCGGTCGCCTCTATGTCGCGAGCTTGCCCGGCATCCAGGTCTTCGGCCCGGACGGCGGCGCGCTCGGTGTCATCCCGCTGCCCAAGCAGCCGCAGAACCTCGCTTTCGGCGGCAAGGACCATTCCGCGCTCTACGCCGTCGGCCGTGGGTCGGTTTACCGCATCGCGACCCAGACCCGAGGCGTCGATCGTCCCGGCAAGTGACGCCGCGTGGCTCGCTTCTCAATCTGAAAGAACAAAAATGTCCGTGAACACCCTTCGCCGTCACTCGACGTCGCGCTCCTCACTCTTCGCCCGCCTGCTATCTGCCGGCTTGCTCCTTTCGACAGCCTCGATCTCCTGGGCGCAGACAAGCGACACGTCCGTCGATCCGGCAGCGGATGACGCAGAGGGGACCATCGTCGTGACGGCCCGCAACCGCGATGAACGGCTGCAGGACGTGCCAATCCCGATCTCGGTCCTGAACAGCGACCAGATTGCCACCCAGCGCGTTTTCAACATCTCGGACCTCGCGCAGCGCGCTCCTGGTCTGACGGCGACCACGCCCAATGCCCGCCGCACCGGCGTTTCGCTGCGGGGCATCGGCAAGACCAGTGGCAACGATAATATGGAAGCGGCGGTCGGCGTGATCGTCGACGATGTCTTCCTCGATCATGTCGGCATGACCTATCAGGACTTCACCGACCTGCAGCAGGTCGAGATCCTGCGCGGCCCCCAGGGCACGCTGCTTGGCAAGAACACGTCGCTTGGCGTCGTCAAATATACCAGCAAGGCGCCCAGTTTTACGCCCGAGGGCACGGCCGAGTTGGAAGGCGGTCTCTCGACGCCGGCTATCAAGGCACGTGCGTCCTTTTCCGATGCGCTGGTGGCGGACAAGCTCGCCTTTCGCGCATCCTTCTCGGTCGACAAGCAGGATGGTGACATCATCAACGTGAATTCGGCTTATGGCGGCCGCTGGCACGAGCGCGACCGCTGGGCGGGGCGCTTCCAGCTGCTGTTCAAGGCAACCGACGATCTTTCATTCAAGCTGAACGTCGACGGCGCGGAGACGCACGAGAACAGCAACACCAAGCCCTTCATGATCGACCCGACGACGCTGAACGACGGATCGGCGCGTACGACGACCTACACGACCCGACTCGCCCGCGGCTATTTCGGCGGCTATGTTCCGATCATCGGCTCCTGGAAGACGATCGACATCGATCAGGCTCTGCCGCTCATCACGCGCAACTATGGCGCATCGCTCGTCACCACCTGGGACCTGGGCGGCGTCGAACTGAAGTCGATCACTGCGGCGCGCAAATTCCATTTCGACGCCAACAACGACAATGAGCAGACTCGCTTTGCGATCGCCCGTGGCGGCACGCTCGTCGACACCGAGCAATATTCGCAGGAACTGCGGGCGAGCGGTAACATCACGCCGACGCTCGATTATCAGGCGGGCGTCTATTTCTTCAAGATTTTGACGGACACGAACAGCCGCAACCTGTTCGGCAAGGATGCCGGTGCGTTCTACGCGACCAACGCTCAGTACAATGCGCTGAGCGCAACGCCTACGCTGCTCCAGCAGTCGCTGAACAACACGCTGTCGGTCGTCAACCAGCATCCGATCTCGACCAGCCAGGCCGCCTTTGCACAGTTCAACTGGAAGGCGACCGACAAGTTCACGATCACGGCGGGCATCCGCTATACGCGCGAGCAGAAGACCAGCACGACACGCCGCGACCTTAGCTTCGCCGACGGCTCGCCGCTGGTATCGACGGGCAATGCGAACGCGGATGCCATCCGCCTGGCGCAGCTCAGCACGCCCTATGCGACGATCGTGGGCGAGCCGATCCACGCGGGCGCGGTCTCATGGCTCATCAACCCCAGCTACCATCTTTCGCACGACGTGCTCATCTACGCGTCGGCGAGCGGCGGCGGAAAATCGGGCGCAGTGGCCTTCGACAACACCGGCGCCCGGCGCAATGTGAAGCCGGAAAAGACCACGGATTTCGAGGTCGGCATCAAGGGCCAGTTCTTCGGCGCGCTGTGGCTCAACGCCAATCTCTATTACACCAAGGTCCGCGACTATCAGGCGACGACGAGCATCCCCGATGCGACCTCGTCCACCGGTTATAGTTCGGTGCTGGGCAACATTCCCGGCCTGCGCGCGCAAGGTGTCGAGGTCGACGGCGCGCTGGAGGTGACCAAGGGCTTCACGATCAATTTCGGCGGGTCGTATAACGACGCGGTCTACACCGACTGGGCGACCGCCACCTGCCCGCGATCCTATCCCACAACCGTCGTCGTCTGCAACAATACCGGCAAGCAGATCGTCGGCGCGCCGAAATGGACGGCAATCGTCGGCTTCGACTTCAAGCGCGAGATCGGCTCGTCGGGCGTTTCGATCCACGCCTTCGCGAATGACAGCTACAAATCGGGCCACAATCTCGAGCAGTTGCTTTCGCCTTATGGCTGGCAGAAGGCCTATCACTTGACCGACGCCGGCATCGGCTTCGTCACGAAGATCGCCGGTGCCGAGACCGAGCTTAGCCTCGTCGGCAAGAACATTTTCGACACGCAGTACACCACCAGCGTCAACGACTTCAGCAACAATGCCCCGGTCGGCTACGACGGTATCGGCGCCCGTCGTTACATCGGCGCGTTGCTCCGCGCGAAGTTCTGAGCGGGGCGCAGCATGAGACGCAAACACCTCCTGTCACTCGCCGCGCTCCTGCTGGTCACAGCAGGAGCGCAGGCGGCGCCCGTTCAGAAGACGAAAGCCGACGGCATTCCGAGGCTAACCAATGGGAGACCGGACTTCTCCGGCATCTGGCAGACGCTGAGCGAGGCCGACTACGACCTCGAACCCCATGCCGGGCGTCGGGATGCGCCGCCAAGCCCAGGCGTCGTCGAAGGTGGTGAACTGCCGTACAAGCCCGAAGCGCGGGCGCAGAAGGAACAGAATTTCGCGGCCCGGACGACCGATGATCCGCGCCTCCACTGCTATATTCTGGGCGTCCCCCGCAGCGTCTATTATCCGGCGCCCTTCCAGATTTTCGAGCGTGAGCGCGACCTGACGCTCGTGCATCAGTTCGGGCATCAGGTGCGGACGATCCACACCAATGGCACGCTGCATCCCACCGAAACGGATCAGGAATTCTGGCTCGGCGATTCACGTGGCCATTGGGAGGGCGACACGCTCGTGGTGGACGTGACCGACTTCAACGACGTGACCTGGCTGGATCGCGCGGGCAACTATCATAGCCCTGACCTGCACGTGATCGAGAAGTGGCGGTTCGTCGACGCAAACACGATTTCCTACACGGCGACCGTCGAGGATCCGCAGGTCTACACCAAGCCGTGGACGATCAATGTCCTGCTCAACCGGCGGCGCGAGAAGAACTTCGAGCTGATCGAGGACTATTGCTTCACGCTTCGCTACGAAAAATTCTACCCAAACAAGGCTGAAAAATGATGCGCAAGACTCTTGCCGCCATGCTTCTCGTCGCCGGTATCACGGGCTCGGCCTCCCCAGTTCTCGCTCAGGACCAGGCTGCATCGCCGCCGAAGCCAGACCCGGGTTTGACGTCGGCCTTCAATCCGGCGGGGGGCGATAACCAGTGGGCCAAGACGGTCCCGGTCATCGCTTCCGAACCCTGGAAAGGGCCGCGCACGGCCGATGGCCAGCCGAACATAGCCGGCCTCTATTCCAACACGATCGGCAATCACGCGAACTTCACCGACCCGCAGGCGGGCCCTCCTGGCGAGCCCTCGCGCGCTTCGAAGCTGCCGCGTGAAGAGCGCGCGCCGAGCCGCGTTTCCGATCCGCCGGATGGCCAAATCCCCTATCTGCCGGCCGCACGTGCCGCCCAGGAGGATTTCGCGAGGAACTTCGCGACGCCGACCCATGCCTGGCACATCGAGCCGCTGGCCCGCTGCGCCCCGGCGGGTGTGCCGAAATCCTTCATGTGGCACGGCTTCGAGATCCGACAATATCCGGACTCCATCGTATTTCTCTTCGATTCCGGTACGCGGATCATCCATCTCGACAAGACCCCGCATCTGCCGTCCGCTGTGAAGCTATGGAACGGCGATTCCCGTGGTCACTGGGAAGGCAATACGCTGGTCGTCGACGTGACCAACAACAACGGCAAGGCGATGTTCGGCCGCTATGGCGATTTCATGAGCGAGAACGCCACCGTCGCCGAGCGCTACGTTTTTGACAACAACCGCAAGCGCTTCAACTATGTCGCAACTTTCACCGATCCGACCGTCTATTCGCGGCCGTGGACGGCGACGATACCGGTTCGGCACTACACCGAAGCGGACAAGACCGACGATTGGCACTATGACGTGAGTGTCGCCAATCTGCCCGGCAAGCCGTTGCTGCACGAGAAGATGGAACGGCCCTGCGTCGAGAATAATGGCCCGTCCGACGGCGGCATTTTCGACCTGCCGCCCAACGGGCCCGTTATCGACCGCTAAGGCGACGGAAAAGGCTTGAACAGCCGGAGGCGACTTGCTCGCCCTCGGCCTGTTTCGTTTTAGCCGAATTTCTTGGCCAGGATTTCAGCGACCTTGTTGGCGTCCGGCTGCTCCACCGGCGCCTTGTAGACGTTGATCATCTTCGTCACCGCGTCACGCCAGAATTGCTCACCCTTTCCCCTGGGTTGGGTGACGATATAGTCGAGGGAGTGACAGGCCGCGCAATGATTGCGCACCGGTTCGGCGTCCGGTCCGGCAAGTTCTGCGGGCGGCACCGTATCGACCGGCACGGAATAGTTGATCGGTTTGGCGCTGCAGGCGACGCCGATGAGTACGGCCGCAGCGGCAAGAGGAGCGATAAGGCGCATCATCGTGCCTCCAGCGTGATTGTTTCGACGACGTTTCGCATATAGCCGGCGGGCTGCCACAGGGGCTGGATCGGCTGGCTTTCCCCATCCGATGAAAAGGCGCGCACCTTCAGGCGATGTGCGCCCTTCGGCAGGGTCAGGCGCGCGCGCCACTCGCGGAACGAGTAGCGGCCGAGATCCTGCCCGAGCGGAGCTTCTCGCCAACTCGTACCATCATCCGCAGAGAGCATGACCCGCGCGATTCCGCTTCCGCCATTGAAAGCGATACCTCTCAACTCCAATGCGGAGCCCGCTTTGACAACCTGCCGATCATGGTGGCTCGTCACGAAGGAGCGGACGTTGAAGCGCCCAATCGGCTTCGTCTTATCGGGCTTGCCTCCCGGCGCCACGCAAAGACAATCGTTGTCGGGCACGCGATAGGCGGTCTTCATCCAGTAACCGTCGAACTCGGCGTCAACCACATTGATCTCGTTGAGATGCTTGACCCAATAGGTGCCGTAATAGCCCGGAACCACGAGGCGCAGCGGGAAGCCGTTGAGGAAAGGAAGTGGCGCCCCATTCATGGCGTAGGCCAGCATGACTTCGCCGTCGCGCGCATGATCGATGTCGAGCGCTTTCACGAAGTCGGGAACGGTACCGACCGGCGGATTGTCCAGGCCATTGAAGGTGACCTGCCGTGCGCCCGCACGAACGCCGGCCCGATCGAGCAGGGCTCGCAACGGCACGCCGCGCCAGCGCGCATTGCCCATGGCACCATTGCCGAGCTGACCACCGCCCACGCGCGGCTCGAAAAATCCCCGACTATTGCCCGAGCACTGATTGACCGCCACGAGTTCCTGCGCCGGATAGTCGCGCTGGAGCGCGGCTAACGTCAATGAAAGCGGCTTCTCGACATGTCCCCCGATGGTCAGACGGAAGGTTGCGGGATCGATAGCCGTTGGCAGGTCGGAAAGATGATAGCGGACGAAAAAAGCATCATTGGGTGTGATGACGCTGCCATTGAACACCTCGAATGGCGTCTCCAGCTGCGGTGGGCGGGCCGTGAGGCCGATCATTGGACGCTTTTGCGGCAGACGGACAAGCGGACGCTGCCCATTGGCAAAGGGGAGCTGTGCGGTCGCGCTCTGCGCCAAGTCTGGCAACGCAAGCAGCGATGCCGCGGCCCCACCCAACAGCCCCCTACGGCTGATCCGTAGCTCTTGTTCAATCATGCTCTTACCTCACATGCTCTCGATCGGTCTTTTCGCGGGCATTCCCCAGCTGCCCGCAGTCAGTTCCCGCCAGCAGGATCGATTTCGCCTCGAGGTCCAAACCGGAGATCGGGGCGTTCCTCGAAGTTCAGAATGCGTTCGGACGCCTTGGAGGGCGAAGGTGCCTTGCCACTACTCAGGGCTGCAACGTCGACATGGGGCGCCAGCATTCCGATCAGCCGATACGTGTAATTTCGCAGCAAAGTGCCCCGTTGAAGGGCGATCTTCGTGCTGTGCGGTTCGAACAGATGGCTGGAGCCGGGAAGCGGGATCAGTCCATTGTGAGGGCCGTTGTCGGCTGCCATCTGCGCTATGATCCCCACGCCCATGCCCAACTGGACATAGGTTTTAATGACGTCGGCATCCATTGCGGCGAGCCTGATATCCGGTTCGAGCTCGGCGCGCTCGAATGCCTCCACGATGCCGGATCCGCCCGTCACGTCCGGACTATAGGTTATGATCGGGTATCGGGCGAGCTGCGACAAAGTCAGGTCGTGGGCATGGAGAAGCTCATGGCCCGGCGGCACGATGACAACGTGCTTCCAGTGGAAGCATGGGATGGTCTGCAATTCGGCATGGCCATCAACCGCCTCGGTCGCGATGCCGATATCCGCTTCGCCACGGATCAGCATGTCAACGACGTAGCTCGGACTACCCTGCCGCAGTTCGACATCGACATCGGGAAATTGCTCGCTGAACCGCACAAGCACCGGCGGAAGCACATAGTTGGCCTGGTTATGGGTGGCGGCGATCACCAGTCGACCGCTGTCGGCCTGAGCGAATTGCTGAGACAGCCGCTTGAGATTGTCCGATTCCTGTAGAAGGCGATCGATTACATGGGCGGCACTCTGACCTGCCTTGGTCAGGCCAACCAAGCGCTTGCCGCGCCGCACGAAGATCTCGAACTTGAGCTCCGCCTCCAATTCCTTGATCTGTTTACTGACGCCCGATTGCGATGTGTAGAGTTCCTGCGCGACCTTCGTCAGATTGAGGTCGTTCTGAACTGCGGCGCGCACATATTTGAGCTGCTGCAGGTTCATGATGCGCCCCAGCCTGGCTGGCGCGCCAATGTATCGGCGATCGTCGCGAATGATCGCACGTCCAGCATTTGCCGTGGCTGCCCAGCAGCAATCCAGAACCCGTGTAACATGATGCGCCCCTCTTCGATGGCGGCATCCTTGGAAGGGTAGCGGCTTTCCAACCATATTGGTAGAAATAGCGCTGGGAAGCAAGAGGAACCGCGCTAGGATATTTTTCCATCACCCAAGAAAAGTCATTCATCCGCTGGACCCGAAACACGGCATCCGCATCGCCAATCCAGAAGGTGCCGGTCAGATCGAACGACACGTAGTCTCTGCCTTCCGGTCGATAATTGCTTGCAGCCCGAAAAAGCGGCCGCGCGCCGGACCGGTACAATCGATATCGAAGCGCAAGCTGCCTTTGGAGATTCAATCGACCAGCAGAAGAAGCCGGACCGTCCGCCAGTGACGGCCCGGCCATCTGCCGCAGAGGCTTAGGCCTGGCCGGCCTCGCGCGCGATTGCGGCGGCAAAGTCGCGGTAGCTGTGGAGCGGCCGCCCGAGCATAGCGGTCAGCCGATCGACGTCGCCAGGCTGGGGGATCATGCCATCGCTTACATAGCGCTCAGCCATCAGGCGCATTTCATAAGCCGTCCACTTCGGCATGAAGGTCGCCATGTTCTGCTCGAAACCGCTGGGATCGTCGCCACCATACACGATCGGACGTCCCAGCAGCTGCGACCAGATGGCCGCTGCGTCCGATCCGGTCAGGGTATCGGGGCCCACCAGGTTGATGGTTTCGATCGGCAGCTTGGTCGGAGACTGGTCGCGGCGGATCAGTTCAATCGCAGCGACCTCGGCAATGTCCCGTGCATCGACCATCGCCACGCCTTTGCCGCCGATCGGCATTGGGTAGACCCCATGATTGAGGATAACGTCCTTCACCATCAGCTCATTGTCGATGAAATAGGCCGGCCGCAGGATGGTGGCACTGAAACCCATCTCCTCAAGCATCCGCTCCGCGCCGTGCTTCACGGCGAAATGCGGCACGTTCACCGCGCGGTCGGCATCGAACACCGACTGGTAAACCACTCTTTCGACGCCGGCTTCACGAGCGATGTTGAGGGTGATGATCGCCTGCGTGAATTCGTCGCCGGTAACGGCGTTGAGGAGGAACAGCGTGCGGACGCCTGCGAAAGCTTTGCGCATCGCGTCGATGTCAAGGAAGTCGCCCTGAGCGACCTCGACGGCGGCGAAACTGGTCTTGCCGGGATCGCGGGTAAGAACGCGCACCTTGGCACCGCGCTGGACAAGCTGATCGACGACGTGGCGGCCGACGCGGCCAGTGGCACCGGTAACGAGAATGGTCATTGGAAATCTCCTTGGCTGTCATTGAGTGACAGCCAGGAAATTAGTGATCCACAATTGTGCTAATAGTCGCTATATTTAGACCTATCGTCTCATAGGTGGAACAATATGGATCTGCTTGCGCTCGCCGATTTCAACCTCGTCGCCAAGCATGGCGGGTTCGGCCGGGCATCGCGAGCCGCCGCAAGGCCGAAAGCCACTCTCTCTCGGCGCGTGGCCGAACTGGAAGCTGCGTTGGGACTGCGCCTGTTCGAACGCGGCGCGCGCGACCTGAAGCTGACCGAAGAGGGGCGCGCGCTGTTCGAGCGGACCGCCATGTTGCTGAGCGAGCTCGACGAGACTGCAAATGCCATTGCATCGGGCGGAGACCGGCCGCGCGGACGCCTGCGTATCAGTGCCCCGCTGCTGTTCGCGCAAATCGCGATGGGCAAGCTCGCCGCCGGGTTTGCGCTCGCCTATCCCGAAGTCCGGCTAGAGGTCACCACCGATGACCGCGAGGTGGATATGATTGAGGAAGGCTACGACCTCGTCATCCGCGTCAATCCCCGCATTGACGAAAGCCTGATCGGCCTAACCTTCCTGCGCGATCGACTTGTCGTGGTGGGGGCACCGGAAGTAGCGCGGCCATTTGACGGAACTGCCGTCCCTGCGATCTTGCGGGGATCGGCTGATCCGATGGCGAACTGGCAAATCCTGACCGAAGCGGGAGCAATCTCGATGGCGGTCGAGCCGGTGCTCTCGCTTTCATCGATGATCATGGTGCGCGATGCCGCGCGGATGGGGATCGGCGTGGCACGGTTGCCGCTATCGCTCGTCAATGGGGACCTGGTGGATCGCAAGCTGGTCTCTTGGGGCGATGCCGACACGCCGGAGACAGCTTTATGGGCGCTTTATCCTTCACGCCGATTGCTGAGCGCGCGCGTGTCGGCGTTTCTGGACTATCTCAAAAAGGCCTTCCCCAACGGAAGACCTGAAGAGCTTGCTGCTTTCATCGGCTAGCGTGGAGCCCTGGTCGCCGCTCGCGCTTCAGCTAGGCCGCGAACCGGCTTGAATGGCGATTTGGATGAGCCTGAAGGCACTGCCTGAAGAATAGCAGAGCTTCTAAGAGCGGCAGCGCTCTGGCCGCCGCAAGACCCGTAAGTCGGACGTTCCTGACAGACCGTTTTCGGAGAACCAATAGGATCGGCGGCCGCCGCATGCCGATTTCGCCGTCATAAAAGGGTCAAGCGGGATCGGTAGTCGCACACTCCGGAAATGGGGGTATCGTGACCTGGTCTCGTCCGATCGACATTTGGTTTTCGACGCAGGTTCTGCCTCATGAATCCTATTTTCTGAGGCAAGCGCGGCGCTGGTGCAAGAATGCCGAAGAAGCCTCCGATCTGGTGCAGGAAGCCTATTTGAAGCTTCTGCAGATGGACAGCTGGGCGGCGATTCGCGACCCGCGCTCCTATACGGCGACCATGATCCGCAATCTGGTGCTGCAACGTGTGCGTCGCGATCGGATCATCGCCATCAGCGACATCCCGGCGCCGAGCTTGGCGGAAGTTCGCGACGAGGGCCCCGATGTGTTCGAGACGATTGCGGCGCGAGAAGCGCTGCTGGGCCTGCTGGCCGACGTCGAACGGCTGCCGCCTGTGTGCCAGCGCGTGATCCGCATGCGCAAGTTCGAGGATCGCTCGCCAAAAGAGATCGCCATTGCTCTGGGCATCGGCCTCTCGACGGTGGAAACGCATCTCGCGCGTGGCATGCAGCAACTGCTGAGTTGGCGGCGAGGTTCGCACAATATGCGGGCGACTATAGATCCCGTCGCGCAGAACAAATCGGCCGACGAAGAAATGTGCGCCTAGATATTTTTTCGCGACATCGGGAAAATCCGGATAGCGGTTTTGACCGTGCCATGTATCTCTTTGCGATATATGGGACCGGTAGTGATGAAAGCGGCAGATACACAAGACCGGATTGACACCGAAGCGGCTGACTGGCTGGCCGCCATCGACTGTGGGTCGGCCGACCGTCAGGCATTCGAGCAATGGCGCTCGAAGGATTCTGCGCATGCACTCGCTTTCATCCGCGTATCGCAAATCGGCGGGGAGTTGGCTTCGATCGGCAAGACAGGTCTGAGCGACCGGCTCCCGCTCACCCAGCAAGCGGCTCAGCCCGGTGCCGATCGCAGGCAATGGCTCAAGTTCGGCTTGGCGGCGGTGGTCGCTGCCGGACTCGGGGGTCTCGGCTGGACCTATGCTGCCGCTGCCCAGGAAGCGGAGACCGCTATCGGAGAACGCCGCCGCATCGTCATTGCCAGCGGCATCGCGGTGGAACTCAATACCGACAGCCGCATCAAATGGCGCGAGCGCAACGGGCGTTATGAAGTCGAACTGCTGCGCGGCGAAGTGATGATGGAACGCCAGCCAAGCTCGCCGCCATGCTATCTGGATTGCGGCCTGTCGCAGATCAGCCTGGCCCCGGGCGGACGCCTGAATGCAAGGGCGAGGCCGCTGGGGATCGACCTTTCGGTCGTGGCTGGCGAAATCTCCCTGAAGACGCCCGACACCGCGACTGCCATTCGGATCTCGACCCTGCGGCAGGCGAAAGTGGTCGCCGGGGCACCCCCCGCGCTGTCAGCCCTGTCCCAACTGCAGGCGGGCGCTATATCTGCCTGGCAGCAAGGGCAGCTGCACTTCAACGGCGAAGAGCTGCAAGCGGCGGTCGCCGAATATAATCGCTACCTGTCGCGGCCCATGGAAATTGCCGATCCCACGATCGGGCAACTGCGGCTGGGTGGCCGGTTCTCGGCGACGGATCCCGCCGATTTCTGCAGGGCCTTGAAGGACATCTACGGGGTCTCGGCTCATGTCGAGCCCGATCGCATCCTGCTGGCGCGGAGCTGACCGAAAAAAGTTTTTCGGCGTTAGCGGTTTCTCTCACCCCACGCATCTGGACTCTCGAACGGTCCAGCATCCGCACGCGGCCGCGTCGCAATCCATATTGGGGGAAAATCATGTCCGTGCTCCGTCGCGCCCTTCTGGGCGCAACCATCCTCATGTCTTCTGGCTTGCTTGCTTCTCGTTCGACCGCACAGACCGTGGCGACGGCGCAGCAGATCGTCGAATTCGACATTCCCGCTCAGAGTCTCGGATCCGCCCTCAATGAACTCGGCCGGCAAGCGGGTATCAACATCGCATTCCCCGTCGAAGCCGTCTCGGGCCGGACAAGCCGGGCGCTGCGCGGCAAATACACGTCCGCCGAAGCCGCGCGACGCATTTCGGCCGGAACGGGGCTGCTCGTCACCCAATCCGATGGGGGCGCCCTCGTCCTCGTCTATCGCGAACGGGCAGACACAAGCCGGGATGGGGCAGTAGCGGAAGGCAACCCGCAGGACATCGTCGTGACCGGGTTTCGCGCGGGCCTGGCAAACGCGCGCGACGTCCGCCGCAAGTCCGACAATCTGGTCGACGTGCTGGCCGCCGATGACGTCGGCAAACTGCCCGACAGCAATATAGCCGAGGCACTGCGGCGCCTGCCGTCCGTCTATCTCATTCGCGACCAGGGCGAGGGTCGCTATGTGTCGATCCGTGGCGTCGACCCGATCCTCAATAATGTCACGATGAACGGCCTCACCATCGCCGTTTCGGACACGGACGGTGAATCGGGCCGCGCCGCCCCGCTCGACGTGCTGAGCGCCGGCACGTTGTCGCGGATCGAGGTTCACAAGGTGACCCTTCCCAACATGGACGCGCAGGGCATTGGCGGCACCGTCAACATCGTGACACCTAGCGGCTACGATCATGCAGGCAGCTACATCAATGCGCGGTCGGAAATCGGCTATAACGACTTCGGCACAGGTAGCGGCATCTATGCGGCCAACCTGTCCTACAGCAACCAGTTCGGCGCCAATAACGAGTTCGCGATCTATCTGAGCGGCGAATATTGGTTCAAGCAATACACATCGCAGCAATATACCGCTTCATCGCTATGGACCAATCCCACGCTGCCGGCGCACTACTACTTCCCCGGCAACGTCGTGTATGCGCAATCCATCGGGCAGAAGAAGCGCTTCGGCGGATCGGCGAATTTCGAATATCGCCCCGACGACTCAACCAAGCTCTGGGCGCGTTACTTCTTCACGCAATATGACGACTATCGCGATCGCCCGCAGGTCACGATCGCGACCGCCGGCACGCGCGGCTATAACTCGCTCACTGAATTCTTTGCCCAGCGCTACTCCTCGTCAATGGAAACGCGCTCGGAGGAGCAGGATCGGCCGGTGCAGCAGGCTGTCCTGGGCGGCCGGCATCAGTTTGGCGACGCATGGACCATCGAGGCAAACCTCAACTACACGACCGCCAAGGAATTGAATCCGTATCAGCGCTATTTTCAATCGACCGGGGCAAGCACCAATGCCCCTGCCGGGCAATCGCCCGCGATCACCCTCGCGCTCGACGGGCGCGGCCTAGCCAAGCCCATTGGATTCAACACCGCGCTGTCCGGCGGACGGACCTTCATGGACCCCGCCTTCGAGCGCATCACGGCCTTTCGGGGACTGACCTCGCTCGTCAAGGAAAAGACATGGACGGGCAATCTCGACCTGACCTGGGACGGCGAGCTTTCGGGCCACAAGTTGCAGTTGCGCGCCGGGGGCAAGGCGCTCCTGCGCGACAAGTCGGTGGATGACAGCGATTATCGCTACTTCCCCACGACCGGGGCGACCTATTTATTGTCGAGCGCTCCCGGCCTTGCCGAACCGTTTTCGACCGGACGTGGCCGGAATTATGCGCTCGTCCCCGGGCTCGATCTGATCGCGCCCGGCCGCGCCGGCTATGAAACCTATTTCACCGCCAACCCGAACAACTTCTTTTATGATCCGGTCTCGTCGCGCGCCAACTCGATGGAGAACGACTACACGCTCAATGAGGATATCTATGCCGGATATCTGATGGGCGAGTTCTGGGTCACGCCCAAGCTGAGCCTGGTCGCCGGCGCGCGCGTCGAACGAACCGTGTCGGACATCTCGGCGATGGGCTTCATCAATGCCGTGACACCCGACCCCACTACGCCGGCGGGCCGTTCGCGCCTTGGCGAAGTGCCCTTCAAGACGAGCGACATCATCGATATCTCCCGTTCGCATTCATATAGCGATGTCATGCCAGCCGTGGCGCTGCGCTGGGAAATTGCCAATGATTGGCTGCTGCGCGCGTCGATGACGACCAATATCGGCCGTCCGGACTATACCGACCTGGCACCGATTTCCCAGATCGTGGTCAGCGAGGTGTACGACAAGGTCAACGACAGGGTCGATCTCGATCTCTCTCTGGAAATCGGCAATCCCAACCTCAAGCCCTATCGGAGCCTCAACTTCGACGCCTCGATCGATTATTATTTTCCCGATCGCTCCGGCATGATCAGTGTCGGCGGCTTCTACAAGCGCGTCACCAACGCGATCTACAGCATCTCGAACACGTTCGAGGATTATAAGTTCGAGGGCGTGACCTACGACCACTATGTCGATGAGACAGTGGCTAATTCGCACCCAGGTCACATCCAGGGCATCGAAGTCAGCTTTCAGAAGGACCTGAACTTCCTGCCGGCGCCGCTCGACGGTCTCGGCGTCTATGCCAACGCGGCGTTCATCGACTCCGATGTCCTGATTGATGTGGCGGGGCGCCCTAACAATCATGTGCCCTTCTTCAACCAGGCCGACCGCATCTACAATGCCCAACTCTATTATGAGAAGGACGGTCTCTCGGCGCGCGTGGCCTATTCCTATCAGGGAGATGCGACCAGCAGCTCGTTCAGCGCCAACCCCGACAACGACAATTATCGCGCGCCGCGCACCTCGGTGGACGCCCAGCTCAGCTACAGCTTCAAAAATGGCCTGAAACTGTCGCTGACCGGGCAGAACCTGAATGACCAGGGCATGTTCAACTACCGCAACCACAACAAGTTCTTCGTGTCGAGCTGGGAGCGGTTCGGGCGGGAGTTCCGATTCAGCATCTCGAAAAGCTGGTGAGCGCCGTCGCGCCGGGACGCTCCGGCGCGACCGACTGGTTGCAGAACTGGAGTGCCCAAAAGGCACTCCCCATTCATCGAACGGACGAACAATGGACAATACACGTCGCAATTTCCTCGCAAGCGCCGCCGCCGTCAGCGCGCTGACTGCCTGGCCGGCCTGGGCCGAAGCCAACCCGGAGGGAACGCCTCGCCTGATGCTGGGACCGATGGTGGGCGCGGTCACCCAGACGAGCGTACCGATCTGGATGCAGCTCAGCGGCGACTATTTCGATGCAGTGGTCGAATATACCACGGACCCGGTCGCCGGTCCGTGGAAGCGCACGCCACCGCAGCGGGCGAAGGCGCAGGACAACTACACGTTGGTCATCCGCATCGAGGGCCTGCAGCCGGGGACGATCTATCACTATCGGGTCCTGAGCAACGGCAAGCAGGACAAATATCTGCGCGGCACACCGGCGCAGCAGGTGCGGACGGCGCCCGCCTCGCCCGCGCGGTTCCGCGTGGCGTTCGGCTCCTGTGCGCGCATCCAGAACGAGCCCGAACAACCGATCTGGCGCGCGATCGCGAAATATGAGCCCGATCTCTTCTTCTGGCTCGGCGACAATATCTACGGCGACTCCACCACGCCCGCGACGCTCGTTAGCGAGTATCAACGCCAGCGTTTCGTGCCGTCTTTCCAGCCGATCGGCCGCAACGTCCCCCAGCTCGCGATCTGGGACGATCATGACTATGGGCTCGACAATTTCGACCGCACCAATCCGATCCGCGGCGAGGCTCTCGAGATCTTCAAGCAGTTCTGGGCCAATCCCGGCACCGGCCTGCCCGATACGCCGGGCATCTTCTTCGATTACAGCTATGGCGGCGTGGACTTCATTTTCCTCGACGACCGCTATCATCGTGCGCCCGACGAAGACCCGGATACGCCTGACAAGGAGTTTCTCGGCAAAGGCCAGTTCGCCTGGCTCCAGCAGCGCCTGCTTGCGAGCAAGTCACCCTTCAAGGTCATCGCCTGCGGCAGCGGCTGGTCGCGCCTCAAAGGGGCCGGCGGCGACAGCTGGTCTGCCTATCAGCATGAGCGGACCCGCCTCTTCAACTTCATCCGCGATCAGCGCATCAGCGGCGTTGTGCTGCTCTCCGGCGACACCCATTATCCCTATGTAGCCTGCGCGCCCTGGTCGGAGCAGGGCGGCTACGATTTCTACGATCTGGTGAGTTCCGCGCTTGCGCAGATGCTGGCTGACACGCGGGAGGGCGCGGAACAGCGCATCGCGCAGATGCTGCCCGATCGCATGATCCGAACGCCGCTGCTCAACATCAACAATGCCGGCATCATCGATTTCGACATGACCGGCAAAGTGCCGACACTGCGCTTCAACGTGATCGATATTCGCGGGAAGGAATTGTTCGACCCGCTGACGTTGCGCGCGGACGAGCTGGTCAACGGCGTCTCCTCCTGGAAAAGCAAGGTGCGCCAATAATGCTCGGGGCCCGCATGATATTCGCAATGCTGGCGGCTGCGTCCTTCGGGTCGCCCGCGGTCGCCCAGCCAGTCGAGACCGCGACGATCGAGGCGGTGCGCGAAACGGTGCCGGTCGTGTCCAAAGGCGACGCGGCGGATGATCCGGCGATCTGGCGCAATCCCGCCAACCCGAAGAAGAGCCTGATCGTCGCGACCGACAAGGACTGGGGACTCAACGTCTACGACCTTTCCGGCGCGCTGAAGGCCTCGACGCCGGCCGGCCGCGTCAACAATGTCGACCTGCGCGCGGACGTCCTGATCCAAGGCCGCAAGGGTGTGCTGGTTGCGGCCAGCGACCGCAGCGACGATCCACAAGGCAGGATTGCCCTCTATGCGCTCGAGGCCGCGCCTGTCGCGCTGCGCCATCTCGCTCATCTCGCGGTCGAGAGCGATGGCGTGGGCAATGTCTACGGCTTTTGCCTGTGGCGGCGCACCCCGGATCAGATCTTCGCGTTCATCCCGTTCAATAATGGCGACTTGCGGCAGTATGCATTCGATCTCTCCGGTCCACAGCCGAAGGCGACGCTCGTGCGAGACATCAAGCTCGACAGCCGCTCCGAGGGCTGTGTCGTGGACGACCGCACGGGCGAGCTCTACGTGGGAGAGGAGAAGCGCGGCATCTGGCGGATCGAGGCAGCGCCGGACAGCAAGGCCGCTCCCGTTCTGTTTGCGGCCGTGGACGGGGTGCATCTCATCCCAGATATCGAGGGCCTGGCTATCGTCCCGAAGGGCCGCAAGGCTGGCGTCCTGCTGGCGTCCAGC
Organism: Sphingobium sp.; assembly: GCA_017745115.1. The sequence goes on along the minus strand of JAGIAA010000003.1, from coordinate 88,931 downwards.
CAGAATGACAATTCCTATGTAGCCTACGATCTGGAGAGCGGCCGCTATATCCGTCGTTTCAGGATTGTCGGATCCGGCCTCGTCGATGGCGTGGTCGACACCGATGGCTTGGAATTCGCGTCCGGCGATTTTGGGGCGCCGTTCAACGACGGCATTCTCGTCGTCCAGGACGGCGACAACGCGCCGGATAACCAGAATTTCAAATTCGTGCCGGGCGGCGCGCTCAAGGACCTACTTGGATTGAAATAGGAAGGATGAGGGCCGGAAGAACCCGGCGTGTCCGGCATCATGTCGCACACGCCACGGCTTTCCGGGTGTTACTGCTGGCGCGGCGCCGTCGGGTAGATAATGAAGTCGTCATGCACCTGGCCCTGGTTCGGCACATCCAACGGTGCTTTCAGGCCGGCCTGCAGTGCTGCGATGCTGTCGGGCGCCATTTCCAGGCGATGCTCATCGGGATGAGTCAGGACGGCCTGCGCGTAATCCTGCCCGGGCGTGCGCGTCATTTCGATATGCGCGCCCAGTGCTGCACGGATGGGATGCCTGGCGGCGAAAGCAGCGAGGCGATCGATGCTGGCGCGCTCGTCGGCGAGGAAGTTGACAGGCACATAGAGGCGGCCGGGGTACAGCGTGTCGCCGGAGAGCAGGATCTTCAGCCGCGGGTCGTAAAACATGATCGCAGCATTCTGATGCCCGGGTGTCGGAATGACGGAGAGGACGCGGTGACCGAGATCGAAGGTCACGATGTCATTCGGCCAGCTCTTGATGCCGAAGAAACCGGCCACGTCCTCCGGCTTCAGTCCGACGACAGTCGTGTTGGGCCGCTCGCGAAATGCCGCATCGCCGGCGATATGGTCGCCGTGGCTGTGGCTGTGCGCGACAACGAGCGGGATGTCGCTGCGATGATGCGCCTTCAGCCAGTCCGCGATCAGGCGATCGACCGCCGGACGGTTATGTCCGTCCTTCGCGCCGCTATCGACCAGCAGCACTTTGTCCGTCCCAAAGAGAAGATAGAGGAACGGCGCCTCGAAGTTGGTCTTGATCGATTGCCGGATAACAAAGGTATCGGAATCGAGCGCCTGGACCTGCGTGTACGGTTCCTGGTCGGTCGTGCCGTCGATCCATTTCTCCGGGAACAGCGTCGGCGGCGGCGCGCCCTTAGCCATGGCCGCCGGCGCGATCGCTGCGCCGCCGACAAGCAAGACTGCCAGGCAGAACTTGGCCATCATAAAAAAATCCCACTTCCTGTTCGAGGCGGTTGTGCCTGCGGTGGATCAGCCTGAGACGGAGGCGGAACTGGCCCGCCGCGCCCTGATCCAATCAATGACGGGTACGACCGGGAAGATCGTCTGCTCCCAAATCGACAGCCGCTTGCGATCACCCTGCCCCACGACGTTCGCCTCGCCTTCACGATAGGTGCCGAATATGCGGTCCAGCAGGATCAGCGAATTACCGTAATTATAGCGCGTGTCCTCATAGGGCACCGAATGATGCAGGCTGTGATGTCGGATCGTGGTGAAGAAGAACGAATACCAGATCGGCGGATCAGCGCGCACGTTGGCATGAGCAAAGGTCGAGATCACGGTCAGGCAATTGAAGGCGCAGAAGGTTGCGGCCGGCGACAGATCGAACAGGGCGACTGCCGTCAGGCTGATCAGGAAAAGCTCGACCGGATTGCCCACGGCCCCCTTCATCGCATTGAGCTGGGTTATATGGTGATGCGGCGCGTGGATCAGCCAGAACGGCGTCCAGTTATGCATCAGCCGGTGCATCCAATATTGGCCGAACTCCACGAGGAAGACGACGAGTGCGACCTGGGCAAGGAAGGGCAAATGCTCGGCCCAATGGGTCGTGATGCCGAGCGACGTCTTGACTGACTTGAGCGGGTCGTCGGCAAGCGTGGCGGTTACCCAGGCAATGGCGGTAGCGCTGAAGATCACATAGCCCATGTCGGTAAAGAACTCGCGCCAATTTATGCGCCAGTTGGCGTGCCGCTCGGCGACGAACTCGAGCCCGAGTACGGTCAACATGATCAGGGTCGACACGAGGACGACGGTCCAGCCGCTCTTCACCCAGGCCGCTGGCGCAATTGCCCAGAACAGGATGACGAGGAGAAGCATCAAGGGCGGCACCAGATTGAAGAACTTCTGCTTCATTTCACAGTTCCACTCGGGTCAAACCTGGAAATCAAGGTATCTTCGAGATCCGGGTGCACCGATACGTCAAACACCCCATGGCTATCGCAAAGCGGGCCATTGCCCCCGCTATCAAGCCTATCGCGACGCGGCGCTTCCATCTCCGTTCCAGTTGCGCAATTATTACCAAATCATCCATGCGTAATATGTCCCATGGACAAGGGTGTGAATTGCGGCAATGCTGCAGTGCGAAAGGGGACCGAATCATGACGAAGATCGGCAGAGCTGGAAAAATCGCGGCGATCGCTGGCGCACTGCTGCTCGCCGCCTGCTCGCAGAAGCAGAGCGCCCAGCCCGAACAACGCCGCGAGTTCAGCATCGGTTGGTCGATCTACGCAGGCTGGATGCCCTGGCCCTATGCCCAGCAGGCTGGCATCGTGAAGAAATGGGCCGATAAATACGGCATCAAGATCAACATCGTTCAGGTCAACGACTATGTTGAATCGGTCAATCAATACACCGCCGGCAAGTTCGACGGCGTCACCGTCGCCAATATGGATGCCCTCACCATCCCCGCCGCGGGCGGCAAGGACACGAGCGCCATCATCGTGGGCGACTATTCGGACGGCAATGACGGCATCCTGCTCAAGGGCGCGGACTCGCTGAGCGCCATCAAGGGCCGGCAGGTGTATCTGGTCGAGCTCTCGGTCTCCCATTATCTGCTTGCCCGTGCATTGAGCTCGGCGGGCCTCAAGCCAACAGACGTCAAGACCGTCAACACGTCGGACGCCGACATCGTCGGCGCCTTCGCCAGTCCGGCGGTTACGGCAGCCGTGGCCTGGAATCCGCAGCTTTCGGTCATGAAGACGCAAGCCGGCGTGAAGGAGGTGTTCAGCTCGCACGACATCCCCGGCGAGATCCTCGACCTGCTGGCCGTGGACACAGCCACGCTCAAGGCCAATCCCAATCTGGGCAAGGCGTTGGCCGGCATCTGGTACGAGACGGTCGCGCTGATGCAGCGTCAGGATGATAAGGGCAAAGAAGCCCGTGCGGCGATGGCGAAGCTGTCCGGTGCAACCCCGGAGATGTTCGACAGCCAGCTGAAGACAACGCATCTCTATGCGGATCCCAAGGCAGCCGTGGCGGCGACTTCCGATCCTAAACTCATCTCGACGATGACGCAGGTGCGCGACTTCAGCTTCTCCAAGGGATTGTTCAAGGGCGCGGCCTCTGCCGACGCGGTTGGCATGGCCTTCCCGGGCGGCAAAACGCTTGGCGACCCGCAGCACGTCACGCTTCGCTTCGACGACAGCTACATGAAGATGGCCGCCGACGGGAAGCTTTGACCCGATCTTGTCCAGCTTTATCAAGGTGATGTGACGACGATGCGTTTGGTAAACCGTCAAGTCAGGCGGCGGGAGGGCCTGTTCCTGGGGGCCCTGCCGATCCTCCTCCTCCTGCTGATCTATGTGGTCCTGGCCGCGCAACGTCATGCCGCCAACCCTGCCGACAAGATCCTGCCCCTGCCCAGCGGCATGGCCCAGGCCGTTTCCGCCCTGATCTTCCAGCCCGATCCGCTCTCCGGACAATATCTCTTCTGGGCGGACACGCTGACCAGCCTGGAACGGCTTGGCCTCGGCCTCGGCATAGCGACCGTCACGGCTCTCGTCGTTGGTCTCGTCCTGGGCGTGCTGCCGCTGGTGCGCACCACATTCGGGCCGCTGGTGACCGGCATTGCGGTCATCCCGCCCATCGCCCTGTTGCCGATATTGTTCATTGCCCTCGGGCTCGGGGAAACCGCCAAGGTCGCGCTCATCGTCATCGGCATTGCACCCGTCATGGTTCGCGACATCGCCGCCCATGTCGCAGCCTTGCCGAGGGAGCAGCTCATCAAGGCGCAGACCCTCGGCGCGAGCAGCTGGCAGATCATGATCCGCGTTGCGTTGCCGCAGGCCATGCCGCGCCTGCTGCATGCGATGCGCCTCGCGTTGGGCCCGGCGTGGGTGTTCCTGATCTCGGCTGAAGCGATCGCGTCGGACGTCGGCCTCGGCTACCGCATCTTCCTTGTCCGGCGGTATCTCTCCATGGACATCATCATTCCCTATGTCGCCTGGATCGCGCTTCTCGCGATCCTCATCGATGTGGCGCTGACCATCCTCAGCCGCCGCGTCTTCCCCTGGGCCCATGGAACGAACCATTGAGCGCGCTCCTCAGCCTTCGCGGCGTCTGGGTCGAATATGACGACAAGATCGTCCTCGAGAAGGTGAACCTCGACATCGAGGCCGGCTCCTTCGTCTCGATCATCGGCCCCTCGGGTGCGGGCAAGAGCAGCCTCCTACGCGTCATCCTCGGCCAGGAAGTGCCGACGCGCGGATCCATCTCGCTCGACGGAACGCCGCTCACACCGGAATGCGGGCCGGATCGCGGCGTCGTGTTCCAGCGTTATTCGGTGTTTCCGCATCTCTCCGCGCTCGGCAACACGGTCTTCGGGCTGGAGTGCGCACAGGCGCCTTTCGCGGCGCGGTTGTTCGGCAGCGCGCGCCGGGCGGCGATGGAAGAGGCGACGGAGATGCTGGAGGCCGTGGGCCTGGGCGACAGCCTCCACCTCTATCCGGCGCAGATGTCCGGCGGCATGCAGCAGCGGCTGGCCATCGCGCAGGCCCTGATCAAGCGACCGCGCATCCTGTTGCTGGACGAACCGTTCGGCGCGCTCGATCCCGGTATCCGCGCCGACATGCACGTGCTGATCACCAGGCTGTGGCTCGATTATGGGCTGACCATCATCATGGTGACCCACGACATTCGCGAGGCTTTCACGCTCGGAACACGGGTGCTGGCGCTCGACAAGCGCCGCCACGATCCCCACGCGCCCAACCGTTTCGGTGCCACGGCGGTCTACGATCTTCCGCTACGGAGCCGCGCCGATCGCGAAGCCGAACAGATCAATAATATTACCATTGACGCAATTGGTAATAACTGAGAGAGGAAGACCATGAGCAACGAACCCGCAAGTCTTGCCAGGCTCAGCATGAGCCTCCCAGGGGAATTGTCCCGGCAGCTTGACATGATGGTCGAGGAGCGCGGCCTCCCCTCGCGCTCCCAGCTCATTGCGGAACTGATCCGCCATGCCCTCGCCGAACACGAGGCCTTCACTCGTCCGGACGAGATGCTCGCGGGCACGCTTACGCTGGTTTACCGCGGCGATAGGGGCCGCGTTCGCCACCAGCTTGCCCAGACGCAGGCCGACTATCTGAAGGAGGTCATCTCCTCCCAGCATGTCTTTCTGGAGGACGACCAGTCGCTTGAAGTCCTGCTGGTGCAGGGTCCCGCAGTGCGGCTGAAGGATCTGTGCGATGCGCTGCGGCGCGTGCGCGGCGTCCATCAGCTCCAGCTCGTCACCACCACCTCCCTCCTGCCGCCTCTCTACGAGCCGGACACCGAAAACGGCCAAGCCGAAGGGACCGCCGCATGACAGAAATTTTGGCAAATCCCCTCGCGGCGCGCGATCATGCGCGGGGCATGGCGGGCACGGTCGTCGAGGCCATGCCCATCCTGCCGCCTGTCGCGGACGATTTGCCCGCCGGCGTTTCCGGCGACGACCTGCTCTGGGAAGAGACGATCGCAGCCGGAGGCTATGCTTCGCGGCGGCTTCCGCGCGGCGCGCGGCTGCGGCTGATCGACCTCAAGGGCGATGCATGCGCCTCGCTTCTACTCTTCAACGCAGAGATGCCGACCGAGCGGCTCAATGTCTCCGACACGGTGAAAGTGCAGTGGAATGCCTATCTCGGCCAAGGCAAGCTGCTCCTGTCCGACATGGGCCGCGCGCTGATGAGCATCTTGGAGGATGATGCCGGCACGCATGACAGCTTCTGCGGAGCATCCAGTCCCGCGACCAACGCGGCCAAATATGGCAGCGGCACCAATAGCGGCCCCCATCCGAGCAGCCGTGACCGCTTCCTGCTGGGCGTCGCCAAGCATGGGCTGACGCGTCGCGACGTCCATCCCTGCATGACGCTGTTCAAGGGCACGAAGATCGCTCCGGGCGGCGCGATCATGCCGCAGATCGGCCCGTTCGAGCCGGGCCGGACCGTGGTTCTGCGTGCCGAGATGGACGTCATCCTGGTGGTGGCCAATTGCCCGCATGTCCTCGATCCGCGCGAGGCCTGGACGGTCACCCCGCTGCGCGCGACGGCCTGGCGCGGCCCGGTCACGCCCGGCGACGATCCGATCCGCAATGCGACGCCCGAGGGTCTGCGCGCCTTCCAGAATGTCGAAGATTATTTCCGTCGCTGAACGAGAACGAGGAACAGGCCCCATGAGCGTCGATCCCCATCTGTCCGGCCTGGTCGGCCCCGTCCTTCACGACGTGATCGTGCCGGCACGGGCGCCCTGGCTGCACCACGTCGCAGCCGGTCAGACGCTCCGCATCGTCGATCTGGAAGGCAATCAGGCGGTCGATTTTCTCCTATATGCCGCCAACGACGACGCCGAGCGCTACAGCGCGCAGGACACAGTCGCAGCGCAGGGCAACCTATTCCTCCGCAAAGGCACGGTGCTGCGGTCCAACGAAGGCCGGCCGATGATGACGATCGCCGCGACGTCCGTGGAGTATCACGACACCATCGGCGGCGCATGCTCATGCGAGTCCAATACCTTGCGCTACGGGCACCACACGAAATCCCAACACGCCTGCGTCGAGAACTTCCTGGAGGCGAACCTCACCGAAGGCCGAGGCAAGCGCGACATCGTCTCCAACATTAACTTCTTCATGAACGTGCCGATCGAGGAAGACGGTGCGCTCGGCATCGTGGACGGTATCTCGGCGCCGGGCCTGTCAGTGGATCTGCATGCGGAGATGGACGTCATCGTCGTCGTCTCGAACTGCCCGCAGATCAACAATCCCTGCAATGCCTTCAACCCCACGCCCGTCCGGATGATCATCAGCGCATGAGCTTTGACACCGTCCTGATTGCGAACCGGGGCGCGATCGCCACGCGTATCATCCGCACGCTTCGGCGCATGGGCCTGCGTTCCGTGGCCGTTTATTCCGAGGCGGACGAAGGCTCGCTGCATGTGAGCCAGGCGGACGAAGCGGTCTGCATCGGCAGTGCGCGCGCGTCCGAAAGTTATCTCAATATCGAAGCGATCCTGGAAGCCGCGCGCCGGACCGGCGCGGGCGCCATCCATCCCGGATACGGCTTCCTCGCGGAGAATGTGGAATTCGCGGAAGCTTGCGCAGCAGCCGGCATCGTCTTCATCGGACCCACCACCGATAATATCCGGACCTTCGGCCTGAAGCACAGCGCCCGCGCCCTCGCGGCCGCCCATGGCGTGCCGCTGGCGCCGGGCACCGACCTGCTCACCGACGAAACCGAAGCCGTCGAGGCCGCGCACCGGATCGGCTTCCCGATCATGCTCAAGGCCACAGCCGGCGGCGGTGGCATCGGCATGCGCATCTGCGAGGACGAAGCGGCCGTTCGCGACGGCTTCGCTGCGGTCGCCCGCCTCGGACAAAGCAATTTTGGAGACGCCGGCGTCTTTCTCGAGCGCTATATTCGCCGGGCGCGTCATATCGAAGTGCAGCTCTTCGGCGACGGCCAGGGCCGGGTGGTGGCGCTTGGCGAGCGCGACTGCTCGCTCCAGCGGCGCAACCAGAAGGTCGTCGAAGAGGCTCCCGCACCGCTCCTGCCCGAAGCCGTACGCAGCGAACTTTATGCGGCCGCTATCCGGCTCGGCGAGGCGGCCGGCTATCGCTCGGCAGGAACGGTCGAGTTTCTCTACGATGCCGAGGGCGAGGACTTCTTCTTCCTGGAGATGAACACGCGCCTTCAGGTCGAGCACGGCGTGACCGAAGAGATCATGGGCATCGACTTGGTCGAATGGATGATCCGCGGCGGCGCGGGCGACTTCAGTTTCCTGAATGCGGCACCGCCCATGCCTAAGGGCCATGCGGTGCAGGTGCGTCTCTACGCGGAAGACCCGACGCTCGATTATCGCCCCACGACCGGCACGCTGACGGCCGTCAGCTTTCCCGAGAAAGTGCGCGTCGAGACATGGTGCCTGGCGGGTAGCACGGTCAGCGCCTGGTACGATCCCATGCTGGCCAAACTGATCGTTCACGCGCCGACCCGGGCCGAAGCGGTCGAGGCCATGCAGTCCGCTGTCGATCACAGCCGCGTGGACGGCATCGAAACGAACCTGCGCTGGCTGCGCGAGGTGGTGCGTTCGCCCGCTTTCGTCACCGGCGAGGTTTCGACCCGCGTGCTCGACGGCATTGCCTTTCATCCTCGCAGCATCCGCGTGATCAGCGGCGGCACCGCGACCACCGTGCAGGATTGGCCGGGCCGGCAGCAGCTCTGGGCCGTGGGCGTTCCGCCTTCTGGCCCAATGGACGACCAGTCCTTTCGCCTCGGCAATCGGCTGCTCGGCAACCCCGAGGGAATGGCGGGCCTGGAAGTTACCGTCACCGGGCCGACGCTCTCTTTCACCGCGCCTGCACGGATCTGCCTGACAGGCGCCGATTTCGGCGCCACCCTTGATGGAACCCCGGTCGAGCGCGGCACGGCGATCGACGTGGCGGCCGGTCAGACGCTGGCGCTCGGCCGCGCTACGGGCGGCGGCATACGCGGCTATGTGCTGTTCGCGGGCGGACTCGACATTGCGCCTTATCTGGGCAGTCGCAGCACCTTCGAACTCGGCCAGTTCGGCGGCCATGCCGCGCGCCGCCTTCTGGCGGGCGACACGCTGCACCTCGCCGGCGAGAAAACGAGCGAGGCACTGCCCGCTGTTCTTTTGCCCGACCTATCGGCCGAATGGACGCTGCGGGTTCTCTATGGCCCCCATGGCGCACCGGATTTCTTCACGGACGAGGACATCGATGCCATCGTCGCCGCCGAATGGCAGGTCCATTACAACAGCAATCGCACCGGCGTTCGCCTGATCGGACCAAAGCCCCGCTGGGCGCGGGCGGACGGCGGTGAGGCGGGCCTGCATCCGTCAAACATTCACGACAATCCCTATGCCATCGGAGCCGTCGACTTTACCGGCGACATGCCGATCATCCTCGGGCCCGACGGCCCCTCGCTCGGCGGTTTCGTTTGCCCGTTCGTGGTGATCGCCGCCGACCGCTGGAAGATCGGGCAGCTGGTGCCCGGCGACAAGCTCCGCTTCGCGCCGGTCAATGTTGAGGACGCGATGGTGGCCGACGCGGTACAGCGCCGCCTGGTCGCAACTGGGGCGATCTCGCGGTCGGGCCCCGCTCGAGCCATCGCGACGCTCTCCCCTATTCTCGCCGACATTCCGGCCGCGCCCGGCCGCCCGCGCGTCGTCTATCGCCAGCAGGGCGACCGGAACATTCTTATCGAATATGGGCCGATCGTGCTCGACGTCGAGCTGCGCATCCGCGTGCATGCATTAATGACGGAGCTGGAGCGGCTTACGCTCCCCGGCATCATCGACATCGTGCCCGGCATCCGCTCGCTGCAGCTGCATTTTGACGGGGAAAAGATGGACCAGCGCGCCGCGCTGACCATGCTGATCGCTGCCGAGGAGCGGCTGGGCGACCTGGCCGATTTCACCATCCCCTCGCGCATCGTCCACCTGCCGCTCAGTTGGCGGGACCCGGCGACGATCGAGACGATCGAGAAATATATGGGTGCGGTGCGCGACGACGCGCCCTGGTGCCCGGACAATATCGAGTTCATCCGCCGCATCAACGGACTGCCCGATGTGGCGGCAGTCGAGAATCTCATCTTCGACGCCAATTATCTCGTGCTGGGTCTGGGCGATGTCTATCTGGGCGCGCCGGTGGCGACGCCGGTCGATCCCCGGCACCGGCTGGTCACGACCAAATATAATCCGGCCCGCACCTGGACCCCGCCCAACGTCGTGGGCATCGGCGGCGCATATATGTGCATCTACGGGATGGAGGGACCGGGCGGCTACCAGCTCTTCGGCCGGACCATCCAGGTGTGGAACACGCACCGTCAGACCGACGCCTTTGTCGATGGCAAGCCCTGGCTGCTGCGCTTTTTCGACCAGATCCGCTTCTATCCGGTCAGCGCGGACGAGCTGGTCGAATGGCGCCGGGACTTCCCGAGCGGCCGGCGCTCGATCCGCGTCGAGGAATCGGAATTCCGCCTCGCCGATTATCGCGCCTTCCTGGCGGACAATGCCGGGGCGATTGCCAGCTTCGAGGCACAGCGTCAGGCGGCGTTCGATGAGGAACGGGCCGAATGGCAACGACGCGGCGAGTTCGACCGCGTTACCGACCTGGCAGAGGGAGCCGCGCCCGAGACGACGACCGTCGAGGTGCCCAATGGCGCCGATCTCATCGAGGCGCCCTTCGGCGGCAGCGTCTGGAAGCTGCTAGTTTCGACGGGTGACGAAGTGAAGGCCGGCGACACGATCGCGGTCATCGAGGCCATGAAGATGGAATGCCCGGTCGAAAGCCCCGGCGCGGGGACAGTGGAAGCGCTCTATATCCAGGAGCGCCAGTCCCTCCAGCCCGGTTCGCCGATGCTGGCCTTGAGGCGGCGGGCATGAGAGCGCTGGACCGCCGGAGCGCATCCGCCATCGCGGCGGCGGTCAACACAAAGCAGACCAGCGCCGTGGCCATGGCGGAAGATACGCTCGACCGCATCGCCGCCTATGACGCCATCCAGCCCCAGATCTGGATCAGCAAGGCCTCGCGCGACACTCTGCTCGCCGCCGCGCGCGCCGTCGATGCACGCGTGGCGGCGGGAGAAACGCTGCCGCTCGCCGGCGTGCCATTCGCGGTGAAGGACAATATCGACGTTGCAGGCTTCGAGACGACAGCCGCTTGCCCTGCCTTCGCTTGTTGGCCGCTGGGCTCGGCGACGGTGGTCGAACGGCTGCTCGCCGCAGGCGCGCTCTGCGTCGGCAAGACCAATCTCGACCAGTTCGCGACGGGCCTCAACGGCACGCGCAGTCCCTATGGCGCGCCGCGCAACGCCTATAATCTCGCTTATGTCAGCGGCGGATCGAGTTCCGGCTCGTCGGTCGCGGTGGCGGCGGGACTCGTCCCCTTCGCGCTCGGTACCGACACGGCCGGCTCCGGGCGCGTGCCGGCCGCCTTCAATCATCTCATCGGCTTCAAGCCCAGCAAGGGCCGGTGGAGCACCAGCGGTCTCGTGCCGGCCTGCCGCACGCTCGACTGCATCACGGTCTTCACTGACGACACGGCCGATGCCCGTCTCATCGATGATGTGGTAGCGGGCTTCGATCCAAGCGATCCCTATTCCAAGGCGCTCGCCGATCGGCCGCTCGGGCGCAGGACCATCGGCGTGCCGCGCCGCGACCAGCGCGTCTTCTTCGGCGACGGTGAGTCCGAATATCTCTACGATCGCGCGCTGGAAAAGCTGGCCGGACTGGCCGACATCGTCGAGATCGACCTTGCTCCGCTGCAGGAAGCGGCGCAGCTGCTCTACGGCGGTCCCTGGGTCGCCGAGCGCAGCGCTGCCATGGCCGCCATCCTCGCCGATAATCCGGCCGCCATCGATCCAACCGTGCGCGCCGTGGTCGAGCCGGGCTTCGGCATCAGCGCGGTCGACCTGTTCAACGGCATCTACCGCCTCGCGGCGCTGAAGCGCCGTGCCGACATGCTCTGGGACGGCATCGATCTGCTCGCCTTTCCGACCGCCGGCACGACCTATCGCGTCGCGGAGATGCTGGCAGCGCCGATCGCGCTCAACAGCAACCTCGGCTTCTACACCAATTTCGTGAACCTGCTGGACATGGCCGCCGTCGCCGTGCCCGCCGGGGCTCGCGCCAATGCGACCGGCTTCGGCATCACCCTGATCGGTCCGGCCGACAGCGACCGCGCGCTGCTGGACGTGGCGGATGCCTATCTCGCCGCCGCGGACCTTTCTTCACCGCCACCGCTCGACCTGGAGGGTAAAATGCAGACCGTGAAACTCGCCGTCGTCGGCGCACATCTGAAGGACATGCCGCTCCACTGGCAGCTCACCTCGCGCGACGCCAGCTTCGTGGGCGCCTTCGAGACCGCGCCCACTTACCGGCTCTATGCCATGGCGGACAGCGTCCCGCCCAAGCCCGCGCTCGTCTTCAGCGAGGATGGCGGGCCGATCGCGCTCGAGGTCTATGAACTCGACGTCGCCGCATTCGGCAGCTTCGTCGTGGACGTGCCGCCGCCGCTCGCGATCGGCACGGTGACGCTGGCCGACGGCAGCAGCGTGAAGGGCTTCGTGGCCGAACCGCGCGCCCTGACCGGCGCCGAAGACATCACCAGCCTAGGGGGTTGGCGCGCCTATATCGCGCAACGCAGCAGCTAGCTGAAAGGAAACAGACATGCGGAGATTGCAGGCATTGATCGTGGCGTTGGCGGCGGGCTCGGCCTCGCTCCCCGCGGCAGCGATAGCGCAGAAGGAGCAAGTCATCACCGTGCCCGACTTCGCCGATTTCCTGGCGGTTGACGGTGACAGCGTCTGGGCCACCAACAAGGGGCGCGTGGAGCGCTGGTCGCGCAAGGGCAAGCTCGCCGAAGTACCGATGACGCGGCCTTGCGGCGCCATGGCGGTCGATCAGGGATCGCTCTGGGTCGCCGACTGCGAGGCGCATGTCATCAACCGCATCGATCTCAAGACGGCCAAACTGATCGCCACTATTCCCGTGAAGATCAGCCGGAACGGCGAGCGTAACGTCGTCGCGGGCGCGGGCTCGATCTGGGTAGCGAGCGATGCCGAGAGCACGGTCTCGCGCATCGATCCCGCCACCAACACGGTGATCGCCACTGTCCCGACATCGCCGGGGGTGTCCTATATGGCGTTCGGCTTCGGCGCGCTTTGGGCGGTCAGCGGCAAGGGCGAGACCATTGAGAAGATCGATCCCGCCACCAACGTCGTGGTCAAGAAGACGATGCTCGGCAAGCAGCCCGGCTTCCTGGCGGCTGGCGCGGACGGCGTCTGGGTGCAGGAGCAGCTGGACGGCACGCTCGCCCGCCTGGATCCGCAGAGCGGGGAGGTCGTCGCCCGCGTGAAGGTTGGGGACAATCTCAAATATGGCGACATCGATGTAGGGGGCGGCAAGGTCTGGCTTCGCACCACGGACGATCAGCTGTTCGCCGTCGTCGATCCCAAGACCAACACGGTCACCGCCCGCGTGGGCAAGGCGGCAGGCAGCGGGGCGCTGCGCTATTCGTCAAAGGGCGTATGGACGACGGCACATGATGAGCACACGCTCACCTGGTGGCCCGCTCCGGGCAAGATCGGAAAGTAAGAACTGGAACGGGGTACGACTGCATGTAGCGCGGTCGTACCCCGGGTTTTTTGAACCTTAACGGCTCGCGAGCTGGATGCGCGACGCGGAGGTAGCGGCAGCCTGACGCGACTCGATCTGGCTGCGGATATCCGCAACCACGCCGGCGCGGCATTCGCGAGCCTGAGCGTCGAGCTCGAGGTGGATGGTCGCAACCCGATCGCCGCAGACCGTGCGCGCGGCCGCGTCCATGCGCATCGCGAGGCGCTCCTGGCCCTCGGCGCTCGACAGGTCGAGACCCTTGAGGCTCAGGACGGTCGCGTCCTTGGCGAAAGGATTGGCGTTCGAGCCGGCCGAAGCCGAAGCAGCGAACGAAAGCGCGGCCAGTGCCGCGATTGCTGTTTTGATCATAATCATCTCCTGCGCAACAAAGGGCATACCGCTCTCATGGCAGTTTGAGCGGCCCATAGCGCTGCCCAGGACTCCTGACAAGAGCCCCGGGTGGGAGATGAGTTTTCAGCGCGCGCTGACGACCAGCGTCGCGAGATTCTTGTGACCGAGAAGCCCGATCGGAAGGCTTGCGTCCTCCGACCATTCCTCATGGCCGTTAGCCTGAGCCACTGTCACTTCAATGCTACGCGCGTAGGGGGAAGTCAATTCCCGCACTGCAGCGAGCGGCACCCGAACATGCCATGCCCGACGACCCTCAACCGCGACCAGGCGATTGTTGATCGAGACGAGCGAATCCGCGCCCTTGCGACGGCCGGTCACCAACAGGCAGCTCTCACTGCCGCAGGAAACAAGACGCGTCTTGGGCGCGGGTGCCGCATTAGCCGTGCCGGCGCAGACGACAACGAAAGCGGCGATGGCAATTCCAAGGAGACGATGGTGAAGCGGTTGGCCCATGAGGCACTTGTGCCGCCCTTGCTGCGGCTGCGGTATGGGGCGTTTGACGTATTACTAAACCACCGCAGTCCGGCCGCTTAGAGCAACTGCCCGACCGCCTCCAGAGCCGGGCGGCCGCTCCCAAAGGCGCATGGGAACACGCTGAAGGCTGGCCGGTAGATCGCTGCGCTCGGTATCGAGCTGGCGCGCGATTTTTATGAAATGACGGACAGTCTTTGCTCGCATTTGGATCAGCAAGACCCGGAATCGCCTCCGAGTCGCGCGAATCACCCCGTCAGCGTGCCGACGGCGATCGCCGCAGCCGAAGCGCGGTTCTCGACACCCAGCTTCGCGAAGATCTGCTCGAGATGCTTGTTCACCGTGCGCGGGCTGATGTGCAGAATCTCGCTGACCTCCCGGTTCTTCTTGCCTCGGCTGACCCACAGCAGCACTTCAGCCTCCCGCACGGTCAGGCCGTGGCGATCCGCGAGCAAGCGCTCCTGATCGCCTTCGCGCTGCTCGTTCAACCGAAACAGCCATTCGCCCGCATCCGCCCGCCCCAGGAACGCGCATCCCAGCCTGCTGTCCGCGACATCGATGACGATGCGCGCGCCGGCTCGGGGATTGGTAGACTGAAGCCGGCGCACGGGCGCCGCGAGAGCCGCCGGCAGCAGCCCCTCGTCGATTTTCCAGTCGGGGAACAGCCGCTCGATGATCTCGGCCGCCATGGGCGTGAACCAGAGCACGCGACCGTTGCCGTCGACCCCGAACGAGGGGCGACCGCTGGTATCCAATGCCACATGGCTGGTCTGGGCGACGCGCGCGTTGGCGAGATGCGCGCGCACCCGCGCGAGCAGTTCCTCGATCACGATCGGCTTGGGCACATAATCGACGCCACCCGCCTCGAAACCGCGAACGACATGCTCGGTCTCGGACAGGCCGGTCATGAAGATGACGGGCAAATGCCGGAAGCGCGCATCCGCCTTGATCCAGCGGGTGGTCTCGAACCCGTCGAGCCCGGGCATGACAGCATCCATCAGCACAAGGTCCGGCGTCACATGATCCAGCAGGTCGAGCGCCGCTCGCCCGTCGATCGCGATCAGCACGGTCATGCCCTCCGCTTCCAGCGTGCTGGTCAGAAAACGGAGCGAGTCCGGCGTGTCATCGACCACCAGGATCGTCGCCGTCACGCCGGGGCTGGGCGGATTATCGGGGGTCGACACGGTCGAGCATCTTCACGAGGGACCGGAGATCGAAATTGCGGAGATGCTCGCGCAGAATCGCTACGACGGCTGCGCTCTCCGGCACATCCGCCGCCAACTTCGCCAGCGTGGTTTCGATCTCTCGCACATGGCCGGTTTTGGCCAGCTGGTGCAGCTTGTCAAAGAAAGGGCCCGCGCTGTCCGGAAGCGAGGCTGCGCCAGCCTCTTCAGGAGTTGAAGCCCCGCGCCCGGACTGCCATTCGAGCCCCAGTTGCCGGCCGACGACATCGAGCAACGCCTCCAGATTGACCGGCTTGGTCACGAAGGCGTCGTGGCTCGACGTCCCATCCCCGCCGGCGCGATATTCTTGCACACTGGCCGACACCATGACGATGGGGAACGCATCGCCATGCTTGGCCCGGAGCCGTTCGGCGACCTCCCAGCCGCCCAGCCCCGGCATCTGGACGTCAAGCAGCACGATGTCGGGAGCACAGAGATCGGCCAGCGCCAGACCCTCGGCGCCTTGCGACGCGGTGAAGACTTCGAAACCCAAGGGACGCAACAGGCCGATCATCACGCTCGTCTGCGAGAGATCGTCGTCGATTACCAACACCGTCTTGCGCGGCCCTGCATAGCCGGTCACCTGGCTGACCTCGGGCTCCCTCGCCGGCGCGACATTGGGCTCCGGCAGGAAGAGACGGAGCCGGAAGTTGCTCCCCTCGCCCGGGGTCGAGCGGACGAATATCTCCCCGCCCAGAATGCGCGCCAGAAGGCGCGTGATCGCCAGACCCAGGCCGATGCCGGGCTGGGCGTTCGCCTCCGCAGAACTACCGCGCTCGAATGGCTCGAAAATTCGCTCTACGTCCTCGGGTGCGATACCGATGCCGGTGTCCGTCACCTCGAAGTCCGCGACCTGATTGCGATAGGAGACCGACAGGACCGCGCTCCCCGCCTGCGTATATTTGATCGCATTGGACAGGAGATTGATGAGAATCTGCCGCAGTCTTTTCTCGTCGGTCCGCACCAGGCGCGGCAGCCTGCCCTTGACGACATAGCTGAAGGCAAGGCCCTTCGCTTCCGCCTGCATCCGGAACATGTCAACGACATGGTCGAGGAACAGCGGCAGCGCCACGACATCCGAGCGAACCTTCAGGACGCCGCTCTCGATGTGCGAGATTTCGAGCAGGCCTTCGACGAGATTGCTGAGATGCTCGGCGGAACTGCGGATCACCCGCCCCGCATCGGCCGGCGAGATCGCGCCCTCCCGCTCCAGCAACTGGGCATAGCCATAGATGGCGTTGAGCGGCGACCGGATCTCGTGGCTCACCGCGACCAGATAGCGCGTCTTGGCGGCATTGGCGGCTTCCGCCGCATCCCGAGCTCGCCGCAATTCCGCTCCGGTCTCGCCCTGCGCTTCCATCGTCTCCTCTATTCTGTCCAAGCCCGCCTCTTCACGTCCGAGAGCGCTGGCATACCGCGATGCAGGATCGATGAGCTTCATGATGTGCCAAGGGCGCACTGGGGCGCGCCACGCGGAGCCAAATCGCTGTTCGGCTAGTCATATCGATACGGATTCTGGTCGATCGTGGTTGTGCTGCGCGTCTGGTTGCACAGGAATACCGTGCCTGTGAAATAGATGCCGGGTTTTGTGATCGTCTTGGCGAACTCGAACGTGTCGCGCAACTGCTGCACGGTCATGTGCACGGGCGCCTCGTCGGGCTGGTAGGTAATGCCATAGGGATAATCCACGCCGTCTCTGCTCATCTCCACATGGCAGCCCATGACATGGGTGACCGGGTGCGTATCGACGAAATCGATAAGGCGCTTCATGCTGTCGAACCAGGGCTGCCAGAAGCTGATGTAGCAGCGCCCACGGTAGAACATGTCGCCGGTGTACAGGATTTGCGTGTAGCTGTCATAATAAGCGAACTCGGAGATGACATGACCCGGCGAGCCCCAGATCAGGATCTCGCGCCCACCCAGATCGAGCTTGACCCGCTCCTCGGGAAAGTTGGTCATGCCCCAGAAACCGAGCATCTCCTCATGGGTCAGGCCCATGTAGCGCGTGTTGGGCCGGTCGGCGAACTGATTGGCAGCTGCATAATGATCGGCATGCAGATGGCTGAACGCCACGAGCAGCTCCATACTGGCGGGGTCACGGCCGTTGCGCGCGCACCATTCGTCGATGCACTTGTCGACGACGGCGCGCAGGTCCCAGTCGTTGCGCAGCTGCACGAAGCCTTCGTCGAGCAGCAGGACGCGATCGTTGCCGAAATAGAGCGGCGCGAAAGGCGCTTCGTAGCTATATGCCTTGTTCTGCCGCAGGATGGCAGTGTGCGGATTATACCAGTGCACGTGCACCGGCGGATCCACATTGTCCATGCAGGAAGACGATCCGCAGATCCACTTGGCGGGAAAGGTGCCCGGTGCCGGCAGATTGCTGCTGAAATCGACCGGTGCGGGCCTCGCCCCAGCGGCGGCGGCGTTCGCAACCTCGCTCAGGGTGCTCGAAATTACGGCGGCCGTGGCGGCAGCGGCGGGATAGGACAGGAAGGTGCGACGGTCCATGGATGCTTCCTCAACCAGAGGCGTCAAAACGGGCGCGGAGGATTGATGTTCGGGACGCCCGCCGGCCAGACCGTGGTGCGCTGGTCCGGGCTGACGCCATTGAACAGGACGAAGTCCGGACGGATCAGCATCATCGCCTTGCCCCGCACCTCCTCGCCATATTGGACGAACTCGTCGATGAGAGCCGGCGCCATCTCCAGCACCCGCTCATAGGGCTTGTAGGTCGCGAACCGGGCGTAATAGCGCCCCGGCGCGAACATCATGTCGATATGGCCGCCCATCATATATTTGACCGGATTGGCCGTCATGAAGTCCTTCAGCCGGACGACGGAGGCGACAAAATCCCTGTCGTTGCTGATGTTCACGCGCCCCGGGAAGACCAGATCGCCGGTAAAGAGGAAATCGCAATAGGGATCATAGAAGGTGACCCCATCCTTGTGTGCGCCCGGTGTCGGGATCACGGTGATAACCCGATCGCCCAGGTCGATCTTGCCCGTACCGCCAGGCCAGCTGCTCCCGAGCCCGTAGAAGCGCTTCATCACGTCCAGCGGCGTGGGCACGATAACTGTATCCGGGCGTCCGGCGAACTGCACCAGTCCCTGATTCTGCGCAATGTCCTCGCCCGATGTCAACGCTATCGTGAGCGGGACTGCCGTGCGCCCCCGCGCCTGGGCCCAGCGAGTGATGATGGCATCCACCGTCTCTCGCAGCGGATAATGAGCCGCATCGGCCGTGGCCCCCGTGTCGATCAGGAGCGCGCCCTTGTTGCCGAACAGCAGATAGGTGAAGGGCGCTTCCCAGTGAATGCAGACATTCTGCCGCAACACGAACATGTCTTCATTATACTGGACGACCTGGACGCGCGGATCGCGGTTCTTCGCGGCGACATTGGAACCGTAAATCCATCGGAAAGCGAGATTGCCGGGTGCCGGACCGTCGCAGCTATAATCGTGCATGACGGGCGGGCCGCCGCGCCGTCGTGGTACGGCGCTGTCGGTGTTGCGCACACCGGGGCGATTATAGGGAAGATCGGGATTACCGTTCGGATAGGCCGCGCCGGTGGCGGATTGCGGATTGCCCGAAAGCGCCGCGTTGTAGGATGGCTTCTGATCCACGCAACTTCCCTCATCAGGCCGACGGCACGCCTGGCGCTTGCTAAGTCCCTCTCCCTTATGTCCCCGTCCAATGACAGCGCCAACGCTATCGATATTACGAAAATCGTCAAGCGTAATATTTGGCGAGCTTTCGGGTATGAAGTGTGGGAGCAAGCAAGCGATGATTGGTTGGCGATGCCGATGAGCCGACAGGTAGGTGGATTGACGAGAAAGAGGGCGAGCCCCCCTGTCCGCGACATTGACCGCCCCGCTCCAACACCGAGCTGTTGGATCATCGGTGGCGACTGTCTTTTCTTGAGACAGGCCACGGCAAAACGGCAGATTTTGCCACCAATTTGGCGCGCCCCTTAATCCGGGCGCCCCAGGACGCGGCCTCATACGTCGAATGACGTAATTGGGATTCGCCCCCTTCTGATAGGAAAGGAACGATCGGCAATATCCAGCGGATCCATTGAAAGATTGGGAACAATGAGTGAAACGGTAGCCCTCGAAAAGCCGTCCTACATGGTCAGCGCACCCATAACCCTAGGCCTCGACAACCTGGGCAGAGTGCAAGGCGGGCCGATCAAGCAGGCCATCTTCACACATTTCCAGCCCGCCTTTCTGCTCGCGGTCGTCGCCTTCTATTATTATGCCCCGGAGGCATGGGTTAAGCCGTCCGTCACGTTGTGGATCGGCCTCGGCGTCAAGTTTCTGATGCTGGGGATGGAGTGGATCAGCCCCCGCCACAAGAGCTGGCAGCATACCTGGAAGGAATTGGCGTGCGACACCTTCTTTGTCGCCATGGGCATGATGGTTGTCAGGGTCGTTTTCGCACCGATCAATAGCGACGCCATCATCGGCTGGTTCCAGGATACGTTCGATTTCAGCAAGATCGCCTGGTTCATGGCGTTGCCGCTGCTCGTGCAGGCATTCGCAATATCCTTCATCGGCGACTATTTCCAATATTGGGTGCACCGCGGCATGCATAACTGGTATCCGCTGTGGATCACGCATGCGCCACATCATTTCATCACACAGCTGAACATTCAGAAGGGCAGCATCGGCAATCCGGTAGAGATTTTCCTGATCGGCCTCGGCGTCGGCGGCCTGTTCGATTTCCTGCCGCGCGCGGTCCTGCTCGCGGGCGCCTTCGGCCTGGCCGTCGGCAGCTATCAGCATTGCAACATCCGCTTCAACACGCCGAGGTGGTGGTTCAAGATCTTCAACACCACCGAGCACCATAGCCTGCACCACGCACAGGATTATGAGAGCACCCGGACCAACTATTCCGGCACCTGGATCTTCATCGATCGCATCCATGGCACCTGCAGGGACGGCGAGGCTGAACTTCTGGGTCAGGAAGGTGGGCGCCGCATGTCCATCTGGGAAACGATGCACTATACCTTCACTGAGCCTTACAAGCTGCTCAGAGAGAAGTTCGCCCGCCGCCGGGAGCAACAGATCTTCGCCGTGCCCGCGGAGTGATGGCAACGGGAGCCGCTTCGCTTAGCCGAACAGCGGAAAAAGCCTCGGCTCCCTCCTTCGCTTTGGGCCGGCACCGCCCAGGGTCGCCCGGCACCAAAACGCGACACGTCTGCCCTTCGAAGGCCGGCTATTGTCAGAAAGCCATTCAAAGGAAAATCTTGTGAACCTACGCTTCATCAATTGGATCTGGCGCGTAAGAGGCAGCCTGCCGATCGAGCCGAGCGAGTCTGCCCGAGAGGCCTTCGACAAGCTCGACGGCCTATTCCAGGAGCCGAACACGACCTATCGGGTCGAGGGCGACACCTTGACCTTCACCAAGAAGAAGCAGCGCCCCCAGGACAAGATGTCCGTTTTCGACGGTGGCACGCTGCGTGTCGTCGGTGGTGTTCTGCGTTACGATATGATGAGCCGCGCGCTCCTCGCCTGTTTCGTTGCGCCGCTGTTCTTCTTTGCTGTTGGTCAAATTGGCGTGGCCGTGGACAAATGGCGAAATCCGCCGGCGGTCGTTAAGGCCAAAGCTGAAGCGGAAAAGAAAAGATCGAAGGTCAAGCCCGAGGATGTCGCAATGAATCAGGTCGACAAGTTTCTCGGCGCGCCCGTACCCGAAAAGAAGAAGAAGGGTAAGGACGGCGAGGAAACGGGCAAGAGAAACCGGAAACCATCAATGACGACCGCTTATGTCTTCATGGGCATTTTCTTCGCGCTGTGGGTCTTCGGCCGAATACTTGAGCACAAGCTGATCCATTTCCGGTTCCGCAATAGGCTCGCGGGGAGCAGGCTGGCCGAAGCGCAGAGTTAGCGGAGGTTCTGCTTCGACCGTTCAGCGCCTGCATCGAGAGGATCGATGCTCCCGCTTGTGCCTCGAGCTTTGGCAAGATCGAAGGCGCCCCAGTGAAAACTGATTTTCGTGCGTTCGGCCGGCCCGCCGCGGTCTCTATCGGCGGCCGATGATCGGATGCTTCGAGATCGGACGAGCAAGTCCGAGAATTCTTTCGGGACACGCGAACGCTTGTTCCCCACTGCTGATCGCCGGCGACCGCACCAGGAATAATTCATCAAAACGCACTGCATGTGCACGAAACGTTGAAGGAAGAGACGAGGAATGTTGAACATTACGATCATCGATCGCCAGGGGGCGGAGCACGCAGTGACGGCACCGGAAGATGGCCGGTCGCTCATGGAGGCTATTCGCGAATTAGGTGTCGATGAGTTTGCGCTGTGCGGAGGCTGCTGCTCTTGCGCAACTTGCCACGTCTATGTGGATCCGGCTTTTAGCGATGCTGTATCCACAATGAGCTCGGATGAGGAAGATCTGCTCGAGAGCTCGTCTCACCGGCAGCCTAACTCGCGCCTTTCGTGCCAGATCCCGCTCACCGCGCAGCTGCAGGGCCTCACAGCGACGATCGCTCCTATCGACTGAGAATGTTCGCGCCGGAAGACGGTTTTGGCGGGTGAAATCCGCCAGGACGTTATCCGCGATTGATGGGTGGTCAGAACCGATCCGCCTGAACGGATTTGCCACAAGAAAGGGGCCGTCCTCGCGGGCGGCCCCTTTCCGTTCCATCCTGCTTAAAGATTAGAAGTTCTTGCTAATTTCCAGACCGAACCGGCGCGGCGTCAGTACGCTCTGCTGGTAGTAGCGGGACACGATGCCGTCGTTGATGATCCGGTTGGCCCGATCGTTGGAAACGCCGGTCACCGCGTATTTGTCGAAAATATTGTCGACGTAGAGATTCACCTGGAATCCCTCATCCTTGAACTTGTAACCGACAGAGGCGCGGTTGAGCAGATAGCCCGGCAGCTCCTGGGCAAAACCGCGCAGGCCGATGCGGCTATAGATGTCGCCGGTATAAGTGGCCGTCCAGTTCATCATGAGCGTATCGCCCGTCGCGTTGACCGGCAGCTCATAAGTTATGCCCAGAGCACCCGAATGCATTGGCGAGCCGGCCAGGCGGTCACCGCTGAGGGCGTCGGTCTTTGCCGTGCCGCCGATGCCATAAGCGATCAGGCCTTTGATATCCGCCGTCAGATGGGCATCGGTGTATGAATAGCTGCCGTTGATCGTGAGACCCGGTGTCGGCCTGGCCACGAAGCTCAATTCCACGCCCTGTGAAAGCGCTGTGCTGCCGTTCACCGTGATGCCCGAGGCGCCGTTGACTGCGGCACCGGGCACCTGGATGCCGTCCCAGTTGATGTGGAATACTGCGAGAGAACCGCGCAGCTTACCGTCGAACAGGCCGAAGCGGATACCCAGTTCCTTGTTCAGCGTCGTGTCCGGGCCATAGAATTGTTCGTTAGGCAGCAGGCAGAGCTTCTGACCGGACCCGTTCAGGATCGCGTCCGTGCAAGGCACGGCGCTGGTATTGGCGCCGCCCAGACGATAGCCCTTGGAGACGGTCAGGTAGACCATCAGGTCCCTGGAGAACTTGTAAGAGGTGTTGCCCTTCCACACGACGCCGTTCTTGGCCGCGTAGCTGTTGTTGAGCGGGATATTGATCGCGCCCGGCTTATAACCGGGATCGCCGACGAACGGGCCGTCGAACATCGGCAGCGTGGAACCGCCTTGGGTGGAAATCGCGTAACGGTAATAACGCAAGCCGCCCGTCACCTGCCAGTTCTCGGTGAAATTGAGCGTTGCCTCGCCATAGATGGCCCTCTCATCCTTCCGCGAATTCGAGATCGAGGCATATTCGTAATCGTCGTTACGCAGCCCGTAGACACCAGGCACATTCACCTGCGCCCAGGCGTTGAAGCCCGGCGTTTCCTCATGATATTGCGAGTGGAAATTCTGCAGGTTGTAGAAGCCACCGATGACCCAGTTGAGTGGCCCACCGTGCTTGGAAACCAGCCGCAATTCCTGATTGAAGCTGGTGCGGCTGCCAGTACGCGTGTTGAAGCTGGCGAAGCTCGGGAACAGCTCATAGTCATAGTTCAGGTCGAGCAGCAGATCGGTATTGTCGCTGAACGTGGTTTCGACCTGCTTGGTCCACGCAGTGTCGGACACCAGCTGCGCAAATTGGCCGATGTCCGCCTCCAACTCGATCGAGTAAAGATCGGCCACACGGTGCGTGGGGTTCAGGAAGCGCTTGGTCGATACATAGTTGCCCGTACCGAACACGCCGCCGGTATTGGCCTGCGAAGCGCCGGTATCCGAGACCTGATGCATCCAGCTGCCATAGATGCGGAGCCAGTGGGTCGGATAAAGTCCGAGCTGGGCACGCGTCGAAACGGTGCGCTCATCGTTCGCATCATTCTTGGTGTGCAAGTTGGCGGCGATCTGGGATGGGGTGCCGAGCGAGCCATACCAAGCGGAATTGGGCGCGCCCGTGGTGGGGTTCACGCCAATGATGTCGTGCTCGAAGCGGAGTTTGCCCTTGCTGTTGATGTAATAGTTGAGGGAGCCCGCCTCGTCCGCAGGATTGCCGAGCAGACCGCCCGGCTGGGGATTGGAAACGCCCGGCGTGTTCAGCAACGCGGTATAGTCGATGAAACCGGGGTTGTTCCAATAGCCGACCGAGCCGCGGAACGCGACCTTGTCCTCAATGATAGGGATGTTGATCGTGGCATCGGCATTCATCCCCGGCTCGGCGGAATGGCTTTCGCCGAAGACGCGGGCATGGACGCTGCCCTCCCACCTGGTTGCGCTGGGACGGTTCGGGATATAGCGGATGGCGCCGAACATGGTGCCGAGACCATAAAGTGTGCCCTGCGGCCCGAGCAGCGTTTCCACGCGATTGAGATCCAGGAACTTCATGTCGATATACATCGGGGTTTCACCGAAATAGATCGCCTCGGACGTGGATGTGGTATTGCCGCCGCCGCCAGCGTCCGCTGTGGTCAGGCCGCGCATGACGACTGTGGCGCCGCTGGTGCCGGTGTCGCGGACCGTAAGGCCAGGGGTGAAAGCGGCCAGATCGCGGACGGTATCGACGCGCTGCTCAGCCAGCATCTCGCCGCTGGCAGCACTGATGTTGATCGGCACGTCCTGCAGCGTGATTGAACGGCGGGTGGCAGTGACGACAATGTCTCCGGGATCGGCCGCCGTCGACGCGGCGTCGTCCGGTGCCGCCTCGGCGGCACGGGCGGCAACTGGGGCAAGCCCGGTAAGGACGGTGGCGGAAAGCAGCGCCAGGCGAAATGCAGTGTTCTTCATTACGGACCCCCTCAAAGGTTGTGACGGCTCTCCCCCGACCTGCTGGCGCTCTTGGCGGCGCCGATTCGGCCGGAATTCATTCGCGTTCGTTCGGGGAGTCGGTACCATTTTTTCGGCCCGCATTATTAACAATGCCCCATTTCCTCATATTCAACATACAAAGGGAGCGCGTTCTGCATATGCGAAGTTTGACGTATGTGTGACGAAGCCGCTGCCTGCGTGTCCGACGGGTTACACCCACGGAAAGCGCCTCGGCACGAGGCCCGCCATTAGCGACCGTTTTGCTGCGCTTGCGAAGCGCCGCTTCTCTGCTAGGGTCGCCGGAAACATCCTCCCGGAAGGACGGCAATGGCAAAGCGCGACATGCGCAAGGGCGCCTGGACGACCGCACATGACAAGCGCATGCTGATCTGCCGCCCAAGCCGGACGATAATGAGTCGCTGACCATGCCGCCTAGCGATATCGCCGGCGCGCTGGCCAAGGCGCGCTCCGCACTCATGCGGGGGGATTTCCCGCAGGCCGCCCGTTTCGCGGAAAATCTCGGTAAGGCGCATCCGGATCAGGCGGAAGCCTGGTTCATTCTGGGCATGGCTCTTTCCGAAACCGGCCATGTCGCCCATGCGCTGGGGCAGATCGAGCGCGCCGTAGCGCTGGCCCCTGGCAACGCCGAATATCTCGCCCAACAGGCCCGGCTGCTGGTGCTGCTGCGGCGCGAGGACAAAGCCCGCGCGGCCGCAGCGGCGGCCGTCCGCGCCGACAGTAGCGATCCCATGGTGCTCGACACCATCGGCTGCGTTCAGGCGCGTCTTGGCGATCACGGCGCTGCCGTGGCCCTGTTCGAGCGCGCCGTGGCCGGTCAGCCCGATAGCATCACCTTCCGCTTCAACCTGGCCGCCAGCCTGGGCTTCTTCGGACGTGTGGCGGAGGCTGAGGCTCAATATGAGGCGATGGTGGCACGCGACCCAGCCAATGGTCAGGCGCATTACGGGATCGCCGGCCTACGCCGCCAGACCCGCGAGGCCAATCACCTCGCACGGATCGAGGCCGCCATCCCTAAGGCGCGCGGCCATGACGATCTCGTCCGGCTGCATTATGCGGCGGCCAAGGAATATGAGGATATCGGGGAGGCCACGGCGACCTTCGCGCATCTCGATGCCGCCAATCGCGCGCACAAGGCCCGGATCGGTTATGGTCATGAACGCGACGCGGCGCTGGCGATGGCATTGGAAGAGGCTTTTGCCCGCCCTGATTATTTCATCGGCGAGGGCCTAAGCGATGCCGCGCCGATCTTCGTCACCGGCCTGCCACGCACGGGCACCACGCTGGTCGACCGGATTCTCGACGCTCACCCACATGTCACCTCGCTCGGCGAGTTACAGGCAATGCCACTGGCGTTGAAGCGCCTGTCGCAAACCAGGTCCCGGCTGGTACTTGATGCCGAGACGATCGCGGCGGCGGCCAACCTTTTGCCCCGCGCCGTCGGTGAGAGCTACATCAAGCAGGCCGAGATGCAGTCGGGCGCCAGCGCCGCCCTGCGCGACGGCCGGATCCTGCTCGACAAGTTCCCGCTCAATTTTCTCTATATCGGCCATATCGCCCGAGCGCTGCCCAAGGCGAAGATCGTTTGCCTGCGCCGCCAGCCGCTCGATAGCGTGTGGAGCAATTACAAACATCTGTTTGCGCTCAATTCACCCTATTATGGCTGGTCCTACGATCTGATGGATACGGCGCGATATTACGCGCTGTTCGATCGGCTGATGCGCTTCTGGCAGAGGCAATTTCCGGGCCGGGTCCTGGAACTAAGCTATGAGCAATTGACCGCCGATCAGGAAGGGCAGACCCGCGCGCTGCTGACCCATTGCGGCCTGCCTTGGGACGATGCCTGTCTGGACTTCCATGGACGAACCGGGGCCGTGGCCACCCCGAGCGCCCAGCAGGTGCGCCGTCCTGTCAACCGCGATTCGGTCGAACGCTGGCGCACCTATGCGGCGCATCTGGATGAGGTGCAGGCCTTTTTTCGCGAGATGGGAATCATCTCTGCGAATCAATCGCCCACCTAACCGCCTCGCCAGTCAAGCAGCGCGCGCATACGATACGCAAGCGGCTTCGCTCTGAGCCAAGCCACTTCACTGGCATGGGATCACGCTCAGCATGGTTCATGGAGACAGCCAATGAGGGAACTCGAGGACAGCAAGAGACCAAACCATTTGCAACCGCGTACGAGGTTGGCGCTCGGTGTCGCTTCAATGGTGCTCTCCACACTCACTGTGGCCACGCCCGCTCCAACACGTGCCCAGACAGAGGAGCGGGACGCTGAAGCCCGGTGCAAGGCCATGGCAAGCGCGATGCTGCCGGGCACGGAGATCAACAAGATAGAGTTCGTCGCCGCCGGTCCGATGACCGTTCCCGCCGCAGCGCCGAATGCGCCTCCGAACCTGCTGCCGGAACATTGCTTCCTGCGTGGCACTCTCAATCTCCGCAAGGGCACGGGCGGACGCTCATTTGGCATTGGCTTCGAATTGCGCATGCCGACGCAATGGAATCGCCGGTTCCTCTTCCAGGGCGGCGGCGGCTTGGATGGCGTCGTCAACCCTGCCGTCGGCACTCTTCCGAACAGCTCGGGTCCAGTCGCGCTGGCGCGCGGATTTGCCGTCGTGTCCACCGATGCCGGTCACGGCGGATCACCCGTCGATGCGAGCTTCGCTTTGGACCAGCAGGCCCGCATAGATTATTCTTATAATGCCCTCGATAAGGTGACGCTCGAGGCCAAGCGGCTGATCGCACGCTACTACGGCGCAGCGCCGGCGCATTCCTATTTCGTCGGCTGTTCCAATGGCGGCCGGCAGGCGATGACCGCCGCACAAAAACTCCCGCTCTATTTCGACGGCATCGTGGCCGGCGACCCGACCATCGGATTTTCACGCGTGGCGATCGATGAGGTCTGGAATGTCCAGCAAGTCGCCAAGATCGCGCCGAAGGACGCCGAGGGCCGCCCGATCCTCGCCAAGGCCTTTTCGGATGCCGATCTCGCGCTCGTGAAGACAGCCCTCCTCAAGCGTTGTGATGCAAAGGATGGACTGAAGGACGGCATGATCAACGACTGGCAGCGCTGCGATTTCAATCCCGTCGTTCTGATGTGCAAAGCTCGCAAAACTGCGGCGTGCCTCTCCAAAGGCCAGGTCAGCGTGCTCCGCGCGCTGCACGATGGGCCACGCACGCCCGCCGGCCAATCGATCTATGGCCCATTCAATTATGACACGGGCATCGCATCGTCGAGTTGGCGCGGCATGCGGCTGGGCACATCGCAAACCGGGGCGTCCAATGCAGCCGATGCCACTCTGGGCGTGGGTCAGTTCAAATATCTTCAGCTCACGCCGCCCGAGCCCGGCTTCGATCCGCTTGCGCCGCTCGACTATGGCAAGGTGCTTGAACGGGTGCGCGCGACAGCCGCGATGGCCGATGCCGACAGTCCCTATCTCGAAACCTTCGCCGGCCGCGGCAAGCTCATTGCCTATAACGGCCTTTCCGATCAGGGACTTGCATCGAGCGAGCTCGTCCGCTGGTATCAGAAGATGCTTGCAGCCACGGGATCGGCTGGCCGGGAAAATGTTCGCCTCTATCTTGTGCCCGGCATGCTCCATTGCGGGGGCGGCGAAGCCACTGACCAGTTCGAGATGCTTGATGCGGTCGTGGGCTGGGTCGAAGACGGCAAGACGCCCGATCGCATCCTGGCGACCAACCGGCAGCGCCCAGGTCTGTCACGTCCACTTTGCCCCTTTCCGAGCGTTGCGCGCTACAAGGCCGGCAAGGAGGAGGATGCCGGAAGCTTCCGGTGCGAACCGTAAAAGCTACGGCGCCAGCGGGGCGGCCGAAATCGGGGCCGGCCACTCTGCCCTGAACGCACCGGCCGTCACATCAGCCCGCTGGGCGAAGGCGCGCGATGTCGCGAACGCGTATTGTGCCAGCGCGGCGAGTGTGCCCCAACAAAGCGCTTTGGTCAGTAGCCAAGTACAGCCTTCACTTCGAGATATTCCTCGACGCCGAACACGCCATATTCGCGGCCATTGCCGGACTGGCGATAGCCGCCGAAGGGCGCGTAGCCCGACCAGGCGGGGAAGTTGATATGGACCTGGCCGGCGCGGATCTGGCGGGCAACGCGCCGGGCGCTCTCGATGTCGGCGGACTGGACGTGCGAGCTCAGGCCATAAACCGTCGCATTGGCGATCCTGATCGCGTCCGCCTCGTCGTCATAGGGCATAATGACCAGCACGGGCCCGAAGATTTCCTCCTGGGCGATCCGCATCTCGGTGGTGACCTCGGAGAAGATGGTCGGCCGTGCGAAATAGCCGCGGTTGAGACCGTGCGGCAGGCCCGGTCCGCCGCAGATGAGCTTGGCACCCTCGTCGATGCCGGACTGGATGAGGCCCTGCACTTTGGCGAACTGGGGCGCATTGGCGAGCGCGCCGAGCACGGTGGCTTCATCGAGCGGATCGCCAACGATGATCGCGTTGGCCGTCTCGGCGGCGAGCGCCTCCACCTCGGCAAGACGCGACTTCGGCACCACGATCCGGGTCGGCGCGGCGCAGGACTGGCCGACATTGCGCATGCCGCCAAGTACGGCCTTGGGCACCGCGCCCGCGAAATCGGCGTCGTCGAGGAAGACATTCGGCGACTTGCCGCCCAGCTCCTGGATCACGCGCTTGACCGTGGGCGCGGCAGCCTGTGCGACGAGCACCCCCGCGCGCGTCGAGCCGGTGAAAGAGACCATGTCGACATCAGGATGGGCCGACATGGCCGCGCCGACGATATCGCCGGTTCCGTTGACCAAATTGAACACGCCTGGAGGCGTCCCAGCATCATGCATGACCTGCGCGAACAGCAACGCGGTGAAAGGCGACAGTTCGCTCGGCTTGAGCACGACGGTACAACCCGTGGCGATGGCCGGCGCCACCTTGGCGGTGACTTGGTAGAGCGGCCAGTTCCATGGCGTGATCGCCGCGACCACCCCGATCGGCTCCTTGCGGACATGGATGCCGTTGACCTGCGTCTCGAACGCGAACTCGCGCAGCACGTCGATCGCCACGCGGACATGCTCGATGCCGAAATGGCATTGGCCGGCCCGGGCAAAGCTGATCGCCGAACCCATCTCGGCGACGATGGACTGGGCGAACTGCTCGGCGCGCGCCTCGAGCAGGTCCTTGATGCGAATCAGCAGGGCGAGGCGATCCGCCACCGGCCTCTGCGAGAAGGACACGAAGGCGCGCTTCGCAGCCGCCACAGCGAGATCGACGTCAGCGGCCGAACCCGCGGCGACATGGCCGATCACCTCTTCCGAAGCGGGATTGTATACGGGGATCGCCCGGGCATCCGAGCGGTCCACCCATGCTCCGTCCAGATAGAAGCGCATGTCGTCGAGCATCAGTCTTCCTCATTCCGTCATTTGGTCTCGTCGCCGGCCTTATTACCCGCCGTGGACTGGATAGAGATAGGCCCTATCAGCGACGCGATGATCGGCGCACCGCCCGCAACATCGGCCCGGCGCGCGTCCATGCGCATCTCGTTCATCGCGATATGGGCCGTCACATGCCGCACGAACGGCAGCACGGTGCCTTCGCCCCAATCCTGATGCTCAATATCAAACTCGAGCGTATCGCCACGGATCGAGAAATTCTCAAGCGAGCCCATGGTATAGGGATTGTCGCAGGGGCCGCAGGCGAGGCCGAACAGCCGGTCGCCGTCCTTGCGGATAACGAAATACTGCTTGTCCCGGCCGAAGCCGAAGCCGATCCACACCCCGACGACATCGGCGGCCGTAAGCGATCGCCAGGGGCCCGGCTGCAGATAAGGCGCGGGCCGGCCGCCGCCGTCGGCGACCACAGTGGGTTTGAGCACGGGTACGGGCGGCGCGCCCGGCGGCAGGATCGCGGTCGGGAACGCAGATGGCGGTGGGCCGCGCATGTCCTTGATCGCGATACGCTCGATGGGCTTCCCGTCCGGACTGCGCCAGCCGCTGATCACCAGCTTGCCGCCCGACAGCTTGGCGCGCAGCCGTTCTTCCGATGCGAAAGCGCCGGCGGGCGTGAAACGGCGCACGGTAAATGTCAGACCCTCCGTCTCATTGAATCGGCCCTCGATCCGCGCGAGCGTTGTGCCGTCGGCGCATTGCGTGCAGGCGATACCGCTGACCATGCCGCCGTCTCGGATCACGAACTCGTAGATCTGTGACGTGCCCGCCTCTGTCAGCCAGCCGCCGCGATAATGATCGGCGCTTTCAGCGCTGGCACTGGAAGCGGCGAGCAGCGCCACGCCGGCCCATGCGGCGATGGCGATCGAACGAATGGTCGGCACGGCCTAGCCGAAGTCGACGGGATAGGGCTTGAGCTCGCCCGAGGCATAACGGGTCTCGAGGCCGGGCGTGCCGTTCTCCATGACCATCAGCATTGAGCGCTTGGGCGAGAAACCCTGATGGCGGATATCGGCCGGCATTGCGCAGACGTCGCCCGCCTTCATGACGATGCGGCCGCGCGGCGCGCCCGTATTCTTGTCGGCGATGTTCCAGTGAATCTCATCGCTCAGCTGGATGAACCACTCGTTGCGGTCGTTGCCGTGGATCACCGGGAGCATATGCTCCTCGGACGTCACGCAACAGATGTTCGCGCGGGTGATGGCGCTAATCGAGGGGTTCCAGGTGACGTTGGACCGCGCGATATGCTCGAAGAGATTGATCGCGTGGAGCTGCCCCTCGAAGCCCGGCGCGCATTCGATCTCCGGCTGATCATAGTCGAGATCGGCGAAGGCGCGATTGATGGGGAAGCCGTCTGCCTCGGTGCGCACGGCCTTGTCGCCTTCCAGGCCCAGCATGCGATCGGCGGCGATGAAGGCGCGCAGCAGCGGATCGGTCCGCTCCTTGCCCTTGGCGCCGATCGGCGATCCAGTTTCAAGCGGCGCGTTCAGTGGATCATAGCCCTCGCTGATCCAGTCGCGCGATATCGTCTCGAAGGCTTGCGCCACGGTCGCGGCCGGGAAGGTCTCGAGCAGGTCGATGCCGGCTTCCTTGCAGCCCCGGTCGTAGGAACCGGCAAAGATGTCCACCGTGCCATAGTGATTGGTGGTGCCGAAGATATCGTCAAAGAAGATCCAGCCGTAGAAGAAGCCCCAGCCGATATCGCGCACCATCGCTCGCAGGAAGCGGTCGATCTCGATGATGTGGCTGCCCTTGGGCCAAGTCACATGCGCAAAATATTCGTCGCGCCGGAACGTGAAGCTGCCGAGCCTGAAGCTCGAATAGCCGGTGTCGGGATCGGTGCCGAGCTTCTCGACCGCTGCGTCCAAAACGTCCATCGATCCCCTCCCTTAACCCAGCGTGCAGATGTCGGACCAGCGCTTGACGGTCGCGGGGCCGTCCACCGTCTGGATGATCGTCACAGCGGGCTTGCCTGAAACGAGCTGGTAGGCCGCACCCTCCGGCAGCAGCACCTGATGGCCGCGACGGGCGGTGACCCGGCCCATGACCGGACCATTGGGCTGGGCGCCAAGCTGGATCGCGCCGCCTTCGTGGCCTGGCACCTGGCCGTCCGCGAGCTTGACGAAGTTGAAGGTGACCTCGCCGTCCATCACCAGAGCGAACTCGTCATGCGGCGCGGCGAACCAGGGCGAGGCGCCCTCGACCCGCATCACTTCCGCGACATATTCGAGATTCTGCACCACTGCGACGCGCTCGAACGGCTGCGCCGCACCGGCGACTTCGAAGACATTCGAAAAGGCATATTTACGGAGGTCGTCATCGAGCTCGATAATGCCCTTCTCGTAGCAATCGAGCGACCCGACATGCGTGCGATAGGCCATCGCAATCCTCTCCCGTTCTTCCCGGATTCGTCGGCATTTGCCGTACGGGAGAACTGTTGCGCTTCGCCGAGGGGAAAGTCAAAACGGCTCTGCCGTCCCTTTCATCCAACGCAAATCAAGGCTCGCACCGGGTCGCGCATCGGCGTGGAAACGCCCGTTACTCGAACAGATCCTCATATAGCCGATTCAGGCTGACGGCGCGCTCGGCATCGGAAATGGCGCGGCTGTCCTCGTCGAGAGCGCTGAGCGCGAGGCTGCGCTGATAATAGCTCCGGGCCTCATAGGGCGCATAGTCGATGGCCTTGTCGAAGTCCTTGATCGCGCGTTCGGTCTCGCCCAGCCGTGCGTAGGCCATGCCCCGATTGAGATAGGCGAAGGCAAGCCTCGGCCTGATCGCGATGGCACTGTCGAAATCGGCGACCGATCCATCGATATCGCCCGCCCAGGCCTTGGTCAGACCATCTGCGATCCGCGCCCCGGCGCGCCCGGCATCGCCCCTGGCGTCGCTCCCGACTTCGCGCTTGCACCGGTCAAGACTGCGAGCGGGGTCGTTGATCGTGCAGGCATTCCAGTCGCCGCGCCGTGCCGCCCGCGCCGCAGAGGCGGAAATTCGGCTGCCCGTGATCACGATCGCGGCGCTTGGCGCTTCGTCGGCGCTTATAGCGGAGGGCTTGGCCAAGCTCTTCGCACCGACGGCCGCGACCGGCGAGTTCGACGAATAATCCTGCCGCGCCATGCGGCTGCCGGTGACGACGATGCCCGCTGCGTTTCCGCTTGTCGAAGGCGCGGCGGGCGCTGCCGACCTTTCCGCCAAAGCCACGGAAGGTGGAGGTGGAGGCGGAGGCGGAGGTGGAGGTGGGGGGGGCGGCGGCGCGGGTGCCGGCACCATCGCGGGTGTTGCTGGTTCGGTTCGGGCGACCGGGCCGGCCGTCTGGCCCTCTTCTTTGTCGGCAACTCCTGCCGCCCGGGCTTCGCGCTCTTGTGCTGTACCGCCAGATTCGATCTTCGACGCCACTTGCGGCGCAGCGTCACTCCCGCGCGACGCCGTGACGGTCTGGTTTACCGCCATGGGCTCCGCCGGTGGGTTCGCTGCCTGCTGCTCACGGACGACCATCAGGGCCAGCGGCACCCCGACGACAGCCACCACCGCCGCCGACATCAGTGCGCCGAGTTGGGGGCGCCCTATGTGCAGCCATGACGGTCGAATCCCTTGGGGGCGTTTCCCCGCCGACGGCGCCGTTGTCTCGCCGTCGAAACGCCGCATGGCCTCGGTGATGGCCGCCTCACGCCGGTCGGGCCTGGGCGGCG
This sequence comes from Sphingobium sp., assembly GCA_017745115.1. Next base: position 55,018 of record JAGIAA010000003.1, on the reverse strand, counting down.
CTTCGGGCAGCAGCCTGGCGAGATCGTCGTCGGGGCCCATGGCTGTCACCGCGCAGCCGGTCCCGGTACGTCAAAGCGCGATCTCTGGCAGGCGGGATGAGGCAGGAACCGGGACATCGGCCAGTCTTATATCCATTATTGCGCGCGGGTCTAAGCGAACATCGGAAAAGCTTGCCGCCGCTGCCCGAACGACAGCGGCGGCACAGTTTTTCAGCGCTCCAGTCGAGCCATCGAATTGGCCGTCTTGGCGGCGCGGACCATCTGGATGAACTCCGAGCGATAGCCGAAACCATCCTCGCCGCGTGCGCCGGTCGCGATCTTGAGCACGTCGTCGTAATCCAGCGACCCACTATATTTGCCGCCACGCAGCAGCTCGGCGAAGGCGGCGACACTGGTCGCGAAGCGGGCGTCCTGCGGCGCATCCTCGAAGCGGACGAACTCGACCGCCTTGTTGATCGGCGTCGAGATCAGCGCGCTCGTATCCGACTTGGGCAGTTTGTAGCGGATCTTCACGAAGCCCAGCTCACCACTCAAGTCGCCGCATTTCGGACCTGCGCAACGATAGGTAATGACCGGCGCCGGGGCGGGTGTCGAATAACGCAGATCGCCAAGTGCGCGCGGACCGCCGACCGGGACGATTTCATAGAGCGCCGTCACCGTCTGGCCCGAGCCGACATCGCCCGCATCGACCTTGTCATTGTCGAAATCCTCGCGCGCGAGCATGCGGGTCTCGTAGCCGATCAGCCGATATTCGGCGACGGTCGCAGGATTGAACTCGACCTGGATCTTCACGTCCTTGGCGATCGGGAACAGCGTCGAACTGGCCTCCTCGACCAATGTCTTCCGCGCCTCCGAGATGGTGTCGATATAGGCGGCGGCGCCATTGCCGTTCTGGGCCAGTGTCTGCATCAGCGCGTCGTTATAATTGCCCATGCCGAAGCCGAGCACCGAGAGGAACACGCCTTTGCCGCGTTCCCGCTCGACATAGCCCTTGAGCTCGTCCTGATTGGTGATGCCGATGTTGAAATCGCCGTCGGTCGCGAGGATGACACGGTTGACGCCCTTGGGATCGAGGTTCTCCTCGGCGAGCGTATAAGCTTGGCGAATGCCCTCGGCGCCCGCCGTGCCGCCGCCCGCGCCCAGCCGGTCGATCACTGCGCGGATCTTGGCCTTCTGGCTGGCCGGGGTGGGCTCGAGCGCTGTGCCCGCATAACCCGCATAGGTGACGATCGAGACCATATCGTCGCCGTCGAGTTGCTCGAGCAGCATGGAGAGCGACTGCTTGACCAGTGGCAGCTTGTTGGGCTCGTTCATCGAACCGGACGTGTCGATGAGGAAGACGAGATTGGCTTTCGGCCGCGTCTGGCGCTGCACGGTATAGCCCTTGATGCCGATGCGCACGAGCTTGCGGCCCCCCGTCCACGGGCTGGGGAAGACGGCCACGTTGGTCGTGAAGGGCTGCTGAGCCGTGGCAGGCGACGCATAATCATAAGGGAAATAGTTGATCATCTCCTCGGCCCGCACCGACGCGGGCTGCGGCAGGGCGTTGCGGTTGAGCGAGGCGCGGACGAAGGAATAGGACGCCGTGTCGACGTCGATCGAGAAGGTCGAGACCGGATCTTCCTTGACCGCCTTGAATGGGTTTTCGGCGGCGGCAGTGAACTTGTCGCGGCCGACATCCTTGTAATAGGGGCCGGGCCAGGATTCCGGGCGGAGCGCGAAGGACGGCGCGGCCAATCTCTGCATTGCCGTGATCCCCGGAGCGGGCGGCGGAGGCGGTGCGGGTGGCGCCGACGCGCGGGCGATCTTGGCGTTGCTGACTGTGGTGATCGGTGAATAGGAATCATAGTCGCCTCTCTCGACGCGCGAGCCGGTGACGACGATGCCGGCGACGTCCTCCTCAGCAGCGGCCGCGCCTGTAGCGGGCACATTGGCCGAGGTCGGGACGGCCGACGTCTGTTGCGCGCCGTTCTGGGCACAGCCTGCGAGCAGCGCAACGGCGAGGCCGGCTGCAATCCCATTGTTCAATCGAGACATGAGCATTCTCCCTGAAAACAGCGGCGCAAGATTGTCCGCATGTTCCTTCGACGCGCGGCGCCGGGAGATCCTTGGGCGGTCCTGAAATTTTTTCGAACGATGGCGGCGGGCGGTCAGGCGCCCTCGGCCAATGCCCCGCCCAGCATGCGGCGGACCTCGTGCATCCGCCAGGAGACGGTGGACTCCGCGATACCGAGGATGGAGGCTGCCTCGCCATGGCTCAGGCCCTGGCCCGCCACGAGGACGACAGCCTCACGATAGGCAGCGGGAAGCTTCGCGATCGCGCTCTTGAGCCACATTGCGTCGTGCAGGTCGCGTCCGTCGGGACCACGCGCCAGCCCTACCAGCACCGCAAGCCGCTCGGTCAGGGCCCCGAAGGATCGGCGGCGACGGCGGAGATCGCGGCACGCATTGAACACGATGCCGCACAGCCAGGTGGTGAACCTCGCTTCACCGCGGAAGCTGCCGATCTTCTCGACCAGGGTGCAACAGACATCCTGCGCGACATCGTCGGCGTCCGCGCGCGAACCGGAGAGTTGCCAGGCGAGCCGGTGAATGCGGTCATAATGCCGCTCGAGCAGGATCTTGAACGCATCGCGGTCACCGGATGCGGCCGCAGCGGCGAGATCGGCGTCGGCGCGCTGAGCGGTATCAGCCATGCGTGCCTACGGGCCGGTTCGTGGACGTAATTTCCCGCACGACGCTTATGTGCATCAAGACGCGCCGCGACGCCATGCGTGACGATCCGTCATGGCGCCGAACCGTCAAAATCCGGCGCGAACCGAAAGCGCTGGCGAGGAGCGCCTTGCTCGACTAAGACACTGCCGGGAGTTTGAAAAGAAGAGGATTCTACAATGCGTCGCACCATCATCATCGCTGCCGCCGCGCTCGCGGCCTTCGCCGCACCGGCCATCGCGCAGGATTTCGACCTTATGGGCTTTGCGGACACCAACAAGGACAACAAGGTCTCGCCCGAAGAGTTCGCCGCATTCCAGGAGCAGGGCTGGGGCTTCTTCTCGCAGGGCGCGGACAGCATCAAGCTCGCCGATATCATGCCCGAGATGAAGGCAGCTTTTAACGGCATCACGCCCGACGCAAATGGCGTCATCACGCACGCTGCCTACACCGCCGCTGTGCCCGCCAAGTTCAAGTCCGCCGACAAGAATGGCGACGGCTCGCTCAGCAAGGAAGAATTGACCGCATTGTTCCCGGCGCCGGGCGCCTGACGAAGTCAGCCTTCTCCCGCTTGCGGGCGAAGGATACGAAGCCTTGCCGGCTTGCCGGTTAGGTGCAGTTGGATGATGGTGTGTTGCTCGCCAAAGACCATCAGCCTTCCCTCTCCCGTAAACGAGAGAGGGTAAAAAGCTACGCCGCGCTGCGCGCCTTCAACTCCAGCGCCGCCGAAATGAGATCGCGCGTATAGTCGCTCTTCGGCGCGGCGAAGATCTGTTCCGCGGTGGCCTGCTCGACGATCTTGCCGTCCTTCATGACGAGCAACTCGTGCGCGAGGGCGCGAACCACCTTCAGGTCGTGGCTGATGAACAGATAAGTGAGGCCGTGGCTGGCCTGAAGCGCGCGTAGCAGATCGACGATCTGTGCCTGCACACTCATGTCGAGCGCCGAAGTGGGCTCGTCGAGCACGATCAGGTCGGGCTTGAGAATGATCGCGCGGGCAATGGCGATGCGCTGGCGCTGCCCGCCGGAAAACTCGTGCGGATAACGGTCCATGATATCCGCGCCGAGACCGACTTCCTCCAGCACCTGCCTGACGGCCTCATAACGCGCCGCCCGGTCGAGCTCGGGACGATGAATCGGCAGCCCCTCCCCGACGATCTGGCCGACTGTCATCTTGGGCGAGAGCGAGGCAAAGGGGTCCTGAAAGACGATCTGCATGCGGCTGCGCAATGGGCGCATTGCCTTCCAGTTGCGCTCATGGATCGGCAGGCCGTCGAAACGGATCGCGCCCACGCTGCGGCCGATACGGAGCAACGCCATGCCGAGGGTCGACTTGCCCGACCCGGACTCGCCGACGACGCCCAGCGTGTGGCCGCGCGGAATGGACAAGGTGACACCGTCGACCGCCTTCACATGGCCTTTCGCACGGCCGAACCAGCCCTTGATGGGGAACCAGACCTTGAGGTCTTCCGCTTCGACCAGCGCCGACGGCTGGCCCTCTATCTTGAGCGGCGCACCACGCGGCGTCGCATCGAGCAGCTTGCGGGTGTAGGCATGCGCAGGATTGTCGAACACTGACGCCGTCTCTCCGGCCTCGACGATCTCGCCGTTGGTCATGACGCAGACGCGCTCGGACATCTTGCGCACGACGCCGAGGTCATGGGTGATCAACAGCATCGCCATGCCGAGGCGTTTCTGGAGATCCTTGAGCAGATCGAGCACTTGCGCCTGCACGGTCACGTCGAGCGCCGTGGTCGGCTCGTCGGCGATCAGCAGGTCGGGCTCGTTCGCCAGTGCCATGGCGATCATGACGCGCTGGCGCTGCCCGCCGGAAAGTTCGTGCGGATAGGCCTTCAACCGTGCCTCGGCATCACGCAGACCAACCAGCCGCAGGAGCTCGAGGGTCTTGGCAACCGCATCGCCCTGGCTGATCGAAGGATCGTGCAGCCTGATCGCCTCCACGATCTGCCGATCGATGCGATGCAGCGGATTGAGCGCAGTCAGTGGCTCCTGCGGGATGAGCGCGACGCGGGCACCACGGATGCGCTGGAGAGTCTTCTCGTTCGCACCGACCACCTCCTCGCCATCGAGCTTTATTGAGCCGCCGGGATGGAAAGCGACCGGATAGGGCAGCAATTGCAGGACGGACATGGCAACCGACGACTTGCCCGATCCGCTCTCGCCGACCAGCGCCAGCGTCTGGCCTTTTTCGAGCTTGAAGGAGACGGACTTCACCGCCTCGACAATCCGTCCTTCGGAGCGGAAGGAGACGGCGAGGTCCTTCACCTCGAGAAGAGGCGCTACGCTCATGTCGATTTCCTGGGATCGAAGGCATCGCGGGCCGCCTCGCCGATGAAGATCAGCAGCGAGAGCATCACCGCCATGACCGCAAATCCGGCAATGCCGAGCCAGGGCGCAACGAGATTGTTCTTCGCCTGGTTGAGGAGTTCGCCGATCGACGCGGACCCTCGCGGCAGACCGAAGCCGAGAAAATCGAGCGCGGTCAGCATGGTGATCGATGCGGACAGAATGAAGGGCAGAAAGGTGAGCGTCGCGACCATGGCATTGGGCAGAATGTGCCGGAACATGATCGCGCGATTGCCAAGGCCCAGCGCCCGGGCGGCGCGGACATAATCGAGATTGCGGGCGCGCAGGAACTCGGCGCGCACGACGTGGACGAGGCTCATCCACGTCACCAACAGGAGCACGCCCATCAACGTGAAGAAGCCGGGCTGGAGCAGGCTCGACATGATAATGAGCAGATAGAGGATCGGCAGGCTGTGCAGCACCTCGATCACGCGCTGCATGAGCAGGTCGGTCCAGCCGCCGAAATAGCCCTGGATAGCGCCGGCCGCGACGCCGATGGCCGAAGACAGGATCGTCAGCAGAAGGCCGAAGGTGACCGAGAGCCGGAAGCCGTAGATGAGGCGGGCAAGGACGTCCCGCCCTTGATCGTCAGTGCCGAGCCAGTGACGCGCCGATGGCGCTGCGGGTGCAGCCGCGGGCAGATCGTAATCGATCGTCCGGTAGGAAAAGGGGATGACCGGCCAGATCGCCCAGCCGCCGCCCTCGTCGATCATCGCCCGGACCGCCGGATCGCGATAATTGGCCTCGGTCTCCAGCACGCCGCCGAATTCGGTCTCGGCATAGCTCGTGACGACCGGCGCATAGAGGCTTCCGCGGAAGCCCATGAGGATCGGCTTGTCGTTGGCGATGAGCTCGGCGAACAGGGAGAGCCCGAACAAGGCCAGGAAAATCCAAAGGCTCACATAGCCGCGCCGGTGCGCCCTGAAGTTCGCCCAGCGGCGGCGCGTGAGCGGGCTCATCCAGCGGCGCGGCCCACCCGGCGGCGTCGCGCGCATCTGGGCCGCAGCCTGGCTGGGACGGAAGCGGTTCATATGTCCCGCCTCTCGAAATCGATGCGCGGATCGACCAGCACATAGCAAATGTCGCCGAGCAGGTTCGTGAGCAGGCCGAGCAGGGAGAAGAAGAAGAGCGAACCCAGCATCAACGGAAAATCGCGATTGATCGTCGCCTCGAAGCCAAGCAGCCCGAGACCATCGAGCGAGAAGATGACCTCGATCAGCAGCGAGGAGGAGAAGAGCACCGAGACGAAGGCCGCTGGGAAGCCCGCGATTACGATCAGCATCGCGTTGCGGAACACATGGCCATAGAGCACGCCGCGCTCGGAGAGGCCCTTGGCGCGGGCGGTCAGCACATATTGCTTGCTGATCTCGTCGAGCACCGAATTCTTGGTGAGCATGGTGAGGTTCGCGAAGGCGCCGATCACCATGGCCGTGACCGGCAAGGCGATATGCCAGAAATAGTCGCCGACCTTGGCGAGTAGGGAGAGTTCATCCCAATTGTCGGAGGTCAGGCCGCGCGAGGGGAAGATGTTCCAGACATTGCCGCCCGCGAACAGCACGACGAGCAGCACCGCGAACAGGAAGCCGGGAATCGCATAACCCAGGGTCACGGCGAAGCTGCTCCAGCCGTCGAAGGCCGTGCCAGCACGGACGGCCTTGCGAATGCCGAGCGGGATCGCGATCAGATAGGTGAGCAGCGTCGTCCAGAGGCCGAGCGAGATCGAGACGGGCATCTTCTCGGCGATGAGCGTGAGGACCGGCTTGTCCTTGAAGAAGCTGGTGCCGAAATCGAAGCGGGCGAAGTCCCAGAGCATTTTGAAGTAACGGGTCAGCACCGGCTTATCGAAGCCGTATTGCTTCTCCAGTTCCTTCACCTGCGCCGGATCGAGTTCGCCGGTGGGCACGAGGCCGCCCGCGGCGGCATCCGCACCGCCGCCCGTGCTGCCGGAAATTGTCGCGGTCGCTTCGAGGGCCGTGCCGGTCATGCGTGCCTGGATCTGATCGATCGGACCGCCTGGAACGAACTGGATGATGACGAAGCTGACCGTGACGATACCAATCAAGGTCGGCACCATGAACAGCAGACGCCGCGCGATATAGGCCCAGATGCCGCTCATTGTGCCATCCGCCTGTGCTTCAGCTGCGCCTCGCGGCGCTTGTCCACCCACCAGCTGTCCAGCGTCATGACATTGAAGTTATAGCTGGGCTCCGTCGCGGGCCGGCCGAAACGATCCCAGTAGGTCACCGGCAGATATCCAAGCGGCGCCGGATAGAGATGCTGCATGGGGATGACATAATAGCCCCACTGCACAACCCGATCGAGCGCACGCATGGCGTTGACGACGCTGTCGCGATCCTCGGCATGGACCGCCGCCATGACCATTGCATCGATCGCGGGATTCTTCGCGCCCGGATAGTTCAGCTGCTGCGGCGTGTCAGCTGCCTTGCTGCTCCACATCTGGATGAGCCCCACGCCCGGCGTCGAGCTGGTCGCGAGCTGGCGGGTCGGCGCGAGGATGTCGTAATCATAGGTCCGCATCATCGACCGCATCTGAGCCGTATCGACATTGCGAAAGCGGATATCGATGCCCAGGCGCCGCGCATTCTCGATAAACAGCGAAACCTGGCGATCGAGCAGGGCCGAATAAGCGAGCAGGCGCAAGACCACGGGCTTGCCGGTGCGCGGATCGATGAGACGGCCGCCGACGGTCTTGTATCCCGCGCCCCGGAGCAGCTGCGCAGCCTTGAGAAGATTGGCGCGGCGATGGACCCAGTCGCCGCCGACCGGTAGCGACAACGGCTTGGTGAAGACCTCCGGCGGCAGGTCGGCACGATAGGGCTCGAGCAGCTTCAGCTCGGCGGGCGTCGGCAGGCCGTGCGCCTCGAAATCGCCATTAGGGAAAATACTGGTGAGGCGGCCGTGACGATTGCCGAGCAGAACCCGGTTCGCCCACTCGAAATCGTAGCAGAGCATGAGCGCCTGCCGAATTTGGCGATTGCCCAACACCGGCCGTCGGGAATTCAGGATGAGCCCGAGGAACCAGGCCGGCTGCATGTAGCGGACCTGCGTGCGTTTGATCTCGCCGGCGCGGAACGGCGGCAGACGGCCCTCGCTCGCCCACTTGCTGGCATTGCTCTCGGCCTTGGCGTCCTCGTTTCCGGCAAGGAAGGCTTCGTTGGCGACGAGCTGGTCGCGGTAGAAATCGTGGCGGATGACGTCGAAATTGAACCTACCCTTGTTCACCGGCAGGTCCGCCGCCCAATAATCCCGGTTGCGGACGAACTCCATCCAGCGGCCCGGGCTGATCCTGCCGAAGCGGTAGGGCCCGCTGTTCACCGGCGGCTCCAGCGTGGTCGCGAGTATGTCGTGCTTCTCGTAATAATGCTTGGGCAGCACCTGCATGCCGGTCAGCACCGTCGGCAGGATCGGGTTGTGCTTCTGCGTCAGGTAGACCTTGACCGTCTGCGGACCGGTCCGCTCGAAATGGTCTACCGCCTGGTCGATGCGGCGCTGGATCACGCCAATCGTCGTCTTGGCCTTGTGGATGGTGAACATCACATCGTCGGCCGTGAGCGGCACGCCATCGTTCCAGCGGGCCTTGGGATTGATGTGGAACTCGAACCAGCTCAAATCCTTCGCGTGGCAGACTCGGTCGGCGATCATGCCGTAATAGGAGGCCGGTTCGTCGGAACTCTGCCGCATCAGCGTGTCGTGAAAATAGAGCAGCGAGAGCGGAAACACGCCGAGCAGGGAGAACTGGCTCACCGTGTCGAAGGTGGCCTGCTCCATGGCGTAGCGGTAAGTTCCGCCCTTGGGCGCATCCGGATTCACATAGTCGAAATGCTTGAAGCCGGGGCCATATTTGAGCTTACCCCAAACCGCGTAGCCATAAGAGCAGGTGACGCCGTTCGCGTCGACGGTGGCCGGCCTGTAGGGCGAGGCGCTATTGCCGCTCGCGGCCTCGGGCAGGGATTGGGTGGCAACTTTGGCTGCAGGTGCAGCTGGTGGGCGATCGGCCGTCCTCCCGAGGCCGGTCATCACCGCAAGCGCGGCCAGACCCGCCAGCCCGGCAAACGCGGGGCGAAGCAGGCCGCTGCGCCGCGACCGTGCCTGGTCCGAGCGTTGGCCGGCCATCCCCTCCGCGTCTCCTCCCGCAACCGGATCGGGCCTATTGCCGCGTCTCCGGTAACTTCACCCCGACAGGGCTAGCACGGGGAGGGATGGTCGCTCAATCGATGACTTTGCCCAAAGTCAGGCTTTTGCCGTCTCGCCCTTCAACCGCGCTGTCTCGGCGGCCGTCGACTTGACACCGGTGTTGCGCGTGGCGAGGCCGCCGACGGCGCCGCCCTTGATGAAGGGCTCTGGGTCGCCGTCACGCAGCTTCAGGCCGAACAGCGGCGAGAGGCCGGGATGGCGCCCGAGGCCGCCGTAAAGATCGAAGCCGCGCTCGATCCAGTCGCGCAGCGGATCGTCGTCGGTCAACACCGGCGTGTCGGCAACCGAAGCGGTGAAGAGGAACACCGCAAGCAGGCGGAAGTCGGCGTAGTTGGGCGTGTCGCCGCCGAACCATTTATTCTCGGCCAGCACGTTGCGCATCAGCTGCAGCGTCGGCGGCACCTTGGGCAGGCGATCCTCGCGACCGACGATGATGTCCTCGATCTTGCGGCCGAACATGCGCTCGCGTGAGCTGGTCACATAGTCATGGTCCTGCGGCAGGGAACGGTCGCGATACTGCTTGATGAAACAGGTCATCCACGGGCTGATCGCCGCACCCCAGAGCCATGCTTCCATGCCTTGGGTCAGCGCCTTGACGCTGGCATTGCCGATCAGCGTCGGCCGGCCGGGATAGGTCTCGTCGAGATATTCGGCGATCAGCCAACTATCGAGCACCCATTTGCCGTCGTCGACAATGGCGGGCAGGCGTTCAGTGACGCCACCGGTGCGCTCGGGAATGCCCGTGAAGCCGCCATCGACGATGTCGAGGTCGAAACCCTTGTGTGCGACCGCATATTTGGTCGCCCAGACGAAGGGGCTGATCGTCGCGCCATGCGCCAGCTGCAGGTCATACAGCGTGATCTTGTTGTCCTTGGCCACGGCGCCCTCTCCTTTGCTTGCTAACGGCTCCGACCCATTCAATAGGCTGGCGCCAACGCCGCGCCAAGGCGCGAAATGAAATGTGAATGGCCCGGTCTTTTTCGGAGACAAGGCTGTCGTTAGAACGAACGACCTGTTGGGAGAGGAAACATATGGTTCGCATCAAGCCGTCTGTTTTGTTCGCGGCGTCGTTCGCGCTCATGCTGGCGGCGTGCAATGCTCAGCCACGCTATGGCGAGATCGACCAGGCGCGGCTCGACCAGGCCGATACGGACGAAGACAACTGGCTCAGCTATGGCCACGGCTATAGCGAGCAGCGTTATTCGCGGCTCGACCAGGTCAATGACGGCAATGTGAAGCAACTCACTCTCGCCTGGTCTGCGCTGCTCGACACCAGGCGCGGGCAGGAAGCGACGCCGATCGTCGTCGACGGCATCATGTACACCTCGACTGCCTGGTCGAAGGTGATGGCGCTCGATGCCGCGACCGGCAAACTGCTCTGGCAGTTCGACCCGCAGAACAATGGCTCCAAGGGCGCGCATGCCTGTTGCGATGTGGTCAACCGCGGTGTGGCGGTATGGAAGGGGCGCGTGTTCGTCGGCACCATCGACGGGCGGCTCATCGCGCTGGATGCGAAGACGGGCGCCAAGATCTGGGACGTCGTCACCGTCGACCAGAAGAAGCCCTATACGATCACGATGGCGCCGCGCGTGGTGCGCGACAAGGTCTTCATCGGCAATTCGGGCGCCGAGCTTGGCGTGCGCGGCTATCTCTCCGCTTATGATACCAACAGCGGCAAGCTGGTCTGGCGTTTCTACACCGTGCCCGGCGACCCGGCGAAGGGACCTGACGGTGCCGCCTCCGACGAGGCCATCGAGAAGATCGCCCGGCCGACCTGGTACGGCACCAATTACTGGAAGCTCGGCGGCGGCGGCACTGTCTGGGACAGCATCGTCTACGACAAGGATCTGAACCAGCTGCTGGTCGGCGTGGGCAACGGCTCGCCGTGGAACCATCACTGGCGCAGCGAGGGCAAGGGCGACAACCTCTTCCTGTCGTCGATCGTCGCGCTCGATCCCGACACGGGCAAGTATAAGTGGCACTATCAGATCAATCCCGGCGAAAGCTGGGACTACACGGCCACGCAGCAGATCATGCTCGCCGACCTCAAGATAGACGGCAAGGACCGCAAGGTGCTGATGCAGGCGCCGAAGAACGCGTTCTTCTACGTGATCGACCGAACCACCGGGAAGCTCATCTCCGCCCAGCCCTATGCGCGGCAGAACTGGGCCAAGGGCATCGACCTCAAGACCGGCCGGCCGATCGAAAATCCCGGCATCCGCTACGACAACGGTCCGGCGCTGGTCATTCCCTCGGGCATCGGCGCCCACGCCTGGATGCCGATGAGCTATTCGCCCAAGACGGGCCTGGTCTACATTCCGGCGATGGAGCATCCACTGGTCTATGGCGACTCCAACCCGTTCGAGATCCACGAAGGGCGCTGGAACACCGGCGTCTCCTTCCTCGCGCCGCCGCCTCTGCCCGGCCTTCCGGCAACGCCCGAGGGCCGGCGCGCGGCACTGACCGCGATGACCAAGGGCAAGCTGGTGGCTTGGGACCCGATCGCGCAGAAGGCACGCTGGGAGATCAAGCGCGACTGGCCGTGGAACGGCGGCACGCTGGCGACCGCCGGCAATCTCGTCTTCGAAGGCACCGCCCACGGCGCGTTCGAGGCCTATTCCGCCGACAAGGGCCAAAAGCTCTGGTCGTTCTCGACCGGGCGCGGCACGCTGGCAGGCCCCGCGACCTATCGCGTCAATGGCGAGCAATATGTCGTCGTGCTGGCGGGCTACGGCGGCTCGATGGGCATGGCGACCGGCACCAGCTTCATGAAGGAGAAGATGCCCAATGGCGTCATCCTCGCCTTCAAGATCGGCGGCAAGGCTCCGGCGCTGCCGCGCGAGACCATCCCGCTCGACACACCGCAACCGAGCGGCGAGAGCTTCACGCCCGCGCAGGTCGCGACCGGCGCGAAATTCTACGGCACCTACTGCACCATCTGCCATGGCGGCCCGGTCAACCCGGACCTGCGGCGTTCGGCGCTGCTGCAGAGCAAGGACGCCTTCCAGCAGGTCGTCATCGGCGGGTCCCTGTCGCAGAACGGCATGGCGAGCTTCGCGGCCTATATGAAGCCGGAGGAGGCGGAAGGCATTCGCGCCTATCTGAACGGTCAGGCCAAGGCGCTGCTCGCGGAGGAAGGCGCGGCGGCAGGCAAATAAGAACGGGGAATTCGGACCCGCCTGGCACCTCGGCACTGGCGGGTCCGGACGGCAGGCATAGCATCAGCGTGCAGCGAGCCAGCCGCTTTTGGCCTTGTTCATTACGCGGGCGAATTCGGCATCGGCGCGCACCTTCGCCTGGGAACGGCACTGGTCGATCTCGGCCGCCTGGAAAGACTCTGCGCTGGCATAGCTGCCACACACCGCCTCGAGAGCGCGGCTGATGCGATGACGCAGCGTCACGGCATCGTCAGGTCGAGACAGTTCGAGATCGCTGTAGCGGACGGTCACCTGGTTCTGGCGGGCGGAGACCGGCGTCGCGATGGACAGGCTGAGGGCGCCGGCAACGATCCCGGCAACGATGAAGGTCTTGCGCATGGTCATTCTCCTGTTCACGTCCCGCCGCGGGTTGCAGCGGATGACCAGAAGACTGCCCTCACCCAGCCTGGCGCGAGAGGATGAGCAGCTGATTTCGAACGGAAAAATCCTGATGAAACGCCGATGTTTCGCCGATTTACATCAAGTACGGCGAAAATCGGGCTGACCACCCGCCTCTTGCCAATAACGGTCTAGGCCCAGTTCTTCGGTCAGCCGGTTGAAGCGCGGGTCGGCCCGCATCGGCTTTGTTGAGGGCATGAACAGGAAATGCGTGAAGCGCGAGTCCTTGGGCGTGTAGCTACCCTGCGATCCGAAGCGGAGTTCCGGAACGGTGAAGCCCCGGTCGAAATAATAGGCGTCGGCAATTGCGAAGGCCTCGTCCAGCTTTCCGAACAGACAGGCGAACTGCAGGGCATTTTCGGCGGGACCATTTCCCTGATGTGCGAGCGCCATCTGCACCTGCATCACCCGGTCGATTGTGGCTGGGTCCCGGCTCTGCGCGGCATGGGCAACGTCCAGCAGGCGATCGAACTCATCTGCCGAGACGCTCGACGGACGGTTCTCGACATCCTCCGCCATGGAAATGGCGGCGCCGATCTGGCCGCCATAGAGCAGGATGTACAATCGCGAGAACCATATCGCGAACTGGGTGGGATAGAGCGCGGCCGCCTCGGCCGTCATCTTGTCGAGCCGGTCGAAGCGGCCTGCCCCCCATAAGGCGACGATATTCTGATAATAAGATGTTGGCGGCCGTGGCTTGACCTGGATGCGATCGAACAGTGCAATGGATTCGCCGAAGCGTCCCACCTGGTTCATGAGCATGCCCAGCACCCAGATGATGACTTCTTCATCCGGGCGTCCGATGAGCGCTCGCCGCGCCAGCTTCTCGCTCTCGATCCAGTGGCCGATCCCGAAGACCGCAAGCGCCTGGGCGATGAGGCCGTAGCTGTTATTAGGGTCGAGCTGGAGCGCCCGCGCGGCCACGGCGCGCGCACGCTCGCGCATCGCTTCATATTCGCCCTTCGGCCTGAAATAGGCCGCCCGGGCATAAGCGAAGCCGAGCAGCCCCCAGCCGTCAGCATAGTCCGGCGCAATCTCCGTGACATGGCGGAACAGGCCAATCGCTTCGTTGGCGCCGTCGCGAACGCCCTGCGCCGAGGCGACGCGGCCCTGCGCGATGAGCGTGGCAACTTCCGGCGGCACGGCAGGCGTAGAAAGCTTTCGGTACAGCAGGGTTCCACCGACCGCCACGCCGACGCTGCCGAGCGCGATAACGCCACCAATCACGGCGCGCCGGGAGGCGAGCGGCGGCGCGGGAGATGAAACTGACGCGACAATTGGAGCGCTCGCCTTACCGTCGGCATCGAGCGCAATCAGCCGGTATCCGATCTTGGTCACCGTCTCGATGCGGAAGCTGTCCTTGCCGATCGTCTCGGCCGACCTGCGTAGACGTGAGATGACACGGTTGATCGCATCCTCGCCGACGACGCGGCTCTCCCAGCAGGATTGCGTGAGCTCGTCGCGCGTGACGATACCGCCCTTGGCCTTGGCTAATGCGATCAGCACCTGCATGACGCGATGTTCGAGCACGTCCTGAGTGCCGTCCTCGCGCAGCAGCGTCCGTCGCACCGGCGAGATTGTCAATCTACCGAGCGTGAAATCCGGCTCATGTGCAAGCTCAACCCGGTCCGCCTCGGCCAATGCCCCATCCTCCGCAGATCACGTCGAACTGATACGCCAGCCTTGCCGTGACGTCGAGAGCGCCACGCGAGGCGACGAACGATGGGTTGCAGATCAAACCCCCTGTCAACGCGCGCTGGAATTGCTATACTGCATAACGTCAGACGCGACCCTCAGCGTCTTCAGGAGAGCGACATGGAAAATTATTTGAAAACCATCGGCGGAATCAAGGCACGCGGCGCTGCGGGCCTGTACATCGATGGCGAATGGCGCCCCAGCTCGGGCAGTACGGTTCTCGACGTGGTCACGCCGCATACCGAGGAAACCGTCCTGCAATATGTCGAACCGACGACGGCCGACATGGACGCGGCCGTCGCCGCCGCCCGCCGCGCTTTCGACACCGGCCCCTGGCCGCGCATGACCCCGCCGGAGCGCGGCGTCTATCTCAAGAAGGTCGGCGATCTGCTGAAGGCGCGCATGCCCGAGCTCGCCGAAGCCTGGACCGGGCAGGTCGGCGCGGTCATCGGCTTCACCAGCAAGGCCAGCTATCAGTGCCCCGGCCTTTTCCACTTCTACGGCGATCTCTGCGACACCTATAAGTTCATCGACGAGCGCATCGGCTCGCAGGGCGGAAACCGGGTCCGGGTCGTCAAGGAGCCGGCCGGCGTCGTGGCGGCAGTCACGCCCTGGAACGCGCCGCTTGTGCTGCTCATCTACAAGGTCGCGGCCGCGCTCGCTGCGGGCTGCACGCTCGTCTGCAAGCCTTCGCCAGAGACACCGGTCGATACCCACATCCTGGCCGAATGCCTCGAGGAGGCCGGTCTTCCCAAGGGTGTGTTCAACATGCTGCCCGGTGGCCGCGAAGTGGGCGACCACCTCATCCGCCACCCCGGCATCGACAAGATCAGCTTCACCGGATCGACCGCGGCGGGCAAGCATATTGCCGGCGTCGCAGCTGAGCGTCTCGCGCGCGTGTCGTTGGAACTCGGGGGCAAGTCGGCGGCGATGATCCTCGACGATGCGGACATCGACCATGTGCTCAAGACGCTGGTGCCTTATTCCATGCCGATCACGGGTCAGGTCTGCTTCTCGTTGACCCGCGTGCTGGTTTCGAAGAACCGCAAGGCCGAGTTCGTCGACGCCTATACAAACGCCGTCTCCAAGGTGAAGGTCGGCGATCCGTTCGAGGCCGATGTGGGCATCGGTCCGCTTGCCATGCAGCGCCAGCTCGATCGCGTGCTCGGCTATATCGAGAAGGGCAAGAACGAAGGCGCCAAGCTCGCGCTGGGCGGCGGCCGTCCTTCCGGGCTCAATCGCGGCTATTTTGTCGAGCCGACGATCTTCACGGACGTCGATCCCAATATGACGATCTTCAAGGAAGAGATCTTCGGCCCCGTGGTCTCCGTCATCGACTATGACAATGAGGCGGACATGATCGCCAAGGCCAATGACACGAGCTACGGCCTGCACGGCGCCGTCTATACGCAGGACCCGGAGCGCGGCTTCGGCGTTGCGCGTGAATATCGCGCGGGCTCTGTCGCGGTGAATCACATGGCAGTGGACATCCACATGCCCTTCGGCGGTTTCAAGCAGTCGGGAATCGGGCGCGATGGCGGTATCGAAGGCCTGGAGAACTATACCGAGACGAAGGCAGTCTACTTCGGCTGATCCGGCTTGATGCCGACAAGATAAAGGGCCCGGACCTGCCCAAGGTCCGGGCCCTTCTTGTCGGCGCCGCAACTCTTGCCAGCACACGGCGCCGACAACTCTAGTGCCTCAAACGCTTCCAGCCGATCCACACGCCGCTGACCGAGGTGACCAGGCCCAGGATGGAGAAGGCCCAGAGCAGGATGTCCCAGAGCGGCCGACGGAGCGTCAGGGCATTCAAATCCCATTTGTGGAACATGTCGTAGAGCCAGCGATAGGTCCGGCGCCGGCTGTCGACGCCGTTCAATACCTCGCCGGTCACCGGATCGAGATAGAGCCAGGTCCGGACGGGATCGCCGAAGCGCAGGCGCAGCACCGGGAGCTGGGGCTTGGCGCCGATGTCGTAATAATAGGCATCGGGTTCCGTCATCAGCGTCGCGTCAGTGAGCTTGCCGGCGGGGATGAGGCTGCGGGCCGCCTGTTCAATCCTGGAGCTTTGCGTCTGTGCCGGAGCCAGATCCGGCAATGCCAGCACCCGCCGTTCCCCTTCGGCATCGAACAGCGTCACCACCGGCAATCCGGCATGGGCCGAGAAACGCGCCAGCCGCACGCCCGGCGCCACCGCGGCCAGCCGCTGCACATCGATGGCAGGGATGTCCGTGCTGGCCGAATAACGCTGCTCGACGTCTTCCGCAGGACCGGACGATTCAAACAAATGCCCCGGATCAACGGACAGCCAGCCGCTGACGATCCACAGCAGCAAGGTCAGGCCGCCGATCAGGCCCGCGACATGATGCCACAGCATCCAGCCATGATAGGGCACCATCCGCCCGCCCTTGAAACGGCGCTTGCCGATCCGCGTGCGCAGGATGCCTATCCAGATGCCGGTCAGCGCGGCCGCGATGCAGGGCCCTGAGACCCACATCACCACTTGCCGCCAGGCTTCATTGTCCTGCCGGAGCAGCCTCGGATAGATCCAGTGCGGAACCGATCCCAGCCAGTTCCAGAACCGTTCGCTCCGCGTCGTCGCCTGCACCACGGCGCCGGTCGAGGAGGAGACGTAGAGCTGCGTGCCCAACGTGCCCGCGAGAGACACCTTCCAGAGCGGCCGATGACGATTGAAGCCGCCGGCGACAGACCACTGGTCGCTTTCGATCGGATGGACATCCATCACGTCGGCATTGCCGAAGCGCGAGGCCACCCGGCCGGCATAGGCCGCGTTGACGATGGGCTCTGGCACGCCCTGCTCCGCCGCGACGGACAGGCGCTTGCCCTCCCAGTCCTGCACCCGCCAGACCGGGTGCCCGTCGCGCATCTCGAGATCGAGACTGCGCGGCGTGCCTTTCAAGGAGATAGGCGGCGGCACATTGACCTTTGCCCAGTCGATGGCTTCCTGCCCCGCGATCTTCTCGCCGAGCGACAGCGAGGGATAGGGCACGTAGATCATGACGAGGCCCGACGCGAACCACATCGCGAAGAGCAGGCAGCTTCCGATGCCCACCCAGCGATGGATCAGATAGAGCCAGCGCTTGATGACGTGGCCCCAGTGCCAGGACGCCTGGGGGCCACGTCCGGTTGCCGTCGCCTTAGAAGTTGGCACGGAGCGAGACATCGAAGGAACGTGGCCGCCCCAGGATCCATTGCTCGTCATTGTAGGTCGTCAGTGCGTAGTTTTTGTCGAACAGATTCGTCACGCGCAGATCAATACCGACATTAGGGGTGACCGCGTAGGTAAGCCCCGCGTCGACCACGACATAGCCCGGCACGCGGTAGATATTCGCGTCATCCGAGAAGCGATCCCCCACATAGCGAAGATTGCCGCGCACCTGGAAGCTCTTGAGACCGCTCCAGCGCAGCTCGAGATTTGCCGCCGTCTCCGGCACGCCCGGAGGCGTATTGCCATTATAGGGGACGAAGTCGTCATAGTTCGCATCGAGCACCGTACCGTTGGCGTCGATGGCGAAACCGCCTGGCAATTCCATGGTCAGGCTCGCCTCGACGCCCTGCGACGAGCGCTGGCCGATCGCAGTGATGACGCCATTGTTTCTCGGCTGGCCGAACAGGTTCTTCTTGACGAGACGATAGGCTGCGACAGTGAATGATCCCTTGCCTTCCAGGAACACACCCTTGACGCCGGCCTCATATTGATAGCCGTCAGCATTGGTGAGCTGGAACTGTGTGCCGGACGTAGAATAGGTTGTGAGCGTGCCGAGCGGGTCTACCGCGGTCGCATATTGCGCGTAGAAGGAAAGGTTCTTGGTCGGCTCATAGACCATGCCGACCCGCCACGTCGTGTGGCTCAGCGTCTTGTAGGCCGCGGTACCGCCATTGAGCGCCGGCGTCTCTCCGGTGATGTTGCTGCCGGTGTAGACGAAGTTCCAGCGGCCGACCTTGTTCCGCTCGTAGCGCACGCCGCCGACAATCGAGAGTTGCTCCGAAAGCGCCAGCCGATCCTCCGCAAACAACGAGAAGGTATCGGTTGTGGTGCGATAGCGCGGCGCGATGCCTTGCGTGTCCAGGAACAGGCCTGGATTGAAGTTCTGCTTGGGAACCTCGTCTTCCTGATAATCCGAGCCGAAATCGTGCGAATAGGTCAGGTTGACGCGGCTTACGTCGATACCGATCAGCAGGTCGTTTTTGACCATGCCGCCAAGCGGTGCCGACCATTTGACGGTGCCTTGCTCGCCATATTGCTCCTGGTCGTGGACGATGCCGAAATTGTCCGCGCGGTAGATATTGCCGGGCGTGCCGAAACCGATGTTGTTCGGACAATCGCCGTTCGCCGCGATCCAGCAATAGGTCTCCAGATTACGCCACTTGCGCTTGCTGGTGAGATAATAGGCGGTGTTGTTGATCGTGATGGCGTCCGAGACATTCCAGTCAAGGGTCAGTGCGAGCCGATTGTCGCGGAAATGCATTTCCGCGTCGCTGACATTGTAGTTGTTGCCGCGAATGGAGGTGTCGAGCTGTGAATTAATGAGCGGCGTCCCGAAATATTTCATCGGATGGAACTCGCCATAATCGTCGCGGAGCGTCACGCTGAACTGGTCGTTCGGGGCGAAGCGAAGTGCGCCGGAAAGCGCTAGATTGTCGGAATCGCCACGGGCAACATAGCCGTCCGACTTACGGTAGCTGGCGTCTGCCCGGAACGAAAAACCGCTGCCGATCGGACCCCCGGCGCCGCCGGAAGCGTGCCAGCTGTTCTGCGAGCCATAGCCGACGTCGGCCTGTGCCTCGAACCGGCTGCTATTGGGCTGCTTGGGAATGACATTGACCGCGCCACCGAGCGCGCCCTGACCATAGAGCACTGAAGCAGGTCCGCTCAGCACTTCGATCCGCGCAATGTTCCAGGGATCGGACGGGAAGGTGATCGTGCCTGCCACAGGGAACAGGCGCAGGCCGTTGAACAGCTGCAGCACCGAACCCTGGCCGTTGAAGCCGCGCATCGAGAGCGACGTGCCGCCGTTGCCGGGATTGCCGGTGCTGGTAACGCCGGGCGCTCGTGTCACGGCATCGATCACGAGCGCATCGCCACGCAGCCGGATCGCGTCACCGTCGACCACATTGAGGCTCGCCGGCGTCTCAAGAATGCTCAGACCCAGGCGGCTGCCGGTCGGTGTATTCGTCTGCAGGTCCGCTTGGCGGATGCCCGTAACGATAATCGTGCTCTTGTCGTCATTGTCGTCCGCCGCCTCGGCACGCGCCGCCGCGGCATTGAGCAGCAACCACGCGGTCGCCATGGCACTCGCGCTGCGGTGCCAATTGCGCTGAATTCCCATTTTTTGTGCCTCCCATTCAACCTTGTCGGTTCTTTGCGTTGGGAAGGGGATGAAAGATCGTTGCATTGCGAACAAGTTACGTACCGTTCGTGCGGTTGCATGAAACGTTACAGCGCCATTAAATAACTTCGCAGGTGCACAATTCGCAACGGCAATTGTCGATTTTGCGTTTGTGAAAACGGTTTGTGTTACATACATTTGCCCCAGAACAAACAGGATGTCAGATGGATCTTTCCCGCTGTTTTTTCTGGAGATTTGCTATGTCGAAGACCCTCATCTCGCTCGCCGTCGCCGCTGCTTCCCTCGCGACCGCCCCCGCCTTTGCAGGTGCAGAAATTTCGCCGAAGATGCAATTCACGCATGACGACGTGACTTACGTCTACACCAAGACGCAGGTCGGCCAGTCAACCATCTACAAGGGCACCGCGACGCCCGGCTATCCCTTCTATCTTGTCGAGCGTAACGGCAAGGTGACAGGCAGGGCGAACGGCATCAACGTTTCCTTCGATGCGCCGAGGGTCGATGTCGTCGCTGGCCTCAAGTCGCTGCCGCTCGCGGCGCGCTAAGCCTTACTACTTCGAGAAAAGACACGGCCGGTCCGCCATGCGGGCCGGCCGTTTCGCGTTGGCGCGACTCAGCTGGCGGCCTCCCGCTGATAGCCTGGCTATCAGCATCCCAATAACTGCTCGCAATTAAGTGCCTTGTATTTTTCTGCACATAAAGTATCTGCCTTTGCAGCTAATTGCGGAGGTGCCTGGATATGCCCCGATTCGCCGATGATATTTGCGTCGATGCGCGCTCCCCCGGACGAATGGTTCGCCGCCTGGCGAAGCTGGCGACGCACCATGTCGAAACCCGCCTCGAAGCGCGTTTCCAGGAGCTCGACCTCAGCTACACCCAGTGGATTTCGCTCAAGGTCATCCTGGACGGCGTCGTCACCAATGCAGGCGAACTGGCCCGCGAGCTGGACATCACCACGGGTGCGACCACGCGCCTCGTGGACACCCTGGAAGACCATGGCCTGCTGCATCGCGATCGCTGCGGCAATGACCGGCGCGTCGTCAAACTCCGCATCACCGACGCCGGCCGCGCCGTAACGCAGGCCCTGACCCCTCATGTCGTGGGCGCATGGAGCGACATCTTCGAACCGCTCGATCAGGCCGAAGCCGATGCCTTTCTCGTGACCCTCGGCAAACTGTTCGACAAGGCCAATGCGCTCGTCGAGGCAGAGGAGTTGGTCGCATGAACCGCCGCCCCTCCCTCGCGGCATTCGCCGCGCTCCTACTCGCAGGTTGCGCCAGCGTGCCGAATACATCCCCCCAGCTCAGCGCCATTGCCCCACAGGCGCTGGGCATCCCGGCCGGCGAGGCCCAGACAATCGCGGACGACTGGTGGACAGTCTTCAGCGACCCTCAGCTGAACAAGCTTGAGGATATGGGTCTCGCCGGTAACCCGGATCTCGCCGCCGCTCTGGCGCGCGTTCGCGCCGCCCAGGCGGCGATCGGCGTCCAGCAGGCCAATGGCCTTCCGCAGGTCGCTGTCGACGCCAAGGTCCCGCGCCAGCGCTATCCGCAAAATTACATCCTGCCCCCGCCGCTTGGCGGTTCGACGTTCTGGGTTCCGCAGGTCGAAGCGACGCTGAACTGGGACCTGGATCTGTTCGGCCGCAACAAGGCGGCGGTGCGGCAAGCGGGGCTCAGCGCCGAGGCCGTCCAGCTCGATGCCGCCGCGGCGAGGATTACGCTGACCACCGCCATTGCCCAAGCCTATGTCGGCCTCGCCCAGGCCGAACGGCAGATCGCCGTGGCGGACGGCTTCGTCCAGACCCGCGAGAGGGCGCTCGATCTCGTCCAGTCGCGCATCAAGAGCCAGCTCGCCAGCCAGTTTGACCTCGAACAGGCCAAGACGCTCCTCGCCGAGGCCGAGCAGGCGCACACCCGCGCCGCAGGCCAGCGCGACCTGATGATCCACGCCCTCGCGGCGCTTGTCGGCAGGGGACCCGATTTCTACGCCCAGATCACGGCGCCGACGCTGGCGTTCGACGTTGTCCCTGTTGTCCCCCAGGTCCTGCTCGCCGACCTGCTCGGCCGGCGGCCCGATCTGCTTGCCGGACGCGCACGCATCGATGCGGCGATGGCCGGACGCGACGTCGCGAAGGCGGAGTTCCTGCCCAACGTCAACATCGTCGCCCTGTTCGGCACGCTTTCACTCGGTCTCGACAATGCCTTGAAGGCGAGCTCGACCGAATATGGCGCCGGCCCGGCCATTCACCTGCCGATCTTCGAAGGCGGCCGCCTCAAGGCCAATTACAGGGGCGCCGTCGCCGGCATCGACGAGAACATCGCTTCCTATAATGGGCGCGTTCTCGCAGCCGTGCACGACGCTGCCGATGCCATCACCGGCGTCCAGACCAGCGACCGCGACCTCGTCGCCCAGCTGAAGGTCGTCAGCGGCCTGCGCGAGACGGTCCGGCTGGACCAGGTCCGCGTCGACACGGGCCTCGGCTCGCGGCTCGACGCGATCGATTCCGGCTTCCGGCTGCTGGCCGCTGAACAGACGCTCATCGCGCTGCAGGCCCAGGCATTCAGCCGGCGCATCCAGCTCATCGCCGCCCTCGGAGGCGGCTTCAATCCTGACAATATGGCCCTGACGGCCGCTCAGACACGGAAGACCCAGTCATGACAGACTATGTCCGCGAAGCGCAGTTCGACCATGATGAGACCATCGCCGAGGAGCGGGTCGCCATCGCCGAGGCCGAGTCTGCTCCGCTCATCCAGATCCCACCCGAGACGCCGGCCCGCAAACCGCGCGCCCGCAGGCTGGGCTTCACGGTACTCGGCATACTCGTCGCGTTGGGTGCCGTCGGCTATGGCGGATCGCGCCTGCTTGCGCCGCCCACCGAGGCAACCGACGACGCCTATGTGAACGGCAATATCGTCGCCATCACGGCAAGGCAGTCCGGCACGGTGCTGGCCCTGCACGCCGACAACACCCAGGCCGTGACGCGTGGTCAGACCCTGATCGATCTCGATCCGGCGCAACAGGACGTCGCGCTCGCGGCCGCCGAAGCCAAGCTCGGCCAGGCCGTCCGCGACATTCGCGCGACGCGCTCTGCGGTGGACGAGGGCACGGCAGAGATCGCCAAGGCGCAGACCGATCTCACCCGGGCCCAGGCCGATTACAAGCGCCGCCAGAGCGCTGCGGCATCAGGCGCGATTTCGGGCGAAGAGTTGAGCCATGCGTCCGATGCCGTTTCGGCGGCGCGCGCAGCGCTCAATCTCGCACAGGCCCGGCGCGGCCAGGCGGCAAGCACGATCTCCGGCACCAGCGTGGCGAATAATCCTCAGATCCTGGGCGCCATCGCCAATCTGCGCGCGGCCGCGATCAACCGGTCCTACATGACCGTTCAGGCACCCGTCGCCGGCATCGTCGCGCAGCGCAACGTTCAGCTCGGCCAGCAGGTCGCCGCCGGCACCCCGCTCATGGCCGTCGTGCCGCTCGAGACGGTCTGGATCGACGCCAATTTCCGTGAAACCCAGCTGGCGGACCTCCGGGTCGGCCAGCCGGCCACGATCACCGCCGACGTCTACGGCAGCAAGATCGTGTTCCACGGCAAGGTGGTGGGCATGGGCGCAGGCAGCGGCAACGCCTTCTCGCTCCTTCCACCGCAGAACGCCTCGGGCAACTGGATCAAGATCGTCCAGCGCGTGCCCGTGCGCATCGCGCTCGATGCCAAAGAGCTGCGCGCTCATCCGCTGCGCATCGGCCTCTCGACGAAGGTCGAGGTCGACACCTCCAACCGCTCCGGGCCCCTTGTGGCGACGGCCTCGGCACCGGCCGGCGGTACGCAGCCGAGCCTGACCGGCGGCCCGGCGGTCGACGCGACCGTGAAGCGGATCATTGCCGCCAATCTCGGCGGAAGCGTCCGGTGAGCAGCGCCGCGCAAGCCGGCCCGGCGCCGCTGCGCGGCGTCAGCCTCAGCCTCGCGGCGTTCGCGCTGGCGTTGGGCACCTTCATGCAGGTGCTCGACACGACCATCGCCAACGTCTCGCTGCCCACCATCTCAGGCAGCCTCGGCGTCTCCAGCGACACCGGCACCTGGATCATCACCGCCTTCGCCGTGGCCAATGGCGTTACCGTGCCGCTGACCGGCTGGCTGATGCAGCGTTTCGGGGTCGTGCGGACCTTCACCGTCTCGGTGCTCGCCTTCACCGCCGCCTCATTCCTATGCGGCATTGCCTGGAGCTTGCCGAGCCTCGTGGTCTTCCGCGTGCTGCAAGGCGGCCTCTCGGGCCCGATGATCCCCGGCAGCCAGGCGCTGTTGCTCGCCATCTTCCCGAGCGAGAAGCGCGGGACCGCGCTCGGCATCTGGTCGGCGATGACGCTCGCCGCACCGATTTTCGGGCCCGTGCTCGGTGGCTACATCTCCGACAATTATCACTGGGGCTGGATCTTCCTGATCAACGTGCCGCTCGGCCTCATCACCGGTTTCATAACCTGGTCGATGCTGAAGAGCCGTGAAACGCCGACGCGCAAGCTGCCAATCGACAAGATGGGGCTGTTCCTGCTCACCTTCTGGGTGTTCAGCCTGCAGACCCTGCTCGATCTGGGCAAGAATCGCGACTGGTTCCAGAGCCCGTTCATCACCATCCTCGCCATTTTCGCGGTGGTCGGCTTTTTCGCCTGGCTGATCTGGGAATGGACGGAGGAGCACCCCGCCGTCGACATCCGGATGTTCACGCGGCGCAATTTCCTTCTGGGCACCACTGCGCTCTGCCTCGGCTATGCGCTGCTCTTCGCCAACAATCTGCTGCTGCCCCTCTGGCTACAAACGCAGATGGGCTACACTGCGACCTGGGCCGGTCTCGTCGCAGCACCGGCCGGCATCATCGCCGTGATCACCACGCCTTTGATCAGCCGCTTCAAGGTCGATGCGCGCATCATGGCGACGATCTCGTTCCTCAGCTTTGCGGGCTCGTTCCTGTTGCGCAGCGCCTATCCGCCCGACGCGAGCTTCTTCGTGCTGACCATGCCTTTGCTGCTGCAGGGCATCGCAATGACCACATTGTTCGTGCCACTGATCACCATCCAGCTCGACGGACTGGCGCCCGAGCGTGTGCCGTCTGCCACCGGCCTTTCAAACTTCGCGCGGATCACGGCGGGCAGCTTTGCCGCCAGCCTGGTGACGACTTGTTGGGATCGTCGCGAGGCCCTGCACCAGACGCGCCTGTCCGAAGCGGCGAGCCCCTTCTCGCAGACGTTCATCGACGCGGCCGGCCACCTGCAAACCATGGGCATGAACTCGGCCCAGGCCCTGGGCGCGATCGGCCGCTCGGTCGTCAACCAGGCCTATCTGCTCTCCACGCTCGATATCTTCTGGGCGTCGGGCTGGCTGTCGCTCGGACTGATCGGTATCGTGTGGTTCGCGCGCAAGCCGGCGCCCAGCCAGTATGTCGTGGCGGCAGACTAGCTGCCAGGCCCGACGATTGACGGGCCGGCGCGATTGTCCCTTCAAGATCGGGCGCGTTAGAGGCATGTATCACCCGCAGGCGCGCTGCGGGGCCGTCTCGACGTGAGGAGTGGATATGGACCAAGTGACTGATCAGTTTCGCTCCTCGACCTGGGGATGGCTGCGCGGAACCCTCGCGGGCTGGGCGACCTTGCTGCTTTGCCTCGTCGGCGTCGGCCTGATCATCATCCTCGTCAAATGGATCAACAATCTGGCCACGACCTATGAAGTGACGCCCGAGCGCCTGATCATTCGCCGCGGCATCTTCAACAAGAGCATCGACGAGATCGAGCTCTACCGCGTCAAGAACATCCGGATCGACTTCAGCCTGATCAATCAGTGGGCGGACATCGGCACCATCAGCATCCTCTCCAGCGACGAAACGACGAGAGACGCGCCGCTGGTCATCCCGCATGTCGACGCCGCCCGCCGCCGCCGCGAAGAGCTGCGGACGCTCGTCGACGCCGCACGCCAGAAACGGCACGTGCGCGAGATCGACATGCACGACGATGAGGGCCGTTTCCCGTCGGCTTAGCCTACGTCTGGCCGTGAGCCGCTCGGGACGTTTGCAGACGAGAATAGTGTCCGAGATCGATCAAGGGCCGGATCTATCAATTGGCCAGATTCAGCGAAATCTCAGCTATGGTCGCGCGATCACAAAGCGCTGGAATGTACTGAAGGGGTTGCTGCGCCAGGTTGGGAGATGAGGCAATGTGGAAATGGCGGTTGTTGCTACTAGCCACGGCGACGGTGCTGTGGTTCGGCAGCATGGTCGCCGATCCCTTCACGGCCTGGGGCGTTGAGCATGAGCAGCTTCGCCCGAGCGTCGCACGCCTCAGTGCACAGTTTGCAGTCGCGTCATTGATCCTGATCGTGGCGGCTGGTCTTGCTGCCTATTGGAAGCGAGGCAGGCGAAGGGGCTGGAGTGAAATCGCTTTTGGCGTGGCATTGCTGTTCTTCGGTGGAACAGCCCTTGTCCGGCTCATCTGGATATCGCTCCACGTTATCGCCTGAAGATCACAGGCGATACTGCAGCCAATCACTTATCGGAAAATGGTGCCCGGGGACGGAGTCGAACCGCCGACACTGCGATTTTCAGTCGCATGCTCTACCAACTGAGCTACCCGGGCACGGGTCATGACACCGGCAGGCGCCGGGCGAAGGCTGGCCCTATAAGAAGCGTGTCCCGCCCTGTCCACCCCAATGATGCTTAATTGGGCCACCCGCTGAGCGGGAAGGGCTTTCCATCCCTCGCATCGCGTCATAGTGTCAGCGTCATGACACGGGCGGCGCCGGTCACAAGACCGACCGCGCTCCGAAATGCCCCTCATTCCTCAAGGATCTCGCATGCGCAGTTCGCTCCTGATTGCTTCGGCCATGGCCGTCGCACTCACCCCCGCTCTCACCGCCAAAACCACCACGGTTGCGCCAGCTGCCACCGCTGCGCCCGTTAAACCCGCCGCGCCGCATTACGGCACATGGGGCGTGGACCTTACCGCCGTGGACAAGACCGTCGGAGCAGGCGATGATTTCGATGGCTATGTGAACGGCGCGTGGAGCAAGCGAACGGAAATCCCGGCTGACCAGGCCTCCATCAGCAGCTTCTACGACATCTACAATCTGACCCTCGAGCAGAAGAAATATGTGATTGCGAGTCAGGGACCGCAGACGCAGATCGGCGGTCTCTACAAGAGCTTCATGGACGAGAAGGCCGTTGAGAAGGTAAGCGACGCGCCGCTGCGCACCGACCTCGCCAAGCTGGCTTCCGTCAACGACAAGGTCGCGCTTGCCCGCTACATGGGCGCCACCGCTGGCGGCTTCGGGCGTTCACTAGTCGATCCTGGCGTCGATGCGGATACGGCGGATCCCAACACGAACATCTTGTGGCTGAGCCAGGGGGGCCTGGGCCTTCCCGACCGGGACTATTATCTCAAGGACGATTTCAAGAAGCAGCGCGATGCGTACGCCGCCTACATCGCACGGCAGCTGGGTCTCGCGGGCTACGCGAATCCCGCCAAGGCGGCCGCCGACATCATGGCGTTCGAGACCGAGATCGCGAAGCTGAGCTGGCCGATCGCCGATCGTCGTGAAATCGAGAAGGTCAACAACCCGATGACCCCGGCGCAGCTCAAGACCTACGCGCCTGGCATCGACTGGGATGCCTTCTTCACTGGCGCCGGCGTCACGGCACCCGGCAAGATGATCTTGCAGGAAAATACGGCCATCAAGGCCATCGCCGATCTATACGCCAGGACGCCGATCGAAACGCTCAAGGCCTGGGAGGCCTTCGGCGTCGTGTCAGGCGCCTCGCCCTATCTTCCCAAGCGTTATGTTGACAGCCGCTTCCTGTTCACCAGCGCGCTGAGTGGCGCCAAGCAGCTGACGCCGCGCTGGAAGCGGGCAGACACGCTTCTCGACGGTTCGCTGGGTGAACTGATCGGCCAGGTCTATGTGCAGGACTTCTTTCCCGCCCGTTCCAAGGCGATCATGGAGGAGCTCGTCGCCAACCTCAAGGTGGCGATGGCCAAGCGCATCGCCGAGAATGACTGGATGGCACCCACCACCAAAATGGCTGCGCTCGAAAAGCTGGCCAAGATGGACGTAATGGTCGGTTACCCCGACAAGTTTCGCGATTATTCCAAGCTCAGCATCGATGCCGCAGATCTTTACGGCAATGTCGCGCGCGCGCATGCCTTCGACTGGCAATATTCGCTCGACAAGCTGTACAAGCCGGTCGACCGTAAGCTGTGGGGGATGAACCCGCAGACCGTGAACGCCTATAATGGCGGCCTCGAAAATAAGATCGTCTTCCCGGCAGGCATCCTGCAAGCGCCGACGTTCGATCCTGATGCCGATCCGGCAGTCAACTATGGCGCCGTCGGCGCCGTCATCGGCCACGAGATCAGCCACGGCTTCGACGATCAGGGCCGCAAGATCGATGCGACCGGCGCCGTACGCGACTGGTGGACGGCGGACGATGCCAAGCGCTTCGGTACGCAGGCCGATCGTTTCGGCGGTCAGTACGACAAATATGAGGCCGTGCCCGGCATGTTTGTGAGCGGCAAGCTCACCATGGGCGAGAATATCGCGGACCTTGCCGGCCTGCTGATCGCGTTCGACGCCTATCATGCGAGCCTCAAGGGCAAGCCCGCACCAGTGATCGATGGCCTGACGGGCGATCAGCGCTTCTTCCTATCCTTCGCGCAGTTCTGGAAGGAAAAGCAGCGGCCCGACGCCGCCAAGCAGCAGATGGCGTCGGACCCGCACACGCCGTCCAAGTTTCGTATCATCGGCCCGACGCGCAATGTGGACGCCTTCTACGAAGCATTCGGTATCAAGCCGGGAAGTGCTTATTATGTGGCGCCCGAGGACAGGGTTCGCCTCTGGTAACGAAATGAGAGAGCCCGGGGCCGGCTATTCGGCCTCGGGCTTTTCGTCCTCGTCCGGAGCGACGGGCACTTTGTAGCCCTCGTCCATCCAGTTGATGAGATCGCGGTCGCGGCAGCCGCGCGAGCAGAACGGCCGAAATTCCTGCACGGCCGGCTTTTTGCAGATCGGGCAGCGGGACTTAATGGACATGGTGAGACCCCAGAGCGAGCGCGTCGTCGCCCGTGATCGTAACCGTTCCGCCGCGACGGCGTTCCAGCAGCTTGATCCAGTCGGGATGCGTGAGAATGTCGCGCGCGACCGGCACCGCGACGGTCAGCGTCACCGGACCCGCCCCTGCCCGCTCCACCGCGCGTAGCGCCGCCATGGACGCCGCGCGGACCGGATCGGCGCGCAGCAGCTCGATCAGCGAGGCACGCTCGCGGCGGCGCACGATCTGGATGAAGCCATAGCCGTTGACGGCGGTCCGCTCGAACGGCTGGGGCAGAAACTTGTCGACCTGCGCGGCGGCGACGGCGCGCTCGTCCTTGTTGTTCATGGTCGGGAGATCGATGCCGATCGAACCGGCGATCCCCATGCGGCGGATCGCCTGCGCCGCCAGCTTCGCCCCCTTGGGGCCGAGCTTGGCCGGCTCAAGGCTGCCATCCACATCGATGAGCGTCATCGCCGGCGTCGGGAAAATGCGCAGTGCGGCATCCTCCGCGCCGACCTCGCCGGTCATCGCCTCGGACAGAAGTTCGCTCCAGCCGGCTGCTTCGAGATGATCCTCTTCATGCGCCGGGCACGGAACCACCGGCAGGCCGGTCTCGACGATGCGCTGGTAGAGCGTGGGTCCCGGACCGGCGACCGTGCCGGATTGCGCGATCCGGCCCTTGGCATGCTTCTCGCGCTCGCCCTCAAGGCCGGGTTCCCCGATCGCCTCCCGGAAGATCTCGACCTTGACCGCAGCGCCCTCGGCGACCTTCGGCGGAATCGGCTCGATCAGCACATGCTCGCCGCCATCGAGGCGCACGATGCCGCGCTTGCGCTGGATGAGCGTGCGTACCAGCCGCCCGGCATGCACGCCGCCGGCGCGAACCTGGGCGCCCGCGCGCTCGATCTGCGCTTCGACGATGCGGCCGCCCTGGACGAGCGCGGCGCGCGCCTCGCCAATGCCTTCCTCGTAGAGCCAGTGCGGTCCCGTGGGCATCTCGCTCATTTCAATATTCCCGCAGCAGCCAGCAGCGCGCGTGTCTCATAAAGCGGCAGGCCGACGATGCCCGAGGGGCTGCCCTGCACGGCCCGGATAAGGCCAGCCGCACGGCCCTGGATCGCATAGCCGCCCGCCTTGCCCTGCCATTCCCCGCTCGCAACATAGCCGTCGATCTCGTCGGCATGGAGCGGCTTGAAGGTGACGATGCTGGTCGACAGCCTGTGGCGCATCTTGCCATCGGGATCGGCGAGCGCGACCGCGCTCAAGACGCGATGCCGCCGGCCCGAAAGGAGCTTCAGGCACAGGCGCGCGTCATCTTCTGTCTCGGCCTTGGGCAGGATGCGGCGACCGCAGACCACCACCGTGTCGCCGCCCAGCACATGCGCATCGGGATGCCGGGCCGCCGTGGCTTCTGCCTTTTCGATCGCCATGCGCACGGCATAAGCGGGAGCCAGCTCGGTCTTGCCCGGCGTCTCGTCGATATGCGCGGGGTCGACCGCGTCAGGCGCCACGCCGATCTGCGCAAGCAGGTCGAGCCGGCGCGGCGAAGCGGACGCGAGAATGAGGCGAATTGTCATGGATGGCCTCTAATGGGCCACGTGCGCGCTGGAAATATCAGCCCTGCGGTCCGGGGCCGCCGCGGCCCGGCATGTAGCGATAGGTGATGCGGCCCTTGGTCAGATCATAGGGCGTCAGCTCGACCAGCACTTCGTCGCCCACCAGCACGCGGATGCGGTTCTTGCGCATCTTTCCTGCGGTATGACCCAGGATCTCGTGGTCATTTTCGAGGCGCACGCGGAACATCGCATTGGGGAGCAACTCCACCACCTGTCCGCGCATTTCGAGCAGTTCTTCTTTGGCCATAATCTTCCAATAGTTCGCGAAAGGCGCCCCATAGACCCATTCGCTGCAAATGAAAAGCAAGTGACGCTCAGCGATTTCGCCCGGCGAGATCGTCTGCAGCATTGCCGATGCAATCGAAGGCGCGGGCGATTTCGCTCGGCGCCGTGCAATAAGGGGGCATGAGGTAGATGGTGTTGCCGAGCGGGCGGATCAACAGGCCTTCGCCCAGGAAATAGGCCCGGAGCGCCGGCGCGACATCGGACAGATAGCCGGCATCGGTAACCGTGAGATCGATGGCAGCGATCGCGCCGATCCGGCGGGGTTTGGCGAAACCGCGGTGGTTGGCGAGCTTGGCCAACCCGGCGTCGAGTGCGTTGCCCAACGCCGCAACACGGCTGAGCACATCTTCGTCGCGCCAGATGGCGAGATTGGCATTGGCCGCAGCACAGCTGATCGGATTCGCGGTGAAGCTCGACGAATGATAGAACATGTCGGCCCGGTCACCGCTGTAGTGCGAGGCGAAGATCGCTTCGCTGGCCAACGTCGCTGCGAGCGGCACAGCACCACCGGTCAGGCCCTTGGCCAGGCACAATATGTCAGGCGCGATGCCCGCTTGTTCGCAGGCGAAGAGCGTGCCCGTGCGGCCCCAGCCGGTCATCACCTCATCGGCGATGAACAGCACGTCATGCCGTGCGCAGATCTCGCGCATTTGGCGGAGGATGTCCGCCGCATAGACCAGCATGCCGCCGGCGCCGAGGATGAGCGGTTCGACGATGAACGCCCCAGGCTTTTCCGGCGCACTGCAAAGCGCCTCCAGTGCATCGAGCGAATCTTGCTGCGTCGCCGCCGTCGGGAACGGGACCGTCGCGACATCGAACAGCAGCGGCGCATAGGCGCGATTGAATGCGCCCCGCTCGCCGACCGACATCGCCCCGATCGTATCGCCATGATAGCTGTGCGCCATGACGATGATGCGGTGGCGCGGCGTCTTGCGGTTATGCCAGTGGCCGAGCGCCATCTTGAGCGCAACTTCCACCGCCGTCGACCCACTGTCCGAGAAGAAGACATGCGCCAGGCCGGGCGGCGCGATCTCCACGAGGCCATGCGCCAGCGCCTCGGCTTGCGGGTGCGTGTAGCCGGCAAAAATGAGCTGGTCGAGTTGGCCCGATTGCGCCGCGATAGCTGCGGAGATGCGCGGCTCGCAATGACCATGGGTGATCACCCACCAGCTCGAGATCGCGTCGAGCAGCCGGGTACCGTCCGCGCAGTTCAGCCATTCGCCCTGCGCCGAGACGATTTCAGGAATAGGCTCCTTCAGGCCATGCTGCGTGAAGGGATGCCAGACAGGCGAACTCATGCTGCGAGACCCATGGCAGTTCGGATTGCAGCAAGGTCGATGCCGGCCATGGCCTCCGCCAGCGTTTCCGCGCGGAGCGGATCGAGCAAGGGAATGCGGCCCAGCGCCGGCACGCCGGACAGTGCCGGAATGACGCTCTCATTCTCGGCATGCGCTTCGCCAACGAACAGCAGGCCCGCAATCGGGATAGCCCGTGCCCGCAGCGCCTCGATACTGAGAAGGCTGTGATTGATCGTCCCCAGCGCTGTTCGCGCGACAAGCAGGACCGGTGCTTGCCACGCCGCAAACTGGTCGATCATGAGCCACGGCGGATCGGCGCGCATCGGCACCTTGAGGCCACCGGCACCCTCGACGATGAGCGGGCGCTCCGGCGGTAGTGCAAGCCGCGCGGGATCTATCGCGATGCCGTCATGCTGCGCGGCAAGATGCGGTGAGGCCGGCATCGCAAGCCGATAGGCTTCGGGCAGGACATGCGCCGTCCGGACACCCAGAGACCAGGCGGTGCCGCTGTCCGTGCCCTCCTCCGTACCGGCCTGAATGGGCTTCCAGTAGTGAGCGCTCAATGCTGCAGCAATTCCGGCCGCGGCGACCGTCTTGCCGATGCCGGTATCGGTGCCCGAGACGATGAGGACGCCGCTCATGCAGGCTCAGCAGCCAAGGCCTGCTGGAGCGCGTCACCCAGCGCGGCAATGATCGGCTCATCGACATTGAGCGTCATGGAAATGCGCAGGCGAGACGTGCCGCGCGGCACCGTCGGGGGTCGAATACCCCGCACGTCGAAACCGGCTTCCTGCAAGATTGTCGCGACACGCATCGTGCGCGCATCGTCGCCGATAAGCACCGGTAATATCTGGCTTTTTGGTGGATCGAGGCCGAACGGCGCACATAAATGTTGCGCAGCATTTTCGATGAGTACCGCAAGTTGCGCCCGCTCCCGATCGGCGTCGAGCATGCGCTCCAGCGCTGCCGAAACGGCGACGGCTATCAATGGCGACGGCGACGTCGAGAAAACGAAGCTTCGGCCTTTGTTGACGAGCAGGTCAATGATGGATTTCGTAGCCGTGACCAGTGCGCCTTCGACGCCGAGGCCCTTGCCGCACGTGTGCAGCGCGATGACATCGTCACGGCCTTCGAGATGCGCTCCGATACCGCGGCCGCCCGGCCCGTGCACGGCCGTCGCATGGGCTTCGTCGAGAACGAGCATCGCGTCGTGTTGCGCAGCAATTTCGGCCAGAGCGTCGACCGGCGCCACATCGCCATCCATCGAATATAGGGTCTCGACCACGATCCACGGACGCCCCCGGCCACCCTCGCGCCGCCAGCCCGCAATGGCATCGGCAAAGGCCTGCGCATCGCTGTGCGCCGCGAGCACGGATCGCGCCTTGCCCAGCTTCATGCCGTCATGAGCACTTGCATGGATCAGCGCGTCGGCAACGATGAGATCGTCGGAGCCTGGAAGGGCCGAAAGCAGCGCCGCGTTGGCCGCGAATCCATTCGCCATGAACAGGGCGGCCTCGCTCCTGAAGATCGTGGCAGCTTGCGCCTCCAATGCCTCATGCTCCGGCGCATTGCCGCGCAACAGGCGTGAACCGCCCGAACCGACCGGCACGCCCCGCGCAATGGCCTCGCGCACCGCCTGCGCAATCATGGGATCGTGCGCGAAACCGAGATAGTCGTTGGAGGCGAAATCGTGGCCGGTGCGCGGCGACAGGCGTCGCAAGCGCGCACGCCCGGCAAGTGCGTCAAGCTGGTCCTGGAAAGAGCCGGATCGGGAAGCCATGGCGGCGGCTATAGCCCGGCCTGCCGGTGCTGCCTACTGCGCTGCACCTGAGTCACGGGAAGGCCCTCCAGGGATTTCTTCGGAAGAGCCTCGTCAGGCCGGATTATACTGCTTCAGAAAGGCCTCCATCTCCTGGAGGAATTGCAGCCTGTCAGCCTCGCGCGAGAAGAAATGGTCCCCCTCGGGCTGCTCCACATATCGAACGGTTTTGCCCGCAGCCTTCAGCTTCTCGGCCATTTCGCGCGATTGCTTGACCGGCACGCGTCGGTCCAGCTTGCCATGCATGATCAGGACCGGCGCCGAAAACTGATTGGCGTAGTTGAGCGGAGATACCAGCGAGAAGTCCGGAGCCTGGCTCTTGAAATAGGCTTTGGCGCCATTGGCGTTGTTGAAGAAGGTGCCGTCATATTTGACGATGCCGGCCAGATCGGAAACGCCGGCATAGGATATGGCGCACCGGAAACGGCCACCGTCTCGCTGTGCCCCGCGCAGGGCCGCATAGCCGCCGTAGGAACCGCCCACAACGCATACACGCTTGGCATCGGCCATGCCCTGCGCCACCATCCAGTCGACGGCGTCGTTGAGGTCGTCCTGCATGGCGAGGCCCCACTGGCCTTGGCCTTTTTCCTCGAACGCGGAGCCATAGCCGGTCGAGCCGCGATAGTTGGGCTGGATGACGGCATAGCCGCGATCGGCAAGGAACTGGGCGATCCAGTCCCACTCTTCCAGATCGCGTGTCGCCGGGCCGCCATGCGGCATGATGATGAGCGGCAGGTTCTTCGCCTCCTTGCCAGCTGGCACTGTCAGCAGAGCCTCGATCTCCAGACCATCGCGCGCCTTGTAGTGAATGGGCTTCACGGGCGCGAACGGCGTACCGCCGAATTTGTCGCTCACCCGTGCGAACAAGTGCATCGTGCCATCTTCGAGCTCGAACTTATAATAGGTGCCCATCCGGTCAGGCCCGCCGACCTCCACCATCAGAGTCTTGCGATCCTGGCTCATCGAGACGATCTGGGCCCAACGCGACGTGCCCACGGCCTTGTCCAGATTGGCTTGAACCTCGGCCATGACCGGATCGAGCCAATTCACCTTCCATCGCGTGTCGGCAAAACCGACGCCGGCCAAACCGCTCCCCGCGACGTCGGTGTAGATGGTTGAAACGTCATAGCCCTGCACCTCGTAGACAGTCTCGCCGACCGCCAGCGTTGCGAGATCGAGCTTCTTCACCTTGGCAAAGCCGTCGCCGTCATCGATCACGAGTGCCTGGCCGGGATCGGCCAGAAAGAGGCTGGGTATGGTCAGATTTTCGCCCAAGCGCTTGTTCGCCTTGTCGACCACCTTGAAATCGGAGCCGTTGTCGGACCGGTAGTAGAGCTTGCTGCTGCGCCGCTCGTCGTCATAGCCGATACCCATGCGGACATTGCCCGCCGCATCGGCATACCAGTCCGCGACGCCCTCGCGAGGCGCCACGATCTGCTTGGATTTGCCCGTTGACACGTCGATACGCTCGACATTGGGCCAGAATGCCGCGTCGTCGCTGTAGACCGATCCTTGCAGGGAGAGATAGATGATCGGCGAGCCGTCTCTTGCAACCCAGATCACATCGTCCGCACTTTCACCGGCGCGGTTCTTGGCAAGCAGCTTGAGCGATTTCCCCTCGACGGGAATGGCCGCCGTCCGCCGAACGTAAAATGGGATGCCTTCGAGAATGTCTTCATTGCCGATACCGGCAATAAGCCAGTCATTGTTGACCCAGCGCCACCAATTGAGATCATTCCCCCCAAGGTCAATTACTCGCGCAAAAGAGCGCTTGCCGCCCCGGTCGTCGATGATCACGAGGCGCTGCTCGCCCTTGACGGCCACTTTTGCGGCGACGCGCGTACCGTCCGGAGACAGGCGAGGTCCCTCCATGAATGGCAAGGCCGCGAAGGCTTCGATGGGATGTGGAACGCCCGTTGCCGGGACAACAGGCGCGGCGTTGGCATCGGCTGCCTGCGCATGTGCGGAAGCTGGCAGCAGCGCGCAATACAATGCCGAAACGGCTACAGCCGCCAGAACAAACCGCCCGGCCCAGGCGTTCTTACGGAAACGCATGATCTTGAATCCCCCCGATTTCCCAAGCGTCGTCATGCCGCAGTGACTGACGCCGGTGAAGAGGGAAATGAACCGGCAACGGAAAAGCCCGCCCGGATCTCTCCGGACGGGCTCCTCCTCTCCCGTTTTTCGGGATTGCGCCGGGGCTCTGTTACATGGCCCCGTGCGCCAGCGCGGCGAGCAGAAGCAGCGCCACGATGTTGGTGATCTTGATCATGGGGTTCACGGCAGGACCGGCCGTGTCCTTGTAGGGATCGCCGACAGTGTCGCCGGTCACGGCAGCCTTATGCGCCTCCGAGCCCTTGCCGCCATGATTGCCGTCCTCGATATACTTCTTGGCATTGTCCCAGGCACCGCCGCCCGAGGTCATCGAGATGGCGACAAAGAGCCCCGAGACGATGACGCCCAGCAACAATGCGCCGACGGCCGCGAAGCCCTCGGCCTGCCCTGCGACAGCCGTGATGATGAAGTAGACCACGACCGGGGTCAGCACCGGCAACAGCGAGGGGATGATCATCTCCTTGATCGCTGCCTTGGTGACGATGTCGACCGTGCGCGCATAGTTCGGCCGCGAGGTGCCCGCCATGATGCCGGAGTCAGAACGGAACTGCTCGCGCACGTCCTCGACGACCGAGCCGGCCGCACGGCCGACTGCGGTCATGCCGAACGCGCCGAACAGATAGGGCAGCAGCGCGCCCAGGAGCAGGCCGACGATGACGTAGGGATTGTTCAGCGAGAAATCGACGACGACGCTCGGGAAATACTCCTTGAGATCGGTCGTGTAGGCGCCGAACAGCACCAGCGCCGCCAGAGCGGCGGAGCCGATGGCATAGCCCTTGGTGACGGCCTTCGTGGTGTTGCCGACCGCGTCGAGCGCATCCGTGCGGTGACGGACGTCGTCCGGCAGGCCTGCCATTTCGGCGATGCCGCCGGCGTTGTCCGTGACCGGGCCATAGGCATCAAGCGCGACGACCATGCCGGCCAGCGCCAGCAGCGAGGTCGCGGCGAACGCCACGCCGATGATGCCAGCGATCTGGTAGGTCGCGATCACCGCAACGACGATGACGAGCGTCGGCAGCGCGGTCGATTCAAGGCTGATGGCGAGGCCCTGGATGACGTTGGTGCCATGGCCGGTGACCGATGCCTTGGCGATCGACTTGACTGGGCGATAGTTGGTGCCGGTGTAATATTCGGTGATCCAGACCAGCAGGCCCGTGACCGCGAGACCGATCAGCATGCAGTAGAACAAAGCCATGCCGGTATAGCCGCCGGTGCCGTCGAGATTGGCGCCAATGGCCGCGTTCATGTCGCCGCCCAGCACCTGCCAGGTGACATAATAGATGCCCGCAACCGAGAGGATCGCAGTGGTCCAGAAGCCCTTGTAGAGCGCGCCCATGATGTTGTTGGACGAGCCCAGGCGCACGAAATAGGTGCCGATGATCGACGTGATGATGCAGACGCCGCCGACCGCGAGCGGCAGCGACATGAGGGCGGTGAGCTCGGCGGCCGAGGCTTTCACGAGCAGCGCGATCGACACCATGGTGAGGCCGAGCGTCACCACATAGGTCTCGAACAGGTCGGCCGCCATGCCGGCGCAATCGCCGACATTGTCGCCGACATTGTCCGCGATCACGGCCGGGTTGCGTGGATCGTCCTCGGGGATGCCGGCTTCCACCTTGCCGACGAGGTCGGCGCCGACGTCCGCGGCCTTGGTGAAGATACCGCCGCCGAGGCGCGCGAAGATCGAGATCAGCGAAGCACCAAAGGCCAGCGCCGTAAGTGCAGCGATGATCTGCCGGTCATTGGGAGCGAGGTGCGAGACCTGCCCGAGATAATAGAAGAGCCCCGCAATGGCGAGCAGGCCGAGGCCCGCGACCAGCATGCCGGTGATGGCGCCGGAGCGGAAGGCCAGGGTCAGGCCGCCCTGCAGCGATGTGCGCGCCGCTTCTGCGGTGCGGACGTTGGCGCGTACCGAGATGTTCATGCCGACATAGCCGGCAACACCGGACAATATGGCGCCGATGAGGAAGGAGATGGTGGAGAGAGGCGCGCCCATCTTGTCGAGCGTGAGCCAGATGATGATGGCGACGACGATGCCGACGATGCCGATCGTGCGGTACTGGCGGCCCAGATACGCCTTGGCGCCTTCCTGGATGGCGCCGGCAATCTCCTGCATCTTGGCGTCGCCCGGCGACGCACTGAGCACTTGGCGGGCAGTGAACAGCCCGTAGAGCACCGCCAGCAGGCCGCAGCCTATGGCGATCAGAACTGACGTCATTGAATATTCTCCCCTCAAACTCCCGCCGGGCCGGTTTTCCGGTCCCGTTCGAATGGGAGCGGAACCTATAGCGGGAATGGGCCGCGTCAAGCGGATTAAGCGGCTGGGGATTCGCTGCAAATGGCGGGATTCGGCGAGAGCGCTGCCTCGCCGACCCTGAGCGTATGATTGTCTACGTTTGGCCTCGCGGGCGTCGCGTCAGGCAAATTTCTCGACGTCCGAAACCGAAGCCCCTGCGACCTGTGCATCGGCGACGGCGGCATAGCTCGCCTGTGCCGACGCCTCGGCCTGCCCAGCCGGGGGCGGCGCGGGCTGCGCGCCGACATTGGCGGCGGCGGGATCGATATTGATCGGCCCGACGGGCGCCCAGACGTCGTTGAGAAGATGCTTTATTTCGGCCTGGTGCGGTGTTTCCGGCAGCTCGGGCGGAGGCAGCGATGTGCCGCCGGTCGCTTCGACCACGGCCTCGTCGCCGACGAAAGAGCTTGTCTGCGGTGCCGGCTGTGCAGGCGCGCTGCGGTTCGCATAGGTATGATTTTCGCCGGCGTCCGAGGGGCCCGGCTCATAGACCACGGCCGCGGCGCCTGCTTCGGCGCCGGTGGTGGTCGAGACGACACTCGCCGTGGACTCGCTGTTCGAGGCGTATGGGGCTGGCGCTGAGGGCGCGAAGACCGGTTGAACGGACCCAATTCCCGAAACGGAAAGGGACATGGGTAGACTCCTGCTAGATGTCCCGAGGCGCTTTTCGCATCGGCGACATTGCAGGAGGAGAAATGAACGCGATTATCGCGAAATTAGGGATGATCGCGCGGAATCGGGTTTGGGGTGGGGCTAATGTTCGTAGCCCAGCCGCTCCGGCAGCGTGACCGGTGTGCCATCCAGAACGACCGAGAGGCCCGCGCCTTTAGTGCAGCGCCCGATGGCGATCATAGCCTCGGGCGCAGGCAATTCCGCCGGCAGGGCAGCAAGCAGAACATAGTCGTCGCCGGCCGTCGCTGCGGCAAGACGGCTGGCGACGGACAGCCCATGAAGATCTGCATAGTCGGCGGACAGCGGAATGGCCGTGATCTCAATCGCGCAGCCGCTTGCCTCCGCGATACGGCGCGCGTCGATGAGCAAGCCGTCCGACACATCCATCATGGCTGTGACCTGGTGCGCCAGTGCTTGCCCGAGGGACAGGTCGGGCACCGGCATGCGATAAGCGGCGATCAGTGAAGCCGGCTCGGCCTCCTCCTCCTTCAACAGCTCGAGGCCTGCGCCGGCATCGCCGACAGGCCCCGAAATATAGATAACGTCACCGGGCCGAGCGCCGGCGCGGTCCGGTACGTCCCGACCCGCCGGCACGCTTCCGATTGCGGTCAGCGACAGCACGCGCGGCGTCCCGGCCGGCAGCGCGACCGTGTCGCCGCCGATGAGCGGCATGGCATGGCGATCGAGCGCCTCGGCCAGCCCATCGAGGAAGGCGGCATCCCAGTCCGTATCGCCGGCCAGCGCATAGTTCAGCATGCAGGCGCGCGGCACAGCGCCCTTTGCGGCAAGGTCGGAGAGATTGACGGCCGCCAGCTTCCAGCCGACCGTCTCCGGCGGATCGCCGGGCAGATAATGCACCGCTTCCACCAGCGTATCGGATGTCAGAACCAGTTGCTCGCCGGAGGTGGCCAGCAGCGCCGCGTCGTCCATGAGGCCCCTGGCTGCCGGATCGGCGACCATCGCGCGCAAGCGGCGGAGGAAGTCCGCCTCGCTACTCATCTGCCCTTATCCGCTGGCTTCGATCGTAACCGAGAAATGTTCGCACCATCCGTGTCTCGACTAGGCTCGACACGAACGGAGGCTGGGCGGCCATGCTTAAGACCGCACTGCCTTGGCGATGGCGTCGAGCAGACCGTTGACGAAGCCCGCTTCGCGCTTGTCGTAAAAGGCATGCGCGACGTCGACAT
This sequence comes from Sphingobium sp., assembly GCA_017745115.1. The sequence continues at coordinate 14,705 of JAGIAA010000003.1, read as the reverse complement.
ATTCGCTGATGACACTGCCGGTGGGCACGTCGGCGCGGGCGAGCAGCTCGTAGGTGCCTGCGCGCAGGATCTGCCGCATCGGCTTGTCGAGCCGTTCCATCGACCAGTCGGACGCCAGCTTGCTGCCGATCAGCGCATCGATCTCATCGCGCCGCGCATCGACGCCGCCGACCACATCGTCGAAGAACGGCACCTCGGCGGGATGATAGGTCACGTCCTCGATGGTCGCGCCGAGGCGATGCTGGTGGAACTCATGGAGCAGCTTGGGAAGCGGCGTCCCTTCCATCTCCATCTGGTAGAGGGCCTGCACGGCAGCGAGTCGCGCGGCTGATCGGGTCTTCGAGCGTTCAGTCATGTTTGAGCCTTTTCGCGACGCTCGCGGCATGCGCGGGCAGCCCTTCCGCCTCGGCCAGCGCAACGGCGGCTGGCCCAAGCAGGTCCATGGCCCGCTTGTCGAGCTGGATGACGCTGGTGCGCTTCATGAAATCCAGCACCGAAAGACCCGAGGAGAAACGGGCGCGGCGTCCGGTCGGGAGGACGTGATTGGGTCCGGCGAGATAATCGCCCATCGCTTCCGGCGTCATGCGGCCCATGAAGACCGAACCGGCGTGGCGCACGATGTCGAACAAAGGCTGCGGATTGTCGACGGCCAGTTCGAGATGCTCGGGCGCGAGGCGGTCGACGAGCGGCATGGCGTCGAACAGACTGGTCACAGTGATGATCGCGCCATTGTCGTCCCAGCTCTTGGTCGCACGCGCGCCGGTCGAGATCTGGCCGAGCTGCCGCTCGACCGCGCCCGCAACGGCATCGGCGAAATCAGGGTCGTCAGTAAACAGGATCGACTGGCTGGTTTCGTCATGCTCGGCCTGGCTGAGCAGGTCGGCCGCGATCCAGTCATGATCGTTGGCGCCGTCCGCGACGACGACGATCTCGGACGGTCCGGCGACCATGTCGATGCCGACAACGCCATAGACTTGCCGCTTGGCTTCCGCGACCCAGGCGTTGCCGGGACCGGTGATGACGTCCACGGGCCTGATCCGCTCGGTGCCGTAGGCGAGCGCGGCTATGGCCTGCGCTCCTCCCACACGCCAGATCTCGGTGATGCCGGCGACATGGGCTGCAGCGAGCACGACGGGATTGAGCGCGCCGCCCGGCGTCGGCGACATCATGACGATGCGGTCGACACCCGCGACCTTCGCGGGAATGGCGTTCATCAGCAATGACGAGGGATAAGCCGCCTGGCCGCCCGGCACATAGATGCCCGCCGCCTCGACAGCGCCCCAGCGATAGCCGAGCTGCACGCCTTCATTGTCGGTCCAATGGTCGTCACGCGGGCGCTGCTTCACATGATAGGCGGCGATGCGCTGCGCGGCGGTCTCAAGGGCGTCACGGAGCGGCGCGTCGAGATTTTCGAAGGCTTCCGCGCATTGCTCGGCCGAAATCGACCAGCCCTGCGCATCGAGATCGAAGCCGTCGAAACGGGCCGTCAGTTCGGCGAGCGCCGTATCGCCCTCGGCGCGCACGCGGACGATCGTCTCGCGCACGCTGTCGGAGACATCCGGATCCGCCTCGCGCCTTGCATTGACCAGTGCATCGAAGGCAGCTGCGAAGCCGGGATCGCCCGCATCGAGCCTAAGCGGCATTACTGCCCCCCAGATCCTTCGCACCCACCGCGGCACGGAAGCGTTCGACCATCGGCACGAGCTCGGCGGCGCGCATCTTCATGGCAGCGCGATTGACGATCAGCCGCGCGGAAATGTCCATGATTGTCGCGGTTTCGACGAGACCATTGGCCTTCAACGTCGCGCCGGACGAGACGAGATCGACGATGCGGCGCGACAGGCCGAGCGACGGCGCCAGCTCCATCGCGCCGTTCAGCTTCACGCACTCAGCCTGGACGCCCTGCGCTTCATAATAAGCGCGCGTCAGGTGCGGATATTTGGTCGCGACACGGATGTGGCTCGCCTGCGAAAGCTCTTCGAGCGGCGCGTCCTTCGGTTCGGCCACCGAGAGACGGCAATGACCGATGGCGAGATCGACCGGCGCATAGAGTTCGGAATAGCCGAACTCGGCGATCACGTCCGAGCCGACGATGCCGATCTGCGCAGCGCCATGGGCGACAAACGTCGCGACATCGAAGGCGCGCACGCGGATGATCGAGAGGCCGGGAACGTTGGTCGCGAACTTGAGCGCACGGCTCTCTTTCTTATGAAACTCTGCCTCCGGCTCGATGCCTGCGCGTGCGAGCAGCGGTAACGCCTCGTCGAGGATGCGTCCCTTGGGAATGGCAAAGGTGATCGGCCGGGTCATGACCGGGGGCACATAGGGGGAAGCGCGGAAAAGGGCAATGCGCGGGCGCGGGTCTGTGCGGAACGAAGCTGCCTCCGCCCGAGTTGATGGCGGGAACCTTGGGAGATAATCGATGAACTTGCCAAAAGGCTGCCTGCTCTGGGTCCTCGGCATTCCGCTGCCGGTGGTGATCCTGCTCTATCTGTTCTTCCACAAGTGAGCATTGCCTGCACAGCACGTGCTGGTTCGCACAGGCCGGGACCCCTCGCCCTTTCCCCCGCGTTTCTCCATCGTCACAAAGGAGAGCTTTTCATGGGCAAGGCGGCGTTACTCTGGCTGGTCGGTATTCCCCTTCCGATCGTCCTCTTGCTCTGGATTTTCTTCTTCCGCTGAATCCCTCAGCTGCGTTTCCGGCGGGACCGTGCGTCCCGCTCCTACACCGTTCGCCCGCGAGCCGGCGCCGGCGCATTCTGCGCGGCCCGCTGCTCGGGGCGAATGGTGACTAGGGGTCAGCCCTCGAAGGGATCGCGCACCAGGATGGTGTCGTCACGCTCAGGCGAGGTGGAAACCGAGGCCACGGGGCACTCGATCAGCTCCTCGATGCGGCGGATATATTTGATCGCCTGCGCGGGAAGATCGGCCCACGAGCGCGCACCGACGGTCGTGCCCTTCCAACCTTCCATTTCCTCATAGACCGGCTCGACGGCCGCCTGGTCGGCGGCGTGCGATGGCAGATAGTCGATGAGCTTGCCGTTGAGCTTGTAGCCCGTGCAGATCTTGATCGTCTCGAAGCCGTCAAGCACGTCGATCTTGGTGAGCGCGATGCCGGTCACGCCGGACAGGGCACAGGTCTGGCGGACGAGTACCGCGTCGAACCAGCCGCAGCGGCGCTTGCGCGCGGTCACCGTGCCGAATTCATGGCCGCGCTGGCCGAGCAGTTCGCCGGTTTCGTCCTCGAGCTCGCTCGGGAAAGGACCGGAGCCGACGCGGGTCGTGTAGGCCTTGACGATGCCGAGCACGAAGCCCGCCGCATTCGGCCCCATGCCCGTGCCGGAGGCGACAGTGCCGCTCACCGTGTTGGACGAGGTGACGAACGGATAGGTGCCGTGGTCGACATCGAGCAGCACGCCCTGTGCGCCCTCGAAGAGGATGCGCTTGCCGGCCTTGCGCACGTCGCGCAGGCGCTTCCACACCGGCTCGGCGAATTGCAGCACGAACGGCGCGATCTCGCGCAGCTGGGCGACCAGCGCCTCGCGGTCGATCGGCGGTTCGCCAAAACCCGCACGCAGCGCGTCATGATGGGCGCAGAGACGGTCCAACTGGGCATCGAGATCGTCGAGATGCGCAAGATCGCACACGCGAATTGCGCGGCGGCCGACCTTGTCCTCATAGGCCGGGCCGATGCCGCGACCGGTCGTGCCGATCTTGCCTTTGCCGGCCGCCGTCTCGCGCAGCGCGTCGAGATCGCGGTGGAAGGGCAGGATGAGCGGGCAATTGTCGGCCACCGCGAAATTCTTGGCGGTGACGATGACGCCCTGGCCTTCGAGCTTCTCGATCTCGGCCTTCAGCGCCCAGGGATCGAGCACGACGCCATTGCCGATGATCGACAGCGTGCCGGTGACGATGCCCGAGGGGACGAGGCTGATCTTGTAGACATTCTCGCCGACGACGAGCGTGTGACCGGCATTGTGCCCGCCCTGGAAGCGCACGACGCAATCCGCCCGGCTCGCCAGCCAGTCGACGATCTTGCCTTTGCCTTCATCGCCCCACTGGGCGCCGATCACGGTTACATTTGCCATGGATATGATACTCCGCCCTGCCAGAGCGGATCCGGACCACCCTTCGACAGGACTCGATGGTCGGATTGGATCGTCAGGGCATCAACGGCCCCGGTCCGGCGGCGCCTTTGCCGCTCGCCCGTCCTGGAGTCAAGCATGCAAGTGGTTCAGCTTTGCTCAAGCTATGTTCGGCCATGAGCGAATTGGGGAAGCGGGAGACGGTCATGAATCGAAAGCTCGTTTTGGCACTCGTCACACTTCCGGTGGCGTTGGCGTTCGTCGCTCAATCCGGCCACGCATCTCTGCGCGACCGCATCCGCGAGCGGGTCGCCAAGCGCTTCGCCGAGCAGGTCGAGAAGGACAAGGTCAGCGGCGGGCGCGATTATGCCTATGGCACCGATCCACTCCAGCATTTCGCCTTCTGGTCGCCGACGACCCGCGCGCGCGGACCCGCACCCCTCGTGCTCTTCGTGCATGGCGGCGGCTGGAAGCGCGGCGACATGGAGAATGCTACCGGCAAGGCCAAGGTCGCGCATTATCCCGCCGAGGGCTACGCCTTCGCCTCTGTCAACTATCGGCTGGTGCCGGATGCGACCGTCGAGCAGCAGGCGAGCGATGTCGCGAGCGCGCTCAAATGGATCATCGGCCATGCCGGCGAACTCGGCATCGATCCCCGCCGCATTGTGCTTATGGGCCACAGTGCAGGCGCCCATCTCGTTGCCTTGGTCGGTACCGATCCGCGCTACCTCGTTGCCACCGGGCTCGACGAGAACGCCATCGTCGGTGTCGTGCCGATCGACGGCGCCGCCTATGACGTCCCCAAGCAACTCGCCATCGGCGCGCGCATCATGGGACCGACATACGACCAGGCGTTCGGCAAGGATCCCGCGCGGCAACGCGCCCTGTCGCCGACTTTCCAGGCCGCTTCCCCCAATGCGCCCGCGTTCCTCATTCTGCACGTCCAGCGGAAGGACGGCATCGAGCAATCGCGCGCTCTGGCCGAGGCGCTGCGATCAGCGGGCACGAATGTGCAGATCAACGACTTTCCCGGCACCGGGCTGCAGGGTCACATGGTCATCAACCGCAGCCTCGGCGATCCCGCCTATCCGGCGACGAAAGTGGTCGACGACTGGCTAAGGGCGCGGTTCGCCAGCTAGGCTCCGGCATGTGCTCCTGCTTCCGCGGGAGCAGTACCTAGGTTGCCACGAAGCGCTCTAGCCAATCCCGTTTCCGAGCGGCCTCCTCGCGCAGCCAAGCCCGGAAGATGTCGACGGTCGGTGCCGTCGTATGGCGCGGGCGGAAGCGTGCGATGAAGCCATGGGCGGTGCGGCGCCCCGTTGTCACCGGATAGGGCAGGCCGAGCGCGCCGTTTTCGAACGCGTCGCCCAGCAGCGCGGCGCCGCACAAGGCGACGCCCGCATTGGCCCGAACGGAATCCAGCACGCCCGCGATCCGCTGGAAGCGCATGCCACGCTCAGGCGCGGTGCGAGCGACATCATTATCGGCGAACCAGCGTGGCCAGCTGATGCCCGCCGGATCGTTCTTATAGAAATCGAGATGGAGCAGCGGAAAGCCCTCGAGCCGGCTTTCGGCGGGCAGGTCCTGCGTGCGCTCGACATTCGTCGGCGAAGCGACGGGCAATACATAGTCGTGAAACAGGAGGTCGCAGAGCGGATCGTCGCCCGGCGCGCCGAAGGCAATCTCGCAGTCGACCGGTCCCAGCCGCATCGGCACGTCGCCTGCACCGTTGACGCAAACGCCGATATGAGGGTGCTCGGCGCGGAACGAGGCAAGCGCCGGCACGAGCCAGAGATCGGCCAAGTCGGGCACAGCGGCGATATGAAGCTCCTGCGGTCGCTGCATATCGAGCTGGCCTGCCGCCGCCTCGATCGCCGCGAAGCCGGCGGTCAGATGCGGGATCGCCTTTACCAGCGCTGCGGTCGGCCGAATGCCGGCACGGCCGCGCAGGATCAGCTCGACGCCGAGATAGTCTTCCAGCGCCTTGACGCGCTGGCCGACCGCGGCGGGCGTGATCGCTAATATCTCTGCAGCCGCCGCGAAAGAGCCGGTGCGGACAGCCAGTTCCAATGCCTGGAGCGACTTGAGATGGGACGGCGGACTCATGCACTGATCATAAGGGAAAGCTTTAGTTACATGCAAAAGCTTTAGATTGAGCGCTGCCTATGACTGGAGGATAACCGCGTCACAACGAAGCGATTTGAAAGGAACGACCAATGACCGACGCTATTATCACCCCTCTGAAGCGCTACATGATCGAGCGCGACATCCCCGGCGTTGGCGGCATGTCCGCCGTCGAGCTGTGCGGCGCCGCCCGCTCGTCCAACTGTGCTCTCGAGAAGCTACAGCCTGCCATTCAATGGCAGCACAGCTATGTCGCGGGTGACAAGACATTCTGCATCTATCTCGCCGACAGCGAAGAGACGATCCGCAAGCACTCCGAGATCAGCGGCATTCCTGCCGGCACGATCACGGAGATTCCGCAGATCATCGATCCCCTCACGGCCAACAACTGACGGCCGGCCATAGCGGGGAGGATCGATCATGTTTCTGCGCATGTTCTATGGGCTGTTCGCGGGATTCACCTATGTGATCTTCCTGCTGACATTCCTCTATCTCATTGCATTTCTGGCGGCTTTGCCACTGGTGCCGCAAAGCGTCGACCGTGGCGGGCTGGTGAACCAGCCCGTCGTGGCGGCCGCGGTGGATACGCTGCTGGTGATGCTGTTCGCCTGCCAGCACAGCATCATGGCCCGGCCCGCCTTCAAGCGCGTCTGGACCCGGATCGTCCCCAAGCCGATCGAGCGCAGCGTCTATGTGCTCGCCGCGAGCCTTGCGCTGATCCTGCTGTTCGCCTGCTGGCAACCGCTGCCGACCGTGCTCTGGTCGGTCCAGGATCCGTTCAGCCAAGGCATTCTCTGGGGTCTGTTCGCCCTGGGTTGGGCGGTTGTGCTGCTCAGCACATTCCTGATCAGCCATTTCGAATTGTTCGGCCTGAAACAGGTCTGGCAGCACCTGACCGGGCAGATCCAGGGGCAGACCGAGCTCCGCCAGCCCATTCTCTACAAGCTGGTGCGCCATCCGCTCTATCTCGGCTTCTTCATCGCCTTCTGGAGCACCCCAATGATGACGCTCGGCCATTTGCTGTTCGCGCTCGAAATGTCGGTCTTCATGCTCGTCGCCATTCAGTTCGAGGAGCGTGATCTCATCGAGGTCTTCGGCGATGCCTACCGAAGTTATCGGCGCAGTACCGGCATGCTCCTGCCCGGCATCGGACGAGCCCGTATCTGATACGCCTACCAAAATGAGTTCCCCGGGGGGGCGGTCATCCAAAGGGTGGCCGCCCTTTCCTTTGGCACAAAACCGGCTCCTGAGCGTTGTATCTGCAGTCTTCGCCAACATGCTGATGAAAGGTAAGAACATGAAGAAGATTGTCCTTGGCGGCCTGGCTGCGCTCGTCGCGCTGGGCGCAGCGCCACTCACTGCGCCGGTTACGGCGCAGCCTTATGGCTCCAATAGCTGGAATCGCGACGCCTTCTGGCGGGGCGCATCGGACGATCCGTACGCGCGGATCACATTCCTGCAGCGCCGCATCGACCGTGGCGTCTCGGACGGCAGCTTGGATCGCCGCGAAGCGCGCCGCTCGCAGATGGAACTGAACACGATCCAGCGCGATGCCCGCCGCATGGGGCGGCTGGATTCGCGCGAGCGCGATATATTGCTGTCCCGTCTCGACAATCTGAGCCAGCGCATTCGCTGGCAGCGTCAGGACTGGAACAATAGTTCCAGCGGCGCCGGCTATGGCGGCCGGCCATATTATCGCGACGCGCCGGACCGCTATGTCACCACCTATGACGCCTCGCGTTATTATCGCGACGATGCGCGCTACACCGAGCGCCGCCTGACCTCCGATGACGAGGTCTACCGCGGGTCGGACGGCCGCTATTATTGCAAGCGCAGCGACGGCACGACCGGCCTGATCGTAGGCGCCGCGGGCGGTGCGGTCCTCGGCAACATCATCGACGGCGGCCGCAACCGCGCAGCCGGTACGCTGATCGGTGGCGCGCTCGGCGCGATTCTCGGCCAGCAAGTCGACAAGAACAGCAGCGACGTCCGCTGCAAATAATTGATCGGAAAAGAAGCGCGGCGCTTGTCGAAAGACGGGCGCCGTTTGCCTTCTTTAGCCGAGCCGATGCGGGGTCGGATCGCCGATTTCCTCGATGAGCTGCACGCGAGCCTCGACCCAGCATTCGAGATAATTCGCGACCAATGTCTGCGGATCACAGCCGAACTCCGCCGCAAGATCTGCGAGAATGCCTTCGTCCGGCTTGTCGGCAATACGCAGCGCCATTTGGTCGGAATCTCCCCCAATCCGAACGGCAAGCAAGCGCATCGCCCGGGCACGCTGCCGAAACTCGAAATGAGTGAGCCGCGCCGACTCGAACTCTTCTTTCTTCAAGAGTGCGCCGCGCAGATCCCAGACCATCAAGCGCCTATCAACTCGGCGGATTCGGTCTCCTCGATCCAGCCGCCCCCGAGCACGCGATCGCCATCGTAGAGCACTGCGGCCTGTCCGGGCGCCACGCCATATTCCGGAACGCTGAAGCTGAGCCGGTCGCCGTCCAGCCGCCCGGGCACCGGCTTGGCCAGGGACCGCACCTTGGCGCTGAGCGGACCGGAAAAATCGCCGCCGAGCCAGTTGATCTCGGAGAGCCGGGCACTACGCACGGCGAGCGCCGCCTTGGGGCCGACAATCACGCGCTTTTCCGCCGCATCCAGCCGCACGACGTAGACCGGATCAGGCAGGCCGCCGACGTCGAGCCCGCGCCGCTGGCCGACCGTATAATGGATGAGGCCCTTGTGCTGGCCGAGCACGCGGCCGTCGATATGGACGATCTCGCCTTCGTCGTCCGCGTCCGGCCGAACCTTGCGGACCACTTTTGCATAGTCGCCGTCGGGCACGAAGCAGATGTCCTGGCTGTCGGGCTTCATCGCCACGCCAAGGCCGAGCTCTGCGGCGATGGCACGCACTGCCGGCTTTTCCATGCCGCCTAGGGGAAAGCGCAGATAAGCGAGCTGCTCGGCCGTCGTGGCGAACAGGAAATAACTCTGGTCGCGGGCGGGATCGATGGCGCGGTGCAACTCCGCTCCCTGCGGCCCGAGGACGCGGCGGACATAATGGCCGGTCGCGAGGCAATCGGCGCCAAGGTCTCGGGCGAGCGCGAACAGATCGGTGAACTTGACGCCCATGTTACAGCGCACGCAGGGAATCGGCGTTCGGCCGGCCATATATTCGTCGGCGAAACCCTGGATCACCGAGTCCCGGAAGCGGCTTGCATAATCAAAGACATAGTGAGCGATACCAAGCTTGTCGGCGACCGCGCGCGCGTCGCGAATGTCCTGCCCGGCGCAGCAACTGCCCGCGCGGCCGACGGCGGCGCCGTGATCGTAAAGCTGCAGCGTGACACCGATCGTTTCAGCGCCGGTGCGCGCGGCGAGCGCCGCGACCACGCTGGAGTCCACGCCGCCCGACATGGCCACGACGATACGGCGGGCCTTCAGGGGTTCTTCGAGCTGGAAAAGTGCGTCCATTTGGCCGGCCATATAGGCGTAGCGTGCGCTCACGGCCAGCCCACGCCTTGGTAACCTCTCCTGACCAACTGATAACTAACCCTAATGAGCTGTGACCGTCGCGTTTACGGCAGCTTATCCACTCGTTGCTAGAACCATGGCCATGGACATGAGCGCTGCATCCAAGCTGCTTGCCCGCCAGGCTTCCCGGAAGGTCCCGAGCGGTGCACGGATCGCGGATTTGCCCGTCATGCTGGCCGTGCTTTCGGTCGAGCAGTCGACGGGCATCACCGCGACTCGGGTGCGGGAAGAAACGCCGCCGGAGCAAGTGGGCGACCAGCCTGCACGCATGGCGGTGATCTTCGCGCCGCCGGCGGTTCGGCCGAGCCTTCCAAAGGGGATGGCCGGCGCGTTTCACGCGGCGGTTGCAGCACGATTGTCGATGGGGGGCGATGGTGAAAACGGCGTTTACTCTGGCGTTTAGCCAAGGGGCAAAGCTTTCCCATCAAAAGGGCAGTTATTGAGAGAGCAGTTGATGCCGACCCCGTCGGTTATTGAGGTTAGAACATGATTGAGAACCAGAAAATTCGCCCGGATCAAGTGGTTGGCCCCCTCGGGGAGCCCCTGACGATCGATAGCCTGCCGTCGCCGGATACGACGCGCTGGGTCGTGCGCCGCAAGGCGGAAGTCGTGGCGGCCGTCAATGGCGGGCTGCTCACGGTCGATGAGGCCTGCGCGCGCTATTCTCTGACTCTCGAGGAATTCGCCGGCTGGCAGCGCGCCGTTGACCGCTCGGGCATGCCCGGCCTCCGCGTGACGCGCATCCAGCACTACAAGACGCTCTACGAGCGCCAGCAGCGCTACTAAGACGGTTTCACGCCGAGGCGGCCGCGCGCCGCCTCGCTCGTTTCCTCAGGCATCGGACCCCTTCAGCCCGTTCGCAGACCGCGTGCGGGCTGAAGCGATTCTGGCGGCGGTGATTCGCATAAATCCGGCCTGTTGACGATATATGCATTTATATGTATATACACAATCATGGATATTGATTCATTTCAGACTTTAGCCGACCCCACGCGCCGCCGCGTGCTTGATGCGCTCAGCGGCGGAGAGCGGCAGGTCAACGACATCGTCGAAATGGTCGGCATTCACCAGTCAGGCGTCTCGCGCCATCTGCGCATCCTGTCCGAAGCCGGGTTCGTCACCATGCGGCCCGACGGGCAGCGGCGCCTCTACGCGCTGAAGTCAAATCCATTTCGCGAGATCGACGATTGGCTGGCCAAATATCGCGCGCATTGGGAAGCACGGCTCGACCGTTTCGGTGCCGCACTCGAAGCCCGGCAGAAGGCCGGCGACAATCAGGAGGAGAAGAAGCCATGAGCGACACAATCGAGGCGAGCATCGTCATCGAGCGCAGCTATACCGCGTCGGCGGAAGAGTTGTGGAGCCTCTGGACCACCAGGGACGGCTTCCAGTCCTGGTGGGGACCGCAGGGCTTTCGCGCAGATGTCCGCGAGATGGACGGTCGCGAAGGTGGTGCCTTCCATTACGATATGGTCGCTGACACGCCGGAGATGGTGAAGGCCATGGCTGAGATGGGCCGGCCGGCCTCGCACGAGTCGCGCGGCACCTTCACCGAGTTCAAGCCGCATGAGCGGCTGGTCCTCACGCATGTCATCGATTTCCTGCCCGGCGTTGCGCCCTATGACAGCACCATGACCGTGCAGTTCCTTCCCGTGTCGGACGGCAAGACCCGGATGATCGTGACGCTGTCGCCGATGCACAATCCCGAATTCTCCGAGATGCAGAAGCAGGGTTTCACCAGCCAGCTTTCGAAGCTGGACACGCGGTACGCCTGGGAGGGCTAGCGCATACGGGCAGGCGTGTGGCCGAACTGCTTGCGGAAAGCGGCTATGAACGCGCTCGTCCCGGCATAGCCGGCATCCAGCCCCGCCTGGGTGACCGACGCGCCAGTGCCGAGCAGGCTCGCGCCGTGGAGCAGACGCAGCCGTTGGCGCCATTCGGCAAAGCGCAGCCCCGTTTCGGCGAGGAACAGCCGCTGCATGGTCCGCGTGCTCGCCCCGGCAGCACGGGCCAGCGCCTCCAGTTCGAGGTCGCAGGCCGGGTCGTCGCGGAGTCGCTCGGCAAGGCGGACCGCACGCGGATCAGCCGGGAGCGGCAGCGAGAGCGGCAAGGTGGCCGACGTCCGAATCTGATCAGCGATCACCCCGGCGAGGCGGCCGTGGCCATCGTCGCTGCCATCGAGCATCCCGACCGACACGGCATGAAGCACCAGCTCGCGCAGCAGCGGCGAAACATCCATCGCGAAACTGTCCCGGGGCAGGTCGACGGCAAGCGCGGGCGCCAGATAGAGCGTGCGCATGGCGAAATCGCCTTTCGCCCAGATCTCATGCTCGACCCCGGCCGGCGCCCAGATTGCCCGCGCCGGCGGCACGATCCACAGCATGTCCTGCGTCCGCACGCGCATCACCCCGCTCGCCGCATAGATGAGCTGTCCCCAGGGATGCGCGTGTGGCGGGAGATGGTAGCCGGCGAAATAGGTGCAGGCGAGCGTGCGCAGGATGAGAGCCATGGCTTCAGCCCTGCTTTAGACCTTCGGGCATCTGCACATTGTCCACATGCTGGATGATGCCGACGCGGTTACCCTCGCTGTCCTCGATATAGGCGACGGTACCCACATGCTCGATGAGATAGGGTGGCGAGTGGATACGCCCGCCATGGGCCTCGACCGCAGCCAGGACATCCTTCACCGAGCCGACATTGATCGTGCAGACAAAGCCGCTGACGCCCGGACCGGTCCCCGCAAGCCTGTCATGCCGCTCGCGCAGGTCGCCGAGAATTCCAGGATTCTCGGTCGTGCCCGTCTTGATATGATAGTAATTGGGCGGCCCCCACGGTGTGATGACCCAGCCGAACACCGCCTCGTAAAAGGCTTTGCCTCGCTCAACGTCATCGCACTCGATCGCGAAATGACCGACATTCTGCGCAAGGCTCACGCGGCGCTGTCCAGGTAGAAGATGTTGCCGTCTGGGTCGGCGAACATCGCCATATAGCCACCCCATGGCTGCTTGCTCGGCGCCATGGTGAAGTGGACGCCTTTGGCCGCGAGCGCCGCGTGAACGGTGTCGAGGTCGTCCACCACGAAACCGATGCCCGTGTTGCGGTCGCCGCTGCCATGGGTGTCGCCGCCGCCCGCGGCCAGCGAAAAACGCTGCCCTCCGACCTCGAACGAAGCGAAGTGGAACTGCGGCTCCACGAACTGCAGCTTGAACCCCATGATGTCGCGATAGAAGGCGACGCCCTTCTCCAGATCTTTCACCCCGACGATCACATAGCCGATGCGCATGTCCATCTGTCCAACTCCCTCCAGCCTGTCACCGTCATCATAATGGAGCGCCCATTGTCGTGCTATCGCCAGAATGACAGAAAATGTCGCGGAGGTGTCATCCACCACATTCGTCATCCCCAGCGAAAGCTGGGATCTCGCGCGTCGGTAGCGCTGTCATCGCCTGAGATCCCAGCTTTCGCTGGGATGACGTTGTCATTCACATCCGCTTGCAGGCAGCCGCCTCCTTCCATAGATTTCGAACCATGCAGCCAGGACAGACGCCCGACGATGCTAGCTGGACCTCGGCCGGTCTCAAGCAGGCCGAGGCGATCCGCCAGTGGCAGGACTGGGCGGCGAACACGATCGCGCCCATCGACGTCGCGGTGTACGACGCAGACGCCTTCGCCGCCCGCTGGAGCAGCCATGGCGTCGGTCAGCTGCGCCTGCTCCATCTGCATGCGCCGGCCCAGCGCGTCGTCCATTGCGGCACCGACGGCAGTTCAGGCCGTGCCGCGCCGACCATCCAGCTGGTCTATGCCCGCAAGGGTGCGCTCAAGACGAAGATGGCGGGCAAGCGCTTCACGGTGGAGCCTGGTCAGTTCGTGTTGCTCGACAATACCCGCTTCTACCAGATGGAGATGGACGAGGCTCATGAATGCCTCGATCTCATGATGCCGATGAGCTGGATCGAGAAATATCTCCCCGATCCCGGCGCCCTTCTCGCCCGACCCATCGCCGCCAGCAGCGGTTGGGGTGCGCCACTCGGCAGCCTGCTCGAGATCATGCTGAGCGGCCTCGACACGAGTCCCCTGCCCCGCTCGCTCATCGCCGAACAGGTCGGTGCGCTACTGACGCTTGCGACCGGCTTCCACGAACCGGCACCCTCGAAGCAAGTTTCCCGGCATAGGGGCCAGCTCGCCCGCTCGATCCTGCGCCGCATCGAGAGCGATTTCGCAGACCCCGAGCTGACGCCTGAGCGCGTCGCCCAGGACGTCGGCATCTCCAAGCGCTACCTGCAGTCGTTGCTGGCCGGCAGCGGCACCAACTTCATCGCCGAACTCAACGCCGCCCGCCTCGACCACGCCGCCGACCGCCTCGCCGACCCCCGCGCCGCCAGCCTGCAGATCGCCGAGATCGCCTACCAGGCCGGCTTCCTCGACCCGGGCTATTTCACGCGGCTGTTCAGGAAGCGGTTCGGCGTGGGGCCGAAAGAGTGGCGCGTCGCCGAAATGGCGCGGCGGTAGCTGAACGCTTTTTCTCGCCCCCTTCAGGGGAGAGGATAGCAGAGCTTGTCGCGCAAGCGCCTAGCGAAGCTTGGAGAGGGGAGCGCACGACCCTCCAACTGCGCCTAGCGAGCAAGCTCGCAAGGCTCCTTATCCTCTCCCCGAAAGGGGCCAGGATAAATCTCTACTTTCCACCCTTCGCCTTCCTCTCCTCGGCCTGCTGCGCCCGCCAGGCCGTGATCCGCCCGCGCAGTTGGGTGTTGCCCTCGTGGCAGGCATATTCGAACATCTCGTATTTGTCGTTGCGCGGCCAGTCGACGCGCACGGTCCAGGGCGCGGTGAACACCTCCGGATCGGTGTAGGTCATCTCATAGGCGATGGTGTTCGCGTCGGTCATCGTCAGGCGCTCGACCATCCTCGCGCCCTTGCTGACCGGAATGCTGTTCCACGGCGGCCCGCCTTGGGTCGCCTGGTTGATCG
>JAGIAA010000039.1 GCA_017745115.1 Sphingobium sp. | reverse complement strand
GTCGGGGCGCACGCCGCCCGCCCGGGACGTTGCGGTTATTTTGCGTCGGCGGCCGCAGCCTCGATGAAGGCGGCAACCTCCTTGGGGTGGGAAAGCATCACGGCGTGGCTGCTGTTGATCTCGGTGAGCTTGGCCTTGGCGCGGGTCGCCATGAAGCGCTGGGTGGTCGGCGAGACCATGTGATCCTGCGTCGGCAGCATCCAGCGGGCAGGTTTGTCCCGCCACGCCGCCTTGGTGAGCTTGGTCTGCACCGCGCCAAGGCCCCAGGGAACCTGCGCCACCGCCATGAAGCCGGTGACCGAGATATCGACATCCGCGGCAAAGGCGGTCGGGAACTTGGCGGGATCGACGATGATGAACCCGTCGGCCGGCGGCAGCAACGGCGGACCGGACTCACCCGGCACCGGCCGGGTGGCGAGCTCGAACACCGATTCCCCGACATCGGGCGCAAGCGCGGCGATATAGGCCAGACTCTTCACCTTGGGATCGGCCCCGGCCTCGGTGATCACGGCGCCGCCATAGCTGTGGCCGACCAGTAGGACCGGCTTGGTCGCCTTGGCGATCACCTGTCGCGCCGCCTCGACATCACCCTCGAGGGTGACGGTCGGGTTCTGGACGACCAGCACCTCGTAGCCGTCGTGTGTCAGGATGTCGTAGACAGATTTCCAGCCGGAAGCGTCCACGAAGGCGCCATGCACCAGGACGATAGAGACCGGCTTATCGGCGGCGCGGGCATCGGCCGACGCGGTTGTTAAAGTGGCCATGGCGAGTAAAACTCCAAAGAAAGTGCGTTTCATTTTGGTATCTCCAGGACTGTGGGTTGCGCGCCCCCCGTCTCGGGAAACGGGGGAATTGAGGCGAAGGGCGCGCGCGTCGCTCGTACGGGTTGGATGGCGCGCAGGCGGAGGGTCAGGCCGCGACGAGCTGGCGATCCAAGGCGGCGACGAGAGCCTTGGCGATCGGATGATCCGAACGCGGATTCTGCCCCGTTATGAGTTCGCGATCTTCGATCACATACGGCTCGAAGTCCGGCCCGGTATCGATGATGGCGCCTGCCAAGCCGAGCGCGAATGGCATGTCGAAATAGATTTTCGCGTGAAGAATGGTGTCCTCGATCACCTTCTCCTCGGCCTTCTGGAACACCGTCATCCTGTAACCGGCATATTGCCAGTCCTTGGCCCATTCTTGGGCCTTCTCCGGATCGCCGGCGATGAGGGCAGCTCGAAACTCACGAGCATAAGGCATGGCTGCAACCGAGGAGATGGGGCCATGGCACAGCATCGCGGTCGGCTTCTGCCGCTGATGGAAATGGCGCAATATTTCGCCGACCTGCTGGTCCTGCATGAGATCGACGATCGGCGCTTGGCCGCCAGGGATGAAGACGCCGGCATAGTTGTCGAGCCCTTCGTCGAGCACGGATTGCAAGGTTCGCCCCTTCATCGAGGGATCGTTTGCGTAGAAGACCTTGGCCTGCTCATACGCCTTAACGTCGCCGCCAAAATGCGCCGGCGCGTCCGAAGCCTTATCGATCGTCGGGGGCGCCCCCGTAGGCGTGGCGAGAACGACCTCATAGCCACCCTCGATGAGCGCCATCACAGGCACGACGGTTTCGTTGAGATATTGGCCGGTATCTCCCCAATATCCGCCTCGAGTTTCGATGCGCGTTGCATTGGAGCCCAAAACCAGCACCCTGCCTTTGCTCATGTCGCCCTCCATCGGCTGACGTTACGGAAGCCTTCTTACTCCCAGAGCTATCTGGCCGGTCGTCAGCTGTGGTAAGTTTGAGTAAAGCCCGGTGAACATCGATCGCACCCGGAGGCAGCCGGCCCCGCCGGCCATCCTTGGAAATCAATTCGACCAGATCGCCCAGGCGCCGACGATGGCCTCGAACTCTAGATGACAATTCTCCGGAGCATCGCTTACAATGATGCAAATTCGGCTCTTTACCCGCCGCCGGAGCACAGCATGATGCTTAGCCCTGCCCCGCCCATCCGCGTCCTCGTCGTCGACGACCATCCAATGGTCCGAGACGGGATCGTGGCATTGCTTGACCGGCAGGACGGCATGGTCGCCGTTGGCGAGGCGTCCGACGGTCGCGAGGCGATCGCTCGGTTTCACGAGCTGTTACCTGACGTGACCTTGATGGACCTGCAGATGCACGACATGGGTGGAGTTGAAGCCATCGTGGCCATTCGCAGCGTGGCACCAGCAGCCCGAATTCTGGTTCTTACGACTTATCCAGGTGACGCCCAGGCCGTGCGTGCCATGCGGGCAGGTGCCGCCGGATATCTGCTGAAAAACTGCATTCGCCGCGAATTGGTCGATGCCATTCGCTCAGTGCATGTCGGCCGTCACGCGCTCAGCCCCGAAATCGCCCACGACCTCGCTGCCCACGCCCTGGACGAACCCCTGACCGATCGCGAAGTGGCTGTCTTGCGTCTCGTGGCGGAGGGGCATCCCAACAAGCAGATCGGCTGGCAGCTCGATGTGTCAACCGACACGATCAAGGCGCATCTCAAAACGATCTTTGCAAAGTTGGGCGTCGATGACCGCACCCATGCCGTCACGGTCGCGACACGACGCGGCTTTCTCAGTCGCTAGCCGGAATATCCCTCGCCGAACGTCCGGACGGGGCAAATAAAGCGATAGCCTCGGCCAACGACAGTCGCGATGAAATGCGCCTCGGCATGGCGCTCGCCGAGCGTGCGGCGCAAGACTGCCATGTTTGTTTTGAGATTGCTTTCATCGACAAAAAGGGACGGCCAAACCCGTTCGATCAGCTCGCGCTTGCTGACCACCTGTCCGGGACGGGCGACAAGGACTGCCAGAATGTCGAGCGCCCTCCCCCCGATCCGAACTGGTCGGCCATCCCGCGCCAGAAATTGGCGCTCGGGTTGCAATAGGAATGCGCCAAAGGCGTACGACCGGGGCTGCGGCGTTGGAACTTCCGATCCATCGGTGAACAAGTTCGACACGCCATGAGGCGACTGTCCGGCAGCTGTCATGATGTCAGGCATATCCAAATGCGCCTTTCTCGTTACTCGGACGTGTCGCAGACTCCATTCAATCGCTCTCCATCGGCGCGATCGGAGATCCTTTTTCTTAGCAAAACGTAGCGTCAGAAATCTGTCCGCGCATCGCTCACCTGGGCGAATGCGATTACCCGATCGGGTAACGGGGCTCGCCGGAATGGACATAGCTGCAGAATTTTGCCCTGGAGTATTGCGCCATCTCGGTCCTTGCCGAAATTGACCGCGCTTTACTCTCCCTGTGCCCCATCGAACGCTACGGCGGGAACGAACCATCGGGTCACAGCTCTTTGCCCATACCGAGGAATAGTCATGAGCAGACTAGTGAAAACCATCGCCATGCTGACCGCCCGTCCCGGAAAAGCGCAGGATTTGCGTACCTTGCTCGATGGAATGATCGCGCCAAGCCGCGCGGAACCAGGTAATCTGCGTTATGATCTGTGGGTTGATCGCGCCGATCCTGAGAAGTTCGTGCTCGATGAGCTTTATGTCGACGCGAAGGCGCTTGCCGAGCATCGCGCTTCTGCGCATTTCCAAAACTACCTTGGTCAGGTCAACCATCTGGCGGAACGTTTGGCTTTCAGCCTCGACTCGCTCGTGGTCGGCTAAGTCTAGAGGAGTTCGATCATGGCTTTGAAAGACATCATTCCTGGCAAGCTCGGCTTTGGGACCGCGCCGCTGGGCAACATGTTTCGCGCAATCCCCGAGGAGGAAGCGCTGGCTACCGTGGAAGCGGCCTGGGACGATGGCATACGCTATTTCGATACCGCGCCCTTCTACGGCGCCGGTCTCGCCGAAATCCGCATGGGACAAGCGCTCAAGGACAAGCCCCGCGACGACTATGTGATCAGCACGAAGGTCGGCCGTATCGTTCTCGATGAGATCGAGCAGGGCGCCCGCGACAATGGCGAGAAGGGTGACGTATTTGCCCATGGTCGTCCAAACAAGGTGATCAACGACTATTCAGCCGACGCCACGCTACGCTCGATCGAAGGCAGCCTGAAACGTCTTCAGACTGATCGCATCGAGATCGTCTGGGTCCATGACGTCGCTCAGGACTTCTATGGTGACGCCTGGCTGGAGCAGTTTGAGATTGCGCGCACCGGCGCGTTCAGGACACTCGACCGGTTGAAGCACGAAGGCGTGATCAAGGCCTGGGGTCTGGGGGTCAATCGCGTCGAACCGATCGAGATCTTGTTGGATCTCGACGAGCCGCACCCGGATGGCTCGTTGCTTGCTGGGCGCTACACCCTGCTCGATCACAGTCGTGCATTGCAGCGCCTGATGCCCAAGATTACGGAGCGTGATCTCGGGATCGTCGTCGGCGGCCCCTATAGCTCGGGGGCGCTCGTCGGCGGGCCCAATTTCGAATATGCGCCCGCCAGCTCGAACATCCTCGCCAAGGTCGCGTCAATCAAGGCGATCGCCGACCGCCACGGGATCAGCATGAAGGCTGCGGGACTGCATTTCGCGCTCTCCAATCCGGCTGTCGCCGCCGTGATCCCGGGCGCCAGCCGCCCCGGCCGGATCGAGGAGGACCGCGCGGCGCTGGAGGAAGCTGTGCCTGGGACCTTCTGGCAGGAACTGCGCGATGCCGGACTCGTCGACCCCGCCGCTCCCCTGCCGGTACTGGATTGAACCGCCGGGACACCATTGAGGTCGAAGCCGGAAATGCCGCTTTTGGGCGGCCGCAAACCGGCGCAGACGGCCGGAATGAAGGCGAGAGGCCCGTTGCGTTGAACCGCTAGAAAGCCGCCGTCAGGTTCATCGAAACATAGCGCGTCCATTTGCCGGCGGGAGCGTTGGGCGCCTCGCGGAGGAAGCGCCCCTTTGCGAGCAGCAGACCATCGATCTCGTAACGGAGGCGGTTGGGAATGAGCCAATAGCGCAGCCGACCTTCGATCTGATGTCCGGCAAAATCGCCTGACGCGCCGCTCGCATCGCGGACGCCGGTGGTGGAAAAGGCATCAGTTGCGGAGGCAAGCCACATGGCACGGTAGGCGGCAAAGGCGTCGAGCCGCTTGCCCGGCACAACCTCGATACGGGTAGCGAGTGTGGAAATATTGGCGCGGCCGATGGCGTTATAGAGACCGGCCGGGGCAAGGTCAGCGCGGCGCATGCCGTAAAGCGTATCAAAACGCCCATAGCTGCCACCCGGTTTGTCACCACTCGCGCGGTCATATTCGAGCGAGAGATGCGGCTGCCAAGGAGCCGCAAAGGTGTAGCCGATTTTGGCGCGCGCGAAGCTGGCGCTCACATTCTGTCGGGCAGCAGTTGCGGCGGTGGATACGCTGATCTGGCCGGTCTGATAATAGCCCTCGATCTCATAATCGATCTTACCGGCTTTGGGATCGGCGAAAATTCGTCCGCCGAAGGTATTGAGCGAACGGTCGCGGCTAGGGCGACCGGGAGCGTCGCGTTCGCCCAGATGGAAGAACGACAGCTCGACCGTCGCAGGGCCGATAGCGCCGCCCTTGCTCGCCACGCCGCCCCACAGCACGGTGTCAAAGCTTTCCTTGTCCAGTTCGACCTTATGACTGCGCAGCGACGCGGGATCGTCCGGCAGTCTCAGTTGCGGCAGCATGTAGATGAAGGTCGCCTTGACCGCGCCGGGCGCGGCCAGATCGGCACGGATGCCCGTATAACCGTTGGTTGTGTTGCGATAATCGTCCGCCGCCACCAAGCGGCGCGAGCCGAGGTTGAGCGTCATGCGACCGACCATGATGCTTGCCTTCGTTCGCTTGCCCAGGACCGGCCCGAGATCGGCGGCGAGATAGGCCTGGACGGGCTCGAAGGTGTTTACTTCGCCCGTCGTCAGCGGTGTGCCCCGGTCAGCGCCCCACGCGCGGCTGTCGAAAATCTCGGCGACCACGTGGAGGGGCCCTGAGCCATAGTCGGCCAGGATCTGCGTCCGCAGATTGACGAGCGCATCCTGACTGTCGAACCCGGTGCGGGCCTGTCCGTCGATTGCCTCATAACGCAAGCGCACGCTGCCTGAGATCTTCAGATCATCGGCCTTCGCGGGAATGGCGCAGAGCGAGAGGGTCATCAGAGCGATCGAACGAAGTACAGGAGACATGCGGCGTCCTTCTGAAAATTGGACGCGATGCTTGGGCGCGGTCTGCCCGTGCCTGATGGGGGGATCGCCTTGCCCCCTTACGCGCGCTGATGAGGATTGCCGCGGATCAAGTCAATGGGGTGATGGAAAGCAAATGATGACGCGGCCGACACCGGTCCGAAATTGCCGCTGACGTCCACATCGATCGAGGTCTCGCGGTCCCGCACTCGCCGGCTCAAAGCCGGACGACCGAATAGAGAGCGCGCAAAACCGTATGTGATGTCGCAGCGCAACAGGTTGCTATCCGAATAAAATCCCACGATTTTCTGCCGAGATGATAACCAGATGAGCTTGGCCTTGCGTTTTTCGCCGCAATGCAACAATTCTATGCATCAGCAATCGGGGACGCCATGACAATGTCGCGATACGAGAAAAGAACAGTCGCGTCGGCGAAGGCCCTGCGCTGTACCCACGGCCAAATCCGTACATGATGATGCCGGCGTCTTCGCAAGGCCGCAGCGACGGTCAAATCTCGGAGACGCAAAAGACCGCGCACCCGTTCTCCAAAGCGGTCACTCTTCGGCTCGTTCTGGCTTTCATGCTGGTGGCGAGCATAGGCGCAGGCATCCTTCTCGCCCTGGACGTCGCTACGGAGGGCGACGATGAACTGCTCGAGCTCCTGACCAGCGCCGATCTGCTGGGGCTCGTGCTCGCAGCCTCGTTCGGCCTGCGTCGCGCGCAAAGCCAACCAGCGACCGAAGCGACGGGCCAGGAAGAGCGGACCGAGCTAATGCGCGCCAAGCAGGCAGCGGAAAACGCCAGCATCGCCAAGAGCCGCTATCTCGCCAATGTCAGCCACGAGATCCGCTCGCCGCTCAACGCCATCTATGGCTATGCCCAACTCTTCGAGCGCGGCGACGGCGTCAACGCCCAGGAGGCGGCCCGCGTGATCCTGCGTTGCTCGGAGCATCTCGCCAATCTGGTCGAGGGTCTGCTCGACATATCGCAGCTCGAATCCGGTGTCCTTCGGGTGCGGACAGAGGAAGTGCGTTTCGGACCGTTCATGGACCAGATCGTCTCGATGATGCGGCCGTCGGCGATCTCGAAGGGCCTCGCCTTCCACTATGAGCCGCCGGCGCGCATGCCGGATGTCGTGAGGCTCGATCCCAGCCGTTTCCGGCAAGTGCTCATCAACCTGCTCTCCAATGCCATCAAGTTTACCGAGCACGGCTCGGTGACGCTGAAGGTCAGCTACGCGGCGCAGATCGCGACTTTCGAGGTGCGCGATACGGGGCCTGGCATTCGGGCGGAGGATCATGAGCGCATCTTCGAACGCTTCGAACAAGGCGCGGCAGCCCGGCATGAGGCCTCCGGCACGCGCGCCAAGTCCGGCGCTGGGCTGGGTCTGGCCATTGCGCGCACGATCGTCGAGATTCTCGGCGGCCGGCTCGAGCTGGAAAGCGAAGTCGGACACGGAAGCTGCTTCCGGATCACTATGCTGCTCAGCGAAGTGACAGGCCGCGTGACCGTGCCCGCGGCGACGCGAAAGCTGCTCGGCTACAAAGGACGGCAGCGCAGCGTCCTCCTTGTCGAGGACAACTCGGATCAGCGCTTCTTCATGGCGCAGCTTCTCACATCTCTCGGTCTCGCGGTCAGCGCGCTCCCGTCCGGTGAAAGGGCGATCGAAGCGCTGGGCGACACGACGCCCGATCTCGCCATCCTCGACATCAGCCTGCCCGGCATGTCAGGATGGGAAGTGGGCGCGGAACTGCGCAGGCGCTTTGGCGAGGACGTGCAAATCCTGATGCTCTCCGCCAATAGCGAGGAACTGCATCGCCCGGATTTCGAAACGCCTGCCCATGACCGCTTCCTGGTAAAACCGGTCGAGTTCGAGACGCTTGCCGATACGATCGGCGAATTGCTCGGCCTCGTCTGGGAGTGGGATGAGCCGGCGGCCGAGATCGCCCCAGCCCGCCAGAGCCCACCGATGTTCTGCGATGATGCCCTGCCCCATGTGACGCGCCTGCAGGAGTATCTCCGGATCGGATATGCGCGCGGCATCGAGAGCGAGATCAAGGCTCTCGAACAGGCCGATCCCGGATCGGACGCGCTGATCCGCCGCCTCTATAATTGCCTCGACCGCTACGACCTCGCCGGCATGGCGAAACTGCTGACTGAAAGACCTGACCGATGATCCCGCAGCTACCCGCCCATTCCGACACGATCCTTGTCGTCGACGACGAGCCCGATGCGCTGCGCATGTTGACGAGCGTTCTGGAACGCGCCGAGATGTCCGTGCTGGTGGCGACCTCCGGCGAGGCCGCGCTCGAACTGCTCGGCAACATCGTGCCCGATCTCATCCTCATGGATGCGGTCATGCCGGGGATGGATGGCTTCGAGACGACACAGAAGATCAAGGCGCGGCCCGCGACCGCGAATATACCTGTCATCTTCATGACCGGCCTCACCCAGAGCGAGCATGTCGTCGAAGCCTTCGAGGTCGGCGGCGTCGACTATGTGCGCAAACCCGTCGATCTCAACGAACTGCTCGCGCGCGTGCGCGTCCACATGGCGCAGGGCCGCGCGGTCCAGGCCAGCATCACCAGCCTCGACGCCACCGACCGCCTGATCCTCGCAACCGATGCGCGCGGCAATCTGCTCTGGTGCACGCCACGGGCGGAACAGGCCATCAGCCGCATCGCCCCCAACTGGCGCCGCGAGGATCCTCAGCTGCCCCTCGACATGCGCAGCCAGATCGAACGTCTCCTGGCGATGAGCGCAGCGGCAGGCGCCGCGGTGCGCGTGAAACAAAATGGTGGAGACGGCGAACTGGAGCTGATGGTCGTCGCTCATTATCGCGAGGACGAAGTGCTCATCCGCATCAACGAGCTCAATCCGAATGAGGATCTCGCGCGGCTGCAGGATCGGCTGCCACTGACGAACCGCGAAGCGCAGGTGTTGCTATGGGTGAGCTATGGCAAACCCAACCGGGTGATCAGCGACGTCCTGCAGATCAGCCCGCGCACGGTTACGAAACATCTCGAGCGCATCTTCGACAAGATCGGCGTCGAAACCCGCTCAGCCGCGGCGGCGGTCGCCATTCGCATTATCGACCAGTGAGGGCCGCTTGCGGCGTTCGGCAGGGCGGAAGCCGGGCGTCGTTTCGTCTTTTGCCGGCTCGATACTCTCGGTTTCGCCCTGCCGTTCGAGCGGCATCTTGAACCGCTCGATGATGGCGTCGCTCAGCGCATTGGTCTTCTTCTTCGCCGCGATCGCCTCG
This sequence comes from Sphingobium sp., assembly GCA_017745115.1. The sequence continues at coordinate 17,979 of JAGIAA010000039.1, read as the reverse complement.
ATCTCGATCAGATAATAGGGGCCCACCAAGGCCGCGACCTGGAAGGTCGAGCGCGCGACGGTGTTGGGGTTCTCGGCTGTGCCGAAGAACTGCTTGAACCCATCGTTGACACCCGCGAAGTCCATCTTGCCGGTCTTTGGGTCAGCCGCGACGAACAGGGTCAGCTTGATGAGGTCCGACATCTTGTAACCCTGCGCTTCGAGCAGAGTCTTGATCTTGCCCAGCACGCTGATCGTCTGGGCCTTGCTGTCGCCCATCTCCTCGACGCTCTTGACCTCGGCCATGGGCTTCTTGGGATCGACCGGCGAGGCCAGTTGCCCGGAGAGATAGAAGGTTTCCATGTCGTCGCTGACCCGGACGCCGTCGAGGATCAGAGCGTTGGGATTTCCCTTGATGCGAGCCACATCTGCCTGGGCGGGTGCAGCCGCCCATAGGGCTGCGAGCGATGCCGCCAAAATCGAACGGCTGATGCGGAAACGATCCCCTGGACCCTGTGCAAAAATGAGACTTTTCATAGCCCAATCTGGCTACGGAGAGGCCGTTTCCCGCGCCATACGACAAAATGCGTATGTGCGAATCCGGAGTCCTTTGATCGACTGGCATGGCTCTGTGACGAAGCCGGCAAACGGGTCAGCCGGCATCAAACAACCGATCCGCGCAGCGCCACAAAACAACCCCGAGATGGAGAGTGCCTAAACCAGAATAAGGGGGACTCTGACTATGATTACCAGCCGCAGGCTGATCCATGCCCTGCTCTTCGCCACGGTCGCGCTGCCAAGCATGGCCCTTTCCCAGACCGAGACAGCGCCCCAGGCCGAGCCCGCCGCGGAGCCCGGCGAAATCATCGTGACCGGCACGCGCGCGACCGGCATGCAGGCCGCCGACAGCGCAGCGCCGATCCAGCTTATCGGCGCGGATGCAATCTCGAAAGTGGGACAGCCCAATCTCAATCAGGCATTGACGCAGCTCGTCCCGTCCTTCCAGGCCCAGAACCAGGGCACGGACATGGCGAGCTTCTCGCTGTCCGCCCGCCTGCGCGGCATCAGCCCCAACCACACGCTGGTCATGGTCAATGGCAAGCGTCGGCACGGCAACTCGATCCTTCAGGTGATCAACGGCGCGTTCGGCGGCTCTGCCTCGCCAAGCATCGATCTCATCCCCCCGGACATCGTTTCGCGTATCGAAATCCTTCAGGACGGCGCCGCCGCCCAATATGGCTCGGACGCGATCGCCGGCGTCATCAACATCATTCTTAAGAGCGACACCTCGGGCGGCAAGGTCACCGGCAGCGTCGGCCAATATTATGACGGCGAAGGCACGACCTACAGCGCCAGCACCAACCTCGGCTTCGCGATCGGTGACTCGGGCTACCTAGACATCAGCCTCTTCCACCGCCGCAACGAGTGGACGACGCTCGGCGAGGGTCAGATCACGGTAAAGAACTACAATGGCACGATCAATTCCGGCACGCCTACCGGATTCCAACCCATCTACAACGCGCTGGTCGCTAATAATGGCACGTCCCACATCAACGGCGGCCAGCCCAAGTCGATGCTGAACATCGGCTTCTACAATTTCGGCTATGATTTCGGAGGCGTAGAGCTCTACTCCTTTGGCGACGTCTCATACCGTCATGGCGATGCGCTGCAGGGCTACCGCGTTCCAAGCCGCGTCTGCACCTCGGGGTCGAGCTATAAGGACCCGATTACGAACGCCAACCTGCCGACCGATCCGGCCTATTGCTACGGGCCGGCCCTCGCTTTCGGCATGATCCCCCACATCGAAGTGAAGCAGCAGGAATTCCAGGTCACCAACGGCGTAAAGGGCGACCTTGGCGGCTTCAACTGGGATCTCGCCGTCAGCTATTCGGAAGACCTCGCAAAGGTCTTTACGACAAAGTCGTTAAACGCCTCGATGTGGTCGAACAGCTTCTTCAACGCCTATAGCGCCGCTCGCAGAGCAGGCGCCACTCAGACTGCGGCTGCCGCGGCGGGACAGGCTGGCGCTTTCTCGCCAACCGACTTCTATGACGGCCAGTTCCTCTTTACCCAGTTCACGACCACACTCGACCTGCGCAAGGAAATCGAAGTCGGTCTGTCCGATCCGCTGACCCTCGCCTTTGGTGGCGAATATCGCAAGGAAACCTATCAGATCGGCGCGGGCGACGCTGGCTCGACCTATATCGAGGGCGGACAATCCTTCCCTGGTTACGCAAAGAGCGACGCGGGCACGCTGGGCCGCAACGCAAAAGCCGTTTACGCGGATGTGATCGTCAAGCCGGTCGCCGACTGGAGCGTCGACCTGGCCGGTCGTTATGAAAAATACAGCGACTTCGGCGACACCTTTATCGGCAAGTTGACCAGCCGCTATGACATCACGGATACCATCGCGGTCCGCGGCACGGTCAGCACCGGCTTCCGTGCGCCGTCGCTACCGGAATCGGGCTACTCGGCAACTAACGTTGGCCCGACCAGCGCAACCATCCAGCTCGCCCCCAGTTCGCCCGGCGCGACGAGTGCCGGCTTCGGCGCTCTCAAGCCGGAAAAGTCGACCAACTTCTCGGCGGGTGTCGTCGTGCGGCCCATTCCGCGAATGATCGTCACGTTGGACGGCTACTATATCAAGATCAAGGACCGCATTGTGTCGTCGGGCAGCATCACGGGCCAGAACTCGCAGCCTGTTCCGTTGCCGGGCACGCCGGTTACGACGCCGCTCATCAACGGTCTGACCCCTTATCAACTCGTCCTCAACGCGATCGCCGCGAGCGGCAAGCAGCTTGATCCCACGGTGCTGTCATCAGGCAGCCTCGCAATCCAGACCTTCACCAATGGCATCGATACCGAGACCTGGGGTCTCGAATTCTCGGCGCGTTACCCGATCACCACGAGCTTCGGTAAGCTCGACCTCACCTTCAACGCCAATTACAATAAGACCAAGGTGACGGATAACCGCCTCGGCACACTGTTCAACATCCAGGCCCAGGCGATCATCGAGAAAGCCAGCCCCACGTTCAAGAGCGTGGCCGGCATCAACTTCACCAACGGTCCGTTCAACGCGAACTTGCGCGCGACCTATTACAGCAAGACCACCTCGCTCGTTCAGCCCAATGCCTTCTCGACGACGCCACGGCCGATCGGCAGTGCGACGAATGGCTATTACCAGGCCGTCGTGGACCCAGCTGTGATCTTCGATCTCGAGCTTGGCTACGACATCACCAAGTGGCTCAACCTCTCGGTTGGCGCCAACAACCTCCTGAACAAGATCCCGGAGGTTCCGCCGCTGGTCGCCGACTATAACGTCTCCAGCCCCGCGGCCGGATGGCAGGCCGGGCGCTCGCCCTACATCAACGGCCAGGGCAGCCTCGGCGCGCCCTACACGTTCGGCCCCTATGGCACCAAGGGCGGCTATTATTACGCTCGCATCGCCCTCAAATTCTGAACTCCGAAGCGGCCGGTTCGCCGGCCGCTTCGCCGCGAAACCAGTCCAGCGAGGAGCAGGATCCATGACCTTGAAGCCGATCACCGCCGTTGTGGCCACCGCCATGATGGCTATTGCCAGTCAGGCCGCCACGCCAGCAAAACCCAAGCCAGCCATCACGCGCGTCGTCGCAAGCCCGACCGCCGTCATCTCCAGCTCCGTCGACATCCCAGCGGGCAGCCGCATCGTCATGCTTTCCGGCAGCACGGCCTCGCCCGTCGACCCAGCCAAGCCGGATGAGTTCGGGGACACGGCGACCCAGACCAAAAGCATCCTTACCAAGATTAAGGCCACGCTCGAGGGCATGGGCTTGGGCATGGGTGACATCGTCAAGATGAATGTCTTTCTCGTCGCGCCAACGCCCGGCGGTCGCATGGACTCGGCCGGCATGAACGACGTGTTCAAAACCTTCTTCGGCACGCCCGAGCAACCCAACCGCCCGGCCCGGTCCACCGTCCAGGTCGCCGCGCTCGGCCGGCCCACGACCTTCGTCGAGATCGAGGCGATGGTTGCCAAGGCGCCCTGAACGGACCTGGGGCGCCAATTGCGTGGCGCCCCGGACCCCTTGAATCGAGCGATGGAAATGGTGCGTTCATGACGCTGGAAAATCCGCCGACACGACGTGACTTGCTGGCCATGATCGGCAAGGCCGGCGGCGCCGTCGCGATGTATCAGGCCATGACGGCGCTTGGCCATGCCGCCGAGTCACAGTTCACAGCGCCGCCGAGGCTGACTGGCGCACCGAAGGGCAAGCGCGTCCTGATCCTCGGCGCGGGACTAGCCGGGCTGGTTGCCGCCTATGAGCTGCAGAAGGCCGGTTACAATGTCCAGCTGCTGGAATATCAGGACCGCCCAGGCGGCCGAAACTATTCGGTGCGCGGCGGCGACAAGATCGTCGAGGTCGGCGGCGCAACGCAGACCTGCGGCTTTGCTCCTGGCAACTATCTCAATCCCGGCCCGTGGCGCATCCCGCACCATCACCGGTCACTGCTGCACTATTGCAAGCTCTTCGGCGTCGAGCTGGAGCCATTCATTCAGCTCAACCACAATGCCTTCGTTCACAACAGCAAGGCCTTTGGCGGAAAGCCGCAGCGCTACAAGGAGCTGGCCGTTGATTTCAGAGGCCATGTCAGCGAGTTGCTCGGCAAGTCGCTCAATGCCGGTCAGCTCGACCAGGCCATCTCCAAGGAGGACAAGGAGCGCCTTATCGACGCGTTGCGCGACTGGGGCGTTCTCGACAAGGACCTGAGCTATGTGAGCGGCCTGCCTGTGTCTGGCCAGCGCGGTTACGACCGCGCGCCCGGCGGCGGCGTCAACGGCGCTCCCACCCCGTCGAAGATCAATGGCCTGTCCGACGTTCTGGACTCAGGCGTGTGGACGCAGATGGGGTTCTTTTTCAATTATCTGATGCAGACTACCATGTTCCAGCCCAAGGGCGGCATGGACATGATCGGCAAGGCCTTCTTCAAGCAAGTCGGCAATGTCGTTCGTCTCAACACCAAAGTGACGAGGCTCACGCAGAGCGCCAGCGGGGTGACGGCCTATTGGGAGGACATTCCGAGCGGTAAGGCAGGGCAGAGCCAGGCCGATTATTGCCTCTGCACCATTCCCCTTCCTGTCCTCAGCCAGCTCGAAGTGCAAGTCGGCCCTGCGCTCCAGGCGGCGATGAAGGCGGTGCCCTACGGCCCCTCGGTCAAGATCGGCCTCGAGATGCGCAGTCGCTTCTGGGAGGAGAAATACTCGATCTATGGCGGCCACAGTTTCACCGACCAGCCGATCGGCCTGATCTCCTATCCCAACCACAATATGCACAAGGACGGCCCGGCCGTGATCCTCGGCGCATTTGCCAATGGCGGCGCCGGCCCGCTGCAGCTGAGCGGCATGACACCGGCACAGCGTGTCGAGGCGGCGCTCACGCAGGGCGCGGTGTTCCACCCCGAGGAATATCGCCGGGAGTTCATGAACGGCACAGCAGTCGCCTGGAGCCGGCTGCCCTGGATCCTGGGCTGTTCGTCGCGCTGGACGGACGACAGCCGCAGCAGGCACTACCAGAATCTCGTAGCAATGGATGGCCGGATCGTCCTCGCCGGCGAGCATGCCTCTTATTATGGCGGCTGGATGGAGGGCGCCCTGCTCTCCTCGCTCGACGCCATCGCGCGCCTCCATCAGCGCGCCGTGGCGGCCTGATATGACCGTGAAACCAATTGCGCCTCTGATGCTGGCCGCGGTCATGCTCGTCGGTTCCGTTGCCTCGCGGGCCCAGGACACCTCCGGAGGAGGCGGTGGCGCCCAAGTGTCGAGCGAAGGCAAGGATGTCTACGAATCCATCTGCCAGGCCTGCCACATGGCGGACGCTAAGGGCGCCAGCGGCGCCGGCGCCAACATTCCGGCTCTCGCCGGCAATGCCAATCTAGCAGACAAGGATTTCCTGCCGACGATCCTGCTGAAGGGCCGCGGTGGGATGCCCTGGTTCACGGACATATTGACGCCCAAGCAGATGGCTGCCGTGGCGACCTACGTGCGCGGCCACTTCAATGCCTATGCCGACCCGGTCACCGAAGCGGACATCCAGCGGCTCGCCAAGACCATTCAATCTTCACCGCGCGATTGCGCCACCTGTTGATCCTGCCGCGCAGGGAGTTGCGCGGCGCCTAACTTTTGGGGGACGAGACATGTTCGAGGAAAATGGCCCTTCGCGCCGCCAGATCCTGACGATGATCGGCAAGGCGGGCGGCGCGCTCGCCATGTACCAGGCGATGACCGCGCTCGGCCATGCCGCCGAAACCCAGTTCAGCGGGCCGCCGGTCCTCTCCGGCGCGCGCAAGGGCGCGAAGGTGCTGATCCTTGGCGCCGGCCTGGCCGGCATGCTGGCGGCCTATGAACTGCGCAAGGCGGGCTATACGGTCAAGGTCCTCGAATATCAGAACCGCCCTGGCGGCCGCAATTACTCGATCCGCGGCGGCGACACCTTCACGGAAGTCGGCGGCGCGACGCAGACCTGCCAGTTCCAGCCCGGCAATTACCTCAATCCCGGGCCATGGCGCATCCCGCATCACCACCGCACGCTCCTGCATTATTGCAAGGCGTTCGGCGTCGAGCTCGAGCCGTTCATCCAGATGAACCACAACGCCTTCGTCCATCAGACCAAGGCCTTCAGCGGCAAGCCGCAACGCTACAAGGAACTGGCCGTCGACTATAAGGGCCACGTCTCCGAACTCCTATCCAAGTCGCTGAACGCAGGGGCGCTCGATGCGCAAGTGAGCAAGGAGGACAAGGAGCGCCTCATCGCCGCCCTGCGCGAGTGGGGACTGCTCGACGGCGACCTTAAATATACCAGTGGGCTCACAGCTTCGGGCGCGCGGGGCTATGACCGTGCGCCCGGAGGCGGCGTCGGCGGTGCGCCGACGCCGTCAAAGATCAATAGCCTCAGCGACGTGCTGGACTCCAAGGTCTGGTCGCAGATGGGCTTCTATTTCAACTATGTGATGCAGACCACGATGTTCCAGCCCAAAGGCGGCATGGACATGATCGGCAAGGGCTTCGCCAAGCAATTGGCCGGCCTGATCACATTGAACGCCAAGGTTTCGAAAATTGCGCAGGATGGCGCCGGCGTCACCGTCACCTGGGAAGACATCAAGACCGGCAAGGTGACCGAGGACAAGGCCGACTATTGCGTCTGCACCATACCTCTCTCGATCCTCTCGCAGATCGACCCCCAAGTGAGCGCGCCGATGAAAGCCGCCATAAAGGCCGTTCCCTATAGCGGACAGGTCAAGATCGGCCTCGAAATGAAGCGCCGTTTCTGGGAGGAAGATTCCTCCATCTATGGCGGGCACAGCTTCACCGATCAGGACATCTCGCTGGTGTCCTACCCGAATTTCGACTTCTTCAAGGATAAGCCGGCGGTGCTCCTCGGCGCCTTCGCGAGCGGTGCGGGCGGCCTCAAGCTTGGCGGCATGACTCCCGCGCAGCGCATCGAAGCGGCATTGGCGCAGGGATCGGTCTTCCACCCCGATTCATACCGCAAGGAGTTCATGAACGGAGTCTCGTGGGCATGGAGCCGGGCGCCCTGGATCCTCGGCTGCTGCGGCAGCTGGACCGAGGCGAGCCGCGCCCAGCACTACCAAAATCTGGTCGCCATGGATGGCCGCATCGTCCTCGCGGGCGAGCATGCCTCTTATTATGGCTGCTGGATGGAAGGCGCCCTGCTCTCTTCCCTCGATGCCATACAGCGGCTGCATCAAAGGGCATTGGCGGCCTGAACGGCCGTTTAAAAAGAAAAGGCGCGCCCTCCCGCTTCGGGAGGACGCGCCTTTTAACCGGAAACGGTCAGATCAGTCGACGTTCGCCATCCGCGAATCCGACTTGCCGCTGAGCTGCGCGATGCGCACTTCGGTGACCTTGGCCATCGACTTGCGGCACGCGAAATCGGGCGACATGTCGGCGCCGATGCGGTCGCCGGGATTGCAGGTCGCTTCGGCCGCCTTGGCGACACGCGCGCGGAACTTCGCGACGCTGGCCGGATCGCTGAAATCGACGCCGGCGGTCGAAACGCGAACGGCAACATTTTCACGGTCTTTCGCAAAGGCACCGGTCGAACCGGCGACCAGGGCAACGGCGATGATTGCGGTGCTGACAATCTTCATAGGGCTTCTCCTGGAACTTGATTTCGGATCTGAGTGGTTCTGGTCCTGACATCAGGTTTGCATCCCGATCGCTCGAGCCAGACCTGTCAGCGTTCTCATCCGCGCTTGGCGGCGCACTTAGGCGCGGCCAAGGGTATCTACAAGTGACAATCGTCGCTGCACCGCAGAAAACAGCCATTTTTCGATGCTGCAACACAGCGTGACAATTTGCATCCGGCCCTAGACCGACGCTCATCAAAGGCTCGCTGTGAGCGCCTTCAACGCTCCCAACCGATTGAAATAATATATCTTCTCTGAATTTCTTTCCGCCGGACCGCCGGCGCCGCTGAATCGCATGGATCCTAAAGAAAGCTGGGCGCCTTGCGGTATGTTCCGGCGAAATCCCGGCCGGCCAATATTTAAGAAATGCCTACCGTTGCCGCTGGGGGCTACCGGCCCTTTCTTCGCGCCTAACCCTCCCCGTCAATGCGCAGTTTGCCGTATTCCTCGCCGTGTCTTGCGACGCTGAAATCGCCCGTATTCGGGCCGGATTCGGAGTAGCTATGGCAGAACAAATTCCTTCGCGTCGCCAGTTCCTGACCGCCGTCGGCAACCTTGCCAGCGTGGCCTGGATCACGTTGAACTGGCCGCAGATCGCGGCGGCGGCCGAACAAGCGGATCACGCCGGTCATAATATGGACATGTCGGCCGGTCCGACGACGATCAAGACGCTGACCGCCGCCGAGGCCGCCGAGGTCGACGCCATTTCGAATCTGATCGTGCCTGGGGGCGAGACGCCCGGCGCGCGGGACGCGAAGGTCATCTATTTCATCGACAATGCGCTCGGCAGTTTCTTCGCGGCGCAGTTGCCGGCCTTCCGCAAGGGACTGGCCGATTTCCAGGCGGCTTATGCCAAGCGGCTGGGCAGCGGAAAGCCCTTCTCCGCGGCGAGCGAGCCTGTGCAAATCGCCTGGCTGCGCGAGGTCGAGGAGACGCCGTTCTTCCTCGCCGTGCGCCGGCTGACCATCGTCGGCCTCATCGCCCTGCCCAAATATGGCGGCAATCACGAGAATCTGGGCTGGAAGCTGCTCGGTGTGGAGGACAACCACGTCTGGGCGCCGCCCTTTGGCTATTACGACCAGGATTATGCGGGGTTCGAACCCTATCCCGGCACCAAGCCCTACATGGCCTGACGGAGAGCCCCCATGCCCAGCAAGAAATACAAGACCAGCGAGACAGTGGACTTCATCGTCGTCGGCTCCGGCGCCTCCGGCGGCATCATGGCGCGGGAGTTGGCGCGGGCCGGCAACAGCGTCGTCGTCATGGAACAGGGCCCGCGCATGGAGCCGGGCGACTTCGAGCATGACGAGCTGAAATACCGCCAGCTCTCGGGGATCACCAACAATCCGGCGACCAATCCGCAGAGCTTCCGCCGCGACCCCAGCCAGAAGGCCGAGCGCGTGGCCGGCCGCAATCCGCTCACCTATGCGCGCATCGTCGGCGGCAGCAGCGCACACTTCAACGCCAATTTCTGGCGCCTGCACGAAGTCGACTTCATCGAGGGCAGCAAATATGGCGGCATCCCGGGCGCCAGCCTGGTCGACTGGCCGATCACCTATGCCGAACTCGAGCCCTATTATACCAAGGTGGAATGGGAGGTCGGCGTCTCAGGTCTCGCGGGCGCCAGTCCGTTCGATCCGTGGCGCAGCAAGCCCTATCCGATGCCGCCCTTGCCGGTGAAGGCGTCGGGCGTGCTGTTCGAGCGCGGCGGCCGCAAGCTCGGCCTGCACCCCTATCCGGCGCCGATGGCAATCAACTCGATCTTCTACAAGAACCGCCCGGCTTGCGCGCAATGCGGCCTCTGCGGCGGCTTCGGCTGCGAGATCATGGCCAAGTCCTCGTCGGTATGGACCGTCATCCCCGAAGCCGAAGCGACCGGGCGCTGCGAGGTGCGCTCCGAGAGCTATGTGTTCCGCATCGGCATGAGCAAACAGGGGCGCGCGACCGGCGTCCATTATTTCGACCGCGACAAGAAGGAACAGTTCCAGAAGGCGCGCGCCGTGGTGGTCTGCGCCAACGGATCGGAGACGCCGAAACTACTGCTGAACTCCGCCACCAACGGCTTTGAACAAGGCCTGGCGAACAGCAGCGGCGTGGTCGGGCGCTACCTCATGTTCAATAAGGGTGGCGGTGCGGCGGCGCGGTTTGAGCATCCGCTCAACGAATATAAGGGCGCCAACGTCACGCGCGTCATCCACGATTATTACGACAGCGACCCGAAGCGCGGCTTCTATGGCGGCGGCGGCTTCGATGCCCGCTCCGGCGGACCGCTGACCTGGGGGCAGAATGTGCCTGAGGGGACGCCGACCTGGGGCCCGGGATTCAAGGACTATCTCGAATCCTACACCTACTGGATGAACTGCTCGGGCCACGGCACGTCGCTGGCGCAGGAGAATAACCGCGTCGACATCGATCCCGAGCTGAAGGACGACTGGGGCATTCCGGCGATGCGCGTCACCTACAAGGACCATCCGGACGACATGAAGCATGCCGCCTGGCAGGTGCAGCGTGCGGTCGAGATCATGGACGCAGCGGGCGCCAAGGAGATCGTCCCTGGCGATGTCGATGCGGCCAGCGGTGGGGTGCATCTGCTCGGCACATGCCGCATGGGCAACGACCCGAAGACGTCGGTGATCGACAAATATCACCGCACGCACGACGTGAAGAACCTCTTTCTCTGCGACGGATCGAGCATGGTGACGTCCGGCCGCGGCCAGCCGACGCAGACGATCGAGGCGCTGGCATTCCGCGCCGGCGATTTCATCGCCAGGTTCGCGAAGGCCAACGAGATCTAGAGGCTGATCCACTGATATTGAACCGTTCGTCATTGCGAGCCCGGCGCATGCCGGGCGAAGCAATCCAGGTGAGTTCAAGACAGGCTTGGATCGCCGCGCGACCTCGCCGCTCGCAATGACGATTCAGATCTGCCGGAAGCCGAAAAGCGCTCGGCTGCTGCTCATGCAACAAGCTCGAGTCTACGACCGGTCTCGCGACGGGGGCGGACACGGTCTGACACAGCAGCGTGAAACTCGACATCCCCGGCGCAGGCGCTGCGCGGAGATGTCGAATGTTCATTCTGGGCCAGCCTCATGCTGGGGACCGTTTCCGGTCAGCGCACCGCCTTTACGTCGGCCTCGCTCACCTTGTCCTTGTACTTGTTGCCGAAATTCGTGCGGAGATAGTTGGTGACGTCCGCGACCTGCTTGTCGGTCATCATGTCGCCGATGGCGGGCATCCCGTTCAGCCCATGCAGGATGACATAGACCGGATAGGTGGGGGCCTTCAGCTTCGGGTTGCTGGCAAGTGCCGGATAGTGGCCGGCCCCCTCTGCCCCTTTTGCGTCCGGCATGTGGCATGCTGCGCAAACCCGCCGAAAGAACGCTTCTCCCGTCGGCTCGCCGAACGTCGATCGCCCGACGAAAGCGCCGTCCGCCGCGTCATCGGAACTTGCGGCGGCCTTGGTCTGCGCGCTCGTCGAAGCCGGAATGCAACCCAGGCTCATGCCTGCCATGGCGAGAGCGAATGCGTGTATCTTCATGATCTTAACTCGCCAGAACATGTTGATGGAGCCTCGTGATCGCGTCGATCGCGGAGGTGATACCGCCCTCCTGCCAGCCGCCGTAGTAAGAAGCATGCTCGCCGGCGAGGAGGATACGTCCGTCCATGGCGCAGAGGTTCTTGTAGTGGCTCGCACGGGCCTCCTCGCTCCATTGTCCGAAGCAACCCAGCACCCAGGGCACGCGGTGCCATCCCACGGAAATGCCGTTCATGAACTCGGCCTTGTATTGCGGATGCATCTGCGAGCCCCAATCGAGTACACGCGCGATACGGTCTTCCGGCGACATGGCCGTCAGCTCGAAACCCGCCGCGCCGCCCGTATAGGCGCCGAGCAGAACGCCGGGGCCGGTCGCGCCGTAATTGCTGCTGGGGTAGCTGATCTGGCTGTTCGGCAGATCCGTATAGCTGATACCGCCATAGATCTTGTCGTCCTGCTCCCAGAACCGGCGCTTGAATTCGAGGCCGACCTTCACGCTGGTGGAATAGGGTATGGCCCGAATGGCGGCGGCGAGGTCCGCTCCGACATTCATTTCGATTTGGGCCAGGATCGGCAGAGGGATCGTGCAAATGCAATAGTTTGCGCTCGCGCTCCCCTTCGCGCCCGTCTTCGTGTCGACATAGTTTACGGTGACGCCGGCGTCGCCCTGCTTGATGTTGGTCACCTTGCTGTTGAGGCGCACCAGGTGACCGACGGCCTTCTCGAACCCCTTCGCGACCATGCCCATGCCGCCCACGGGCTGGAAGATCGTGAACTCGTGATCCCAACTCAGATTACCGCCGAGTTGACGCCACATGCCCGAGCGAAGCACTGTTTCGACCGACATGGGGTCGGAGGGAATGGGTTCGGCCGACAGGCCGCCGCCCGGCTCCTTGTCCCAGCCCCGGCGGTTGCTGGACTCGCGCCCCTTCACATAGCGGAAGTTCTTGTCGAGCCCGCCCCAGCTGCGCAGGGATTCGAGCAGGAGTTCGCCGTCTTCCTTGGAGACCGCATCGTCGAGCGCGCCCTTCTTGACCGATTTGGACAGCAGCTCACCGACATAGCCATAATAGTCGGCCTGAATGTGCCGGAATCGCTGGGGTTTTCCGCCAAATTTCTTGGTGTCATGGATGTAGGCGTTGTAGTTCACCTGCATGAACGGCTCGAGGCCGACGCCGAGCTCGTGGCAATAGTGAATGAGGCCATGATGGTGCCATGGAATGCGCCACGGCCCCGGATTGATGTAATTTCCGGGAGCGAACTCGCAGCGCTGCGTCGCGCCGCCCAGTTCGGTATAGGTGTCGCCGCCGCGTAGCGTCCAGGAGCGGCCTCCGACGCGATCATTATATTCCAGCACCTGGACGTTGTAGCCGGCGCGGCTGAGTTCGAGCGCGGCCGTCATACCGGCGACGCCGGCGCCGAGGATGAGCACGGATTGTCCCTTGGGAGCGCCTTCAAGCTTGATCGGCCCTTTGAACGTCGAAGCCTGCGCCTGGCCGAGGCTGTTCATGGCCATGTACATTGCTGTCGCGCCAGCCGTTCGGCCGATCATGGCCAGCAGATCGCGCTTGCTCATCGTCGAGCGATTATCTTCATCCATGCCCCACCCCGTTTTTCACGATGTGCGGCCTCGCTCAGCTTGGACGGCGCTTCCGGTCGAAGGACGATTGCCGGTCAATGATTGAGTAGAGGTTTTGTCCGCAGGGCCGCTTATCGGGCTGGGCAGGCGATCTACTAATACGTCCTTTTACGTATTTCGCTCGCGTGTCCGCCTGCGCGAATTTGAACGCGTTTTAGGCAAGTTGGCCGGGTGCGCCGCAGAAGCAGCGAATTGATATTTGAGGAAAAGACCGGCAGCAAAGCCTTGGGTCGTCCGGCTGCCCACTTGCACCGCCTTCTACAGCCGCTGGACCGCGCCCTAGTCTTCCGCGGATCCCGGTTCGGCCAATTTCCGGTGCTGCTCGGCAAGTATCGATTGCGGCACGATGCCAGCCCCTGCGACCTGAAGCTTGTTCGACAGACCTGAAACTATATGCCCCTTGCCGGCAAGAAGCGCGTCCCACCCGTCACGCGCCACTTTCTTCGGGTCGGCCTTTTTCTGCTGACCCACCTTGGTGTCCAGCATGTCAGCCCGAGCGAAAAATTCCGTGTCGGTCGGGCCGGGCATCAGCGTCGTCAACGTAACGCCCTCGATGTCCTTGATCTCGTTTCGAAGCGCTTCCGTGAAATTGTCCACGAATGCCTTCGTCCCATTATAAACGGCGTTGAAGCTGCCGGGAATGTAGCCGGCGATCGAGCCCGTCACCAGCACCTTACCGTCGTTGCGGTTCACCATCTGCTGGAGCACTTTCTGGATCAGATAGACGGTGCCCGTAATGTTGGTGTCGATCGAGTGCCGCCACGTTCCCACGTCCTCCTCCAGGAACGCCCCTCCCGTCCCCACGCCTGCGTTCGCGCAAAGCACTTCTATCGGTCGGCCCTGCGCGGCAGCCAATAAATGGTCGACGCCCTCCACCGTAGAGAGATCGACTTGTACAGCCTGCACATTGGTGCCGTGCCGGTCGAAAGCGTGCGCAGATGCCTCGATCAGCGGCTCGTCGGCAGCCACGATCAAATCATAGCCCTCCTGCGCAGCCACATGCGCCAGTTCGAAACCGATGCCGGTCGAAGCGCCAGTCACGATCGCAAGCTTGTTTGCCATGTCCTAGAACTCCTTATGCCGCAGCGGCCAGTTCGAGGCCGGGCTTGAGGACGATCTTCGTCGTCTCGTTCTGCTTGTCGTGGAAAAGCTTATAGCCCTTCGGCCCCTCCTCCAGCGGCAGGCGATGGCTGATCAGAAAGGTCGTGTCGATCTTGTCTTCCAGGATCGCGTTGAGCAGGCCGGGCATGTAATGCTGCACATGGGTCTGTCCTGTCTTGAGCGTCAGCCCCTTCTCCATAAAAGCCCCGAGCGGAAACTTGTCGACGAAGCCGCCATAGACGGCAGGCATGGAAACCCGCCCGCCCTTGCGGCAGGCATGGATCGCCTGGCGGATAGAATGGATGCGATCCGTGGCCAGGAAGGTCGAGGCCTTGATCTGGTCTATCACATTGTCGACGAAGAAGCCGTGCGCCTCCAGGCCCACGGCGTCGATGACCGCGTCGGGGCCGATGCCGCCGGTCATTTCCATCAACGCCTCATAAGTCTTCGTTTCCTCGAAATTGATCGTCTCGGCGCCGAAGCCCCGCGCAAGCTCCAGTCGATGGGGGAAATGGTCGATGGCGATGACGCGCTCGGCCCCCATCAGAAATGCAGATTGCACCGAAAACAGTCCGACTGGTCCGCAGCCCCAGACCGCGACCGTGTCGCCCGGCTCGATCATCGCATATTCGGCAGCCTGCCAGCCGGTGGGCAGGATGTCGGAGAGGAACAGCACCTTGTCGTCCTCGATGCCGTCGGGGATGACGATGGGGCCGACATCCGAGAATGGCACGCGCACATACTCCGCCTGCCCGCCGGAATAGCCGCCTGTCATATGGCTGTAGCCGAACAGCCCGGACATGGGGTGGCCGTACATCTCGCGGGCAATGTCCTGGTTGTCGGCCGGCAGCCCATTCTCGCAGGCGGAATATTGGTGCTTGCCACAGTGGAAGCAGCTGCCGCAGGCGATGGTGAAGGGCACCACCACCCTTTGCCCAATCTCAAGCGTGGAACGCGGGCCAACCTCGACGACTTCGCCCATAAACTCGTGGCCGAGAATGTCGCCGGCCATCATCGTCGGGATATAGCCGTCGTAGAGATGCAGATCCGATCCACAGATGGCTGTCGAGGTGACCTTGATGATCGCGTCGCGCGGGTTGATGATCTCGGGGTCGTCGACCGTGTCGATGCGCACGTCATGCTTTCCGTGCCAAGCCAGGGCGCGCATCAGTTCTTCCCTTCTTCGAGCAAGCGGCTGTTGCGGGCGCCGGTGGCGATCTCGCCGGTTTCCATGAGTTGCTTGAAGCGTCGCAGGTCGCGCCGCGCCTGCACGGCCGGTTCGCGCTGGAACATCTTGGCGATCACCTTGCCGATGAAGCCTGCCGGCGGATCGTAAAGGATCGTCGCGGTGACCCAGGTGCCCCGTCCACCAGGCGCATCGCGAAAGTCGACGCGGCCGCTGTTCGGCACGTCGCCGCCCTCCTCGGACGCCCAGGCGATGAACTCAGGCTCGCTCTCACCGGTGATCGTCGAGGTCCACTGCACCGTCCTGCCCGCCGGCGCTTTCACGTCCCAGCGCGATTCCCGGCCGTTGAGCACTTCGATGCCGACGATATTCTCCATGAAGACGGCGAGATTGGCAAAGTTGCGCCAGAAGGCGAACAGCTCCGCGCGTGGCCTGTTGATGGTCAATGTCACGCCCGAGAGGCTGTCGCCCTTGGGCTCGACCAGTTCTTCACCGGCCCGTTCTGCGTGATCGCTGTCCTTGGAGGTGGTCAGCGGAGCGTCGTCTGGCCGCTCGGTGGTCTGGCTGTCCGATGTCATTCCGGCTCTCCCGTTGATGAGACCGGAATGCGGCGCGTGACGCTCTGTTCCCTTATAGTGGGATCGCTCCTCCTCTATGCGATGAGTTGCTGGGAGAGGAGCGGTGAGCAGGCAGTCGGGTACTGGTCAGGTAACCGAGCCCCACGGCCAAGCTGGCAGCCATCCATCCCCCGGCGCATCACGTGCGCCGGGAGGCTCGTCAATTCAGCGCGATCGAACTTACCGGGTGACGGTCAGACCGGCACCAGCGGCAAAGGCGCCGCCGGGACCCGGGCCAACAGTGCTCACGCCCGCGCCGGGCCGTCCGATCATGACGGTCTGGCCGGCGGAGTTATCGACGACGAGCTTGACCCATAGTTTGCCCTTGTCGGGGAAATAGGACGTCGCCTTGGCCTCCCGCAGCGCGGCCAGGCTGGCTTGCTGCACGCCCCCGCCCGCGGCGGTGAAACCTGGGAGCTCGAAGATGACCCAGGAGCCGTTGTCCATTTCGTTCAGGGAGAGCGCCAGGTCCTTCTTGCCGGTCTCGACCCTGACCTCCGCGCCGCTGCGGATCGTGGTCTGGCCGGTATATTCATATCGCCTGCCGTTGCGGCTGAGCATGACGGGGTCGGCAATGGCTTCGCCGCCGAAACCGAAATTGCCGGCGATGTTGAAGTGGCCATAGTCGCCCTTGCACACCGCGGCATGCCAGTCGGGCTTCAGCTGGCAGGCCTGATCATCGTTGGCGATACCATTGTCGATGACGATATAGCTGTTGGGTACACCGCCGACCGAGCCGTCCTTGTCGTGGATCGCCGCGCCCCTCCAGGCGTTGCCGCGCCCGAAATCGGAGGACCATTTCCGCACCACCTGCGGGAAATCGACCGGCTTGGAATTGACGAACTTCGCGCCCTCGATGGCGTTCTCGCTGCTCATGCCGAAGCTGGTATACATGAGGTACGAGATCGCTGCGGCGTTGCGCGTGGCGTTCGGCTGGAAATTCACGAAGGTGGTGTTCACCACGTCGTGGCGCATGTCGTAATATTCATAGCCGCGGATCGGGAAGTCCGCGATGTCGTTCGGCATGCTGCGGCCATAGGCGATTTCCGCCTTCGTCGTGGGCGTGCCGATATTGGCGCTCTCGCCCACGAAGATCCCGTCCGTGATCCGCGACGTATAGTCCGTGCGGCCCACTGCGGACGCCGCATGGGTGAAGCCCACGGCATTGTCGGCCACATGCAGGTTCGGGAACAGATGCAGTTCGCCGCGGCCCCAAACGCCGCCATGACGGTTCTTGTAGCTGGTGAAATTGGCGAAGACCGACCCCTTCATCGGACTGTTCGGATCGGCCGGATTGGCAAAGGCAAGGTGGTAGTTGCTGCCACCGACACTGAACGTGCCGTCCGCCTTGGGCCCGCGATCGAACATGAATCCGTCGAAGTTTGAATGGGCGGTGTTGCCGCTGAACTCCCGCACTGCCGTGCGGCGCGGAAAGACGTTGGGGTTTTTGCCTTCGTGCGCGCCAGTCGGTTTCTCGGGCAGGGCGAACCAGAAGCCCACTTCCTCGGATCCGGCGGCCACATTATCGCGGTAGATATTGTCCGGGTTGGTGATCCAGAACATCGACGCGGTGTTGTCCGATGGGATCAGGACATCCTTGGCATTCTGACCGGATACGCCCGGTTGCGACGTTTCTGCCGATCCGGCGGGCCCCAGATTCGTCGGCACGCAAGGCTTGCCGTCCGGGTGGCATTTGGTGAGGATGCCGAGATTGTGGACGAACTGGTTGCCGGTCTCGA
>JAGIAA010000038.1 GCA_017745115.1 Sphingobium sp. | reverse complement strand
GCTCGGTCGTGCTCTTCAACCTGCGGCTCGTGGGCCGCGGAGGTGCCGACACGACTGTCACGCAATCGGCACACCGCTACCTGCCGTGGATGAAATGGTCGCTGCTGGTCCTGTTCATCTCGGGCGTCGGCATGGTGCTCGGTGACCCGGTCCGCCTGCTGGTGAACCCGGTCTTCTGGATCAAGATCACTCTCTTCGTCGTGGCCATGATCGTCAGCATCGTCCATCTGAAGACGGTCAGCCGCAAGACCAAGACCTCGCCGACGTGGGATGCCACGACGAGCGGCAGCATCGCGATTCGTTCGAGTGCTTACGGTCTCATCATTCTGTGGCTTCTCATCATGGCTGGTGGGCGGTTCATGGCCTACGCGCCAATGTAAGGGAGATAAAACAATGTTCTTTCCATCTCTCTGGCAGGCCATTCAGGACTCTGCGCTTGGCATCTACATGGCGGAATCGGCCTGGGCCTTTCCGACCTTCGAGACCATCCACGTCTTCGCCATCGTGACCGTGTTCGGCACCATTGCCGTCATGGACATGCGCATGATCGGCCTCGCCTCGAAGGGCCGTCCGCTCACCGCCGTCTCGAAGGACACGCTGACCCTGACCTGGACGGCCTTCGTCGTCGCAGCCATCAGCGGTTCGCTGCTCTTCACCGGCAAGGCGACCTACTACATGGTCAATCCCTGGTTCCTCAGCAAAATGGCGCTGATGGGCCTCGCGGGTCTCAACATGATCGCCTTCCACCTCATCCCCTGGAAGAATGTCCGGAATTTCGACACGACGCCGGCCATTCCCGGCAATGTGAGGCGGGCCGGCATCCTGTCGCTGCTGCTCTGGATCGGCGTGATCTGCTGCGGCCGCATGATCGGCTTCACGCTGGACAAGTACCTGCCCTTCTGACGGGCAACCGGCTTAAAAAGCTGGCTTGGGAAAGAAGGGCTCCTGCCGCGGCAGGGGCCCTTTTTCGTGCGTGCCCGCACCGCCGCACGACTCGGACAAAGTCACCGGCCGTCGGCAAATTTGATCCAGTTCAATGAGTGCCGGCCCCGCTCCTGCTGGATGGAGTCACGCTGGCGGCGATTCATCGGAGCCAGCGAACGCAAACAGCTGGCCGAAGCGCTTCCCGCGCCCGGCCCTTTCAAAAGGGAGAGGTCGTCTCCGATGTCATTGTTCGACACGCTATTTCACATGACCGAGTGGCTCAGGACCACATGGGTCGTCGATTTCTCGCTCTGGCTCTCGAACACCGCGGCCTGCCAATGGCTGCAGGGCCATTTCGTCGCCATTCCCGGCTTCCAGTCGATCCACATCCTCGCGATCGGCGTCTTGTTTGGCTCGGCGCTGATGGTCAACCTGCGCATCCTCGGCGTGGCCGGCGGCGGGCATAGCGTGCCCGAGACGGTGCAGCGCTACATGCCCTGGCTGTGGTGGGCCCTCGCCGCGCTGATCACGTCGGGCATCGTCCTGCTGGTCAGCGAGCCAGTGCGCAACATGGTCAACCCGTTCTTCTGGATCAAGATGACGGCACTGCTGGTGACGGTGCTCATTACTGCCTGGTTTCATCTGTCGGTACGGACCCGAATGGCCGGCTGGGACCGCTCGTCGAATGGCCGGGGCGCAATCCGTGCCGGCGCCGTCACACTCATCATCCTGTGGTGCGTCGTCATGGCTGGCGGCCGCTGGATCGCCTACGCGCCGGTCTGAGAGGAAGAGACATGATCCTGCAATCGCTTTGGCAAAGCATCGAGAATTCGAGCCTCAGCCAATCCATCGCCAGCTCGGAAATCGCCTTCCCGCTTATCGAAACCTTTCATGTCTTCGCGGTCGTGACTGTGATCGCCACCATCGCCATCATGGACCTTCGGCTGCTCGGCCTCACGTCGCGAAAATGGACGGCGAGCTCGGTCTCGAGGGACACGTTGTGGCTGACCTGGCTGGCGTTCGCGGTGGCCGTCATCACCGGCCTGCTGATGTTTGTCAGCAAGGCGGCGACCTATATGGTCAACCCGTGGTTCCTGGTGAAAATGGCGATGCTTGGTGCCGCCGGCGTCAACATGGCGCTCCTGCATCGCGGACCGTGGCGCGCCATTGCCAGCTGGGACAGCGCCCTCGCCATCCCCGGCAGCGTCAGGCTGTCCGCTGCCCTGTCGCTGACCTTCTGGATCCTGGTGATCTTCTGCGGCCGCTTCATCGGCTTCACGCTCGGCGTCTACCAGCCGCCATTGTGACTTCGTTAGCCCCTCCCCTTCAGGGGAGGGGCTAAATTTTCTCGACCGCACCGGACAAAAAAAGGGGACCGAAAGGCCCCCTTTCCTTTCGTACTTTGCGGCGCCTTACTTCAGCTTGGCCATCACGTTGCGCTGGAACAGGCCGTCGAACAGCTTGGCGGCATCCGGGCTCATCGCCGGGCCGGCAGCGAGCTTGTCGCCGGTCCCAAGCAGCATCGCCTCGTTGGGCTTGCTCTCCTTGACCGTCGGCCAGTGCGGCAGGCCCGGACCGTTGGGATTGCCGGTGCGCGCGAAATTCACCCAGTAGGTCATCATCTGGTCGGCGAGCTTCAAGTCCGGCGCGCTCTTGCTGGCAATCGCAGGCGAGCTGACGTCGGGCACCTCGCGCGGCGCCTCCAGATTGCCGAACACATAGGCCAATTCCGCGGCATGGCTGGCGCCGCTGCTCTTCACGCCCTCGGCAACCGGCGGAACATGCACGAACTGATAGACATAGGCTGCCAGACCCTGCTTCGCCTGCTCATTGGCGAAGTGGTGCATGAACCAGTTCATGCCCTCGGGCCCGGTCCGGCCGTTCATGGCCGCGGCCTCGGCGTCGCTCGACGCCGGATAGGCCGAGAGGCCCAGCTCGGCGAGTTCGCCCCACCGCCGCGGCGCTTCCGACTTCCAGCGTTCCAGCGTCATCGGCGGGCCGAAGCCGCCGCCGAAGTCGTCCTTGTTCGAACCGACCAGCACGGGCACCTTGTTCTGACGGCCCTCGGCGAAGGTCTTCGACTGGTCTTCCGGGATGATCCAGCCATCGACGATGATACCCTGCGCGCGGCCGAGCTTTGCCACCACCTCGGCCGGCGCCGCCTGCAGATCGGCGAAGGTCTTGATCCCTGCCTTCTCCATCGCGGCGACCGTCTGCTTCTCGGCATTCTCGCGCGAGCCCATCACGGTCGGGCTGAGACCCGACCAGGCGCCGCTCTCGGAGATCGACTTCTCGAACAGGCCCTTGGCCTGCGGCGAACCCACCAGCGCTGCGGTGATGCAGGCGCCGGCCGACTGGCCGAAGATGGTCACGTTGTTCGGGTCGCCGCCGAACGCGGCGATGTTCGCCTTCACCCATTTGAGTGCGGCGATGCCGTCCGACAGCGCCTGGTTGCCCGACGCATTATGACCGGACAGCTTGGTCAGCTCCGGGTGCGACAGAAAGCCGAACGCCCCGACGCGGTAGTTGACCGAGACGATGATCGCGCCCTTGGCGGCAAGCTTGCTGCCGTCGGCGAAGGGCATGGAGTTGCCGCCCTCTGCATAGGCCCCGCCATAGAACCAGACCATGACCGGGCGCTTCTCGCCCGCGCCCTTGGCGCCGGTCCACACCGCCAGGTTGAGGCAGTCCTCGGAGATCTTGGGCGAATCCGGCATATCGGTTGCCTGGTTGACGCCCATTGCACGCGTCGGTGCCGGCGGCTGGACGCAGGTGTTGCCCCACTTGCTGCCGTCGCGGACGCCCTTCCAAGCCGTCTTGACCGGGACGGCCGGCATGAAGCGCAGCTTGCCGACAGGTGCCTCCGCGAAGGGAATACCCTTGAACACGGTCACCCCCGGCTTCAGCGCGGCCGTACCCTGGACCAGGCCCTGGGCCGTCTTGACCGGCTTGGTGATTTCCGCCTGCGCCATCGAGGCGCTTGCCAGAATGACGGACGCGAACGCGGCCCGCCGCCACATGGACTTGAATGACATTAGTTGCTTCCTCCCTTGCGGGGCCTTTTCCGGCCCATCATGCCTCGGCAGCCGGAGGCAGTGCCCCGGCCCGACTTTTATTTCGCTGCTGCTTGTGCCCCGCTCCGCTGCGCGCGCGAGGAGGTGATGAAGTTGCGGATCTGGACGTCGCCCTCGTGGCAGGCATATTCGAACATGCCGTATTTCTCGTTACGACGCCAATCGAGAGACACCGTCCAAGGCTGTGTAAAGACGACAGGATCGTTCCAGGTCGCGCGATAATTGACCGAGTCCGGGCCGGTGATGGTGAAGCGCTCGGTGTACCGCGCGGATTCGCTGACCGGTGTCTTGTTGTCCGGCGGCGAGTTCACCGTGCCGGCATTCGTCGCCGAGGGGCCCGGCTTGAAATTGGTGGTCTCGACGACCAGCGTGTTGCCTTCCCAGTGGCCCCGGCTCTCGCCCATCCAGTTCGAGATCTGGCGCGACGCGGGCGGCGACTTGCCGTCGGTCGGGATAATCCGGGTCTCGTGGACCATCTCCAGTTCGATGGCGACAATGCCGGGCGACTGCCAGACGCGGATGCCATTGTTGTAATGCATGGGCAGCATCGAGGCCGGCAGGCCGCGCGTGATGCAGCGGTCCCAGGTATCGAAGTCGGTCGGCGCGTCGAAGGGCTGGTTGCGCGCCCAGCTCGAGCGCATCAGTGCCGAGCGGCGCTTGCCCTCCTCCGTCATGGCCGGGAGGCGCCCATTGGCCGGTTCCACGATCAGCGAGGTCTGGCGGTTCGCATCGCCCGCCTCGTCCCAGTGGCCGCGGCCGATCTTGCCGTCCTTGTCATCCTTGTCGTAGCGCCCCTGGAGCCCCTCCTGCTTCTTCAGGCTCTCGGCATATTCGGCATCAGTCAGCTGGGCGCGATTACCGTATTTGGGGTCGCGCTGAAGCGGCACACCGTTCAGGAAATCGATCGGCCAGGAGCCGCGCATGTCCGGCTCGCCCCAGGGCGTGAGCTTCGCCTTGTAGGGCTTGGCAGCCGCCGGAGCGGTCGGCTTCGACTGCGCCTGAAGGACAGCCGGAACCGCAAGCAGTCCCAGCACGATGATCGAGGGCGCCACGCGCCGAGCCATTATGTGCCGCATCATTATTCCCCTGCCTTCGCCGCTCCCGGTGCCCGCTGGGCCCGTGAGGCTGTTATGTAATTCCGGATCTGGACGTCGCCTTCGTGGCAGGCATATTCGAACATGCCGTAGTCGTCGTGACGACGCCAATCCAACTGTACCGTCCAAGGCGCTGTAAACACGACCGGATCGGTCCAGGTTGCGCGATAGGTGACGCTGTTCGGACCGGTGATCGTGAACCATTCGGTGAGCCGCGCCGTCTCGCTGACGGGCGTGTCGTTCTGGGCGGGTGAGCCCACCGTCACCGTGTTGGTGGCGGATGGCCCCGGCCTGAAATTGGTCGTCTCGACCACCAGCGTATTGCCGTTTTCCCAATGGCCGCGGCTCTCGCCCATCCAGTTGGTGATCGCCCGCGAGGCGCGCGCCTTGCCGTCGGTCGGAATGAGCCGGGTCTCGTGGATCATTTCCAGCTCGATCGCTACCAGCCCCGGCGACTGCCAGACGCGGATGCCGTTATTATAATGCATCGGCAGCATCGAGGCCGGCAGTCCGCGTGTGATGCAGCGGTCCCAGCTGTCGAAGTCTAGCGGCGTGTCGTAGCTCTGGTTGCGCCGCCAGCTGGAGCGCATCAACGCCGAGCGGCGCTTGCCCTCCTCCGTCATCGCCGGAAGGCGACCGTTGGCGCGCTCGACGATCAGCGAGGTCTGGCGCGTCGCCTCCCCTGCCTCGTCCCAGTGTCCGCGGCCGATCTTGCCGTCCTTGTCGTCATTGGCATAACGCGCCTGCAGCGCATCCTGGCGCTTCTTGGCCTCGGCATATTCCGCGTCGGTCAGATAGGCGCGATTGCCATATTTGGGGTCGCGCTCCAGCACGAGGCCATTGAGATAATCGATCGGCCACGTGCCGCGCAGGTCGGGCTCTCCCCAGGCCGTCAGCTTGGGCTTATAGCCCTTCGCCGTGGCACCGGGCTTGGCCGGCTGGGCGGCCACAATCGCCGGAGATGCCCAAACCGCCATGCCTGCCGCGGCAAGCGCCATTCCGAGCAGGCGCCGTGGCATCACTGCGAATTGGCCTTTTTCGCGGCCTCCTGGGCACGCTTGGCGCGCGAGGCCGTGATGAAGTTGCGCACCTGCACATTGCCTTCGTGGCAGGCATATTCGAACATCTGGTAGTTGTCGTTGCGCCGCCAGGGCAGACGCGTCGTCCACGGCTTGGTGAACACCGTCGGGTCGTTCCACGTCATGTCGTAGCTAATCGTGTCGTGGCTGGTCATCGTAAAGCGCTCGGTCATGACCGCTTCGGTGCTGACCGGCGTGATGTTGCCGGGAGGCGATCCATAGGTGCCGACGTTGGTGGCCGAGGGTCCCGGCTTGAAGTTGGTCGTCACGACGACGAGGGTGTTGCCGTTTTCCCAATGACCCCGGCTTTCGCCGAGCCAGTTGTTGATCGACTTGGCAATCGTCGGACGGCCGTCGGTCGGGATGATCCGCACCTCGTGGACCATCTCGAGCTGGATCGCGACTAGGCCTGGCGATTGCCAGACGCGGATGCCGTTGTTGTAATTGATCGTGAACATCGAGGCCGGCATGCCGCGCGTGATGCAGCGGTCCCAGCTATCGAAATCGTCCACCCAGTCGAAGGTCTGGCCCGGCAGGTCGTCCGACTTCATGAGCTTGGAACGGCGCTTGCCCTCCTCGGTGAGGTCAGGCACGCGTCCGTTGGGCGGATCGATGATCATCGAGGTCAGGCGGTTCGCCTTGCCCGGCTCCATCCACGCACCCATGCCGAGCTTGTTGTTCTTCTGCTCGGTGTCATAGCGCGTCTCGGTCGCGCCGATCTGCTTCTGCCGCGCGGCATATTCGTCATCATTGAGAAAATAGCGGGTGCCCTGTGCGGGCGTGCGCTGGAGCGGGGTCATGTTGAGATGATCGACCGGCCAGCCGCCGCGGAAATCGGGTTCGCCCCAGGGCGTCTTGGGCGCCTTGTAGGTCTGCGGGACCGGCGGAACGGTGACCAGATCGCCACCCTGCGGCGACCATTGGTCGCGCGCCGGATCCGGCTTGCCCTGGGCCAGGGCATAGGACGCCGACGCAAGAAGCGCCGGCGTCATCAATGCTTGGAGCAGGCGTCCAGAAGGTTTCGTCATGTTGTCCTCCTGTCGGCCCGTTCCCCTTACTGCCGCGTCGGTGCGGCCGGTGCAGCAGGCGCGGCAGCGGGTGCCGAAGCCGGTGCGGCCGGCGGCGGAGCTGCCTTGGCCTGGGCCCGCAGCGCGCGCGACGAGTTGATGTAGTTGCGAACCTGGACGTCGCCCTCATGACAGGCATATTCGAAGAACTCGTACTTGTCGTTCCTCGGAATCTCCATGCGGGTCGTGAAGGGCGCGGTGTACACCTCGGGATCGATATAGGTCATGTCGTAGACCAGCGTGTTCTTGTCGGCGAGCGTGAAGCGCTCGATGACCTTGGCCTTGGCGCTCATCGGCACGATGTTGTTGGCGGGCGCGCCGATGGTCGCCATGTTCAGCGGCGAAGCGCCACGACGGATGTTCGTCGTCTCGACGACCAGCGTGTTGCCCTCCCAGTGACCGCGGCTGAAGCCCATATAGTTGGTCACCTCGGCGGGCGGAGCCTTGCGGCCATCGAGCCAGATGATGCGCGAGTCATGAATCATCTCGAGATCGATGATGACCTTGTCCGGCGCCTGGAAGATGCGCACGCCGTTATTGTAGCGGAACGGCAGCATCGAGCCGGGGAAACCGCGCGTGACGCAACGGTCCCAGTTGTCGAAGTCCGTGGTCCAGTCATAGGTCTGGCCATTGACCCAGCTCGAACGGCCGAGCTTCTCCATCTGGCGGCCATAAGGCGTCATCGCGGGCAGGCGGCCGTCTGGCGGATCGATCAGCAGCGAGGTGCGCTTGCCGACGGCGAAGCTCTCGACCCAGTTGCCCATGCCGAGCTTGTTGGCCTTGGTCTCGTTGGAGGCAGCGTCCTTCGAGCGGTCGGTTGCCTTCTCGCGCGCCTCATATTCGGCGTCGGTCAGGTAGACGCGGCGGCCTTGGGCGGGCGTGCGCTGCAGGTTGATGCTGCCGAGGCTGTCAATCGGCCAGCCGCCGCGCAGGTCGGGATGGCCCCAGCCGGTCCGGGGCGGATTGAAGGCCGGGATCGGCGCGACCTTGTAGAGCTGCGGCGCTTCGGCCTCGCTCGGCGCGGGCGGCAACGCCGGTCCAGCGGGGGCGCCACGCTGGGCAGAAGCCGTTGTGGCGAGCGAGATGGTCAGTGCCGTCGCGGCGAGCGCGGCCGATTTCATCAGCGTCCTGAGATGTGGTTTCATAGTGCCTTCTCCTTGGCGGCGCTGGGCGCGCGCGATGATGTTATGTCGTTGCGACTCTGCAGGTCGCATTCCAGGGCGGCGCGCCCGAGAATGCCGCAATCGGCGTCGCGATTCCAGTCAGGACCGGTCGTTGCCGGCATTACTTGCCTTTCGCCTTCGCCTTGGGCGCCAGCTCCGGCGCGATCGCCGGCGTCGAGGGCGGCGCGCTGCCCTCGGGCAGCGCAAAAGCGATATATTGGTTCGCACCGGCCTTCGGCAGCGGCAGCTTGGGCGCCCACAGGCCGTCGCCACCCACGGGGATGACGATGAACTGGCGGCCGTTCACTTCATAGACCGCCGGAATGCCTTCCGATGCGGCCGGCAGGTCGGCTTCCCAGAGCGTCTTGCCGGTGGCGCTGTCGCGCGCCCGGAACTTGCGGTCGCTCGACGTGGCGTTGAAGAACAGCCCGCCGGCGGTGACCACGGGATGACCGCGGCCGATATGGCTGCCGGTGTCCTTGATGCCGAGGTCGGCCAGCGGCTTCACTTCGCCGTTCGGCGTCGTCCACAGCTTCTTGCCGGTGTCCATGTCATAGGCGGTGATCGACGACCATGGCGGCCCCATGATGCCGAAGCCGTTGCTCTGCAGGTTGAAATTGACCGGCGACTGATAGGGCGTCACGTCGCCGCCGCCGTTCGGCATGTTGGCGATCGCCTCGGGCCGCTTGTCGGGCACCAGCGTGTCCAGCGTCGGCAGCACGCGGTCGATCACATAATAGCGGTGATTGACCGGATCGATGGCCGACATGCCGAAGTTCGCACCGCCGTTATGGCCCGGCAGCGAGATCGAGCCGCGCAGGCTCGGCGGCGTGAAAATGCCTTCGTTGCGGGCCGTCTTGAGCAGCTGGCGCGCCTTGGCCTTGTCGGCCTCCGAAATGAACGGATTGATGTCCGCCTCGGTGATCTTGCCCTGGCGCGTGAACGGCTCGGGCCAGGTCGGGAACGGCTGCGTCGGCGACGTCTTCTCGCCCGGCACGTCGGACTGCGGGACGGGTCGCTCTTCCACCGGCCAGATCGGCACGCCCGTCTTGCGGTCGAGTACGAAGATAAAGCCCTGCTTGGTCGCCTGGACGACGACCGGAATGTCCTTGCCGTCCTTGGTGATCGTCATCAGCTTCGGCGCCAGCGGGATGTCATAGTCCCACAGGTCGTGATGGACCGTCTGGAAGTGCCAGAGCCGCTTGCCAGTCTTGGCGTCGAGCGCGAGGACCGAGTTGGCGAAGAGATTGTCGCCCGGACGGTTGCCGCCGTAGAAATCGTAGCGTGCCGTGCCGGTCGGGATGTAGATCACGCCCGCCTGGTCGTCGACCGTGGCTTCCGACCAGTTGTGCACGCCGCCCATGCGGTCGCGGTCCTTCTCGGGCCATGTCTCATAGCCGAACTCGCCCTTCTCGGGCTTCACATGGAAGACCCAGGCAAGCTTGCCGGTCACGATGTTGTAGGCGTGGATGTCGGCCGGCGAGGACGTGTAGTCATAACCGCCGGCGGGCAGCGACATGATGACGAGATCGCCATAGACGCGGCCGGGATTGTTGGTCTGCAGCGGGCGCACCTTGCTGATGTCGCCCGACAGGCCGATGCGGATGTCGATGCCCTCGCCCGGCGCCATGCCGAAGCCCTTGATGAACTCGCCGGTGTCGGCGTTCATCTGGCGCAGGAAACCGCCGCTCAGGAAGATCAGGCGCTTGTCCTTGCCGTCCTTGCTCTGCCAATAGTCCATGCCGCGCGAGCCGAGCCGGCCCTTGACCTCTGTCCGCCACTTTTCCTTGCCGGTGGCTGGGTCGAGCGCGACGACGAAGGTGTCGCGGACCGTCACATACATGGTGCCGTTGGCGACCAGCGGCCCGAAGGCCGGCGGCGAGCCCGTGCCGGTCTCGAAAGTCCAGGCGACCTTGAGATCCTTCACGTTCGCCGTGGTGATCTGATTAAGCGCGGAATATTGCGCCGATTCGGCGCCGCCCAGATAGGCGTCCCAGGTGGTGTAGTCGAAGCTCTTCGCCGCAACCGTCGACGGGGCAATGGCACAGCACCCGGCCATGAGGGCCACCGCCAGCTTAATTGCGCGACCATGGCGCGCGCGGCGCCCCTGCAAATGCGTGCGCATCTCTCTAAGCACTCCTGGTATCCCCCCAACAGACTCTGTCGGCCGGTCTGGACCCACGTCCGCCGGCGCCGCCAGCCTAGACGAGATGATGCCAAGTTGACAACATCTCCGTGCACCTCTGCGATGACTTTGTCCGTCTTCGCCGGACTGTGTCATTCTCGCCGCAGGACGCACAACCGAGTCTGGTCGACGGTTGACACCGTGGCATTCCTCAGTAGATTCTGTCAACTACGCCCTGATCAGGGCCGATAACGATATCACCACATGAGGAAGGAAGCAGCGTGTCTCAACGGGCCGGGAAGAAGCGTGCGGGTTTGGGAATTGCGATGGTCGGTACCCTGGCCGTCCTGTCGGCATGCATGCTGCCATCCAGCGAGGCAGTGAGCCAGCCGGCACCCGTGCCCGTTCCTGCCTCCAACCCGACCGCCGCCGCGACGATCCCCGCTGCCGCCGCGGCCGCCGGCGCGGCGGCACTGGACCAGACGCGCGTCGCTGCCGGCCGCGAGCTCTTCGGCAGCTGGGGCTGCACGGCCTGCCACACCCTCGCCGACGCCCATTCGAACGGTGCGGTCGGTCCCTCGCTCGACGGCAATGCCAGCCTGACCGAGGACTTCATCACGTCGCGCGTCACCAACGGCCAGGGCGCCATGCCGGCCTTTGGCGGCCAGCTGTCCCCGAAGGAAGTTGCCGACGTCGCTTATTACATCGCCCACGTCGCCAAGAAGTAAGCGCGTGGCCTCCGGGCCGCTCGCATGCACAATGCGTCGCCGTCGAGGTGCGTCACTATTCGATGCAGCCGACGCGCCGATCTGGTAACCCCCCGGCTGGCAACGATCTGGACGGGCTGTTCCTCTTGACGGTTATTTGCGCGTCGACGTCGGCAACTACTGGTGGCCCATAGGCAAACTGGCTAGGCTCCCCCTATGTCAGTCCAGTCGCCTCCCTTGACGCCCTCAATTCCGTCGAATTACCAGCGCGCGATTGACGTGACGGCGAGCCTCATCGCCGAAAAGGGCATCAAGGGCACGAGCCTGCGCGAGATCGGCCTCGCCGCCAATGTGAATTTCGGCAACCTGACCAGCTTCTTCGGCGGCAAGGACAAGATCGTCGCCGAATGCTTCCGCCAGAATGCCCAGGCCAATATCCTGCGCACCCAAAGCTTCTTTGCGGAGGCGGCAAAGCTCTCTCTCTCGGCGGAATATGGCGCCAGCCTACTGTGGGACATGTGCGAGACCGGCGGCACGCGCTATCGCACTGAGACGCTGGTCATCACCGAGCTCGTTCTCGCTGCCGAGGGCAATCCCCTCTTCGAGGAGATCCTCGCCGGCTGGTTCGCCGAGCGCACGCGTGCATTCCGCAAATGGGGCGAGTCCATCGGGCTCAGCGCCCCGGCCGCTGACACGCTCAGCCTGGTGACGCTTTCGGAGAGCTGCTTCTATCTCAGCTGCGGGCATTCGCTGCTTTACCGGCTGGTGGCGATGGGTTCGCTGGCCGAGCTGTTCGCCGTCTGCGCGGGGATCAAACCGCAAGGCCATTCCGAAGGCCTGCCCGAGCTGGCGGAGACGTTTTGCTCACAAGGCACCAGCCCGCCGGCGACCGACGCCGGCAAGGAAGCGGTCGGCGCCAGCACCCGCGCGCAGATCGTCGATGCCGCAGCCGATGCGGTTGCCGAGCAAGGCATGGACGGCGTCAGCACGCGCCTGATCGCGCAGAAGGCCAACATCTCGCTCGGCCTCATCAGCTATCACTTTCCGTCGATCACCAACCTCGCCCTTGCGGGTCTCAATCGCCTGCTCGAGCGCGTGATCGAGGAGCTGGACGATCCGGAGACGCGCAATCCGGTGATCGAGCGCATGCTAAACGAACGCCGCCGGCCCATGACGATCCCGCGCACCAGCATGTCGGCCTATCGCAGCATGTGCCAGCTTGCGCTGACTGCGGGCCGCATGTCCGCCCAGGCAATGGCGGGCCAGATCCTGCGCCGCCGCATGGGCATCGTGGTGGTCCGGGCGATGGAATATTCAGCCACGCCGAGCAGCTCGCGAACCCTCGCGACCAGCTTCGCGCTCGCCACCTCGGCGCTGTTCACGCTGCTGCCTGCCCTCACTCGCCACGAACGGCCTGACGAACTCGAGGAGCTTCTGCAGTTCCTCACCTACGAGATGCTCGGCTTTACCTCGCCCGCCGCCTGAGCGGCAGGAACGCGCCTATTTCTTGCCGGCGAGCAGCGCCGCAGCCAGCTTGTCCATGTCCGCCACCGGATTGCCGGGCCCGCTATTGCGGCCTTTGAGGAATTCATTGAGCACGTTGCGCTTCGAGAAGAGCCACTGCCCGTTGATCTTCACCATCTCGTCCTCATACAGGCCGTAGGTGCCAATCTTGGGCTCGTCATTGGGCCCATGATTGGCCATTTCCAGCCACACCGAGCGCGCCCAGGCGTGATTGCCTTCCACGCGGATCGACGACTGCAGGATGATATGGCGCAGCTTCGCCGGCTTGCCGTCGGCCGTGTGATAGACGCGGCCGATCCCTTCCGCGAACTTGGTCACCGCCGCGCGGATCGCCTCGCGCCCCTTGCTGGTGCCGCTGGCGAAGGTCAGTTCGCCGTCGGGCGCGAAGGTCGCGACATAGGCATCCCAGTCGAAATAATCGATCGCGAAGAGGTAGCGCGCCATCAGATCCTCGATCTCGGCGCGGTCATTGCCGTAGGTCTTGGAATATTTGGGCTGCGCGGCATGCGCCGCGACGGCAATGCCGCCGGCCATCAGCATGGCGGCTGTAGCAGCGATGGCGGTCTTGCGGATCTTGGGCATGGTCGTTCCTCTCCTCATTTGGCGTTCCCTATTTGCCGCTGTCTTCCCAGTCGGCATTGGCGCGCGCAATCACATATTGGTGGATAGCTTCGGCATCGTCCTTCGAGATCGTGTCGGCGAAGCTCGCCATGCCGTTCACGGCTCGCTTGCCGCCCAGCACGATGTCGAGGAATTCCCCATGTGTCGCCGGGCTCATGTGACGCAAATCCTTGACGCCGCCGCGCGCGGCGACGCCATGGCAGAGCACGCAATGGGCGCCATACAGCTTCTCGCCCTTCGCGATCTGCTCGGGCGTTCCCGTCACCTTGGGTGGCGCCTGCAGTTCGGGGACGATCCGCGAGGCCGGCGGCAGCGGCGGCAGCTTGGCCTTGCCGCCGATCTTGTAGACCAGCAGGCGGGGCTTGCCGAGGAACAGCTTGGTATATTTGGAGCGCTCGACATGGGCGAGGCCCCCGCCCCAGCCGGCGTTCACCGCGACATATTGCTCGCCATCGACCATGAAGGTGATCGGTGCCGCGACCGGCACGTTCTGCGCCGGCATTTCCCACAATTTCTTGCCGTTGTCGGCGCGATAGGCGGCCATGCTGGCGCTGATCGTGCCCTGGAAGACGAGATTGCCCGCCGTCGCGAGCGTGCCGCCGCTGCCGTTCAGCGGATAGGGCACCCGCCAGACTTCCTTCTGCGTCACCGGGTTCCACGCCGAGAGCCATCCCCGCGTATTGGCGTCGGCATATTCGGCGATCTTCTTGCGCTCGGCATCATAGCCCGAGAAGCTCGTGCCCAGGCCCTGATGCTTGTCGATGTCGTAGCTCGTCGCCGCGGCATAGGCCATGTAGGTCTCGGACACCGGGATGTAGACCAGCTTCGTGACCGGGCTGTAGGCCATCGGGTTCCAGTTGTGCGCCCCGCCCGCGCCCGGCGAGACCAGCACCGGCACTTCGCCATAGCGCACCGCCGGATTTTCGATCGGCCGGCCGGTCTTCATGTCGACGCCCGTCGCCCAGTTGATCGGTGAAAACTTTTCAGCGGAAAGCAGCTCGCCGGTCTTGCGGTCGAGCACGTAGAAAAAGCCGTTCTTCGGCGCCTGCATCAGCACTTTGCGCGGTTTTCCGCTGATTGTCAGGTCGGCGAGGATCATCTGTTGGGTGGCTGTATAGTCCCACTCCTCGCCCGGGGTCGTCTGATAGTGCCAGACATATTCGCCGGTATCGAGGTTGAGCGCGACGATCGAGGCCAGGAAGAGATTATCGCCGCCGTCGGGGCTGCGGAATTTCTGCGCCCAGGGCGAGCCGTTGCCGACGCCCACATAGAGCAGGTGCAGCGCCGGATCGTAGGCGACCGAATCCCACACCGTGCCGCCGCCGCCCGGCTTCCACCACTGGCCGTTCCAGGTCTTGGCGGCCATCGCCATAGCCTTGTTCTCGAAGCCCTTGGCGGGATCGCCCGGCACCGTGAAGAAGCGCCACAGCATCTTGCCCGTCTCGGCATCATAGGCCGAGACATAGCCGCGCACGCCCTGCTCGGCGCCGCCATTGCCGATGATGACCTTGCCTTCATAGACGCGCGGTGCGCCGGTGATGGTGTAGGAGCGGTCGCTATCGTCCACCGTCATGGTCGACCAGACCGGCTTGCCGGTCTTCGCATCGAGCGCGATCAGCCGTCCGTCGAGCGCGCCCACATAGATCTTGCCCTTCCATGCCGCGAGGCCACGCGAGACAATGTCGCAGCAGGCCATGCGCCCATATTTGAGCGGCACGTGCGGATCATAGCTCCAGAGCTTGCGCCCCGTCTTCGCGTCGAAGGCCGTGACGATGTTCCAGGGCTGGACGTTGTAGAGCACGCCGTCGACGACGATCGGGCTCGATTCCATGCCGCGCTCGGTATCGATGTCAGCATACCAGGCGAGACCGAGCTGCTGCACATTCTTGTCGTTGATCTGTTTCAGCGGTGAGAAGCGCTGTTCATCGAACGTCCGCCCGCCGCTCATCCACTCCCCGGCATTGCGGTCGGCGGCAAGCATCCGCGCCTGGTCGACATTGGCGGGCCCCTTCGCGTCGGTCGCGGACAGGCTGAGTAGTGCGGCACCGATGATCGCAAACCGCGGCGCGCTCAACCCCAACCTTGTGTTCCTGCGAAGGCAGGAACCTAGGGCGACCAAGCACTGAGTTATCACGCCCTGGGCTCCTGCCTCCGCAGGAGCACAAGGAGCACCTTCAAACCCCCTCATACCTTGCGCGCCTGCCCCTCAGCCGGAAGATCGGCCGCGTCGGCCCAGAAGCCGTGGACCTGGCCCACGCATTTGAACGGCATCTTGACCCGCGCGATCGGACCCTCGGCGACAGCTTTGGTGTCGAAGATGATGAGATCGCTGCGGCCGGCCTCCTTCTGGCTGCCGCCCAGACCGATCAGATAGCCATCCCCTTCCGGCGCGCCCTTCTTGCGCGGGACAAACGTCATTTCGGAGAGCGAATAGTCCGGGACCGAGCAGAGCTGGGTCTTGCCCTCCTGATGGTCGATAATCGACCAGCCGCCCGGCTTACCGGGCCCGCCGGTGCTGTTGATGAAACCCCAGCGATATTTGAGCGTGTGGAAACGGTCGTCCTGCCGGGACAGAACACCGGAAATCATCGGGTAGATCGTCTCGGTCTGGTAGCGGTCGTTGGTCTTGCTCGAGAGGTCGACGGTGAACCGGCGGATGAGGCCGGTCGACTTTACCGGATCGAACGGCTCGCGCAGGCTCGGGAAGAAGGGGAACTGGTTCCCCTCGCCGCCGTCCATGTCCACCGTCACCCTGTCGCCGTCGGTCCACGCGCCCATGACATGCGTGCAGAACAGGTTCTGGCCGGTAAACCATTTGAGGTCCTTGCCGTCCCCGCCCCGGCGCATGATGCCGAGATAGCAGGGCATCTTGCTGTCATAAGAAAAGTGAACCCCACCGGCACGAATACGGTCCATGTCGGAAACCATATTGGTGAGATAGAGAATGACATGCTTCTGCGTGACAGCGAAGTCGTGCATCATGCCGGCATAAGGCGCCTGCACCGTCACGGCCCAGTTTACGGCGCCCTTCTTGTCCGCCGAAAAGACGTGGATGTCCTTCGAGCAGAGACCCGTCGCCTCATAACCGAAGCTCACATATTCGCCAGTTTCACTGTCGATCTTGGGGTGCGCGGTGTGCGTCTGGCTCTTCAGCTTGCCGCCGAAGGTATAATAATCGTCGATCGTCTCCAGCGTGTGCGGGTCCATGTAGACCGGCGGGCTGTCTTCCTTGAACACGAGCAGCTTCTGGTGATGAACGAAGAGCTGCGTGTTGGCCGTGCCGCGCGAGAGCCCCTTGACGCTTGGATCGTCGGTCGTCGGGTTGCGGTACATGCCGAACAGCGAGCGCCGTGCCTCATGCTGCGCCTTCCAGCGTTGCGTCTTGGCGTAGCGCGTCTTGTAGTCGACATGCCCGTTCTTGAACCGGAAGGCCGAGACATGGCCTTCGCCGTCGAACATGATGTCGCCGGCATATTTGTCGGGCTTGGGATATTGCGGATCGGGACCGACGCGAAACCAGGTGCCGTCGAGGTCCATGGGCAGCTTGCCTTCGACCTCGCAGTCATAGAGATCGATCTCGGCGCGGTTGTTGGTGCCGGGCGCACCGCCGCCAAAGGCACCGAACTTGTCCGGGAAATCCACCTGAGGCGCGCCGGCAGCCTTGTCGGTCGTCGCCGCCGCCGCGGCCTTGCTGCCAAGTCCGGCCAGCGCCGCGCCCGTGCCGAGCGCCGCTGCGCCCAGAAATGCGCGACGGCCTACGCGCGCCGCGGTCGACTCGTTGCTATCCTGGCTCATGGCGCTCCCCTCTCCCCGTTTCGGGCAGCTTTACCCTGTGACGTTGATTTGACAACCGCGAAGCGGCGCCGAGCCCGCTCAAATCGGCGCGATTACCAGCGCATGCCGGCGGCAAGCCTTATGCTGCGCGGCCGCAGCGGCACCGTTTGCTCGCGAAAGCCGAAGGTCAGTGGATTGCCCATGGCGAAGCGGCTCGACGTATCGTTGCCGATATTGTCGATGTTGATGCTCGCGTCGAATTTGCGCCACCGCCAGGTCGCGGCAGCCGAGAAGGTGGCGTAGTCGCCCTGGCTGAGATCGAGGAAGCTCCCGGTTCCCAGGACCGAGCGCCCGACATAGCGTGCCGACGCCCCCACGCTGAATTCGTGACCGCTCCGCAAGAACCAGCGATAGTCGAGCCGGGCATTGCCGGAGAAAGGCGGCGTATCGGGCAAATGGCGGTTCTGAACGGCCGACGTGCCCGCCAGTGCGCCGCTTGTCCTGTTCTCTGTCCAGAGCAAGGCGAAGCTGGCGCGCAATCCCTTCAACGGGATCCAGTCGCCCGACGCTTCGACAGCGACGATGGTCGCGTCGCCGATATTGTTCGTATAGGGCTGGCCGAACCGGCTGTAGAGATCGGCCTGGATCTCCTTCCAGCGGGCCAGCGATATCGTCGAGGAGAATGAGAGGCCGCGCGGGCCGCTGCGTTCACGGCGTATGCCGATTTCACCGACCGCAATCGAGTCCGGCCGGTAATTTGCGATCCGGCCGATACCGCGCGCCACCGCGATACCCCCGGTCCGATAACCGGTCTGGAAGCGAACGAAGGCGGCCAGCCGCGGCGCGAACAGCCAGGATGCAGCAATCGCCGGCTGGATGCGCTTCAACAGATTGCCACGCTCGGCCGGTTCGGCTGTCGGCGTCTTTGTCGGCTCACCCTGCGTTTGCGCCAAGGTCGCGCGCGCACCGAAGGTAACGGCGAAATTCGGTGTGAAAGGGACGGTCGCTTCGCCAAAGGCCGAAGCGCTACGCGTCACATTGTTGACGCCGATAATCTCAAAGGGATTGGCCGCCGGGCCAATGACGCGGGCCTGTTCGTCGCGATCGTAAAGCAGCGCGATGCCGCCAATCCACGAAATGCCGCTGTCCGTGGTGCGCGAAAGGCGGGTCTCGTGGCTTAACTGCGTGCCGCTGCCGTCGACCTGGTAGATGGTCGGGCCAAAGAACGGGAATAGCCGCGTTGCATCGAAGCTGTCGAAGCTCTCGGTCCGCACCAGGCCGGTCGCGGACACCATCTCGAGGCCACTGCCCCAGCTTTTGCGCAGCACCGCGCGGAACATACCGATGCTGCTGCGATAGGGCTGGGGCAGGAATGACCGCCGCGTCTGCGGTCCTGCGGCCGTTTCGGTATAGCCGGCATCTTCCGCCTCGATCCGCTGGCCCAGCGCGCCGATCACCAGAGACCAGCCTCCGCCCGGCTCAAAGCGCAGCGTCGACCGCCCGCCGATCGTCTCGGTGCGGTTGACGTTGCTGACCTCGCGCAGGCTGTCGTCGATGTAGCCGCCGTCGCGGACGCGATAGCCGACCAACCGCAAGCCGACATGATCCTCGGCGATCGGCAGGTTGAGCATTGCGCTGGCATCATAGCCAGGCGCGCCGGTTTCGGTGAACGTCGCCCCACCATTCGCAAAGGCCGTGATCCGATCGAGTTCCACCGGATGGGGCTCCAGCCTGATGATGCCGCTGATCGCGCCTGCCCCGTAGAGCGTCTCTTGCGGGCCCTCGAGAATTTCCACGCGATCCATGTCGACCAGATGCAGGGCCGGCTCCGGTCCTGAATAATTGAGCTGCACGTCTCCGAAATACACCGTCGCCGTCGACTGGGTCGGGCCGTTGAAACTGCTGTCGGAAATACCTCGGATGAAGAGTTTGTTGCGGCCGACTCCGAGCTCGGTCTTCTGCATGATCGGCGACATGGCGGCGAGATCGTCCAGGGTCGCGGCCCGCCCAACCCCGCGAGAGAAATCGGAGCCGTCCATGATATGGACGCTGCCGGGAAAGCGCAGCAGCGACACTCTCTGCTTGGTGCCGGTCACGATGATGTCGGGCTGTTCACCCGCCTCGACAGCGGCTCTCTTGGATTGCTGCGGTGCAGCCGCACGCGACACCGGGACCCTCTCGATCCGGAAGCCGCCGTTCGCGAGCGGAACGGCGCGGTAGCCGGAGCCGCGCGTCAGCCGCTCGAGTGCACGCGACACGCTCATGCAACCCGAGACCGGCCTGGACCGGGCCATGCGGATACCGCTTTCGCTGGTCGCGATATCGGCGCCGGTCTGACTTGCGAGACTGATCAGCGCGCGATCGAGCGTACTCGCGGCAATCTCGATCTTGCGGCATTGCGATTGTGCTGGAGAGCCCCATCCCAGCGACAGGGCCAGTGGGAATGTCAGCCTAAGGCCGGTTTTCACCACCCGGCGTAAGAACCCAACGCTCGCCATCCACCCGCCAATTCGCCCCGATCAGTGACGCTATGTGGGGAATGTCCCTCTGCGCCTCTCCTGAGAGGGTAATAATGCCGGTAACCCGGCGGGCATACAAGCCGCGATCGGCTACAACCTTTGTCCCATAAAGACGCTGGATTTCGTCGAGGACCTGCGAGACCGGCGTGGCCGAATAAGCGAAGCGTCCGTTGCGCCAACCGCCGACGAGGCTGGGGTCCACCTTCAAGACCTGCACTTCGCGCATGTCCTCGTCGACCGACAGCGCAGCGCCCGCTGCAAGCGTCACGGCTTCACGCTTTGGCTGGAACATTACCGAGCCCTCGGCAACGGCAACCGAGAAACGCTTGCCGTCCCGCGCGACGTTGAACACCGTGCCGACGTCCAGCACTTCGAGCTTGCCAGAGCGGACCGTGAAGGGGTCGGACGCGTCATGGCGCACATGGAACAACGCCTCGCCGCGCTCGATGGTCACCTGCCGCGGATGAGCGCGATCGAAGGACAGGCGGCTTCCGCCTGAAATCTCGACGCGGCTGCCGTCACCCAGTGCAACCTGTCTGGTTTCGCCGGACGCCGTCTGCACCGTATAAATATCGGGCTTGGCGGGCTGCAGCACCACCACCGCCGCGACGGCAGCGGCGCATGCGGCAGCACCGGCCATCCAGCGGCCGACATTCCAGCCGGGAAATCCGCGATCGTTGGCGGGCATTGGCAGCTGCGGCGCCGGCATCTCCCCGACAAGCCCGTCGGCCAGCACGATGCGATCATAAGCCTCGGCGTGACGCGGATCGGCCTCCAGCCATTCCACGAAGCGATGCCACGCGGATGCGTCCATATCGTCCTGGCGCAGGTGCCAGTCGATAGCCTGATGGGCGATCTGGTCAGCAATCCGTGTCAAAATGCACGTCTCCTCGCTTGTATGATGTCGCCGATCGTCCAAATCCGCACTTTTATTCTTCTTTATTCCCTATCGAGGTCTAAAAGTTGTCGAAATCCTCGTTTCAGCAACTTCTCGACACCGCTCACCGTAATTCCCAGCGCCTGCGCAATCTCTTTCTGCGGCCGCCGCTCGACGCGCGCCATGTACAGCGCCGAGCGCATACGCTCCGGCATGGCCGCCATCGCTCCCTCGACTTCGGACAGGCGCTCGCGTGCGAGGAGCACATGCTCGGCATCCGGGAATTCTTCGGAGCCCGGCTGAGCGCTCAGCCACAATCCGTCTCGCGCGACCGCCCGCGCCATCGATAATCGCCGGTCCGCAGCGAGATTGGCCGCCACGCGAAAAAGATAGGCCGCGGGATTTTCGAGCGCTTGCTCGGGCAGGCTCTCCAGCTTGAGCCAGAGATCCTGCAACATATCCTCGGCATCGGCAGCACTGCCCAGACGCGTCGTCATTAGCCGCATCAACATTGGGCGCTGCTCGAGAAAAACAGCCTTTAAACCACCCATTTCAACTCATTGGCATTGCGGCCTCGAAATGTAGTCCGCGCGCCGCAGCCATCTCATGAATGGGCATCTTGCGCAATGCGGCCGCTTCGTCCCGGCGGGCTCGCGCAATCGTATCGGCTTTGTGGTGGCCGCCGCCGGGGTGGCACATGACCAGGTGGAACTGCCCCGGCTTCTCCAGGAACTGCGGAAACAGCGCCTGATAATCCCCTGCGAAATCGTAGAAACCGGCAAAGCTGTCGTTGCAGGCAAGGCCGTGGTTTGCGGCGGCCCGGCGCACACCACGCGATTGCATGCTGTTGATCATCGCCTTCACCGGGAAGCAGCGGGAGAAGATCGCCGACGGCCGGTCGACGCAGCTGCGCACCCACGCCTTGGGCGCACGGCGCGCCGTCTCGGCCATGATGATCTCCCGAATGCCCCGCAGCACATGGACATGCTGGTGCGCGTCGACGAAGTCCGGCGGACGGCCGAACACGTCGACGAACCGGTCGAATTGGGCCGCAACTTCCTTGCGGATTTCGCCGAGCGGCAGGCGGCGCATCAGCGCGCGCTTTTCCAGGTCGCTGCTCGCGGGCATGCGGCCGTTCCACGCCATGACCGGCATGGCCGTGAGCGGCTCTTCCTCGGTCAGCGTCACATGAAGCCCGATCTGCACCGACTTCGGCAGCAGCTTGAGCAGGATCGCATCGGTCTTCCAGCCCGGGCAGACCGACATGCAGCTGATCGCGTTGAGCTTGCCCTGCCCCGCCAGCGCGACGATCGAGCGGCTGATGGCGCTGGTCAGGCCGAAGTCGTCTGCACAGATCACGAGGCGCGCGGCGTTTTCAGGCGCAGCGGCCGGCTCGGTCTGGAACTGGCGCTCGCGGATGCGCTCGCTGGAAAGCTTGCGCTCGCGCAGTCGGCTGGCGAGAAAATCGTAGAAGAAGCGGCCCTGGCTCTTGCGCGAGGCGAAGTGGTAGCGAAGCCGCTCATAAAGAGTCCAGCGGATCGACTCCCGGTCGCGCGGACGTGGCGAGGGATGGCAATAAAAGTCCATGCCATAGGCCATGTCGCCATGCTGGCCGACGCGGTGGATGATCTCATGATCTTCCAGCACGAGGTTCCAGCGATTGGCGTCGAATCCGCCCGCGCGCCGCAGCACCTCGGTGTTGAAGACCTGGCCTGCCCCGCCGGCGTGGCATTGATGCGAGAGCAGCTTGCCTGCCGCGACGATATGCGCGCCGGTGAATGCGTCCCGCCGCGCCCATTGCGCCGCATGGGTGAAATAGGAACCTGCCACGACCACGCCCGGCTTGTTCAGCAGCTTGCCGGCCGCGAGCAGATAATGCGGCGGATAATAGGTGTCGGCATCGAACGTCGCGACGAACCGCGTGCGGACCTGCGCCAGACCCGCGCGCAGGGCGTGGACCTTGCCCGGGCAAGGCTCGAGGATCAGCGTATGGGCGAGGTTGAGCGCCTTGCAGACATGCCGCGCGATCTCGGCACTGCCGTCGGTCGAGCCGTTGTCGACCAGCACGAGATGGAACGGGCCTTCGAGTGCCGCGACGCTTCGCAACGTCGCCGGCAGGAAGTCGGCCTCGTTGAAAAAGGGAATGACGACCGTCCAGTCGCAATATTCGGGAGCGGCCACGGCGCGGCGTTCGCGCGGGCGCTCATCATGAACACTGACTTGATCGGTGGCTTCCAGGAACATCGCACCCCACTCCGCACTTCGGGTTGGGGGGCGACGAGGAAAGGTACAAAATGTGGGTTTTGCCGTAGTCGACCGAAAGCCCCCTTCACAGCCGACAACCTCTCCTCGTCGCAGCCCCCACACACTTAACGCCGCCGCCGCCTCCGATCCGCACCGCGGTTAAATAAAAATTGACGAAACGGGCTCCGGCCCTTGCGGATGAAGCTGGCTCGTGGCGTCTCTTGACCTGAGGCCCGCCGCGATGGGCCATTGGGGGAAAGGCGGTTTGCATGCAGTCGATGCCGTTGGCGAACACCGTCGCCCGGCTCAAGCGGAACTGGCGGGCACTGCGCTCCGGCCTGTGGTTCCGGCCTGCGCCTTATCGCCGCATGGAGCGGCTCTATTTGCTCGAGGATCCTTGGCGGCTCGCCTCCCCGCGCGAGCATGAGCGCTTCGCCCTGACCAACGCCGTGATCGCGCAGATTGCACCCAATTGCGGCAGCCTGCTCGAGATCGGATCGGGCGAAGGCGAGCAGACCGCGCACCTCCTCAAAGTCGCGGGCAGCGTGACAGGGATCGAGGTCAGCGAAGCCGCGGTGAACCGGGCACGCAGCGCAGCGCCCCACGCCGAATATCTCGTCGGTTGCGCCGAAGATGCCGGCCATCTTCTCGGCGAGCGCCGCTTCGACATCGTAACCGCCTGCGAGATGCTCTATTACGCCCCCGATGCGGCCCGCGTGCTCGACACGCTCAAGGGTCTGGCGCCGCGCATCCTCGTGACCGCCTATGAAAGGCGCGCCCAGGGCCTCGCGCCCCATTTCACGGGCGCCGGCTGGTCGCGCCTGGAAGACATGGTCGTCGACGGCACCCGCTGGCATTGCCATCTCTGGCAGGCGCCGGAGCCGGCCTCTGCGTGAGATGTGCTCGCAGCCCGAAAGCGAAATTCAAACTCTACCTTCTTCCTTCCCATGACTCACCGTCACCCAGGGCTTGACCCGGGGTCCCGCTATTCTTTTGCAGCGTAGATGGGCACCCGCGGACTCGGCAAATAAAGCGGGATCCCGGATCGAGTCCGGGATGACGAACGTCGTGTTATGATAAAGAGGCCAGCGAAGGGCCGTCCCGCCCTCACACCGCCGGATGGCGATAATAGACCAGCGAGCCCATGAAATAGACGAGTTCGGACCACCATGGCTGGGATGAGACCAGCTTGAGGAACAGCTGCGGCACGAACACGATCGCCGCGCCGATCCAGGTCGTGCGGCTGATGCGGCCGGTCATCTTGCGCTCGTGCCAGAGCACCAGCGCGAGCATGATGTCCATGGTCAGATAGGTCAGGAAGAAGGGCACGTAGGGCAGCCCCACGCCCTTCATGTAGACGCGGTTGATGCCGGGCATGAGGATGCTGACCGTCGCGATCAGCATCAGGTTGCGGTGGATTTCCGGCGTCCGCACCGCGCGGATCGCCATGGCGAACAGGATCGCGAAGCTCGGCGGCGCCACGAAGCCGAGGAAGAACACGCCGGGCCCGCTGCCCTTCAGCGTCGTGATCGAGGCGCCGACGATCTGCATCGTGCCGCTCAGGACCACGACAAGCGTTCCGATCGAGATGCCGAACGTCCCGAGCGAGCGGTGCAGCCGCACGTTCCTCGCATTGACCAGCAGCGACTGGGTGACCAGCAGCACCATCCAGCTGAACAGGACGATGCCGTGCAGGTGGACGATCGGCGGCGCGGGTCTGAATGTGCCGGCGAGCAGCGGCCCGATATAGGTCATGCCGAAGCCGGTAAAGACAAAGGCCGCCATGAGCAGCGTCATCCAGAGATGGAAGCTCGGCTGAAATCCTCGCGCGGCCACACCCCTGTTCACTGCGGTTGCCATGGCACTCCTCCCCCTTTTCTCCCGGCGGAGAGGCTAATGCGATCCCGGAACCGGAGCAATTCGTTTCCGCCTGACGCCGGCACGGCAAGGATGCGTGCCCTTATCGGCGCCCCGAACCCGATCCGGGGTCCCGCTTCTTTCCTCGGGCAGTTCCTAAGCCGTCGTCAAACCCCGCCGATGGAGCGCCTCGCCCCATGACAGCAGGCTGATCCCGATCGCCACGACGATGTTGGCGAGCAGCACCATGGTGGTGATCATGACGATCACCGGCGCAATATCGCCATGCGATCCGATGAGCGCGACGGTCACGGCGGCGAAGGCGAGATCCTTGTTCGGCACCAGCGGCAGGCGCGTCGAGACCATGCGGACGGCGGCCAGCACGATCCAGGTCGTCATCGGCACCTGCGGCAACAGGCTCCACCACATGAC
The DNA here is from genome assembly GCA_017745115.1 of Sphingobium sp. The sequence continues at coordinate 2,540 of JAGIAA010000038.1, read as the reverse complement.
GATGGCGGCAAGGGCTTGTGCGATCACCCTGATCCCGCAAGCCGAGCCGATCCACACGATTTCCCGACGGGGGAGGCTCAGAAGCTTGTTATGGAACAGGGCGATCGCACCGCCGCTCGCCAGCGGCAAGGCTAGAGCGAGCGGAACGGAGGTGCCCAGCCCGGTCTGGCTGACCTCCGGAAAGAGCGGCCATGCGATGGCAATGGCGGCAAGCGTCGTGACGCTGCCCACGAACGCCGAGACGAGCGCCATGTCCTTCACCGCAGCGAAGGGCGATTTCACCCGAGGCAGTTCGCGCCGCACCCAGGCAAAGAGATAGGCGTCGCCCAGATAGCTGATCAGCAGCTCATTATAGACCATCTTGCGCAGGATCGCCCAGAAGCCCGAGAAAGGCGCCTGCCAGAGCCGCCGCAGCATCATCCATTCGATGAAGGGCGAAATCCCGAAGAAGACCAGGAAAGCCAGCCAGAAGACCGGCGGCAAAATGCGGTCGCGAAAGGCACTGGCCAGGTCGACCAGGCTGAGTTCCTTCACGATCACCGCGAGCAGCAGGATCGAGAGCAGGATCGAGCCGTAATGGCCGATGGCGGCAATCTGCCTGCCCCAGCGCCGGTGGGCGCGCCGCCACATCCGCTGTGCCGTCACCTTGACGGCGCTTGCCGTCGATCTGCTCGATGAAGTCTGGTCCCGCATCAACCTATAGACGTTGCCGGGGAACCAAACCCGCAGCACATTCATGCGCATGTTCGGGCCTTCTCGCTTCTCCGCCCGCAACGACTGACCGCCCGAAAAATACGACGAAGCGTTGCTAGACAGCGACGAACCGTTGAAGCATTATCCTGCTCACCGACTCGAGGTCGGTCAGTGAATCGCATTTTCGATGGCGTTGTTCGGAAGCAGAACCGGAACCACTTTTGCTGAAAATGCATGGTGTTGTGGGAGGGAATGATGCGGGGCAGATTGCTTCTCGTCCTCATGGGACTTTTGTGCCTGCCGCTGGCCGCGCGCAGCGACACGGGCCCTCAGGTCACGCTCGCCATTCCCGGCACCGCCGGCGGTACCGGCGGCGCCATCGAGCGCTTCACCCTGCGCTTCTCCGAACCCATGGTACCGCTCGGCGATCCCCGCGCGACGCCCGCCGCGACCAGCGATTGCCCGGTCGCCGAGACCGGACGCTGGGTCGATCAGCAGACCTTCGTCATCGACTATGAGCATCCGCTGCCCGGCGGCATCAGTTGTGCGGTCAACCTGCGCGACGATCTCTCGACGCTGCGCGGCGTCCGCCTCGGCGGCACGAAGACATTCACCATCGATACCGGCGGCCCCTCTGTGCGCGCGGTCTTCGCGCCGGGTCTCGACAGCGATATCGACGAGGACCAGGTCTTCCTCGTCGCCACCAATGTGCCCGCCGATCCGCGCTCGGTAGCCGCCAAGGCCGCCTGCGCCGTCGATGGCATCGGCGAGACCATTGCCGTGGACACGCTGCCCGCCGACGTGCCGGGCAAGGTGATCGCCGGCATGGGCGCCAACAGCTGGCGCCTCAATTATTTTCTTGAGGAGGCCGGGCTTCCGCAGGAGCTCCCGAAAGACGCCAAGTTGCGCAACGCCGCGCTCGCCAACGTCATTGCCGTGCATTGCCGCAGGCCCCTGCCGCCCAAGCATGACGTTGCCTTGGTCTGGCCATCGACCATCACCGATCGTCACGGCAAGGCCGCCGGACGCGACCAGCGCTTCGACTTCACGGTGCGCGAGGCCTTCGCCGCCCGCTTCTCGTGCAGCCGCACCAACAGCAAGGCCGCATGCAGCCCCATCGAATCCGCCTCCATCCACTTCACGGCGCCCGTCGACCGGGCCAAGGCGCTTGCCGTGCGGCTGCGCCTCGCCGACGGCAAGGAGATTGCGCCGACGCTCGGCAACAATGACAAGAGCGATGCGCAACTCTCCGATCTTGAATTCAAAGGCCCCTTCCCGGCGCAGAGCCAGGCGAAGATCGTCCTGCCCCAGGGCATCACCGATCTCTCCGGCCGGCCGCTCTCGAATGCCGAGCGCTTCCCCCTCACCGTGCGCTTCGATGCCGCGCCGCCGCTGGTCAAGTTCGCGGCCAATTTCGGCATTCTGGAGGCGCGGGAGGGCGGCGTTCTCCCGGTCACGGTCCGCGCGGTCGAGCCTTCGCTGCTCGGCAAGATCGACGGCGTCTCCGGCAGGACCGAGCGGCTTGGCGGCAGCGATTTCGCGATCGCGCAGATGCTGCGCGCCCTGCACGACGCCGAGGAAGACGATTTCGAATATGTGCGCGACGCCAATGGCGGCGAAGAGCGCACGATCAACCATACGCGCGAGAAGCCACTGCTCGGCGCTGCGGGCACCAAGCCGCTGAAGCTCGCTTTGCCCGGCAAGGGCAAGGATTTCGAGGTCGTCGGCATCCCGCTCAAGTCGCCCGGATTCTATGTGGTGGAGCTAGCCAGCCCCGCGCTCGGCAAGGCCCTGCTCGGCCGTAACACCCCGCGATACGTCGCGACGGGCGCCCTCGTCACCAACAT
>JAGIAA010000037.1 GCA_017745115.1 Sphingobium sp. | reverse complement strand
CCCTTCGCCCGCACCAGTTGCGTGGCATCTCGCCCCCGTACGGTCCCACGAGATTTTCAGCCAGCTTTGGCGAGAGATGAGAAGGCGTTGAGTTAGAGATATGCAGATTGTCGAGACGTTGAACGAGGGCCTCAAGCGCGCCTACACCCTGACCGTCACCGCCAAGGATATCGATGCGCGGGTCGACGCCGAGATCAAGACCATTGCGCCTCAGATGCGCATGCCCGGCTTTCGCCCCGGCAAGGTCCCGGCGAACCTGGTCCGCAAGATGCACGGCCCGGCCCTGCAGCGCGAGGCGCTGGACAAGACCGTCCGTGAGGGTCTCGACAAGATCATTGCCGACAACAAGCTGCGTCCCGCCATGCAGCCCGAGGTCGAGCTCTCCGACGATTATACAGAGGGCAAGGACACCGAGATCAAGATCGCGCTCGAAGTGCTGCCGGTTGTCCCGGCGCCGAGCATCGACGGCCTGAAGCTCGAGCGCCTTGTGGTGGAAGCGAGTGATGCGCAGGTCGACGAGGCCGTGAAGCGTCTTGCCGAGCAGAGCCAGCGTTTCTCCGACGCGCCGAAGAGCCACAAGGCAGCCTCGGGCGACCAGGTTGTCATGGACTATGCCGGCAAGGTCGCGGGTGTCGCCTTCGACGGCGGCACGGGCGAGGGCATGGCGGTGGTCATCGGCTCGGGCAATCTGATCCCGGGCTTCGAGGACCAGCTGGTCGGCGTGAAGACGGGCGACGAGAAGACGATCAACGTCACCTTCCCCAAGGATTACGGCGCCAAGAATCTTGCCGGCAAGGATGCGACCTTCGATCTCAAGATCACGGCCGTGAAGACTACTGCTGAGGGCGAGCCGGACGACGAATTCGCCAAGCAGCTGGGCCTCGAAAGCCTCGCCAAGCTTCGCGAACTGCTCAAGGGCAATATCGAGCAGGAGCATAATGGCCTGACGCGCACCTTCATGAAGCGCCAGCTGCTCGACCAGCTTGCCGCCGGGCATGATTTCGACGTGCCCCCGGGCATGGTCGAGGCCGAGTTCGGCCAGATCTGGCAGCAGCTCGAGCATGAAGCGAGCCACGAGGAAGATCCGGCCGCGGCACTCGCGGACATGGAAAACGACCGTGACGACTATCGTAAGATCGCGGAGCGGCGCGTGCGCCTCGGCTTGCTGCTGTCCGAGATCGGCCAGGCCAACGGCATCGAGATCAGCCAGCAGGAAATGAACCGCCTCATCGCGCAGGCGGCTCAGCAGTATCGTCCCGAGGATCGTCAGCGCTTCGTCGAGTACATCCAGAACGAACCGCTTGCCGCTGCGCAGCTGCGTGCGCCGCTTTTCGAGGACAAGGTCGTCGACTTCCTGTTCGAGAAGGCCGAGATCAGCGAGCGTAACGTCGCGCGCGAAGATCTCGAGGCCGCGATCGAAAGCGAAGAAGGCGAACTCCACGTCCATGGTCCGGGCTGCGGCCATGACCACAGCCACGATCATAAGCCGGCCAAGAAGGCTGCTGCGAAGCCGGCCGCCAAGGCTGAAAAGACTGAGGAAGCTGCTCCGGCGAAGAAGCCTGCCGCGAAGAAGGCCGCAGCTCCCAAGGCTGAGGAAGCCACCGCTGAAAAGCCTGCCAAGAAGCCGGCCGCCAAAAAGGCTCCTGCCAAGGCCTGATTGCGGCGACGCTCGATTGAGCAAAGGCGCTCGGACGAAATAACGTCCGGGCGCCTTTTCTTGTGCGGCGGCCATCCATCCACAGGAAAGGGGTTAAGGCCCTTGAAGGCTTCATCAAGACATCCGATGTAAGCCACCTCTGCGATCAACAAACCGAAAGAAGTCCTGTGACCTCCAGCTTCACCGATCCCCTTGCCGCCCTGGTTCCCATTGTTATCGAGCAGTCGAACCGCGGCGAACGCAGCTTCGACATCTTTTCGCGGTTGCTGCGCGAGCGGATCATCTTCGTCACCGGTCAGGTCGAAGACCAGATGGCTTCGCTGATCGTTGCCCAGCTCCTGTTCCTGGAATCGGAAAACCCGAAGAAGGACATCTGGATGTATATCAACTCGCCCGGCGGCGTCGTCACGTCGGGCATGGCGATCCATGACACCATGAAATATATCCGGCCCAAGGTCGGTACCGTCTGCATTGGCCAGGCCGCTTCGATGGGCAGCTTCCTGCTCGCGGCGGGTGAGCCGGGTATGCGCATTGCCCTATCCAATGCGCGCATCATGGTGCATCAGCCTTCTGGCGGCGCGCAGGGCATGGCCTCCGACATCGAGATCCAGGCCAAGGAAATCCTTCGCATCAAGCGCCGCCTCAACGACCTGTATGTCAAATATACCGGCAAAACTCTTCCCGAGGTCGAGGCCGCGATGGACCGCGACACGTTCCTGGAGGCTGAAGAAGCCAAGGCATTCGGCCTGGTCGACCAGGTCTTCGATCGCCGTCCGCAGCCGACGGACAGCGCCGAGGCTTGACGGACCGATGGGCGAGGGCGTGCGCAACGCCTTCGCCTCATCCCTGCTTGGAATGCAGGGCGCCGGTGAATGTTCGTGCGCCATCTCCGCTCGGATGTGGTTACGCTTGGGATCAAAGTGCCCCCAAGAGGCTGCAACCCAACCGCCTGAACAAAGTTAAAGCACTTGTCCGGCGGAATGCCGGCATCCATATCGGTGTCAGAACAGTCGCGGCGCGTAAGTGCATGTTTACGAAGCGGCTCTATTTTCGCCACTTGTGATGTGGCAGTTTTGCGGGCTAGGATGACCTCCGGCCAGTACGGCCCGGCCAGAAAGCGTTGCGATCGAAGCCGGGTGAAGAAAGGCATTGAATGACGAAACTCACCGGATCGGACTCCAAGAGCACGCTCTACTGCTCGTTCTGCGGCAAGTCGCAGCACGAGGTGCGCAAGCTCATTGCAGGGCCGACCGTCTTCATCTGCGATGAATGCGTCGAGCTGTGCAACGACATCATCCGCGAAGAGACCAAAGGCGGTCTCGTCGGCCGGAAGGATGGCGGCAATCCTTCGCCGCGCGAGATTTGCGACAAGCTCAACGAATATGTCATCGGGCAGGACCGCGCGAAGCGTGTTCTCTCGGTCGCCGTCCATAATCACTACAAGCGGCTCGACCACGGCGCCAAGGCCGGCGAGGTTGAACTGGCGAAGTCGAACATCCTGCTCATCGGCCCGACCGGCTGCGGCAAGACGCTGCTCGCGCAGACGCTCGCCAAGACATTCGACGTGCCCTTCACCATGGCGGACGCGACGACGCTCACGGAGGCCGGCTATGTCGGCGAGGACGTCGAGAACATCATCCTGAAGCTGCTGCAGGCCAGCGACTACAATGTCGAGAAGGCGCAGCGCGGCATTGTCTACATCGACGAGATCGACAAGATCAGCCGCAAGGCCGAGAATCCGTCGATCACGCGCGACGTGTCGGGCGAGGGCGTGCAGCAGGCGCTGCTCAAGCTCATGGAAGGGACGACCGCCAGCGTTCCGCCGCAGGGTGGCCGCAAGCATCCGCAGCAGGAGTTCCTGCAGGTCGATACGACGAACATCCTGTTCATCGCGGGCGGCGCCTTCGCTGGCCTCGAGAAGATCATCGGCGACCGCCTGGAAGGCAAGTCCATCGGCTTCGGCGCGCATGTTGCCGCACCCGATGAGCGCCGCACCGGCGAGATGCTGAAGCAGACCGAGCCGGAGGATCTCCTCAAGTTCGGCCTCATCCCTGAGTTCGTCGGCCGTTTGCCGGTCATCGCGACGCTCGAGGATCTCGACATCAAGGCTCTGGTCCAGATCCTGACCGAACCACGCAACGCGCTGGTGAAGCAGTATGGCAAGCTCTTCGAGATGGAGAATGTCGAGCTGTCGTTCACCGACGAGGCGCTGACCGCGATCGCTCAGCGCGCCATCGAGCGCAAGACCGGTGCGCGCGGCTTGCGTTCGATCATCGAGGCAATCCTGCTCGACACGATGTTCGACCTGCCGACCATGGAAGGCGTGACTGAGGTGGTTGTCGACAAGGATGTGGTCGGCGGCACCAAGGATCCGATCCGCGTCTTCGCCGAGACCAAGCGCAAGGCTGGTGGCGACGCGGCCTGAGCGGCCGCGATGATGAAAAGATAGGAGGGCCGGCCTTGTTGCCGGCCCTTTCATTTTGGCTCAAGCCTCGCCGGCACTGGCCTCGAAGTCGCCGAGCAATTGCGCTGCGGACTTGTGCAGGTCATGGCGTTCTTCAACCCGGCGACGCCCTTCGGCGCCCATCGCAGCACGCTGCGCTGCGGTGGCCCGCATGACGCCGCGCAGGGCCTCGGCAATCGCATCGACATCGCCCGGCTCGAACAGCCAGCCGCAACCTGAATCGACGAGTTCGGGAATGCCCGTGATTCGCGTCGTCAGCACCGGACGCCCGATGGCCAGCGCTTCCATGATCACGATCGGCAGCCCTTCGGCATAGCTCGGCAGCAGCAGCGCGCGGGAGGTGGCAATGCCGGCGCGCACCTGGTCGCTGGTTGCCCAGCCGTGCAGGACGATATTATTCTCCACTTCATATTTGGCGATCTCAGCGCGGATCAGCGCCTCGTCCGGACCGCCGCCTAGCAGATCGACGACGATGTCGGGAAACTCGGCCCTCACCTGCGCAACGGCTGCCGGAATATGCTTCTGGCCCTTGTTGTGACACAAGCGCCCGACGCAGACGATGCGGGGGCTCGTCGTCGGCGTGGGATCATAGGCGAAGTCGGTCAGATCGATGCCGCAGCGGAGGACGTGGACCTTCTCGGCGACATCGGGTGCCTCCGCGAGGATCTCGCCTCGGCAATAATCGGTGATCGCCAGCAGGAAGTCCGCGCCGCGCGCCTTGTCGGCGAGCGAGAGTGTCTTCTTGTTCACCAGCTCGTCCGGCCCATGAACCGTGATCGAGAAGGGCGGGCCACCCATATGGCGCGCCAGCAGCGCGACGGCCGCCGCATTGTTGGCGAAATGGACATGGGCATGGGCGATGCCCAGCCGCGCTGCGCGGCGCAGGAAGGCCAGTGCCTCGATATAATAGGCGGCGTGGGCGACGAGGCCGGTGCCGGCTTGCCTGTACAGCCGCCATGCAAGCGGGAGCGTCCTCAGGGCGCGGAGCGGATGCGTCAGGAAGCCAAGCAGGGCGTCGCGCAGGAACGCACTCTTGCTGCCGGTCAACAGATAGTCGGTGCGCTTTTCCTCGGCGATGTCGATGGGATCGACCAGCGGCGTATCCCAATGACGCACGCTGATCCGCGCCACGGGCTGCCCGAGTGCTTCAAGCGCCTCGATCTCGCGGCGAATGAAGGTCGTACTCGCCATCGGGTAGAAAGACAGCAGATAAGCCAGTTTCATGAAGCGCTTGCTCTCGCCTGATCGAGGATAGTCATGGCGGCGACCGAGAGGCTCGCCGGCAATACGGGGCTTTCCGTGGCACCACTGCGCAGGAGGTCGCGGAAATGCTCGATTTCGCCGCGATACAGGCTGTGGCCGTAGCTCAGCTGTGGTGAGCGTGCCGCGCGCAGAACCGAGAGCGCACGGCGCAGCGTCGGCTTCTGCTTGAGCCTTGAGACGAAGCCGCCGCGAGAAGGTTGCGCCCGCTGCGGCAGGCCATGGTGCGAAATCCCATATCGCTCGGCGGCCAGCAACGGGGCTTCCACCCAGGCGCTGCCGCTGGTCCCTGAGATATCCAGCCGGTTGGGCAATTCGCAAGTCAGGGATGTGCCGAGCACGGAGGTCGCGCCGCCTTCATGGGTGAGATTGATCCAGGCCTCGACGTCGATGCCGTCTGCCGCCTTCAATATCTCGGCCTGTACCTTGATCGCGGGTCCCATGACGAGGAGCGCCAGCGTCGCCAAATAGATGCCGCGGTCGAGCAGCACGCCGCCGCCTATGGGCGAGAAGCAGCCCGGATGCGATTGCGGCGAGGCGACATAGCCGAAATCGGCAGCAAAGCGCCGTATCTGGCCAAGATCGCCCTTGCGCGCGGTTTCCAATATCGCCGCGACCGCCGGAATGAAGGGCGTCGGGATCGCTTCCATGAAGAGCTGTCCGGTGCGCGCCGCCGTCTTGGCAATGGCAGCGGCTTCGGCCGCATCAATGCCGCACGGCTTCTCGCAGAGCACGGCCTTGCCGGCCTCCAGCGCCGCGATGGCGGCAGCGGCATGGCCGGCATTGTCGTTGGCGATATAGAGTGCGTCTACCGCTGGATCGGCGAGGATCTCGTCGATCCCGCCATAGCTGGCCGGGGCGCCATGATAGGTGGCCATGGCCTTCGCACGCTCGATATCGCGCGAACAAAAGCCGGCGAGCGTCACGCCGTCGATGCTGGCGAGCGCGATGGCAAAGGTCTGTGCCATGTGGCCCGTGCCGAGGATCGCGATGCGGATATCCTGAGCCATGCCGTCAGGCCTCCGTGCGCGTGCCCGACCAACGGACCGGTGCGGTGCGCCTGAAACGGGTCGTCATCGCCTGCGCGCCGCTCGTACTGCCGGCATTCTGCACCGCAAGTGTGACCTCGGTGAGATGCAAGGCGAAGTCTCCCCCCAGCTTGGCGGGCCGGCCTACCGCGATCGCGTCGAGCATTTCCGCCGGCCCGAGCATGAAGTTCATGGCCGACTGCTTGCGATCGACGAAGGGATGGGTCGTCCAGGCGCCCGGCTTTGCCTTGGCGGCGATGGGGCTGTTCATCAGGCGGCGGCGGATCACGAAACGGCTCCGCAGCTTGACAGGCGCCTGATTGTTCCAGGCTTGGGCGATCTCCGCGACGCCCCGCTCGCCGAAAACCCGCAAGCGGTGATCATGTGGAGCGATGATGCTGCAGGTCAGGCGGGCGACCATGCCGCTCTCGAAGAAGAGCGTGGCGCTCGAATAATCGGGGGCAGGGCTCTCGTCGATGAGATGATCGACCTCTCCCACCCGCGCGGAGGCGCTGACCACCGTTGCGACGGGACCGAACATGTCCATGAGCCAGGTCAGATAATAGCCGGCATGCTCGAGCGTGCAGCCAACTTTGAGCTCGTCGCGGATCGGCCAGGGCGCACCCGATGCGCTCATCCATTTGGCGACCGGGGCCTGGCTGATATAGTCGTCGTCCAGCTCGGCATAGACAAGGCGCGGCGTGCCGACGGCGCCGGTCTCGATGGCTTCGCGCAGGGTCTGGGCGCTCTGGCCGAGCAGGCTGCAGGGTGCCGAGGCGATCTGCAGTCCCAGTTCCACGGCAAGGGCATGAAGCGTCGTCGCCTCGGCGAGGTCGGTCGCTAGCGGCTTCTCCGAATAGACATGCTTGCCCGCGCGCAGCGCCGCCGCGCTGGTGGCGAAATGTTCGTGGGGATTGGTGAGATTGAGGACGAGCGTGGCCTCGCTCGCCAGCAGCGCTTCGAAGCTCTCGACCGCCGGCAGGTTCCAATGGGCGCAGAAGCGGTGCAAGCGGGCCGTGTCCCGGTCGAAGCAGGCAACAAGATCGATGTCCGGGAAAGTCCGCAGCGAGGCGGCATAGTAATCGGCGACGAAGCCCGTGCCGATCATCGCGATCTTGCGCATCAATTCACTCCCTCGGCCATCGCGTTTGCACAAGCTTCTCCACGGAGGCAAGTCCACGCGGCAATGACCGTTCTCGCGTGGCGCTATGAACGGCAAGACTTAGGATTTCATGTAAAGCGCGCGCCCCATTGGCCGGCGCGGACGGTTCGCTGGTTCCGATGCTGGTCGATTCGGTTCGTCTATGGCAGACATAATCAACGAAGGAGCCGGTTGGGGAGCTGGAGCCGCGATTCGCGCCTGAACTTCGGGGAGGTTGGTTGATGCGGGCTGCTGGACTCTTGCGGGCGATCGCCCTGCTTCCCTGCGTAGGTCTGACGCCGGCCGCTCAGGCGCAAGAGCAGGTTAGACAGACGGCGCCGTCGCCTGCACCAACGCAGGCCATTACGCCGGACGACCTCGTGAAGATGCGCGCCGGAACGCCGGATGACGAAATCGTGATCACCGGCAAGGCTCTACCGGAGTCCGAGGAGGTCAAGAAGCAGGCCAAGTCCATCACCAAGATGGACGATTTCTTTACCGCGCCGCTCGCCCAGCTTCAGGAAAAGGTCTGTCCCGGCGTCTTGGGCCTTCCGGCAGATATTGCCGGGATCATCGTCGATCGCATCCGCTGGAATGCCGAACGCGTCGGCCTCAAGCCGGCGAAGGAGGGCAAGTGCCAGCCCAACATCCTGATCGCCTTCGTCTTGAACGGCCAGATGGAAGTGAAAGCCTTGGCAAGCTCGCGGCCTTGGGTGTTCCGCGACGTACCCGATCCGGACGTCAAGGAAATGCTGGCGGATGCCGGCCCGGTCCATGCCTGGAGCAGCACCCAGACCAAGACCCGCGACGGCATGCCGGTCGCCAAGAGCGAAAGCATGTTCGATCCGCCCGTCGTGCAAACGACCATCTCGGATTCCAGGATCTTCTTCGCGACCCGGCTCGATATCGCCCAGTCGGTGGTGGTGATCGACATGAAGGCGATTAACGGCATGTCGGTGGTCCAGCTCGCGGATTATGCAACGATGCGCGCCTTCGCCCGCACGCGACCTGTGGGCGCCGATTCCTCCGCGAGCACGATCCTGGCGCTCTTCGACAAAAGCGCACCGGCGCCGCGCGAGCTGACGGTCTTCGACCTTGGCTATCTGAGCGCGATCTACAAAAGTCAGGGTAATCTGCCGGCTTCGGCCAAGATCGGCGCCATTCCCAAGGAAATCAAAAAGCAACTCGCCAAGGCGTCATCCGAGGACGATTCAAGGCCCTGACCGGCCTGCAAATCCCTTCGTGAGCTATCGACGCGGCGGCCTTCAGCGCCTATCTAGACCTCGGAACGGTGCGGGGGCCATGTGCCTGCCGTGCCTTGGAAAAATACGATCGAAAGACATTGGCCAAGCCATGACCGCACTCAAAATCGAACAATCCGACGCCAAGATCATCGACGGCAAGGCCGTCGCCAAGAAGATGCGTGCCGACCAGAAGGCGCATGTCGAGGCCCTGCAGGCGAAAGGCGTGACACCCGGCCTGGCGGTCGTGCTCGTCGGCGAGGATCCGGCCTCGCACATCTACGTCTCCCGCAAGGTCAAGGCATGCGAAGCGGTCGGCATCAAGTCGATCAGCCATCGCCTGCCGGCCACGATTTCGAACGAGGAATTGCTGGTCCTCATCGGCAAGCTCAATGCCGACCACAATGTGCATGGCATCCTCGTCCAGCTGCCGCTGCCCAAGCATATCGACATGGCCAAGGTGCTGGAGACCATCGCACCGGAGAAGGACGTCGACGGCTTCCACCTCTACAATGTCGGCGCGCTGGTGGTCGGCCGACAGATCTTCCCGCCGTGCACGCCCTACGGTGTCATGCATCTGCTGGAATATAGCGACATCCCGATCGAGGGTCGCAACGTGGTCGTGGTGGGTGCGTCCAACATCGTCGGCAAGCCGATGGCGCTCATGCTCATGGCGCGCGATGCGACGGTCGCCATCTGTCATGCCAAGACACGTGACCTTGGCCAGTGGACCATCCTGGCCGATATTCTCGTGGTCGCCGCCGGCGTTCCGAACCTCATCGTGCCGCAAATGGTCAAGACCGGTGCCGTGGTGATCGACGTCGGCATCAACCGCCTGCCCGATGGCCGCATTGTCGGCGATGTCGATTTCGAGGGCGTGCGCAAGAAGGCGAGCTACATCTCGCCCGTGCCTGGCGGCGTCGGCCCCATGACGATCGCCATGCTGCTGGAGAATACGATCATCTCCGCCCAGCGTTTCGCCGCGTCGGATCTGTAGGGAATTTTGTGAGCCGGGGCAGTGGTTTCACGTCCCGGCACGCCCTGGCGTCACCGCTTCAGTCGATCGCGACCGCCACCGTTTGCCAATGCTAGGCCAGGCTTCTCACCGGTGCCGGAGCGCCTTGTTCGGTATCGGATTTTTCGGAAGAAAAGTGGCTCCCTGAGTAGGATTCGAACCTACGGCCATTCGATTAACAGTCGAATGCTCTACCGCTGAGCTATCAGGGAGCAGCCCGGCTTAGCCGGGCGAGGCAGCGCCTATAGCAGCGGCTTTCTTAAGATTGCAAGAGCGTTCAGGTGATAAATTGCTCGGCGGTGATGCGGTCGTCGAGAGCATGTTCCGGGTCGAACATCAGAGTGAGCGGCGTCTCTGAATCGATCGCCACTTCGACGGAGGCAACATCGCGCACCTCGCGCTGGTCAGCCACCGCCGAGACGGGCCGCTTGACCGGATCCAGCACCCGCATGGTGACGCGTGTACGCTCGGGCAGGATCGCGCCGCGCCAGCGCCGGGGCCGGAACGGGCTGATCGGCGTCACCGCCACAAGACCCGATCCGAGCGGCAGAATAGGGCCTTGCGCCGAGAGATTGTAAGCGGTCGAACCCGCGGGCGTCGCCACCAACGCGCCGTCGCAGACCAGTTCCGGAATGACGATGCGCTCGTTGACGGAGACTTCCAGCCAGGCGGTCTGGCGCGTCTCGCGAAGCAGCGAGACTTCGTTGATGGCGGGGAGCACCGAAACCTCACCGCCGACGGTGGTCGCCCGCATGCTGAGCGGATTGACCTTGAAGCTGCGCGCCCGGAGCAACCGCTCGTCGAGGCCTTCCAGGCCCCAATCGTTCATGAGGAAGCCGACGGTGCCCAGGTTCATGCCGAACACCGGCAGAATCCGATCGCCTTCCAGCATCTGATGCAGCGTCTGTAGCATGAAGCCGTCGCCGCCGAGCGCGATGACGATGTCGGCCTCGGCCATGTCGACGAACGTGCGGGCGGCCTGAAGCTGGCGGGTGGCATCCTGCGCCGCGTCGGTGGGCGAAGCGGCGAGCGCCAGCTTGTAGGACATGGTCAGCCCCCGGTGACGCTCATATGGCGGCGCGTAGCCGGTGCGGCGCCCTCGTCGACATGGAAATCGTGGGCTTTGGGCTTGGCGGCAAGGGCCCGGTCAAGCAGCGCGTCGATTCCGCCCACGCCGTGTTCGCGGAACGCAGCCTTGAGATCGATATGATCCTCATGACCAAGGCACATGTATATACGGCCCTGACAGGTGAGGCGCATGCGATTGCAGCCGGCACAGAAATTGTCGGAAAGCGGTGTGATGAGGCCAAGCCTGACATTGAGGCCGGACACCGCAAAATAGCGCGCCGGGCCGCCGGTGCGATGCTGCACAGGCGCGATGTCGTACATCTCGCGCACAGGCATGATCGCCTCGTGGAGTGGGAGGTAGCGGTCGGAGCGGTCGTCGTCGATCTCGCCGAGCGGCATCGTTTCGATCAGCGTCAGATCGTGGCCGTTGGCGTCGCAATATTGGAGCATCGGCAGCACGTCGCCGTCGTTCAGTCCGCGCAGCGCGACCATGTTGATCTTGACCTTGAGGCCGGCCTTGCACGCGACCGCGATGCCGGCCAGCACCTGCTCGAGCTCACCGCCGCGGGTGATATAGGCAAATGTCGCCGGATCGAGGCTGTCGAGGCTCACATTGATGCGGCGGACGCCCGCATCGACCAGCATCTCGGCATGATGAGCTAGCTGCGTGCCGTTGGTGGTCAGGGTCAGCTCATCGAGCGTCCCGTCGTGGACATGGCGGCCCAGCGCTCGCGCCAGCGCACCGAAATCGCGCCGCACCAGCGGTTCGCCACCCGACAGCCGGATCTTTCGTACGCCCCGCGCAATGAAGCGCTCGGCGATGACCGCAATCTCTTCCAGCGTGAGCACTTCGCGCCGAGGCAGGAACTGCATTGTTTCGCTCATGCAGTAGCGGCAACGCAGGTCGCAGCGGTCCGTCACCGAAATCCGGAGATAATCGATGAGCCGCCCGTGGCCGTCGAGCATGGCCGGTGCGCCGGCCGCGTCTGTTGCGGTTGCCAAGGTCATACCCATTAGCTAGGCGATGGAAGGGCATCACGCAACTCTTGGGGCCATTCAGGCAGCTCGGAAGGAGCAGCGCGCCATCGTGAACACGGCTGAAAGCCTGTCTTCCGAGCTTGGGGACGTGACTGAAGACGAGTCGCTCGAAGACTCGGACGGCATGCCGCTTTTCATCCTGTCGCCGCTTCACCGGGACGATCTGTCGCGTCTGGCCAATCGGCTTGGCTGGCAACCGGTCGCTGCGCGCCGCCGCGAGCGTGCGGAAAGCCGCTATCTAGGCAGTCTTGCACGCACAGCTTTGGTCGATCTGCGCGGCGTCGATGCCGACGAGGCGCAGGCGATGGTTGCTAGCCTTGGCAATGCGGTCGAGGCCTCGGGCGGCGCGATGCTGGCCCTGGTTGAGGACGCCGCCATGCCGGGCATTTCGGCCCTACTCGAAGCAGGCGTCACCCACATTCTCGACGGCGAAATCGACGAAGCGCGCCTGCGGATCGCATTGCTCTCCGCGGACAAGCTCGCCGAGCGATTGATCGGCAGTCTCGCCGCCGCGCGCAATCGGCACGCCGTGCAACGCAGCGACGCCATGTTCTGGCGCTGGAATGGCGCCGAACGCACCTTGTCCTTCAGTCCCGCGCTCGTGGAGCTTCTGGGCGTCGCCGCGCCCGGTGTCGATTATCGCCGTCTGACGATCAGCGATCTCGTGCGGGCATTGGATCGCGCCGACCGTGCCGGCGCTATCGCAGCGATCCGCCACGCCGTCGACGATCTCATGCCGTCGGCATTCGCCTGCTCCATGCCTGGGCATCCCGGCCGGCGCCTCATCCAGCATCTCTATCCCGACCCGCGCGGCTTCAGCGGCGAGGTCGAGGAGCTGGACGCCAAGCAGCGCGTCAATTTGCGCGACCGCGATCCGCTCACCGGCCTCTGCAATCGCCAGGGCGCGATGCGCTGGCTCGAGGCGGCGGAGGCTGACGATCGCAAGGCCGTAGTCCTGTTGATCGGTCTCAGCGAGTTCGATCAGGTGAACAGCGCTTATGGCCGTATGGTCGGCGACGCCATGCTAGCCCGCGTCGCGGTCCGCCTGACGCATCTGGTCGACGCAATGGGCGGACGCGACACGCTGGTTGCCCGCCTGACCGGAACCGAATTCCTCGTCGCCATGACCGGTGAGCCCGGTGCCATCGATGCGCCGCTGGAGCGTGCCGGCCTCCTCGCCAGCGAACTGGTCGCGGAGATTGCACGGCCCTTCAACGCCGGCGATTTTCTCATCCGTCTTTCAGCCCGCTGCGGCATCGCGACAGCCGCCGAGCAGGGCGACGCAGAAGCGCAGGTCCGTCGTGCCAGCGCAGCCCTCGCAGAAGCGCGCCGCGGCGGTCCGCAAAGCGGCAACCGGATCAAGGTGGCAGGGGGCGAGAGCGGCATCGTGGATGACGCGCAATTGCTGACAGATCTGCGGCATGCGCTCGACAACGGCCAGATCCAGATCCTCTTCCAACCGCAATATGCCATGTCCGATGACAGCATGGTGGGCGTCGAGGCTCTCGCGCGCTGGCAGCATCCCCATTATGGCGAGATCGGCGCCGGCGTGCTGTTCGCGCTCGCCGAGCGGGCCGACTTCATCCTGCCGCTCTCCGATCATATCCACGCCCGCGCACTGGCCGAGGCCGCGCAGTGGCCCGCCGCACTCGCGCACTTGCGCCTGGCCATCAACATCACCGCCGCGGACATTGCCGAGCCGGATTTCCTCGGTGGACTGTTGCGCTCGATCGACGAGACCGGCCTCGCACGCGGCCGGATCACCGTCGAACTCACCGAGAGCGGCCTGATCGAGGATCTGGATGCGGCTGCCACCTTGTTCGGCCAGTTGCGCGATGCAGGCTTGGCCGTCGCCATCGACGATTTCGGCACCGGCTATTCTAGCCTGGCCTACCTCAAGTCGTTGCCGCTGGATTATCTCAAGATCGACAGCGGCATCGTCCGCGACATCACCGCCACCGGCCGCGACCGCGTCATTGTCCGCGCCATCATCGACATGGCCCGCTCGCTCGATCTGGGCGTCATCGCGGAAGGCGTGGAAACCGAAATCCAGCTGGCCGCGCTCGCAAGGGCAGGGGCAACCTGCTACCAGGGTTTCCTGCGCTCACCGCCGGTGACGAGCGAGGCGTTGGCGGCGCTGGTCCTCAACGGCGATTCATAAACCATCGTCGCCCCGGACTTGATCCGGGGTCCCGCTTTGCGATGCGATGATGGCAACGCCTAGGTCGGCCTTCAAGAGCTGCGCAATCCCGATTGGGCTTGTCCGGCCCGCTGGCGTCACGAAGCAGCGGGACCCCGGATCAAGTCCGGGGTGACGGCGTCGTGTTGGCCTCAGGCCGCTTCCCGTTTCTGGAATTCCAGCTCGAGCCGGTCCCAGATCTCGACCAGTGCCGCGACCAGTTCGGTCATCATGACTTCGCTGTGCGCCGGGCCGGGCGTGAAGCGCAGGCGCTCGGTGCCGCGCGGCACGGTCGGGTAATTGATGGGCTGCACATAGACGCCATATTCGGCGAGCAGGATGTCGCTGATCCGCTTGGCCTTGACCGGATCGCCGACCATCAGCGGCACGATGTGCGTGACCGAAGGCATGACCGGGAGGCCAGCGTTTGCCATGCTGTCCTTGAGGAACTGCGCGGCCGCCTGCTGGCCGTCGCGCTCTTCCGAGCTCTGCTTGAGATGACGCACGCTCGCCAGCACGCCGGCAACCAGCACCGGCGACAGCGAGGTCGAGAAGATGAAGCCCGGCGCATAGCTGCGGATGACGTCGATAATGACCTTGTCGGCGGCGATATAGCCGCCCATCACGCCGAACGCCTTGCCGAGCGTGCCCTCGATGATCGTCACCCGATCCGCGACCTCGTCGCGCTCGGTGATGCCGCCGCCGCGTGCGCCGTACATGCCGACGGCATGGACTTCGTCGCAATAGGTGAGTGCGTTGAACTCGTCGGCCAGGTCGCAGATGCCCGCGATCGGCGCGACATCGCCGTCCATCGAATAAACGCTCTCGAAGGCGATCAGCTTGGGCGCGGCCGGGTCGGCCTTGGCCAGCAGCTCGCGCAGATGATCCAGATCGTTGTGGCGGAACACGAACTTCTCGCAGCCCGAGTTGCGGATGCCCGCGATCATCGAGGCATGGTTGAGCTCGTCGGAAAAGATGAGGCAGCCGGGCAGGATCTTGCCGAGCGTCGAGAGCGCGGCTTCGTTCGAGACATAGCCCGAGGTGAAGAGCAGCGCGCCTTCCTTGCCGTGCAGATCGGCCAGCTCGGCCTCGAGATCGACATGGTAGTGCGTGTTGCCACCGATATTGCGGGTGCCGCCGGAGCCGGCGCCGACATCGTGCAGCGCCTCTTCCATGGCCGCGATCACCTTGGGATGCTGCCCCATGGCGAGATAGTCGTTGGAGCACCAGACGGTGATCGGCTTCGGGCCGTTATGACCGGCGAAGCAGCGGGCGTTGGGAAACTGGCCCTTGTTACGCAGGATGTCGATGAACACGCGATACCGGCCCTCTTCGTGAAGCCGCTGAATCGCCTGGTTGAAGATGTGCTGGTAATTCATCATCCCGCAAAACCGTCCTTTTCACGGCCCTTTAACGGATAGGGGCCGGAGTCGCCAGTCATAAGTTGTCTTTGTCCCTTATTGCGATTCACTCACAGGACATTGACCTGGATCAGTCCGTAATTGACCAGTGCCGGTGCCAACGCATCCACATCTTCACCACGGCGCGTGAACACGGCCTGACCTGGAGGCGCGCTCGCCGGCCAAGGCGCGTCGCCGTTCAGATAGCAGATGCGCCGTGCAATGCCGGCGCCGCCGTCGAGGAAGGTCATGGGATGGGGCGCTGCGGCCGCCAACTCGTCCTGCACGAGCGGGAAATGCGTGCAGGCCAGCACGACCATGTCCATCCGGTCGCCGCCGGGCTGGTCGGTGAGACCCGCCAGCGCGTCCGCTGGAACGGCCGGATCGGCCGGCGCGCCACGGAGCCGCGCTTCGACATAAGCGACGAGGGCCGCGCTGCCATGGCGCAGGACCGTGCAGTCCGCGCCATGCTCGGCTGTGAGCCGGTCGACATAGGGCTGGCGGACGGTGGCATCGGTACCGAGCACACCGATGACGCGGCTTTTCGAGGCGAGAGCAGCGGGCTTGATCGCCGGGACAGTGCCTACCACCGGAATATCGAGCGCGGCGCGGACATGGGCGAGCGCCACCGTCGCGGCCGTGTTGCAGGCGATGACCGCAATGCGCGGACGATAGCGCTCGACAAGGCGGCCGAGCAGGGCCGGCACGCGCGCCGCGATCTCCGCGTCGGTCTTGGTGCCATAGGGATAGCCAGCATTATCGGCGGCGTAGACGATCGGCATGGCCGGCATCAGCCCGCGGGCGGGGGCGAGGATGGAGAGGCCGCCGACGCCGGAATCGAAGAACAGTACGGGTGCGCCGGCAGCGGTATCGGTCGGAACCATGCGCCGTAGATGGGGGCGGGCAGGGCATCCTGTCAACGTTGGTCCTGGAAGCTCTTGTTTAACGAAGCGGCCTATTGACGAATCGGTAAGCCAATACTAACGGTAAGTCATGAGTTACAGAAATGCTGCGCAGCGAAGCCTTGCCGCCCTTGGTGACCCGACCAGGCGAACGATTTTCGAACGCGTCGCCGAGCGCCCGACCGCGGTTGGCGAGCTGGCGAAGGACATGCCGGTGAGCCGTCCCGCGGTCTCGCAGCATCTCAAGGTCCTCAAGGAGGCCGGTTTGGTCCGCGAGACCGTCGAAGGCACGAAGCGCATCTATCATCTCGATCCCCGCGGGATCGGGGCGATGCGCGAATGGCTGGATGCGCATTGGGCCCGGGCGCTTGGCGCCTTTCAGGCCTTTGCTGATGAGCAGCATGAGAAAGATGAAAGGGAGAAGAGCAAATGAGCATTGCGCCCATTATCCAGTCCGTCGAGGTGAAGGCCCCGCCGGCGCGCGCCTTCGAGCTGTTTGCCGGCCGGATCGGCGCCTGGTGGCCGGGCTCGACCGTCGGCGCCCAGAAGCATGCCGACATTGTCATCGAGCCGAAGACCGGCGGCCGCGTCTACGAGGTCGACGGTGAAGGTAATGAGACGATGTGGGGCGCGGTCCTCGCCTGGGACCCGCCCGGGCGCCTGCTGATCGACTGGCAGCTCGGTGAAGGCTGGAAATATGACGAACGCTGCCACACCGATCTCGAAGTCGCTTTCGAGGCGCTGCCCAGCGGCGGAACGCGGGTCACGCTAACTCATGGCCGTCTCGAAGGCTTTGGCGCCATTGCCGAGGACCGTGCCGCTCAGCTGCGCGGCGGCTGGCCAAGCAAGATCGCCGCTTACGGCGAATTCACCGACGCCGCCGTCGCGGCCCAGGACTGACCTATATCTGAGGAGAAACGATCATGACCCTTCTCGTTCATTCCATTCCCGGAAGCCCGTTCGGCCGCGCCGTGCTCGCGGCGCTCATCCACAAGAATGCCGATTTTGGCCTGGTGCCGGTCGCCCCGAGCCAGTTGAAGGTCGAGCCCTACGTAAAGCTGCATCCGATGGGCCGCGTGCCGGTGCTCGAACATGATGGCTTCACGCTCTACGAGACGCAGGCGATCCTGCGCTATCTCGACCGGCTGCTGCCCGAGCCCGCCCTGACGCCGACGGATGTTCGCGCCGCCGCCCGCATGGACCAGGTGATGAACATCGCCGATTGGTATCTCTTTCAGGGCTGCAACAACGTCATCGGCTTCCAGCGCATCATCGGCCCCAGGCTGATGGGGCTGGAGCCCGACATTGCGGTCATCGAAGCCGCGATGCCGCGCGCGATCCTGCTCTTCGCCGAGCTGTCGCGCCTGCTTGGCGATCAGCCCTGGTTCGCCGGCGACACGTTGACGCTTGCCGATCTCATGGTGGCGCCGCACGTCGACTTCCTCGCCATGACGCCGGAATGGGCGCGCCTGATCGAAGGGCGCGGCAACATCGTCGCCTGGCTCGACCGCATGCAGGCCTTGCCCTGCATGCAGGGCACGACCTGGCCGCGCGTCACGGAAATGGCTCAAGAGGCTGCATAGCATATCTCCGTCATTCCAGCGAAAGCGGGAACCCAGCGACCACGGCGTTCATCGCAGCCCCTTTCATTCGGGGCGATGCCCACTGGGTTCCCGCTTCCGGGGGAATGACAGGTTTGAGGGAAACGACTACTTCGCGGCAACCTCGGATGCTGCCGGTCGACCGCCCCACAGCCAGATAGAGCCGCGTCTTTGCGCCAATCCGGTCCTCCCTCCACTTGACGCGCGCGCCGCCTCGGGCAAGTTGCGGCCGCGAAGGAGACTGATGTGACGGATTGGCAGATGCCGGCGCTGGTGATGGCGATCGGCTATGTTTTGGGATCGATCCCCTTCGGCGTGGTCCTGACCGCGCTGACCGGTGCGGGCGATCTCCGCAAGATCGGCTCCGGTAACATCGGCGCAACCAATGTGCTGCGTACCGGACGCAAGGGGCTCGCTGCGGCAACGCTGATCCTCGACGGCGCCAAGGGCGCGCTCGCCGTGTTCATCGGCGAGCGCCTGCTGCCCGGCCAAGGGACGATGCTGGGCGGCATATTGGCGGGCGTCCTGGCGTTCATCGGCCATTGCTACCCTGTCTGGCTCAAGTTCAGGGGCGGCAAGGGCGTTGCGACCATGCTTGCCGTGTCGCTGGCATTGCATTGGCCGATCGGTCTCATTTTCGCGGCCGTCTGGCTCGGAGCCTTCGGCCTGTCGCGCATTTCCTCGGTCGGCGGCATCACGGCCGCGTTGAGTGCGCCCATTGCCGCACTGGCGCTTGGTCAATCGACGCTTCTTCCGCCGCTCGCAGCCATGGCGGCTATCGTGCTGTGGAAGCACCGGCCCAATATCCAGCGCCTGCTCAAGGGACAGGAGCCGCGCGTGGGATCGTCCAAGCCGAAATGAGAGGCGACGCGGCCGATCGCCTGGACAGGTTGAGGCTGATCCGCACGGCCAATGTCGGCCCCATGGCCTATCGCCAGCTCATCGCCCGGTTCGGGACGGCCGCCGCGGCATTGGACGCGCTGCCCGGCCTCGCCGCGCGGGGCGGTTCGCAAGCGTTCCGGATCGCCGACGCAAGAGCCGTCGCCGCTGAAATCGAAAGGGTCGAGCGGCTCGGCGCGCGCCACATCTTCCTTGGCGACGCGGACTATCCGCCTTTGCTTGCAGAGACAGAGAGCGGACCGGCCGCGCTGATCGCGCAAGGCGACATGGCGCTTGCCGCCGAGCGCTCCGTCGCCATCGTCGGCGCCCGCAATGCCTCCGCAGCCGCGTGCCGCTTCGCGCGAGAACTGGCGCACGAACTCGCCGCGCGCGGCCTCGTGGTCGTGTCGGGCCTGGCGCGGGGCATCGACACCGGCGCGCATATGGGCGCCACGGCACAGCGCACCGTCGCCGTGATCGGTTGCGGTATCGATGTGGTCTTCCCACCGGAAAATGCCCGGCTGCAGGCGGAGATCGCGTCACAGGGCCTGCTGCTCACCGAGCTACCGCCCGGCGCCGAGCCGCTCGCCCGCCATTTCCCGGCTCGCAACCGCATCATCGCCTGGATGAGCGTTGGCACCGTCGTGGTCGAGGCCGCACCCCGCTCAGGCTCGCTCCTCACCGCACGCCTGGCCGGCAAGGAAGGGCGCGACGTTATGGCGGTGCCCGGTTTCCCGGCGGACCCGCGCGCGCAGGGCTGCAACAGCCTCATTCGAGAGGGCGCCATCCTGGTTCAGTCGGCGGAGGACGTCATCGAGGCGATCAGCTGCATCGATCCGCGTGCCATGCGCGAGCCGCGCGGCGACTATGAAGCGCCGCCCACGGGCGATCTTGGCGATTCCGAGCGCAGCAGGGTCGTGGCCCTCATGAGCTTGAGCCCGGTCGGTATCGACGAACTGATCCGGCAGACCGGCCTGCCGCCGGCGCTGGTGCAGACGGCGCTGCTGGAATTGGAGATTGCCGGACGCTTGCAGCGGCACGCGGGGGGACGCGTGAGCCTGGCATGACAGAAGAGACCGAACGTCTCGATATCGGCCAGACCCTTCAGCTCAGCGATCCGTCGGGACGGCAATGACGATCGAGACCTTCGCTGCGCTTTCACCTGACGTCGTGCGTATGATGATGCTGCTATTGTAGCCCTTTTCGGCGGGAAAGACATAGGCCGCCATCTGGGCCGTGTTGGTGACCGCGATCGGCTCCCGGCCGGACCGTTTCACGGCGTCGGCGTAGAAGACAACGACCTTGTCATAGGGGTCGGACGTGGTGAATTCCGTTCCACGTCCGATGACGCCCTGCGCATCGCGCTGGACGAGCTTGCTCATGACCATCGCGCCCGGATATTGCGGCGCCCAGGCGGGTAGGTAGGCCGGGTCGGAGAAATGGACGCCGTCGCGGGGCGTGCCAAAGATCACGCTGCCAGCGCCGGTCGGCATGGTCTTGGCGCCGGCCCAATCCGTGTCCGGATCTCCGGCCGCACCGGTCGGTCCGCACGCGCTCACCAGCAGGGCCGCCACGCAGAATATCCGCCGCATCGCCATTCTCCCATATCCATGCCCGTTCCCTAGTTCGTCGGGATGACGATTACGCTAACGGTCGTTCGTCTTCGAACGGTCACATGGCAGGGCTAACCGCATGAACCTGCACTCTTTGTGGGGACGAATATATGAAGATCTATCGGATCGTCGCGGCTCTCGCGCCGCTCGCACTGGCGGTACAACCGGCGAGCGCCGCGCCGCTGCTCTATACGATCACCGGCAGCTATGCCGCGAGTTTCACGCTCGACGATCATCCCGTAGCGGGCGCCGATGCAAGTGCGCCCAACTACTTCTTTCCGGATTCCACCGATCCGGATGTTTTCTACATCGCGAACGTGGCCGGCACGTTTGGCGGTCATGCCGGGATCGGCGGTCTGACCTTCTACAGCGCGGCGGCACTCGGCGGCCTCACGATCACTTTCCTCAATCCCGACACGAACATCTACGACACGGTGAACCTCACCGGCATCCAGCTGTTCAAGGGGCCGGTAGATGCGCCGACGCTCATCACGTTCGGGCCCGCGGCATTTGACGACTATGATACGCCCGGCGCCCGCTCTTACGTCGCGCAGGCGGTGCCCGAGCCTGCAAGCTGGGCGATGCTGGCCGTTGGCCTCGGAGTCGTCGGTGCAGCGATGCGCCGCCGCCGGACAGTGAGGGTCGCCTTCGCCTGACTTCGACAGACGCTTGACGAGGTGCAATTCCGCTCTCCAGACTCGCGCGTATACGCGTAGGGCCATTTCCGGAGCATCAATTTGCAACTCGTCATCGTCGAATCGCCGGCCAAGGCCAAGACCATCGAGAAGTATCTGGGCGGGGACTATCGGGTCCTGGCGTCCTACGGTCACGTCCGCGATCTCCCGGCGAAGGACGGCTCGGTGAACCCGGACGACGGCTTCGCGATGGCCTGGGAAAATTATGGCGACAAGGCGCGCCAGCTCAAGGCGATCACCGATGAGGCCAAGAAGGCCGACCGGTTGATCCTCGCCACCGACCCCGATCGCGAGGGCGAGGCGATCAGCTGGCATGTGCAGGAAGTGCTGCGCCAAAAGAAGGCGCTGCCCAAGGACGTGGAGCGCGTCACCTTCAACGCGATCACCAGGGCGACGATCACCGAGGCGATGAAGCATCCCCGTGCGCTGGACGAGGATCTGATCGATGCCTATCGCGCCCGCCGCGCGCTCGACTATCTCGTGGGCTTCACGCTCTCGCCCGTGCTGTGGCGCAAGCTGCCCGGCGCGAAGTCGGCCGGGCGCGTGCAATCGGTGGCGCTGCGCCTCATCGTCGAGCGCGAGCGCGAGATTGAGGCGTTCAAGCCGCAGGAATATTGGTCGGTCGCGGCCGACATGGAGCACGGCGGGCAGGGGTTCGTCGCGCGTCTGATCAAGTGGAAGGGCGAGAAGCTCGACCGCCTGAGCATCGGCAAGGAAGGCGACGCGCTCGCCGCCAAGGCCGATGTCGAGGCCGGACGCTTCACGGTTGCCTCGGTCGAGACCAAGCCCGCGACGCGCAATCCCCCGCCGCCCTTCACCACCTCGACGCTGCAGCAGGAGGCCGCGCGCAAGCTCGGCTTTTCGGCCAGCCACACCATGCGCGTCGCGCAGAACCTCTATGAAGATGGCGCGATCACCTACATGCGGACCGACGGCGTGCAGATGGATGGCAGCGCCATTTCCGCCGCCCGCAAGGCCATCGCGGACCGCTATGACGCCGGCTACGTCCCCGACAAGCCGCGCCAGTACCAGACCAAGGCCAAGAATGCGCAGGAGGCGCACGAGGCGATCCGTCCCACCGATTTCTCGAAGGACCGTGCCGGCAGCGGCGATCACGCCCGCCTTTACGAGCTGATCTACAAGCGCGCGCTCGCCAGCCAGATGGCCTCGGCGCGCATGGAGCGCACCACGGTCGACCTGAGCGATGGCACCGGCCAACATGGGCTGCGCGCCACCGGCCAGGTCGTGCTCTTCCCGGGCTTCCTCGCCCTTTATGAAGAAGGCCGCGACGATGCAGAGGATGAGGACGGCAAGATCCTGCCCCGCATGGCCGCGGGCGATGCGCCGGTCAAGAAGGCCGTCAACGCCGAACAGCATTTCACGCAGCCGCCGCCGCGCTATTCCGAGGCGAGCCTGGTCAAGCGCCTGGAAGAGCTCGGCATCGGCCGCCCGTCCACTTATGCGTCGATCATTCAGACGCTTAAGGACCGTAATTATGTCGACGTGGAAAAGAACCGCTTCTTCGCGGCCGAAAGTGGCCGTCTACTGACGGCCTTCCTCGAGCGCTTCTTCGAGCGCTATGTCGCCTATGACTTCACCGCAGGGCTGGAGGATGAGCTCGACGACATCTCTGGCGGTCGCGCCGAGTGGCAGGCTGTGCTCGAGGCCTTCTGGCGCGACTTCAAGCCCAAGACCGTCGAGATCATGGACAAGAAGCCGTCCGAGATTACCGCCGATCTAGACGAGTTTCTCGCGCCGATGCTGTTCCCCGAGAAGGCAGACGGCAGCGACCCGCGTCTCTGCCCGCTCTGCGGCACTGGCCGGCTCTCGTTGCGCGGCGGCCGTTTCGGCGCGTTCATTGCCTGCTCCAACTATCCGGAGTGCAAATATACCCGTAAGTTCGGCCAGCCCGGCGGCACCGAAGGCGCGGGCACCGAGGGTAATGGCACCGACGAGGTCGGCAAGCATCCCGACACCGGCGAAAGCATCGTCCGCAAGGCCGGCCGCTTCGGCCCCTATATCGAGATGGGCTCAGGCAAGGAGGCGGCGCGCTCGTCCATTCCCAAGGACCTGCCCGATGGCGAACTGACGCTCGACTGGGCGGTCAAGCTGCTCTCGCTGCCGCGCGCGATCGGCGACCATCCCGAGACCGGGAAGCCGATCACCGCGAGCCTCGGCCGGTATGGGCCGTATCTGGCGCACGATGGCAAATATGCGAAGCTCAACAGCACTGCCGAGGTGTTCGAGACCGGCATGAACGCCGCCGTCTCCAAGCTCGCCGACGCCGCCAACCGGGGCGGGGCGCGCCGTGGCACCGAGCCGCTCAAGGTCCTCGGCGCGCATCCGACCAGTGGCGACGAGATCAAGCTCATGGCCGGCCGCTTCGGGCCCTATGTGACCGACGGCACGACAAACGCGACGCTGCCCAAGACCATCCAGCCCGAGGCGCTGACGCTCGACGAGGCGGTGACGCTCATCGACGCCCGCGCCGCGGCGGGCCCGTCGAAGAAGGGCAAGAAAAAGGCACCGGCCAAGAAGAAGGCGCCTGCGAAGAAGGCGGCGAAGGCAAAGACCAAGAGCGCGGCCAAGGACGAGGCTTGAAGCCCGCCCGGCAATCGCTCAATCCCGGAAGAGCAGCGGCGCGAATTCGCGCAAGCTGCGCCGCCACGACAGGAATTCGTGCGCCGTATCGGGCGACACATAGAGGACATTGTTATAGCCTGCCTTCGTCAGGGCGTCGGCATTGACGCGCGGATCGGAGCGGGGGACGCCGGGCCCCGCAGTCGCGCCGCTCGCAATCTCCCGGCTGCCATAGCTGACGAAGGTCAGCTTGACCTTGTCCTTGTAGCCCGGCGTCGCCTTGACATCGTCGAGCGAGAAGGTCCCGCCGCTGAACAGGCCGATATAGGCAAACTTGTCCAGATTGGCCGGCGCGATCGCCTTGGTCTCGAAGCCGCCCATCGACAGGCCGGCCATCGCGCGGTGGCGCGGATCGGTGA
Organism: Sphingobium sp.; assembly: GCA_017745115.1. Next base: position 4,071 of record JAGIAA010000037.1, on the reverse strand, counting down.
GCGTGCGGTAATGCGCGTCGACATAGGGGATCAGCTCGTCGATCAACACCGTCCGGAAAGGCTTCATGTCGAAGCTCGCGAGCCCGCCCGGACCGCCCGGCCTGATGTCGTTGGTCATGCCATAGGTCATCACGATGATGAACGGCCGCGCCTTTCCGGCGGCAAGCAGATTGTCCATGATGAGATTGGCGTGGCCCTGATTTGACCAGGCGGTCTCGTCCTCGCCCCAGCCATGCTGGAGATAGAGTACCGGATAGCGCTCGCGCTGGTTCTTCTCATAGCCCGGCGGCGTGTAGATCATCGCCCGGCGCTGCGCCCCGGTGCTGGGGGAGGGGAACAGCACCTGCTCCACGCGGCCGTGCGGGACATTGCGCAGCGCATAGAAATCGGCGTCCTTCGCCGGGATCTCGACGCCGCTCTCCCAGCGGACCGAGCCGTAGAAATTCAACGTCCCCGGGTCGTTGAACGTGCCGCCATCGACGGTCAGGTGATAATAATGGAAGCCCTCGTCGAGCGGGCCGGCGGTCGTGCCGGTCCAGCTGCCGTCCGTGTTCTTGGTCAGGACCGTGCCGCCTTGCCCGCCGAGCCCCAGGCTGACGCGTACGGCCTGCGCATCGGGCGCGGCGACACGAAAGCGCACATAGCCCTGCGAATTGACCTGCGGATATTGCTGGCCGGGCTGATTGAGCGAGGATGGCTTGAAGTCCTCGGCGATCGTCGGCGCGGGGGCCTGCGCCGAGGCGGACCCGGCGGCAGAGGCGGCCAGAATGAACGCGATAGCGTGTTTCAATTGATCCTCCCCGAGTTCTGCTTCGCCCGCGAGCGCCGATTCAATTACTCAGACTATTGCAGGAGTCGGTCATCCGCGCAATCGGTTGCGAGGGGAGGGTAAGGTACGCGCGGTTCCGCGCTGCCCGGCCGATATCTCGAGGCCGGGGCAGTGCGCTCGATCGCTACTCAGTTATCGCAATAGGCCCGGTCGCCCGCATTGCAGGCCGCTACCGCGCGGCGCCAGGCGGCCATCTTGCGCGCATAGTCGGCGTTGGCGCGCTCGTAGGCCGTATCGATGTCTCCCTGCGCGCGCCGATAGTCCCCAAGGATCTTGCCGTCGCGCTCGCGCACATAAGACAGCTGGCCCTGGTTCAGCCGCTTGGTCTCGGCACTGTCGCGCGCCCGCGCCGCAGCGCTGCGCATCGAAGGATCGCGCGGATCGTCCGCCATCGCCGCTGCCGGCAGCAGCGTCGCGCCCATCGCCAAGGCGCTGATCATCAAACCAAATTTGCGGGCCATTCTTCCCTCCAACCGTGCCCATCTTGTCCGATGAGAGGTTAACGAAGCAATCGATTTGCGACGAACCGGCACGCCCTGCCGCGCGTTCGGGGCGATCCGGCGACATGCGTCTCAACGCCCTGGCGGCAACGCAGCTCTTCGACCTGTCATCAGCGTTACGCTGCCTTATGGTCAAGGGGTGCCGATGGGGTTACCTCGCGGGTTAGATGCCGGCCGTTTTCACGCTTCGGCGTGCCCATAATCGGATCGCCGTCTCCTTTCCCGCTCCACCGGTGTTCGATTGGCGAGGGCCTGCCGAACTCGATCGAGAAGCTCACTGCCACGATATGGCTTTCCTAGCACATCCTGCGAAACGATCTGCGGTCCGTCGGCAACGAGTTGCTCATTATATCCTGTCGTCATGAGAATCCCGATTGCAGGATCAAGCTTGATCGCTTCTTCGGCCAAAACGATGCCGTTCATGCCGCCCGGCATCACCAGATCAGTAAAGAGGAGATCGACAGGATCAGCGTCAATGATTTGTCTCAGCACGTTGATGCCCTCGTCGCCGGACGTGGCCGTCGATACGCGGTAGCCCGCTGCTTCCAGTATTTCCTTCGCGAGAGCGAGTACCTCGGGGCTGTCTTCGACCACCAGGATATGTTCGTTCTCGCCGGCTTTGCCTGATATCGTCGATGATTTGGGCTTCTCCGACGCCGGCTCGTCATCAGGCTGAACGGAGATCGGGAATAGCATCCTGATCGTCGTGCCGGCCCCTTGCTCGCTCTCGATCTCCAATCGACCGCGTGATTGCTGAACAAATCCACTCGCCATAGCCAAGCCGAGCCCAGTTCCTTGTCCGGTAGGCTTTGTCGTGAAGAAGGGCTCTACGGCGCGTTGGATGACATGCGGCGGCATGCCCATTCCTTCGTCGACTACCTCCACCATCACATAATCGCCGGACGGAAGTTGCCGGGCAGGGGCATCGCCGTTCAAATGAACTTTGCCAGTCGCGATGGTCACAAGGCCGCCGCCGCGCATCGCGTCCTTGGCGTTCATAACGACGTTCAGCACGGCCATCTCGAACTGATCCGGATCGAGATGGATCTTGGGAAGCCCTCTTCGGAGGCTGAGGTGCAATTCCACTTCCTTGCCGATGGCGCTCTCAAGCACGTTCACGAAGCTCTGCACGCAGTCACTCACGTCCACCGATTTGGGCGTAAGGCGCGTTTTCCGGGCGAAGGCGAGTAGCTGACCCGTGAGCTTCGCCCCCTTAGATGCGGCCGACTGGGCATTCTCGATATGCCGCAATGCACGCTCATCGCTGACCCGCGCGGCCGCGAGTTCGAGGCTGCCGCCAACGACCTGGAGGAGGTTGTTGAAGTCATGCGCGAGACCGGCCGTTAGTTGCCCGATTGCTTCCATCTTTTGGGCCTGACGCAGGAATTGCTCCGTTTCGCGCCTTCGTGTGACGTCCAACTGGCTGGCGAAAAAGTAGAGCAGTTCGCCGGAAACGTCGAATACCGGTCCGATGAAGACCGCGTTCCAGAATGGGCTGCCGTCCCGCCGGTAGTTCAGGATTTCGATCGCGATGGAATCCCGGTTTGCGATGGCTTTCCGGAGTTCGGCTACCTGTTCGCGGTCCGTGTCGGCGCCTTGGAGGAAACGGCAGTTGCGGCCTAGGACTTCGCTTTCTTCATACAGCGTGAGGTCCAGGAAAGCTTTGTTTGCGAAGACGATTGGATTGTCGTGCTGATGCGGATCCGTGAGGATCATCGGCATGCGCGTCATTTCGATCGCGGCAAAAAATACGTTACCGCGGTCATCCAGGCCGGGTTTAGTGATCGTACTTTCGCGCCAGTGATGGAGTCCGGATATGCCGATCGGCTCTCGGGCTCCTACATCTGCAGCACCTTCCGCCGGAACACCGGAAGCTTCGCCTTCCCCTGCAAGCCGTTCTTCGTCGTCAGTTTGCGAGTCCAAACCCTATCCTTCCCACCAAATGCCGCGTCATTGGCTCTAGCCAACAGCCAGAATCCTATCTTGGTTCCCGAACGGCCGAGACGCCAAGGCGGTGAATCCTGGTAACCTCTTCTAATAATTGAAATCATGTTGGAAAAGGCTTCTGTTGCGATCAGCTCCTCCATCCTTCCTGGCCCCCTTGCTTTGCGGGCGGCGAGTGAAAGCAGCCCATTGGAAGCTGTGGCCGTCCTCCCGCCCTAAAGCCCAGCCACACCCCTCCCAAGCAAAAGCCGCGTGTCAAAACCCCGTCGAAAGTCTAGCGGGACGCTGCGCGCATGCCCATCTGTGCGCGCCAACAAGCTCAGGACTTTGAAGACGCATGACCCGCACGCTCACCCATCTCGAACGGCTGGAGGCCGAGAGCATCCACATCATGCGCGAGGTGGTGGCCGAGGCGGAAAAGCCGGTCATGCTCTATTCGGTGGGCAAGGACAGCGCGGTGATGCTGCACCTGGCGCGCAAGGCTTTCTATCCCGCGCCGCCGCCGTTTCCGCTGCTCCATGTCGATACCACCTGGAAGTTCAAGGCGATGTACGAGCTGCGCGACCGCATGGCCAAGGAGAGCGGCATGGAACTGCTCGTATACCAGAACCCGGAGGCGAAGGAGCGGGGGATCAACCCGTTCGATCATGGCCCGCTGCATACCGACATGTGGAAGACGGAAGGGTTGAAGCAGGCGCTCAACCTCTATGGCTTCGACGTCGCCTTCGGCGGCGCGCGCCGAGACGAGGAAAAGAGCCGCGCCTGTGGCTCGCCCGGCGGCGGCTGCCCGTTCCTCGG
>JAGIAA010000036.1 GCA_017745115.1 Sphingobium sp. | reverse complement strand
AGGTAGATCCACTCGGTCCTGAGCTCGAGATCGAGCGCGTCGGAAAAGCTCAGCTTGCCGTTGATGGTCAGGCTGCGCAGCGCCGGCGGCGCCACGTCGAGGAGAATGTTCCGGTCGCGCCCGATGGTCACCGCCTCGCCCGCCACCGGCACCTTGCCCCCCGGCCACGACGCCGGATCCGACCACCGCGTCTGCTTCATCGGCCCGGCCGGCGCCGGGACCGGCATGCTCATCCTGGAATGATCTTCCTGCGCGCTCGCCGGCGCACAAACGCCAAGCAGCAAGGACGCTGGAAGCGCCAAAGACAATGGAAGCAGGCGCGAGCCCATGCGCATGACGTTGATCCCCTCACTCAGCGCGGCGAGTCCCGCACCTGTTTGTTTGCGAAGGACTATGCAAAGCGTGAGCGCCTTTGCCAAGCGGTCGAATATCCCGGTCCAACCAGCATCAGTTATCTGCCACTTGACCATTCCGGCCAATGGAGACGTGTTTCCAGAATATGGCCAGGGACCTCGGCGTCGATGTGGACGACGCCCAGATACTATCTGAGCGGACCGAAATTTGAGCATTGACCGGTCTTGATGCCATCAAACGCCGGCAACCCTCACGACGAACGTAGGGCCGTTAAAAACCGCCGCCACGGTCGGCTGGACGGTCGCCTTGTTGGTGCTTCCTGGCGTTGGCCGAGATATCGACCCGCCTCAGGTTTTGGGGCACACGGCTCCGCTCTGCACCCATGCCTTGAACAAGGCGCCGAACTGCGCCTGGGTGCCTGGCGCGGGCGTACGGTTGCCGCCTGGATGCCAACCCCAGCCGACGAGTTCGTCCGTGGCCATATGCTCTTCCATCTCGGCCATGGTCTTGCCGCCGTTGCGGGTCTTGTCCTTGATCTGAAGGCATATTTGGCCAAGGGTCTTACCCTGCCAGGCCATTTCCGGCGGCGCCAGCATCCATCGGGGATTTCCCGGCACATTGGCCGGATCGAAATTCTTGTCCCGATGGCAGGTGAAGCAATGCAGGCCCGGCGCGCCGATGCCGTCGGCCCGTACGACCAGCGGCATATGCGGGCGCATCGCGTCGGTCTGGGTCGGGCGATCGGTCCGCGGATGGCAATTGAGGCACCGGGGATGCTGGATCACCTTGCCCACTTCCGCGAACAAGGCGAGCGAGCGCGCATTCGGGTCCTTGATGCCGGTAAAGGCGGAGAGCGGCTGAAGCGACGTCGCCATGACCGGCGGCGACGCCGGCTTGGCTCCTGATTGCGCAACCACTTGCACGCCGACCATGCTCAGCGCCAACGCGAACGCCGTAAGCAATGCCATGCGCGCGATCATGCTTTCCGCACCATCGGCAGGCGGGTCGGGCGCTCGCGTCCGAGCTTGGCGAGTGCATTGGCGATAGCCGGGCCGCAGGGCGGTACGCCCGGCTCGCCAATGCCGGTCGGTGGAGCGCTGGACTTGATGATCGTCACCTCCACTTCGGGCATCTCCATGATCCTCAACGAACGATAGTCGTTGAAGTTCGACACCGCCGGCTTGCCCGCAACGAGCGGCACTTCGCCATAGAGAATGTGGCCGACCGCATAGCCGATCCCGCCCTCGACCTGCGCGCGGATGATGTCGGGATTGACCGCCGTGCCGCAGTCGACCGCCGCCCAGACCTTGTGCACCCTGGGCTCGCCGTCCTCGCCGATGGAGACCTCCGCGATTTCCGCAACAAAAGTGCTGAAGCTCTCGACCACTGCGACGCCGCGGGCGCGGCCCGTGGGCAGGGGGGAACCCCATTTGGCGAGTTCAGCGACCGCCTTGAGAACGCCTGCGGCGCGCGGCTCCTCGGCCATCAGCTCCAGCCGACCTGCGACAGGATCCTTGCCCGCCACTTCCAACAGCCGGTCGACGAAGGTCTCGACCGCATAGCCGGTGTGCGTATGGCCGACCGAACGCCACCAGAGGGTCGGCACGGGCGAGGCGTCGATGGTCGCATCGCAGCGAAAGTTTGCCAGCTTGTAAGGCGGCTTGTCCGACCCCTCGACCATGGTCGAGTCCACGCCGTTTTGCACCATCATCGCTTCCATCGGTCCGCCGATTGCGAAGCTCTGGCCCATGACGCTGTCGGTCCAGGCGAGGATCTTGCCGTCCTTTACCGCACCCTTCATGCGGTGCACGATCAGCGGCCGATAATAACCACCGTGAATGTCATCCTCGCGCGTCCAGGTCAGGCGGATCTTCCTGCCCGGGCCGATCGCCTTGGCGCACTCGGCCAGCTCAACGGCGAGATGCCCATCGCCAGTCGCGCGACGTCCGAAGCTCCCGCCTGCGAGAACCGGCTCGAGCTTCACCTGTTCGAGCGGGATGCCCAGAACCTTGGCGATGGCGGGCTGGTCGAACGCCGGAAATTGCGATCCGAAGCGCGCGACCGCGCTCTTGCCGTCCCATTCGACATATCCGCCGAGCGGTTCCATCGGGGCATGGGCGAGATAGGGGAAGACATAGTCCATCTCGACCAGCGTCGCGCCCGCGGTCGCAAGGGCCGCATCGACATCGCCGTTGGTCTTGGCGACTTTGGCAGCTTTGCCGGCCTTCGCCAGATATTCCGACGCCATCTCTGCGCTGCCGCGTGCCTCGGCCTTGCTCTCGTCCCATTTGACCGCGAGCGCCTTGCGCCCCTTGATCGCGGGCCAGGTACTCTCCGCATAGACCGCGACGCCGCTCGGGATTTCCTTCACCGCGACAACGCCCTTGACCTTCAGCGCTTGCGCTGCATCGAAGCTCGCCACCCTGGCGCCGAAGCGCGGCGGATGTGCGACCACGACCGAGAGGGTGCCCGGCTCCCACTGGTCGATCGAGAAATGCGCCTTGCCGGTCGACTTGGCGAGGCTGTCGACACGCCCGACCGACTTGTCCTTTCCGATCAGGGTGAACTTGCTCGCATCCTTGAGCGGCACGTCCTGCGGCGGCGTCAGTTTCCCCGCGGCAGCAACGAATTCGCCGAATTTGCCGGTCTTGCCGCCCGGCCCGGAGATCACGCCATCCTTGATGGTGATCTGCGCTGCCGGCACGCCCCAGCTCTGTGCTGCGGCATTGACCAGCATCCAGCGCGCCATGGCGCCGGCCTTGCGCATCTGCAAATAGCTGTTGGCCATGGCGGTCGATCCGCCGGTGCCCTGCATGCCCATGAACAGATTGGCGTAGAGCTTCTGGTTGCCCGGCGCATGTTCGGCGCGCATCTGCGACCAGTCGGCATCCATCTCCTCGGCGACCAGGGTTGCCAGCCCCGTGAACGGCCCCTGGCCGAACTCGATATGCTTGATCAACACCGTGACGCTGCTGTCTGGCGCGACGCGAATGAAGGCGTTCGGATCGACCGGCGGTGGCCCGCCTGCCCCCGGCGGCTGCGCGGCCAGCCTGCTGACGCCCATGGGCAGCATGAAGCCAATGACCAGCGCCCCGCCGCCTTTCAGGATCGCGCGGCGCGAGAGCCGGGCGTCATGCGCGGTCATGCGCTCTTCTCCAGCGACTTGGCGGCATCGTGAATGGCCGACCGGATACGGACATAGGTCGCGCAGCGGCAGATGTTGCCGTTCATCGCCAGGTCGATGTCGCGATCGCTCGGCTTGGGCTGTTCGCGGAGCAGCGCGACGGCGGTCATGATCTGGCCGGACTGGCAATAGCCGCATTGCGGCACGTCATGCGCAACCCATGCCGACTGGACGGCCTTGGCTTCCGGGCCTTGCACGGCCTCGATTGTCGTGATCTCTCCCGTCGCGGCGCTCACGGGTACCGAGCAGGAGCGCAGGGGCTGATCATCCATATGCACGGTGCACGCGCCGCACATCGCGACGCCGCAACCGAATTTCGTGCCTGTCAGGCCCAGATTGTCACGGAGCACCCACAGCAATGGCGTGTCGTCATCGACGTCCACTTGCCGGGCCGTCCCGTTCACCTTCAGGTTGAAGATCATGAAGGCTCCTACGATGAGGATGTTTCTAGACCGGTCGGTACACCCATGACCGACCGCTTGGCAAGTATCACGCGCGAACATGCCGGCAATCCCGGTGTCCACGCTGCTATGACCTCAATAGCATCCGACGGCGTGGGCGCGCCGTTCTCACAAACGCAAAATCGACATTGCCATAGCGGATTGCGCGCCTGCGAAGCCATTCACGGGCGGTGTAACGTTTCATGAAACTGCCCGAACGGTACGTAACTTGTTCGTAATGCAACGGTCTTCCATCCCCTCCCGCATGATCAGGAACCAGCAAGGCCGATGGGAGGCATGAATGGGACTTCAGCGCAATTGGCACCGTGGCGCGAGTGTTGCGGCAACCGCATGGTTGCTGCTCAATGCCGCGGCAGTTCACGCCGAGGCCGCGGACGACAATGATGACAAGCACACCATCGTCATCACGGGCTTGCGCGCGGCGGACCTCACCACGGTCTCGCCGACCGGTAGCCGCCTCAACCTGACGCCGCTCGAGACGCCGGCCACTCTGAGCGTGATCGATGGCGACACCATCCGCGCGCGCGGTGACATGTCGATCGTCGAGGCGCAGGCGCGCGCGCCCGGCATCACCAATGTCGGCAATCTGGGCAATGGCAATACGGCGCTGGCCGCACGCGGCTTCGGCGGCCAGGGTTCGGTGCTGCAACTCGTCGACGGTGTCCGGCTTTTCCCCGCCGCCGGCTCGATCACATTCCCGACCGATCCGTGGATGGTCGAGCGCATCGATATATTGAGCGGCCCGGCGTCGGTGCTCTATGGCCAGGGCGCGCTCGGCGCTGCGGCTAACGTCATCATGCGCAAGCCCAATAGCAGCCGTACCGAGATCGAAGCGGAGGCCGGCTATGGTTCGCAGAACACGGCGCATGTCGCGGCGGGTATCGGCGGGCCGCTGGGCGACCAGCTCTCCTATCGCCTCGACGCCAGCTATCGCCGGTCGGACGGCTATGTCGATCGTGGCGATTCACATTCGTTCGCGATCTCGGGCACGCTGCGCTGGGCACCGACCGCAGCGCTCACCCTCACGCTGCGCAACGACTATGGTGACGCCAATCCCCAGAAATATACCGGCACGCCGCTTCACAACGGCCAGCTCGATACGCGGATCCGGGCGCGCAACTACAACGTCTCCGACGCGGTCGAGTGGTCGCACGACAATCGCACCACGTTCGAGATCGATTGGCACGCCAGCGACGCCATCACATTCAACAACCAGGTTTACAGGCTCAGCAGCAAACGCATGTGGACCAATCTGGAAAGCTATTGCTGGACGGCGTCCAACGGCTTCTGCCCCAATAAATATAATGGCGATCCGGACGACCCGGATGCGATTCCGGGCCCGCCCAATCAGATTTTCCGGACGGACAATTTCGGCATCGCCCACGATCAGGTTCAGTGGGGCGATCAGGCCACGGCCACGATCAGGACGGCGCTCGGCGGTGGGATCAGCAATGATCTGGTGGTCGGGTTCGACATCAACTCGATCAAGCTCACCTATTCGCACGACTTCAATGGCGATGTGCAGGCCGACTATGTCGACCCGCTCAATCCGGTGCCCGGCAAATATCTGGTGACGGTGGGCATCACGCCGCAATATCGCACCAGGACCGACGAATATGCCTTCTTCGCCGAGGACCGGCTGAAGCTGACCGAGCAATTGTCGGTGGTGGGCGGCATCCGCGTCGAGCATGACCGCGTGAAGCGCTGGTCGATCAACACGGGAACGGACGTCATCGCGCTGGACAAGTCGCTCGACAACACGACCTGGCGGGTCGGCGCGGTCTATCAGCCGACCAAGACCGTTTCGCTCTATGCGCAATATTCGACCGGCACGGATCCGCTGGGCACGCTCACCACTTATTCGACCGGGCAGGTGGCGTTCAGCAACGCAACCGGCAACCAGATCGAGGTCGGCGCCAAGGCGAGCTTCCTCGACGGCCACGGCGCGGCGACGATCGCGGCCTATCGCATCGTCAAGAACGGGTTGCTCTCACAGCGGACGCTGTCCAGTGCCGTCGAGCAGGTCGGCCAGCGTTCCGCGCGGGGCATCGAGGCGTCGCTCTCGCTGGATCTGGCCGGCGGTTTCGGGTTGGATGCCAACGGCACCATCCTCGACGCCAAGTTCGACGACTTCATGTCCGGCAACACGAGCTATACCGGCAAGACCCCGCCGAATATCGCGGAAGAACTCGCCAATCTCTGGCTGCGTTGGGACGCGACCCCTCAGCTGCAGGCTCGTGCCGGGCTTCGCTATGTCGGCCCGACCTATTCGGACAATGCCAACAAATTCCGCATTCCCGGTTACGCCACCATCGATGGCACCATTTCCTATGCGATAACGCCCCGGCTGGCCATCGACGTGCACGGTTATAATCTGTTCAACAAGGATTATGCCCAGATGACCTATAATGACGAGCAATGGATCCTGGGGCGGCCGCGCTCCTTCGATGTCTCGCTCCGTGCCAATTTCTAGGGCGGCGGCAGCCGGACGCGGTTCCCAGGCGTCCTGGCGCGGGCGCCACGTCCTCAAGCGCTGGCTCTATCTGATCCATCGCTGGGTGGGCATCGGAAGCTGCCTGCTCTTCGCGATGTGGTTCGCCTCGGGCCTCGTCATGATCTACGTGCCTTATCCCTCGCTTTCGCTCGGCGAGAAGGTTGCGGGGCAGGAGGCCATTGATTGGGCGAAGGTCGATGTGCCGCCGCCCATTTCGTTCAAGGGCACGCCGCGTAGCCTCGAGCTGGAGATGCGCGACGGGCATCCGGTCTGGCGCGTGCTGGGTTGGGACGGCAAGCGCCTGTCCGCCGCGGCGGAGCAGGGTGTACCGGAGCCCGTCGTCAACGCGGCTTATGCCGGTCGGGTCGCGTCGCGCTTCGGCCGTGCGGACGTGCTGGACGTCCATCCCATCGAGAGCGACCAGTGGACCGTGGCCGGCGGCTTCGACCGCCATCGGCCGCTGTGGAAGGTCTCGCTCGCCGGTCCGCCGGGCACGCAGCTCTATGTCTCGTCCTCGACCGGCAGCGTGGTGCAGGCGACGACACGCAGCGAGCGCTTCTGGAACTGGCTGGGGTCGGTCCCGCACTGGATCTATCCGAGGCTGCTTCGACAGGACAATGAAGCCTGGCGCCAGGTGGTGATGTGGGTCTCGGGACCGTGCATCGCGGCCGCACTGACCGGCATCTGGATTGGCATCCTGCGGACGCGCATCGGGAAGCGCCGCTTCAAAGGCGGGCGCATGGTTCCCTATCATGGCTGGATGCTGTGGCATCATATCGCGGGCCTGGTCGGCGGCCTGGCGCTGCTGCTCTGGATCTTCAGTGGCTGGCTGTCCGTCGATCCGGGGCATCTCTTCGAAGCGTCCGGTCCACCGGACGGCGTCGAGCAGCATTATTCGGCGAGCACGGACATTCCCGCCATCGATCTGCGACGGCTCGGCGCGGTGGCACAGGGCACGCGGCTGGCGCGCTTCTCGGCCCATGCCGGACTGCCGGTCGTGACGCTGTTCGATGGCAAGGGCGAACGGCGGGTACTGACCCTGCCCGGTCTGGTGCCGGCACAGGCGCAAATCGACAGGATCGAACAAGCGGCCCGCGGACTCATCCCCGCCGGCAAGCTGACCGACGCCACACTCATGACCGAACCCGACGCCTATTATTACGACATCGGCGCCAGGCCCCGGCTGCCGGTCCTGCGCCTGCGCTTTGACGATCCGGGCAGGAACTGGCTCTATCTCGATCCGGTAACCGGCGAGATCGTGAACGGTGTCGACAGCCGCCGCCGGACTTACCGCTGGCTCTACGACATGTTCCACAAATGGGACTTGAATGTCCTGACGCTTCGCCGGCCGCTGTGGGACGTGCTTCTCTGGGCCTTTTCGATCCTCGGGCTCGTCACCTCGATCAGCGGGGTATGGATCGGCTGGAAGCGTCTGAGGCGGTGATCGATCGATCGGTCGGTGCTCCTGCGAAGGCAGGAGTCTCGAGCCTATGTAGCGTCCTCTCGCCCCAGGTTCCGCGCACAAGAAAGGGGCCCGGACATCGCGCCCGAGCCCCTTCTTGTTCACCAAAAAGGCAATCAGCCGAAGTAGACGGCCTTGGTTTCGGTGTAGTTCTCCAGGCCTTCGATGCCGCCATCGCGCCCGATACCGGACTGCTTGAAACCGCCGAACGGCATGTGGATGTCGACAGCCATGTGATTCACCGCGACCGAGCCTGCACGATATTCGCGCGCGACGCCGAAGCCGCGCTCCGGGTCCTGCGTATAGACGGCGCCATGCAAGCCGTAGCTCGTGTCGTTCGCCTTGGCGATCATATCGGCCTCATTGTCATAGCTGACGACCGAGACGACAGGGCCGAAGATCTCTTCCTTGAAGATGGTCATATTGGGGTCGACATTCGTGAAGATTGTCGGCTCGACGAAATAGCCGCGATTGAGACCGGAAGGACGGCCGCCGCCCAGCGCGAGCTTGGCGCCCTCATTCTTGCCCTTCTCGATATAGCCGAGCACGCGATCGAGCTGGCGCTGCATGGCGAGCGGGCCGATGCCCACATCGGCTTCGAATGGATCGCCGACCTTCACCTTGGAGATGGCATTGGTATAGGCGTCGACGAACTCGGCCTCGCGGTTCTTGGAGACCAGCACGCGAGTCAGCGAGAAACAGACCTGGCCCGTGATCGGCATCGAATAAGGCACCAGCGTCTTGAGAACATGGTCGATGTCCGCATCGTCGAGGATCATCGCCGCCGACTTGCCGCCCAGCTCCAGCGAGACGCGCGCCAGGCGCTCGGCCGCGACGCCGGCGATATGCTTGCCCGCCACGGTCGATCCGGTGAAGCTGATCTTGTCGATGCCGGGGTGGCGGATGAGATGGTCGCCCACCTCGCGGCCACCGGGCAGCATGTTGAACACACCCTTGGGCAGGCCCGCTTCCTCGATGCACTCGGCCAGGATGTGCGTGTCGACCGGCGACTCAGGCGAGGGCTTGCAGACCAGCGTGCAGCCCGCGGCGAGCGCGGCGGCGACCTTATAGATCAGCAGCACCAGCGGCGCGTTCCACGGCGTGACCGCCGCCACGACGCCGGCCGGCTCCTTGACCACGCGCACGCGATTGCCGCCCTGCGAGCCGATGCGCTCGTCGATGAACTTATAGGTGTCGCAGAGACCGCCATAGAAGTGAAACAGGCCGGGGCACTGGTAGCTGGCCTTGCTGGTAAAGCTGATGACCGCGCCGACCTGGCCGGTCCAGGCTTCGGCGAGCTCGGGCATGCGCGCCTGCAGGAGGTCGCCGATCTTCTTGAGGTAGACGCCGCGCTCCGGCGGAGTCATGCGCGGCCAGGGCCCGGTGTCGAAGGCGCGGCGGGCAGCGGCGACGGCTGCATCCATATCGGCCGCCGTCGGCTCGATATATTGCAGGACGGTTTCCTCGGTATGCGGCGCGACCACGTCGAGCACGGTGCTTCCCGAGCTGGGGCGCCACTCGCCATCGATGAACAGGCCCGCGGCTCCGCGTGCCTTGATTCCGCCGATGGTCTTCAAATAATTTTCCATGTCGCTCTCCTGAAGACGCTGAGGGTCGCGTCGGACGTTATGCAGTATAGCAATTCCAGCGCGCGTTGACAGGGGAGTCTTCCATTTCCCGGTCGCAAAATGCAACCTATCTGCCGACGCGAATCAATGAGCGGGCTTCCTGCTTTCCTCGGCGAGCAAGGCCTTGGCCTGGCCGTTCAGATAGGCGCGAATGCCTTCCGCGTCCTCCGGCTTCATATAGGCCGCGAAGCTCGCCATACCGTTCTGCGACAGCGAGCCGCCGATGACGACTTGCTGAAAGGCATCCTTGCTCTGCAGCAGGGCCGAGCGGCGCAAGTCCGGATTGACCGGGCCGCCATGGCAGATGGCGCAATAAGTGCCATAGAATTTGGCGCCGGTCGCGACCTGCGCGGGCGTGAAGCGCTCGTTGCTCGGTTGCGGCGTATCGAGTGGGATGGTCTCGCGCGGCAACGGTGCCGCCTTGCCGCCGATCTTGAAGGCGAGGATCACGCCGTTCGGCATCTTCTCGCGCATGAAGTCGGTGCTGGTCGCCATGCCCATCGATCCGCCATAGCCCGCCAGCACGACGACATATTGTTCGCCATTGACGCGATAGGTCACGGGGCCTGCCAGCGTGCCGCGCCCGGTCGCGAACGACCAGAGCTTCTGGCCCTTGTCGGCCGAATAGGCCTCGAACGTGCCATGGGCAGTGCCTTCGAAGACGAGATTGCCGGCGGTCGCGAGCGTGCCACCGTTCCACGGCCAGTCGCGCTTGATTTCCCAGCGTGCCTTCTGGGCGACGGGATCCCATGCCACCAGCTTGCCTTTGGTCATCGCGGTCAGCGCTGCGCGCCGGCCCTCGGGCGTTGCGGGCAAGCCGGGCAGGGGCGGCGGCGCCAGGAAGGAGACGCCGGTGTTCCAGCGGCCCTCATGGATCTCGAAGGGGTTGGAGTCGCCATAGACAAGCGGATGCTCCATCGCCGGGATGTAGACGAGGCCGGTCTTGGGCGAATAGCTCATCGGCATCCAGGCATGCGCGCCGATGCCCGAGGGGATGACCAGCGCCGGGCCCTTGTCATAGCGGATGCCGGGATTCTCGATCGGCCGGCCGGTCTTGAGGTCAATGCCCTTGGCCCAGTTCTGCCGGGCATAGGGCTCGGCCGAGATGAGCTTCCCGCTGGTGCGGTCGATCACGTAGAAGAAGGCGTTCTTCGGCGCCTGCATCAGCACCTTGCGGTCCTTGCCGTCGATCTTGAGGTCGGCGAGCATGATCTGCTGCGTGGCCGTGTAATCCCAGCTTTCGCCGGGGTTTATCTGATAGTGCCACTTATATTTGCCGGTGTCGGGATCCAGCGAAACGATCGACGACAGGAAGAGATTGTCGCCTTTGCCCGCGCTGCGCCAGTGATGGTTCCAGGGCGAGCCGTTGCCCACGCCGACCAGCAGCTGGTTCAGGTCCTTGTCATAGACAACGCTGTCCCAGACCGTGCCGCCGCCGCCGAGCTTCCAGTAGTTGGTGCCGGACCAGGTTGGCCGCGCGATCTTTTCGATGGCCTCGTCGGAGACGGTGCCGTCCGGTCCCTTCGCAGGGTCGCCGGGCACGGTGTAGAAACGCCAGACCAGCTTGCCGGTGTTGGTGTCATAGGCCGAGAGATAGCCGCGCACGCCGAGTTCGGCGCCCGAATTGCCGATGAAGATCTTGTCGCGCACCACGCGGGGCGCCATGGTGATCGTATAGGGCTTGGTCTGGTCGACGGTGACCACGTCCCAGATCTTCGCGCCTGTCCTGGCATCGAGCGCGATCAGCCGCCCGTCGATGGTGCCGACGAACACACGCCCTTTCCAGACCGCCACGCCGCGATTGACGACATCGCAGCAGGCATGGGCACCCTTGGAACCGATATTCTGCGGATCGAAGCTCCACAGGACTTTGCCGGTCGCTGCGTCGAGCGCCATCACCTTGGACCAGGCGGTCGAGGTATACATGATGCCGTCGACGACGATCGGCGTCGCTTCCTGTCCGCGCCGGGTGTCGAGCGGCGCGGACCAGGCGAGGGTGAGCTGCTTCACATTGCTGTCATTGACCTGGTCGAGCCGCGAATAGCGCAGCTCGCTATAGCCGTGGCCATAGCTCAGCCAGTTGTCGTCGTCCGTATCGGCCTGGTCGAGCCGCGCCTGATCGATCTCGCCGAAGCGCTGCTGGGCGTTGCACGCGGCCAGCATGAGCGCGAGCGATGCCGCGAGCAGAACGGATGGCGCGATGCGGATCATGTGCTTCCCCTCCCCATAGGTCGTCCGTTCTAGCGATAGCCTTGTCCTCGAAAAAGACCGGGCCGTTCACATTTCATTTCGCGCCTTGGCGCGGCGTTGGTGCAAGCCTATGGAATGCACCGGACTTGTTAGCAAGCAAAGGAGAGGCTGCCATGGCGAAGGACAACAGGATCACGTTGTACGACCTGCAGCTGGCCCATGGCGCGACGATCAGCCCCTTCGTCTGGGCGACGAAATATGCCGTCGCGCACAAGGGGTTCGATCTCGACATCGTCGAGGGCGGCTTCACCGGCATTCCCGAGCGCACGGGCGGCGTCACCGAGCGGTTGCCGGCGATTGTCGACGATGGCAAATGGGTGCTCGATAGCTGGCTGATCGCCGAATATCTCGACCAAACCTATCCCGACCGCCCGACGCTGATCGGCAATGCCAGCGTCAAGGCGCTGACCCAGGGCATGGAAGCATGGCTCTGGGGCGCGGCGATCAGCCCGTGGATGACCTGCTTCATCAAGCAGTATCGCGACCGCGCCTTGCCGCAGGATCATGAGTATGTGACCAGCTCGCGCGAACGCATGTTCGGCCGCAAGATCGAGGACATCATCGTCGGTCGCGAGGATCGCCTGCCCAAGGTGCCGCCGACGCTGCAACTCATGCGCAATGTGTTGGCCGAGAACAAATGGTTCGGCGGCGACACGCCCAACTATGCCGACTATCGCCTGCTCGCGGTGTTCCTGTTCACCGCCTCGGTCGCCGATACGCCCGTGCTGACCGAAGACGATCCGCTGCGCGACTGGATCGAGCGCGGTTTCGACCTCTATGGCGGCCTCGGGCGTCACCCCGGCCTCTCGCCCTTGTTCGGCCTGAAGCTGCGTGACGGCGATCCCGAACCGTTCATCAAGGGCGGCGCCGTCGGCGGCCTCGCGACGCGCAACACCGGCGTCCAGTCGACGGCCGCCGAGACCGCGCGGCTCAAAGGTGAGGCGGCAAAAGCCTGATTCTGGGCATGATCGTCGCTTGAGCGTCCGTCCCTCCCCATGCTCGCGCATATGTTGACGATTTGCGTTGGATGAAAGGGACGCCAGAGCCGTTTTGACTTTCCCGGCGGCGAGGCGCAACAATTCCCCCGTACGGCAAATGCCGACGGATCCGGGAAGAACGGGAGAGGATTGCGATGGCCTATCGCACGCATGTCGGGTCGCTCGATTCCTATGAGAAGGGCCTGATCGAGCTCGACGACGATCTTCGCAAATATGCCTTTTCGAACGTCTTCGAAGTCGCCGGTGCGGCGCAGCCGTTCGAGCGCGTCGCGGTGGTGCAGAATCTCGAATATGTCGCGGAAGTGATGCGGGTCGAGGGCGTCTCGCCTTGGTTCGCCGCGCCGCATGACGAGTTCGCGCTGGTGATGGATGGGGAGGTTACCTTCAACTTCATCAAGCTGGCGGACGGCCAGGTGCCGAGCCATGAGGGCGGCGCGATCCAGCTCGGTGCCCAGCCCAACGGGCCGGCGATGGGCCGGGTGACCGCGCGCCGTGGTCATCAGGTGCTGCTGCCGGAGGGCGCGGCCTATCAGCTCGTTTCGCGCAAGCCCGCTGTGACGATCATCCAGACGGTCGATGGTCCCGCGACCGTCAAGCGCTGGTCCGACATCTGCACGCTGGGATAATGTAGCATTTTCAAGTCGAGCGTTCGCCCGACGGCTCGGGACATGCGGCAAACAGGAGTCAAGGAGAGGATCGATGGACGTTTTGGACGCAGCGGTCGAGAAGCTCGGCACCGATCCCGACACCGGCTATGCGCGCTTCAGGCTCGGCAGCTTCACCTTCCGGCGCGACGAATATTTCGCGCATGTGACCTGGCCCAAGGGCAGTCACATCATCGAGATCGATCGCTTCCTGCGGGCGATGGTGCGCGATATCGGCTGGGGCTTCTTCTACGGCTGGATCTTCTTCGACGATATTTTCGGCACCACCAACCATTACGGCACGGTGGACATCTTCGCCGGCTCCTACGACCGCGGCTGCAAGGACGCCGGCATCGACCTGCTCGAAACCTTCAAGGCCGAGACGGTGGCGCAAGCCTTCGAGACGATTTCGCGCGACTGGATCAGCGAGGGCTACGATCCGCTGAACGCGCCGCTGGAAACCGGAACGCCGATCGGCCCCAAGGGCAAGGAGCGCACCGATCCGCTGCTGCGTGCCTTCATCGCCGCCGATCGCATGCTCGGGCTGGAGGGTGACAAGGCCGTGCGCTCCGACGCGACCGGCCATCCGGTCAACCGCGCCTTTGCCGATTTGAGCTATGACAAGCCCGACATCGAATGTGAGCCGGGCTTCGAGGGGCAACTCCATGCGATCAATCTCTTCGAGCATATCGCCCGCTCGGACGTGACCTGGAACCCGTCGATCAGCGCCATCACCCGTGCGAATATCTGCTGCGTGACCTCCGAGGAGCATATGCTCCCGGTGATTCACGGCAATGATCGCAACGAGTGGTTTATCCAGCTGAGCGACGAGATTCACTGGAACATCGCCGACAAGAATAGCGGCGCGCCGCGGGGCCGTATCGTCATGAAGGCGGGCGACGTGTGTGCGATGCCGGCCGATATCCGGCACCAGGGCTTCGCGCCCAAGCGCGCGATGCTGATGGTCATGGAGAACGGCACGCCTGGTCTCGAGACCCGCTACGCTTCGGGCGAGCTCAAGCCCTATCCTGTCGACTTCGGCTAAAGTCGTGCCGGGCATCCGTTCGATCGCGGTCGCCATATGGACCGGCGTGGCGCTGCTCGCCGCATCGCGTGCAGGTGCCGAAAGCGCCGATCATTATCGCGGCGGTTGGCGCATCGAAGCCGGCCCGCCGCAGATCTATGAATTCGTGATCCGTGACGGCGGCGCGGTCAGCGGCATCGCCTGCACGCATTGCGCCGACGGCACCACGCTCGCGCGAGTCGAGGGCCGCTTCAACGAGACCGACGGGCTGACCTTTACCGTGCGCCGCTTCACGCCGGCAGGCGCCCTTGCGTCGGAAGAGCATCTGCGCGCGAAACTGTCCGGCGGCAGGCTGGTAATCAGCGGCGGGCGAGGTTCGGACGGCAAGCCGGTCGAGCGCATCGCGATCAAGGACACGCGCGGCCCGCCGCCATCCATATTCCCGACCGCAATCCTGCCGCCGGGCGCGCCGCCTGTGCCTGTGCTCAAATCCACCGCGGTTGCCGGCGGGGGTGGCGGAGGCCGGCCCGCGCCGTATCTCCAGCCGGGCCCCTGGCGCTCCCTCACTGCCGCCGATGTTGTCGGCGTGTGGATCGGCTTCGGCTTCGGTCGGGACAAGCAGTATTTCCTCATCCGCCAGGACGGCGAGAAGCTGTTCGGCCTCGCCTGCGGTCCCTGCGACAACCCCTATACCATGGGCTCGCTCGAGAATTTCGCGATCCGCGGCGATACGCTCGCGTTCGATATCGAGCATCAGGACTGGGGCGAAGGCGCCGTGCTACCGTTTGTCCGGCATGTGACGGCCCATATCGCGATGAACGAGCTGCGCATGGACGCGCGCCGGGCCGATGTCGCGGGTGGCGCGCCGATCGTTGCCTCGCTGATAGGGCCTATCTCTATCCAGTCCACTGCGGGTAACAAGGCCGGCGACTAGACAAGATGACGAGGAGGACTGATGCCCGACGACATGCGCTTCTATCTGGACGGAGCATGGGTGGACCGCTCGAATGCCCCGGCGATCCCGGTGTACAATCCCGCTTCGGAAGAGGTGATCGGCCATGTCGCAGCCGGTTCGGCCGCTGATGTCGATCTCGCCGTGGCGGCTGCGAAGCGCGCGTTCGCGTCCTTCTCGCAGAGCCCGGTCGCGGACCGGCTCGCCCTGCTGATCCGCATCAGGGACTTGCTCGAGGAGCGCGCCGAGCAATTCGCCCAGTCCATCGTCGCCGAAATGGGCTCGGCAATCAGCTTTGCCCGGGCCGGCCAATGCCATTTCGGCATCGAGCATGTCCGCGTGGCGATCGACGTGCTGCGCGACTTCGAGTTCGAGTCACAGGTCAACGGCATCCATGTTCGCAAGGAGCCGGTCGGCGTGGTCGCGGCGATCACGCCGTGGAACTGGCCACTCTATCAGGTCACCGCCAAGGTCGCCCCGGCCATCGCCACGGGCTGTACCGTCGTGCTCAAGCCCAGCGAACTCTCGCCCTTCACCGCCTTGCTGTTCGCGCAGGTCATGCACGATGCCGGGACGCCGCCCGGCGTGTTCAACCTCGTCAACGGGACCGGAGACGTCGTCGGCGCCGCCATGTCGGCGCATCGCGATGTCGACATGGTCTCGTTCACCGGCTCGACCCGGGCCGGGGTGCTCGTCGCGCAGGCTGCCGCGCCGACGGTCAAGCGCGTCATCCAGGAGCTGGGCGGAAAGTCGCCCAATATCTTCCTCGACGACGCGGATTTCGCGGGCGCCGTCCCCAAGGCCGTGCTTGGCGGCATGCGCAATGTCGGCCAGTCCTGCGCGGCACCGACCCGGATCGTTGTGCCGAGGTCGCGCCTCGCCGAAGTGGAGGCGCTCGCCGCCGAGGCGGCTAACGCCATCGTCGTCGGCGACCCGCTCGATGAAGCCACCGTGCTCGGCGCGCTCGCCAATGCGCCCCAGTTCGCCAAGGTGCAGGGCCTCATCCGGTCCGGCATCGACGAGGGCGCCAAGCTCATTTGCGGTGGGCCCGGCCGGCCGCAGGGCCTCGACCGCGGCCACTTCGCGCAGCCGACCATCTTCTCCGAGGTCACCACCGACATGCGGATCGCCCAGGAGGAAATCTTCGGGCCGGTGCTGGTCATCATGCCCTATGACGACGAGGCGGACGCGATCCGCATCGCCAATGCGACGGTCTATGGCCTCAGCTCGCACGTCCAGTCCGCCGACATCGAGAGCGCCCGGCGCGTGGCTCGCCAGATTCGCGCCGGCCAGGTCCATATCAACTTCCCCGCCTGGTCGGGCTACGCACCCTTCGGCGGCTATCGCCAGTCCGGCAACGGCCGCGAATATGGCGTGTTCGGCATCGAGGAATATCTCGAGGTGAAGGCTGTTCTCGGCTACTGATCCGTTGCGCGGCGCCGGCATGTGGCACCGCTCGATGCCACATGCCGCGCCGCGCCCGGCGCTTTAGAACTTGACCTGTGCGCCGATGTAGAAGCGGCGACCGAGCACGTCATAGGAGCCGGCAATGTCCGTGACGCCCGCAGCGTTGGTGACGCCCGGCGTTACGCCGACTACGGGGGGATTGCGGTCGAACAGATTGTCGATGCCGCCCCGCAGCTGGATGCGCTTGGCGATGGCGACATGGCCCGAGAGGTCGAAGAGATCGTAGGCCTTGGTCGCCAGTGCGGTCGAAGCCGTGTTCGTCACGAGCGCCACATTGCGCACGTTCGGCAGATGACGCCAGCCAAGTTCGAGGCCACCCACGCCGAAGTCATAGCCAAGGCGGCTGTACAGCTTCCAGCGGAACTGCGCGCCATAGGGCGGCGCCGAGATGGGGGAGCCGATCGAGTCGGCATAGTCGAAAATCTTGCCGCCCGGATTGTTCTGCACATCATATTTGCCGAGATAGTTGAACACGACATTGGCGTAGGCCGAGCCGCGCGCGCCGCCCAGGCCGGGCGCGTCGATCCGCCAGTCGAGCGCTGCATCGACGCCCGATGTGCTGATCATGCCCAGATTCTGGAACGATGCCTTGGTCGCGAGCCAGAAGCCGTTGGTCGATGAGCGGATGATCCGCTGGCAATATTCGTAATTGGGATCGTAGGTGGGGTTGGTGCCGAAGCCATTGAAGCATTCCTGATAAACGAACTGCGTCGTGGCCGGCGCGATCGCGCCTTCGATCTTGATGTTGTAATAGTCGACCGAGAGCGTGATGCGGCTCAAAGCACCCGATTTGGCGGGCGATCTGAGCACCATGCCCGCAGTCCAGGTGCTGGCCTTTTCGGTGCGCAGATTGGGATTGCCGGTCTGCTGGTCGCGTCCGAGCGGGAAGTAGACCGACTGATTGCCGGTAAATGTGCTGTTGATCGGGAAACCGCCCGAGAGCGTCGTGCAAAGCGCTTGCACCTTGGCGCGGTCCGGATTGGCCGCGACATTGCCATAGGCGGCGCGCGTCACGATCGAGCAGGGATCGTGATCGGGCCAGGGCACTGTCAGATAGACGGACGGCTGGAAGAGCTCGGCGACGTTTGGTGCGCGGTTGGCGCGCTGATAGCCGCCGCGAACCTTGATGTAGCTGTTGATGCCCCAGTCGCCGGTGATCTTCCAGGTCGAGACGCCGCCGGCGGTATTATAGTCCGAATAGCGGTAACCGGGATTGAGCGAGAGGGATTGTGCGAAGGGCACATCCTTCAGGACCGGGATCAACAACTCGCCATAGATTTCCTTGACGGTCGTCTTGCCGCTCGTCGCGCCGACATCGAACAATCCGATGGTCAAGGAGGTGATGTTGTTCGTGGAGAGCGCGGGGTCCGGGTTGAAGGTGAACTTGTCGTCCCGATAATCCGCGCCGACGGCGAAGCGCAGCTCGCCAGCGGGCAGCTCCGTGATGCCGCCCTGCAAATCCAGCTCGACCTGGTTCTGGATGAGGTCGGTGGTGGTGTTGATGTTGGCGTTGATGATGTCCTTGCAATCCTGGCTCACCACCGTCGTGGTGAACGGATTGAGGCCGCTCGTGCAGTGGGCCAGGCGCCCGATATTCGGTACGTTGAAGTCGGCATTGGCGCCATAGTTCGGCATGGAGATCAGCGTCTGGTATCGCGCCAGGTCCACATGGCCGAAATAGTCGACATTCTGGTTGGTGCGGCCATGCGAGGCGAACAGGTCGTAGGTGATGTCGCCGACCCCGACTTTTCCTCTCACGCCCGCCAGGATTTCATAGGTGTAGGTTTTCGTCTTGATCGACCGCGGCCCCATATAATTGAGCTCTTTGTTGAGCCCCCATGCCGCATTGGGATTGGCGCGCGCATTGAGAATGGTCGCGAGTTCGGTCGGAACGGGGTGCCCCGAGGCGACACCATTGGTCGCGGCATCATAGGGAATGGCGACGGACCATTGCAGCGCCGCGGGTGTGAAGTTGCTGATCTCGGTGCTGGTGTCGCTCTGGTTGAAGTTGGCCTGGAGATAGGCCTCAACATTGTCGGAGACGTCGTAATAGGCCGAGG
Source organism: Sphingobium sp. (assembly GCA_017745115.1). Next base: position 11,145 of record JAGIAA010000036.1, on the reverse strand, counting down.
CGAATGCGGAATAGCGGGTCAGGGGCAGCGAGATGAAGCCATTGCGCGCGTTGCTGGCAAGCGAACCGTTCGACAGATATTTGTAATCGGGGCCCACGGCGCCCGTATAGCCCGGCGCCTGCTTGCCCGAGACGGCGCCCGGCGCGATCGAGAAGAGGGTGGCGCCGGCCGTCGTCGCGGCGGGATTGAAGTACAGCGTTGCAGTGCGAAGCACGTCGCCCGGTGAATAGCCCTTGGCGGTGAAGACCTGATCGATGGCTGCCTGTGTGTAGGGGCTGCCGGCCGGCGCGTTGGGCAGCGACGCGAAGATCGTGCTCGAGGCCCCGCCGAAGTTCGGGAAGGTATCCTCGCCGGCGGTGCCCGGGTCGGTATAGGCCGGCAGGTGCCAGCCGCGGTTGCGTGAATAGACCTGGCTGCGCTGCTCGTAGCTGAGGCCAAGCATGGCGTTGCCCATGCCGCCGGCGAAATCTCCGCCGATCAGGGCCGAGACATAGCCCTGGTCGCCGTCACCTCGGGAGGTGCGCCCGAATTGCCCGTCGAGCGAAATACCGGCGAAGTGACGCTTGAGCTTGAAGTTGACGACACCGGCTACGGCATCGGCGCCGTAGGTGGCGCCGGCGCCGCCGGTAATCACCTCGACGCCGTCGATCGCGGCTTTGGGAATCGTGTTGATGTCGACGACGAGGCTCGCATTGGCGGGCTGCGTGCGGCGGCCGTCCAGCAGGACCAGGGTGCGATTCTGGCCAAGGCCACGCAGATTGACGGTCGAGATGCCGGGGCTGTTGGTCGGCGTCGACTGCGTGTCCTGACCGCTGGTGAACTGATTCGATCCCGGCACGAACTGGGGAAGCTTGTTGAGCGACTGGTCGAGGCTGACCTCGGCCGTGTTCTTCATCGTGTCGGCCGAGACGGTGACCAGCGGGCTGTCGGTGTCATAGTCGCGGCGGACAATGCGCGAGCCCGTAATGACGATCGCGCTCTCGGATGCATCCGCCTGAGTGTCGGCAGGAGGCAGCGCGTTCGCGGGCGCAACATTCTGCGCTCGTGCAGACTGACCACAAAAAGTCAAACCAATCGCACTGCTCGCCAGGAACGCGAGCGTGCACATGCGCAAACGCTGATTATTCGCCATCGAAGCCTCCTCTCCCTGCTCCCTGGGGAGCTCGTTCCGGCCCTTGCGGGCATCCTCAGCATGGTGGCCTTGCGCATTTGTGCGCTTGAGAAGCGTACCACACTACGTATTAGACTATGTATATTCGTTCGCTTGGCAAGCATTTTAGTGCGAAGTGTTTTGGGCAGGCGACTGCCCCGGCGCGTTAGCCGTCTCGCGCGATGAGAACGGTCAGCAGGCGCTGGATCACGCGCTCTGCCGCGACCAGTTCCTCGTCGGAAAAGTCGGAAAGGACGTCGGCTCGCGCCGGGTTCAGGATGGTCAGGACGCGATCCACGAGTTCTCGCCCCTGCGGCGTAATGGCGATCAGGTGCCGTCGGCCATCGGTTTCGTCGCGCGCCCGGTCGACCAGCCCTTCCGTTTCAAGCTCGTTGAGAACGCGGATCAATGTCGGCCAGCGTAGCCCCATGCGCCGCGCCAGGTCGAGTGTGCCGACCGGGCCATCGCTGAAGGTAAGCGCGGAAAGCGTTTGCCATCGCGCACGCGTATGGCCGGTCGCCGCACGCACAAGGCCGTCCGTATAGGTCGTCCAGCGCCGTGCCGTCACGACGATCGTCCGGGTCAGCCGGAATTCCTTCTCCAGTCGGGATCCTTTATCAAATTGCTGATGAAAACGGTTCGCCCAGACATCGAAGGCATTCTCGTTATTCGTTTCCATCGCCGATCAACCCCTAAACCCCTGCCATGACAGCATAGATGAATTTACGTAGCAAGGTCCGTATTTAACGCTCGGCGACAGCGTCACTGCGCGCGATCATGCGGCTCGTGGATGTGCCGGCCGGAGACATGCATTCCAGGCGCAGAGCCGATGTGGCGAACGACGCGTGCGCCCGAAGGCGAGATCATGTCTTCCTGAAGACTGAATGGAGTGCCGGGATGGCGGTAACGTTCGCCAATCGGCTCAGCGTTGAGCGGCCTGTGCCAGATTCACTGAAAACGGGAATGAAGGCGACACGAGCAATAATCCCTCAATTGACGAGTCCCCGCACTCATATGACCGGGCTGCCGCATTTGCCGGAGACCGGAACCGCCGCACCGATGGTGCCGGACTGGCCGATCGCCTCATCGGCGGGCTCGTCGACATCGTCCAGCCCGCCGAAATGGACATCCTCTAGAAGGCGGCGATCACGCCCAGACGAAGCTGGTGACGCCGGGCTTTGTCGCCATAATCATAGGAAAGCCGGGCGCGCCAGCGCGGACCGAAGGCCTGTTCGGCGCCGGCGCCGAGCGTGATGAGATGATCCCGAAGGCTGAAATCGCTGACGATCGGCGCGGGGCTGGAGGTCGGTGGCAGGGGCGTGCGGGTGCTCGTCGCCTTCACGTCGACGCGTTCCCATCCGCCGCGCACGAACAGCAATGTGTGCGGCGTCGCTAACAGACCGATGCGGGCGGTGCCCCCGAACTGGAAGCCGATGCTGGATCGTGCCACCGTCTCGTTCGCGCTGGTGGTCCGCACGACGGTGCGGTTGATCGCGCTGTCGCCGATCCGGCCTTCGATACCCAGTACGACGTCGGATCCGATCCGTGCGTCATAGCCGGCGAAAAGGCCGTAGGTGACGCCGCTCTTGTCCAGCCGGCCCGATCGCTCGAAACCGATGTCGGTGCCGACATAGGCGCCGGAGAACGGCTCGGCCTGGGCGATGGTCGGCAGCGTGAGGCAGGTCAGGCTTCCGGCCAGCCGAAGTTTTTGTGCAAATTTCATGGTCTTTCCTTCGTGGGTTCGTAGGGCGGTATCGCCGCCCAGGGGTGGGCGACGGCACCGGGAAGAGGTCAGGAGAAGGCGGGGATCGTCTGCCGCCGGCGCATGGCCGATCCGACGACGGCGAAGCCGCCGATCATCAACGCCCAGCTTGCCGGCTCGGGGACAGCAGCGGCAGGCAAGCCGAGGTCGAAGTTCGCCACGCGGCGCAGTTGCTCGTCGGTGAGGCCGGCGAGCATCGGATTGGCGACCAGCTGATGGGCGCGCTCGATCGCCAGAGCGACGTCCGATGCATTGGTGCCGTTGGTGTCGGAGGCAAGGAACGCGAAGTTGAGCAGGCTCGCGCTTTGTCCTGGATCGAGTGTCAGCGTAAAATCGATCGACAGATACTCGCCGTTCAGCGTCTGCACGCCGAGATTGTTGTTGCCGTAGATCGTCGCGACGACCGGATCGGCCGCGCAGGCCGTCACATATTCGCAGGTGACCGAATAGCCGCTTCCGCCCGCGACCTGCCTGGTGCGGCCGTCCGAGCCGAGATTGCCGTAGAAGGTCACCGTCTGAACGACGCGTTCGCTGGATGTGTTGGTGAAGGTGTCGAAGAAGCGAAACAGATTCTGATCCATGAAGGCTTCGGTCTGGCGCGAGAAAGCAAGGCCACCCGTCGCATTGTAGAAGCCGAAGCCGTCGAAGGCGTCGCGGCCGCCGTCATTGACCACTCCGAGATTGCCGCCCTGGACGCTCGGCCCCTTGTAGGAGGGCGGCGTTCCGGTGCCGCCGATGATGTCCGGGACGATGACGAACTGCGTCGCATCGGCGGCTGTGGTGAACAGGCTGGCGGCGGCCAGGGCGATGAATGCAGTCGTCTTCATGTGAAATTCCCCACTATGCTTGATTGAACCCATCGGCGGGATGTTCGCCGATCTGCGGCTGCTGGTGCGGCCAAAGCGGGACTGGGGGGAGGGCTTCAGCGATCAACGTGCGGCATAAGTCGACCAGCGCGCGACCGGCGCCGACCAATGGTCGAATCCGGCGACGAACGGTCTATGAGGTTAAGCCTTGGTGGATCGATCAGTCGTCGAGCGGGACGGAGGCGCCGCCACGCCAGGCGGTCAGCCTGGCACGGAAGGGCTTCAGATAGGTCCGGCCGACACGCAGCTGCACGCCCGTGTGAAGCAGGACGCGATAATCGCCATAGCCCGCGCGCCTGATACTGCCGACGCGTTCGCTTCTCACCAGGGCCGAGCGGCGGATGCGCAGGAAGCTGGCGGGATCGAGCCGGCTTTCGAGGCCGCTGATGGTTTCGCGCAGAAGATAGGAGCGCTCGCCGACATGGAGATGCACATAGTCGCGCTCGGCTTCGATCCAGTCGATATCCTCGACGCGCACGCAGACCAGTTCGCCGAGCCGCTGTGCCCAGAATTCGGTGGCGTAGCGCCTGGAGGCCATGGGGCGGCGTGTTTCGCGCAGCGCGGCGATGATGGCTTCCAGCTCCGCCGCGCGGGACACGGCATCCGCGGCCTCAAGCGCCGCGCGCGCCTTCGTCAGGGCCTGCTCCAGCCGGCCAAGCTCCACCGGCTTTACGAGATAGTCGACTGCGGAGAGATCGAAGGCCCGCAGTGCGAATTCATCGAAGGCCGTCACGAAGATGATATGCGGTGGCGCTGCGGACGCGATGAGGGTTTCGGCAACCTCGAGACCGCTCATCTGCCCCATGCGAATATCGAGCAACAGGATATCGGGCTTGAGCCGCGCCACGTCCGCAAGCGTCTCGGGCCCATTGCGCGCCGTACCCACGATGTCGACCGACGGAATTCGCGCCAGCAACAGTTGCAGCCGCCGCAGCGCAAGCGCTTCATCGTCGGCGCAGAGCACACGCAATGTGTTCATGAAGGAATTCAGCTCGCTCCTGTCGGCCCACGGAACCGTGGTTCAAGCACAGCTGACGGAGACATGCCAATATTGATTGGCCTTCCGTCGACCAATTCGCCCATTCGTCGTGCGGCCCTTGTGTCGGCGCGAGCTGGGCAGCACCTTTCCGCGGCGCTTCTGCGCCAGGAAAAGGACCGGGTTTGAGAAACGACAATATATGGCCTGGCGATCCGGCGCTCGACACGCCGCCGCGCCGGACACTGCCCCGCGGCGAGATCGTCACGGTGTCGCTGCTGCTGCTGGTCTTCTGGGCGATGTTTCAGTTCGTCTTCTACGTCTTTTATGCGCTCAGCCAAGGCGCGACGCTCAATCCGGCGACGGTGCTGATCCAGGTTGCGATCTTCACGGCCAGGCCGATCGAGCTGCTCGTCGTCGGCTGCGGGGCGACGCTCTGCCTGCTGATGTACATAGGGATTGCGTCATTACGCGAGCGCTCGACTATTGTTCAGGCGATGGCGGCCCTGGGCGCCACCGTCGCCGGGGCCTTCGCGTTCACCTGGATCGTGCGGCTCTCGCTCGATCTCTTCAACGAGCCCCAACCCGAAGCGACCATGAATGCCATCGTGTCGGACGCGATGCGTTGGATCGCGCCTTTCGGCGTGTGGATGGCGGCCATCATGGCGTTGATCTACCATCGGCAGGTCCGCGAGAGGGAAGCACGCCTCGCGCAGGTCGTTGTGCAGGCGCATGAAGCGCAGGTTCGGGCGCTGCGTTACCAGATCAATCCGCATTTCCTGCACAATACGCTGAGTTCCATTGCCACGCTGATCCTCGACGGGCGCAATGAGGCGGCCGAAGCGATGGTCATGCGTCTTTCGACCTTCTTCCGCACCAGCCTCGCGGTCGATCCCTTCCACGATGTTACGCTGGCGGATGAACTGGCGCTGCAGAAGCTCTATCTCGATATCGAGCTTGTTCGTTTCGAGGATTCATTGGGCGCCGATTTCGACGTGCCCGATGAATTGCGGGGCGCCCTGGTGCCGAGCCTCATTCTGCAGCCCTTGGTGGAGAATGCGCTCAAATATGGCGTGCACGATGCACCGCAGCGCACCTTGCTGCGGATTGCAGCGCGCAGGGACGGCGACAGGCTGGTACTGGAGGCCTGCGACAATGGGCCGGGCTCGAGCACGAGCGAACCAGGGACGGGTGTCGGCCTCGCCAATGTCCGGCGGCGGCTGCGCGCCCGCTTCGATGAAAAGGCGACCCTGGAGATCCTCGCGTCCGAGACAGGCTTCCTCGTGCGCCTGGCGATGCCGCTGCGCTTCACGGCATGAAGGCCCCGACCAGGCGATCGAAGCCGACGGCTGACGTGATTACTCCTGCCAGCCGTCCGGTACGCCCTTGGGTCCAAGGATCTGCCGCTTGGCGATCCACCAGCGGCCGTTGCGCTTGACGAGGTTGTCGAATTCACGCCCTTGGGTGAGGATTTTGGGCGCGTCGCCCTGCTTTTCGGTCGTCGTCTCGGTAAAGACCAATCGGGCGGTGGCGGTGTTTCCGTGCACGGTGACGAGCAAGTTGCTGATCAGAATATTCAGAGCGAAGGACTTGCGCTGCGGGGCATCGGCAGGAACCGCCGCATAGGCTCCCTTGATCGCCTCGATGCCCTTATAGTGATTCTGTCCCAGGACCATCTCACCATCGGGCGCATAATATTCGGCAATCTGACTTTCGACCCCGCCACCGAAATTGTTGTAATAGCGGGTGATCAGGTCCTCGATTGCGGCCCGATCGGCCAGTGCCTGCGCTGTCGCCGCCGGGGTTCCTGCTGCCCCCGCGCTCCCGGCTGGAGTCGCGGCCAGCGCCAAGGCTGCCGCCAAAATCGACACAATGTTCCTGCCCATCCCATCGCACTCCCGTCATGATGGCTGTCACGCCGACAGCTCGTTTCAACTATTGTCTCGGCCAACAGGCCCGTCACCCTCCGACCGGCTGGAGCGAAACCGCCCAGGTTGCGGCTTCGGCATGCCGGGTCAATCCGCTGCTCTCATCGGCATCCAATGTGGTCGGTCGTCGGCCGGCGTCTGGCCAGAATAGCGACCGGTTGACCCGAGACAAGCGGCCGCCGCACATCGGGATTGCGTGCGCATCCGGCCATGGGAAATTGCTTCGCTCCCGCCTTCATTTCAGTATCCGATCAGGGCTGAGTGATCCCCGGGGCGATCGGCCACCCGCCCAGATCCTGTGCCGGTGGAAACAGCCGCATATAAGCCTGCACCATATGGATCTGGCCGTCGTACACCTTGAACATCTCCCATGCGGTCAGCTTGTCCGATCCCGGTCCGCGCTGGTTCCATGAGAGACGCATGATCACGATGCCCGCGCGCTCGTCGACGATGATGTCGCGCACCGTGACCCGACCGAGCTGCTCGAAGATCGCGAGGGACTGGTTGCCGATGTCTTCGCAGCCCTTGGCGAAGGTGCAGCCGGGGCCGGCCATGAGCGCGCCGTTCTCGAGCCGGTAGGCCTCGGGCGCAAAGGGTGTGCCGATCGCATTGAAGGTCTTCGCGTTGCTGAGCCCGCGCGGATAATGCATGGCTATCTCGATGGCCTTGTCGCGGGGCGCCAGCTGAGACGGCTTTGGCACGATATTCATCGCCTTGGCGGCCGCGCCGCTATAGGCGTCGATGGCGAAGATCATGCCGTCCGCGCGGCTGCGCGTCGTCACCAGTTCGAGCTCGCTGATCCGTTGGTCGGCATCCACCTTGATTCGCACGACCAGAATGATTGGCGCGCCGGCCTCTTCAACCATCACGCTGGCAACGCCCTGGCCGGCCCGCTCGTCGAGAATGTCCTGCCGATAGCCGCGCAGCTTCGTGACCGACCGTATCAGGCCGACTTTATCGAGGGGCTTTTCGACGGCGTCTTCGGTGACCCTGAGGGTGGGGGCAACGGCCAGCTTGCTGACATCATGCTCGACGAGGGCATAGAGCACCTCGGTGATCTTGCCGCGCAAGCACTCGCGGTCGCAAGCAGCTGCGGCAGAAGGCGGTGCTGTCTTGTCGGAGACCCGAACCGGCGTTGCGGCCGATGCGATAGATGACGAAAGAGCGAGTGAAAGCGCGAGAATGATTTTCATTGTTCCCTCTCCTGCAGCCAATTTAGCGCCGCTCCAAGAACAGTATAGCGGCGACCGATGAGCGATCGAAGTGGCTTGCGTCGTCATCCGCCCAGAAGCGCGAAAACGGCGCTGGTGTTGTTTTGATTATATCGTGCGGGCAATTGCGCCTCGATGGTCTTGGCAAATGCCCGCGCTTCTCCCGCGAGAGCCAGAATGATTCTGCGGCTGTGCTCCTTGTCGGTCCCAAGGGCATATCCCATGCTGAGCGTGTCAAATGGCACCCCGGCGCCTCGCTTCGGCAACTCGGTTGCCAGCGGGAGCAGTGCCGTCATCATCTGCGTGACAGACAGAGCCCGCACATTCTGTTCGGCATGGCGATAGCCAAAGTCCAGACAGCAGAGGGCAAGCCAATAATGGAGATTGCTCAGCCAGGCGATGCCGTGCGCATCTTCCGACATGATCTGGTTGGGATGGCCGACAAAGGCCGTGGGATTCTCCGGAAGCGGATGTGCGGGATAGGCTTCATGGCCGGGCGCAACACCCCAGACGTTTTCCACGCCTGATTTGGCGAAGGCGGGGTGATGACCTTCATAAACCTGCCGGAAAAACTTGAAGTGATCCTGTTCGCCCTCTTCCATGATGACGAGCAGGTCGCTGCGCCATTTCTCGACTTCGGCCGGCGCGAGCGGAAATCCCGGCCGTCCGGAGCATTCCGACAGGAGATCGACGACATTCCGGTAGAGACTACCAACGTGATTTGGCCGATCGAGGCCACCGATATCGCGGAGGATATGCTTGCTGAACTGCTCGTCCTCGGGCGAGCGCTTGCCGTCCGCAGCAAAGGCCGAGGCTGGCCCCTCCGTATAGGCATATTTCGCGAGAGAGCGGCGGCTCATGGGCTCCAGCATGAAAGGGAAGGGGTAGATGTCGGGTTCGTAGGGGAAATCCTGCCGGTCCAGATGCGGGCAGCTTCCAAGGGCGACAAGCAGACGATTGACCGCGCCCAGATGCTGCATTTCCTGTACCGCCACGCCCAGCAAGTTCGTCGATGTCGGCGCACCAGCTCCAATGAGAGGCTGATACTGCGCCTTGATCGAAAATGCGCAGTAGAGATATTGCAGCATGAGCCCATGTTCGATTTCTGCGGCCTCTCGTAGCAATCTGAGCAGTTCGAGATAGGGATCGGCAAAGTCGCGGATGATGATGCCGGTCCGGTTCTTTGCCGGCGCATGTGCCGGCTTGGGCTGAGCCAGCGTCGCCGCTTGTGCATTGCTGAGCGAGGCGAGCGCGACCGGCGCCGCTATGCCATGGGCCAGCGCAACCTGCAGAAACGAGCGCCGCCCTTTGTCGGGAATCGATTCAACAATGCGGGATGTGCCGTGCAACGCATGGCCTCGCGGTTGACCCTGCTCATCTCGGTTCATTGCGATGGTTTCTCCTTCGCGACGCCGCGGCTTTGCGCCCGCCGGCCCCGTTCGTTTCCCAAGGGAGGAGCCGACGCGGACGGTGCTGTGTGAGGGATTGGCGTTTGATCCAGCGACATCAGATCGGGCATGCTCAACTTGTGCGCGGAACCACTCGGTCTTGACGGACCGGATATGGGCGGAATGCTGCGGGCGCAGTTTTGGGGATGGGTTATCCCCGGCGCATTGCTGCAACCGGGGATTCGTCTTCCTTCAGTGGACCGAATTCACCTGCTGACTTCGAGGCTTGTCCGGGGTCCCAAAGTACCGACGTTCGCGACCATTGGACCGCCAATGTCGGCAACCACGAGCTTGACCCACAACGTATCCCCGTCCTTGAAGTAGGATGTGCTGCCGGCATTCCGCAGCGCAGCCAGGCTGCTTTGTGGTGTGCCGGCGGCGCTCGTCGCAAAACCCGGCAGCTCGAAAATCACCCAGGAGCCTTTGTCCATCTCTCGCAGGGCGAGGTTTACGGTCTTCCTGGCGGTGTCCACCTTCACCTCCGATCCGCTGAGGATCGAGGTTTCGCCGGTCAACTCAACCTGCTTCCCGTTGCGGCTGATCATGATCGGATCGGCAGGCGGGCGAGGCGCAGCGGCTCGCGGCGCGCCGCCCGGAGTGCCAGGCGCCGCTCCGGCCGTTGGAGCGGGTGCCGCAACCGGAAGTGCGCCGGGACCACCCACACTGCCGACGCTCAGGCGACCCAGGTCACCCCGACAAATGGCGGCGTTCCAGGACGGCTTCATTTCACAGGCTTTCGGATCGGGCGTAATGCCGTTGTCGATGACGATGTAAGAGTTGGGACTACCGCCGATCGAGCCATCCCTGTCGTGGATAGCCGCGCCCATATATCCTGAACGACTTCCGAAATCGCTGGCCCATTTGCGGTCGACAGGCGGGAAATAAACAGGCTTGGCCTTATCGAATTTCAGCCCCTCCACGCCGTTTTCGGTGCTGATCCCGAAGCTGGTATACATCAGATAGGAGATCGCGCTCGCCTTGCGGGTAGCGTTGTCCTCGAAGTTGCGGAAGGTGACGTTCTTCACGTCATGGCGGAAATCATAATATTCATAGCCACGGATGGGGAAGTCCGCGAGATTGGGTTCCGGCAAGCTGCGGCCGTAAGCAACTTCCGACGGCGTGCGAGGATTGCCGATATTGGCGCTCTCGCCCACGAACAGAGAGTCGACGACCTGTGACGTGAACGCATTGGGGCCGCGACCGGCGGCATGGGTATAGCCGATCGCATTGTCGGCCAGCTTCAGATTCTTGAACGTGTGCAGCTCGCCACGGCTCCAAATGGCGTTGTTCCGGTTCTTGTAGGCGGTAAAATCGTCGAACACCGCCTCCAGCTTTGCGCTCTTCGTGTCGGTCGGATCGGCATAAGCGATATGGTAATTGCTGCCGACAACGCTGAACGTGCCATCCGCCTTGGGACCGCGGTCAAACATGAACCCGTCGAAGTTCGAATGGGCGGTGTTGCCGCTGAATTCTCCAAGCCGGGTTTGGCGGGGACGGACATTGGCGCTGCCGCTCCTGCCCTCGTGCGCGCCGATGGCTTGCTCCGGAAATGCGAACCAGAAGCCGATCTGCTCCGACCCCGCGGCGGCGTTGTTCCGGTAGATGTTGTTCGGATTGGTGATCCAGAAAGTCGATGCGGTATTGTCCGAAGGAATCAGGACGTCCTTGGTCTTCTGGCCGGACAGACCCGACGTCGTGCCGCCCGGGCTAAGATTGGTCGGCACGCAAGGTTTGCCGTCTGGGTGGCATTTGGTGAGGATGCCGAGATTGTGGACGAACTGGTTGCCGGTCTCGACGGCGTCTT
>JAGIAA010000035.1 GCA_017745115.1 Sphingobium sp. | reverse complement strand
GACCTGCTGCTGTTCGTCGATGCCGATGTCGTCCTCTCCCCGGGCGCATTCCGGGTGGCTTCTTCAAGCGCGAGCGTGGCGCCACCGAGAAGGAGACGCTCGTCTCCCGTCTCATCGACCGTCCGGTCCGCCCGCTGTTCCCCGAAGGCTTCTACAACGAGATCAACGTGATCGCGCAGGTTCTCTCCTTCGATGGCGAGAATGAGCCCGATATCGTCGCGATGGTCGCCGCTTCGGCTGCGCTCACCATCTCGGGCGTGCCGTTCCTCGGCCCGATCGGCGCCGCGCGCGTCGGCTACAAGGATGGCGAATATCAGCTCAATCCGAGCCTCGAGGAAGTGAAGACCGGCGAGCTCGACCTCGTCGTCGCCGCGACCGACACGGCCGTGATGATGGTCGAGTCCGAAGCCAAGGAGCTTTCGGAAGATGTCATGCTCGGTGCCGTCCTGTTCGCCCACGAGGCGAGCAAGAAGGTCGTCGACGCGATCATCAAGCTCGCCGAGAAGGCTGCGAAGGACCCGTGGGAAATCGATCTCACCGACAACACGGCGGAGCTCAAGGCCAAGCTCAAGAAACTGATCGGCACCGACATCGCGGCAGCCTACAAGCTCACCAACAAGTCGGCCCGCTCGGATGCGCTCAATGAGGCGCGCGCCAAGGCGAAGGCATTCTTCGTGGAAGAGGGGCTCTCGCCGCAGGAAGTCATGGCCGGCATCAAGCTGACCAAGAAGCTGGAAGCCGAGATCGTCCGCACGGCCATCCTCAAGGACGGTCAGCGCATCGACGGCCGCACCACGACGCAGATCCGTCCGATCGAAGCGATGGTCGGCTTCCTGCCGCGCACGCACGGCTCGGCGCTGTTCACGCGTGGCGAGACCCAGTCGATCTGCACGACCACGCTCGGCACCAAGGACGCCGAGCAGATGATCGACGGCCTGACCGGTCTCTCGTACGAGAGCTTCATGCTGCACTATAACTTCCCGCCCTATTCGGTCGGCGAAGTGGGCCGCTTCGGCGCCCCGGGCCGTCGCGAAGTCGGCCATGGCAAGCTCGCCTGGCGCGCGCTGCATCCGGTGCTGCCGAGCAAGGAAGACTTCCCCTATACGATCCGCGTGCTCTCGGACATCACCGAGTCCAACGGCTCCTCCTCGATGGCAACCGTCTGCGGCGGCTCGCTCTCGATGATGGACGCGGGCGTTCCCCTGAAGCGCCCCGTCTCGGGCATCGCCATGGGCCTCATCCTGGAAGGTAAGGACTTCACTGTCCTCTCCGACATCCTGGGTGACGAGGACCATCTCGGCGACATGGACTTCAAGGTCGCCGGTACCTCCGAAGGCATCACCACGATGCAGATGGACATCAAGGTCGCCGGCATCACCAAGGAGATCTTCGAGGCTGCGCTGCGTCAGGCCAAGGACGGCCGTGCGCACATCCTGGGCGAGATGAGCAAGGCTCTCGGCGAAACCCGCACCGAGCTCAGCGCTCACGCCCCCCGCATCGAGACGATCCAGATCGACAAGTCGAAGATCCGCGACGTCATCGGCACGGGCGGCAAGGTCATTCGCGAGATCGTCGCGGAAACTGGCGCCAAGGTCGATATCGACGATGAGGGCATCATCAAGATCAGCTCGTCCGACCTCTCGCAGATCGAGGCCGCCAAGGCCTGGATCCTCGGCATCGTCGAAGAAGCGGAAGTCGGCAAGATCTACAACGGCAAGGTCGTGAACCTGGTCGACTTCGGCGCGTTCGTGAACTTCATGGGCGGCAAGGACGGTCTCGTCCATGTGTCCGAGATCCGCAACGAGCGGGTCGAAAAGGTCTCCGACGTCCTGAGCGAAGGCCAGGAAGTCAAGGTCAAGGTGCTCGAGATCGATCAGCGCGGCAAGGTCCGCCTGTCGATGCGGGTTGTCGACCAGGAGACTGGCGCCGAGCTCGAGGACACCCGTCCGCCGCGCGAACCGCGCAGCGACCGGGGTGATCGCGGCGACCGGGGTGGCCGTGGCGGCGACCGTGGCGATCGCGGTGGCCGGGATCGCGGCCCGCGTCGTGACGGCGGTGGTCGCGGTGGCGAGCGCGGCGATCGTGGCCCACGCCGCGAGCGCGGTGAAGGCGGCGATGATGGCCCGGCGCCTGAGTTCGCGCCTGCATTCCTGACGCGCGACGACGACTGAGCATCCGCTTAGCAACAGACAAGGAAGCCCCGCAGCGATGCGGGGCTTTTTTGTATCCGGCCACCCGCATCCATTCGTCCGCTGGGACGTTTGATCAACACAGCACAGGAGGCCTGCATGACCGATCTCAGCCGTATCAAGGAACACATGAACGTCGTCGGGGCGGACGGCGTGCATCTTGGAACCGTCGACCGTGTCGAGGGCGACCGGATCAAACTGATCAAGGCCGACAGCGGCTCGCATGAAGGTCACCATCACTATATCTCGGGCGGACTTGTCGCAGCGGTCGAGGACAATCAGGTTCGTCTGTCGGCAAACGGCGCCAATGCTGCCTTGCTTGAGGAGGAAGAAGGCGGTGACGCGCTGGCCGACGATAAGCGCTGATCACGCTTGCTCCTGCCGTTCGGGTTCCCGAAGGGGAACCCGGCTCGATGCCTTCAGGTCCAATAAATTAGATTGCTACTCAATCGCGCAAGATTATTGCCACGCAATAGATCATTTGTATTCTAATCTTCCGCTGAGCCCGATGCACTGTCGGTCAAGTGCGGGACATGTGTTCGAACGCATATGGATGTAGTCAACCTCGCGAAGTTGGTGATCGGCAGCTGAATTCGGCCTTCCGGTTTTTGCGAGAAAAGGGGCACCAGCAAGTGACGTTCGAGGCGGGTGCCATTCTCCATATGATGACGAGCGAGGACGCGCTGGGCTCGGTTGCGACCGACGACCTGGAGCTGGCGGTCCGCGCTGTGCGCCTTCACGAACTGGTCAAGGTCCGCGATCAACATTTTCGCCGCTCCGTCATGGCCGACAGCGCTATGGCGATGACGCTTTCGCTCTTTCTTGGCGAGCTCAAGAGTGTTTCGCTCACGCACGGAACGCTTGCGCTCGTCAACATGCTCGATGACGACGAAGCACAAGCCGTCATCGAATCTCTCATTCACGCGGGACTGGCGGTCGTTACCGGGGCAAACCTGGAACGCCGAACAGTTGGGCTGACGCCCCTCGGGTCCGCACGAATGCGGAGCTTCGTCAGAGGCTATCCAGCCTTTTGACGAAGTCCGCGGGCCAGCCCGCAGTACCGTTTCATCCCCTTGCCACCCACGGGCAAGGTGGCTGGTTAGCGGGCTGGCCCAAAACAAACGTTCAATGAACCAAGAAGTGCAGGAAGCAGCGACAATTGCGGGCCTTTGCGAAAAATGTCGCATCTGCGGAATATGCAATAAAACGTTCACATATGTGAAGTGGCGTGTCGGCCAGTTACGGGACATGCCAAGATAGGTAGTTTCGCCTACCTGATGATCATCCAGAAGAGCTGACGCGTTGCGTGTGGTGAAGTCCGTTCCCGCAGGGGGAAACGGAAAGCAGAACTATTGACAGGATCTTGCTGTGATTGGTCGATTCCAGGGGGCGATGAGCCTCCGCACCAATAATGTGCCGCATCGGGTCGCGGCCCCTTGCGTTGGCCATGAAGCCGGCCTGGAGTCGAAGGCCGCCCGCATGCACATGCTCAGCCGCCTTCGCGGCCAGCACTTCGTAACGCCCATCATGGCCGACAGCGCCATGGATGTGATGCTTTCCCTCTTCGTCGGTGAGCTTCAGCACTGCGACGTGAGCGAAACGGCCCTCGCTACGGCCAATCTGCTCAGTCGCAGGGAAACGAATGCCCTCATCGACAAACTGGTCCAAGCGGGACTGGCCGTCTTAACCGGACACGAGCCGGACGGACGGACAGTTGGGCTATCGCCCCTCGGGTCCGCGCGGATGCGGAGCTTCGTGAACGACTACCCGGACGTTTGAGAAGCCTTCGCAGGCCGGCGTCTGACCAACTCCCAGTATCGCTATTCCCCACGCTAGCGATGCACACATGGGATCGCGGTCGGCGCCGGCCATTTGAATGCAAGACTGACGGATCGTGCCGTCGCCGCTCTCTCTCCCCGGCGGCGGCACACTCGTACGGAATTGGTAGCGCTCACCATTTTCTGGGCGTTCTTGGCTGCCTTTATTCCATCCGGGCCGATCGAGTGCCTCATCGCATCATGTCTTGGCGGACCTTATCGCCTTCGCTAAGAGACTGGCCATGACACGTCCCCCTCTTCGCCGCGCCGCGGTTCTGCTGCTCGGCCTTGCGCCGCTCGTCCTTGTTGCCGGCTGTGCGAAAAATCGTCAGCGCGCGGATACGCAATATGTCGCACGCGACGTCAGCACGCTCTACACCGCTGCGAAACAGCGGCTCGACAAGGGCAGCTTCGCGGAAGCGGCGATCATCTTCGACGAGGTGGAGCGCCAGCATCCTTATTCGCCCTGGGCGCGCCGCGCGCAGCTCATGAGCGCATTCAGCTATTACGGCGCACGCAACTACACCGAGGCGATCCAGTCGGCACAGCGCTTCCTGTCGATCCATCCCGGCAATCGCGACGCGCCCTACGCTTATTATCTGATTGCGCTCTGCTATTATGAGCAGATCGGCGATGTGACGCGCGACCAGAAGATCACGCTGCAGGCACATGATGCGCTGGGCGAGCTGATCCGGCGTTTTCCCAATACCCGCTATTCCGCCGATGCACGGCTCAAGCTCGACCTGGTGAACGACCACCTTGCCGGCAAGGAGATGGAAGTCGGCCGTTTCTACGAACGCCGCCGGCAGTGGATCGCGGCGGGCATGCGCTTCCGCAAGGTGATCGATAACTACCAGACCACCACGCATACGCCCGAGGCGCTGGAGCGGCTCGTCGAGAGCTATCTCGCGCTCGGCCTCGTCGAGGAAGCCAAGCGTTCGGCCGCGGTGCTTTCGGCCAACTATCCCGGCTCCGAATGGTACCAGCGCAGCTTTGACCTGATGCAGAAGTATCAGCCGGGCGCGGTGAAGATTGCCGAGCGGGCGCCGGTTGTTACGGGGCCTGCGCCCGCGCCGCAATCCGCTCGCATCGCGACCGAGCTGGCTCCCCCCGTGGCGGTGCCGACGGCGAAACCTGCGAAGGTCAAGAAAGAGAAGAAGGCCAAGCCCGAAAAGCAAGCCGAGCCGGCTCGGTGCGGTAAGGGCGGTCTGTTCCATCGCGCGCGGTGCGATACACCGGCGACGCCGCCGCCCACGGCCTGATCGAGCGTGGCCGCTTCCAAAGGAAGGAAGCGGACATGATTTGTTCGATCCCTCGTGACAGCTTCGCTCGGCGCGGATAGGTCTGGCTCAGCCATGCTGACCGGCCTCTCCATCCGCAACGTCGTGCTCATCGAAGCACTCGATCTCGCCTTCGAGCGCGGGCTGACCGTGCTGACCGGCGAGACGGGCGCGGGCAAGTCGATCTTGCTCGATGCGCTAGGTCTGGCGCTGGGCGATCGCGCGGACAGCGGGCTGGTGCGGAGCGGCACGGAACAGGCGAGCGTGACGGCAAGCTTTGACCCGCCACCCGCCGGCTCCGCGCTGGCCGCATTGCTGGCCAGCAACGATATCGTGCCCGAGCCAGGCGAGCCCTTAATCATTCGCCGGACATTGAAGGCCGACGGCGGCAGCCGTGCATTCCTCAACGACCAGCCCTGCTCGGCCGCCCTACTGCGCGAGGTGGGCGCGGGCCTCGTCGAGATCCATGGCCAGCATGACGAGCGCGGCCTTCTCAATCCGCGCGGTCACCGGGCGCTGCTCGATGCATTCGGCAGGCTCGACACGGGTGCGGTCGCTGCGGCGCATGGGGTGCTGGAGACGGCTCAAGCCCAACTGGATGCCGCGCGCACGGCGCTCGCAAGTGCGGCCAGCGAGCGCGACTATCTTGCGCATGCCGTCGCCGAGCTAACCAGCTTCGCGCCCGAACCCGGAGAAGAAGAGGCGCTCGCTGCTGAGCGCGCGGACATGCATAAAGGCGCGCGCCTGACCGATGATCTGGCGACGCTGGACACGCTGCTTGGCGGTTCGGAGGGTGCATTGTCGCGGTTGCGGCAAGCTGCGCGCCGGCTCGACCGGATCGCGGGCGAGCATGAGCATCTCGCCAATGCGCTCGCCGCCTTTGATCGCGCCGTTATCGAGGCGGGGGAGGCGGAAGATCATCTCGCACGCGCCAATGAGGCGCTCAGTGTCGATCCCGCCCGGCTGGACGCAATCGAGACGAGACTCTTCGATCTGCGTGCGCTCGCCCGCAAGCACCAGGTTCCCGCTGACGACCTTGCCGATCTCGCGGCGCGCATGCGAGAGCAGCTGTCACGGATCGATGCGGGGGAGGCGGGTCTTGCCGATTTCGAGGCCGCCGTCGCCAAGGCACGTGCCGACTATGACGCCGAGGCCGAGGCGCTGAGCGCTGCCCGCACTGCTGCTGCGGCCCGGCTCGATGCGGCCATGGTCGCCGAACTCTTGCCGCTGAAGCTGGACGCGGCGCGTTTCCGCACGCAGGTCGAGATGCTGCCTGAGGAGCAATGGCGCCCGCACGGCCGTGATCGGGTCGAATTCCTCATCGCCACCAATCCCGGCGCGCCCTTCGCACCGCTCACCAAGATCGCGTCCGGCGGTGAGCTCTCCCGCTTCATCCTCGCGCTCAAGGTTGCATTGGCCGAACAGGGGGGGGCGGGCACGATGATCTTCGACGAGATCGACCGCGGTGTCGGCGGCGCCGTTGCCGGCGCCATCGGCGAGCGTCTCGCGCGCCTTGCTGAAGGCGCGCAGGTGATCGTCGTCACCCATTCGCCCCAGGTTGCGGCGCGCGGGCAGGCACACCTGCTCATCGAGAAAAGCTCTGAGGGGACGATTACCCGTACAAGCGTCCACCCCCTCGACGAACGCGAGCGGCGCGAAGAGATCGCCCGCATGCTTTCGGGTGCAGCGATCACGGACGAAGCGCGGGCCCAGGCCGGGCGATTGCTGGAGGGCGTTTGATGGCACATCTCTCAAAAAGAATGGGATTGGAGGACATCTCCAGTTTTGCCGGGATGGGGCTCGCGAGCCTGCTTTTCTTCGTGTCGGGATTGGTGTTCGTCGCCATGCTCGCCGCCGCATTGATCTCGACCGTAGGCATCTTCTTTACGCCCTGGTCGAACGGCCTCGTTGCGCTGCTGGCCTGGTCGGGGCTCTGCCTGGCGGCCTACAATGTCGTGCGCTGCATGGAACTCGTGAACGAGCCGTCCTGGCGTGCGCTCTGGTGGGTCGCGATCCGTTTGGCGCTGATCATCTCGCCCTGGTACATCGTCTGGCTATTGAATCTCTGAGGCAACCTTGGCTGACCCCACCACCCTGTCCGAAGCCGATGCTGCGAACCGCCTCATGCGGCTTGCCAAGGAAATTGCGCGGCACAATGCGCTCTATCACGCCAATGATGAGCCCGAGATCAGTGACGCCGACTTCGATGCGCTGGTCCGCGAGAACAATGCGCTGGAAGCTGCCTTTCCGCATCTGATCCGTGCCGACAGTCCGAACCGGCAGGTCGGCGCTTCGGTCGCGGCGTCCGCGCTTGCCAAGGTTCGTCACGAAAAGCGGATGATGAGCCTCGACAATGCGTTCTCGGCCGAAGACGTGGAGGAGTTCGTCGCGCGCGTCCGCCGCTTCCTTGCGTTGTCCGAAGGTTCGCCCGTGGCGATGACGGCCGAGGACAAGATCGACGGCCTCTCGCTGTCGCTCCGATACGAACAGCGCAAGCTGGTGCAGGCGGCCACGCGCGGAGACGGCGAAGTCGGCGAGGACGTCACTGCCAACGTCGCGCACATCTCCGACATTCCGCAGACTCTGCCAGCCGGCGCGCCTGATCTCTTCGAGGTCCGCGGCGAGGTGTATATGGAGAAGGCCGCCTTCACGGCGCTCAATGCCCGGCTGATGGCCGAGGGGCAGGCGGCGGCGGAAACGCGCGGCGAGCCTTTCGATCCCGACAGCGTCCGCCAGTTCGCGAATCCGCGTAACGCCGCCGCGGGATCACTGCGCCAGAAAGATGCGAGCGTTACGGCCAGCCGCCCGCTGCGCTTTCTCGCCCATGGCTGGGGTGCGGTTTCCGCGCTGCCGGCGGACTCGCAGTTCGGCGTCATGAAAGCGATCGAGAGCTGGAGCATCCCGGTCTCGCCGCGTCTTGTCCATTGCGCCAATGCCGCTGAACTTCTCGCCCATTATGAAGCGATCCAGCGCCAACGCGCCGACCTGCCCTACGACATTGACGGTGTAGTCTACAAGGTCGACCGGCTTGATCTGCAGGACCGGCTCGGCTTCGTCGCCAAGGCGCCGCGCTGGGCCATCGCGCACAAATTCCCGGCCGAGCAGGCTGAGACGACGCTGGAAGCGATCGACATCCAGGTCGGGCGCACCGGCAAATTGACGCCCGTTGGACGCCTTAAGCCTGTCACCGTCGGCGGAGTGGTCGTGCAGAATGTGACGCTGCACAATCGCGACGAGATCGGGCGGCTCGGCCTGCGTGTCGGCGACCGGATCCGCATCCAGCGTGCCGGCGACGTGATCCCGCAGGTTGTCGATAATCTGACGCGCGAGGAGCCGCGAACAGCTTTCGCCTTCCCGGACCATTGCCCGGAGTGCCAGAGCGAGGCTGTTGCGGAAGAGGGCGAAGTCGATGTGCGCTGCACCGGCGGCCTCATTTGCCCGGCCCAGCGGATCGAGCGCCTGCGCCATTTCGTCAGCCGTGCGGCGATGGACATCGATGGCCTGGGCGAGAAGACGATCGTCGAGTTCTTCGGCCTGGGCTGGCTGGAGAATGGTCCGCCTGACATCTTTCGCCTTCGGAATCATCGCGACGAATTGCTGACGCGCGGGGGCTGGAAGGAGAAGTCGGTCGACAATCTCCTCGCCGCCATTGAGGCGCGTCGCGCACCAGATGCAGCACGTCTGCTGTTCGGTCTCGGGATCAGGCATGTGGGCGCTGTGACGGCGCGAGATTTGTTGAAGCGGTTTGCGACATTACCGGTGCTTGAGGCTTGGGCGATGCTGGCCAATTCCTCCCGCCTTCCGTTCGCTTCGAATGAAGTCGAGAAGCGGATGCGCGAGCGTGTCTCGGCTTCGCTCGACACGAACGGGGATGTCGAGCAGCAGGCTGCCGCTGCACTCGCGTCCATCGAAGGCGTCGGCCCGGTCGTGGTCGAGGCACTCGGCGATTTTTTCCACGAGGAGCATAATGCCCGCATCTGGGACGATCTGCTCTCGGAGGTGTCGCCGCCGCCTTATGTCGTCGAGGTCCGCGCCAGCGCCGTCTCCGGCAAGACAGTCGTCTTCACCGGCAAGCTCGAGACGATGAGCCGGGACGAAGCCAAGGCCCAGGCGGAAGCGCTGGGCGCGCGTGCGGCGGGATCGGTCAGCAAGGAGACCGACCTTCTCGTCGCCGGGCCGGGCGCAGGATCCAAACTCAAGAAGGCAGCGGAACTCGGCATTGAAGTGATCGACGAGGCAGCCTGGGCGGAGATTGTGAAAAGCGCGGGCTAAAGGCTTGCGCCCCTTCCAGGGCCTTGCCACTAGCGCGAGGAAATCGGGTCCGCAGAGAGGCCAAAGCCTCCGAGAAATATCATGACGCAACAAGCCACGACCTTATCGCCGCTGCGCTACCGCACATTCGCCTTCATCCTGCTGGGCAGCCTGCTGTCGAATTTCGGCAATGCCATTCAGTCTGTGGGCGCAGCCTGGCACCTTACCGCTGCACATCAGCCTGCCGACATCGTGGCGCTCGTGCAGAGCGCGACCAACCTGCCGATCACCCTATTGGCGCTGCCGGCCGGTGCCTGGGCGGACATGCACGACCGGCGCCTTGTCATGCTGTTTGCGCAGATCGCGATGATGTTGCTCTCATTCGCGCTAGCGGGCCTCGCCTTTGCAGGGACCACGCAGCCGGCGGTCATCGTGGGTCTGACGGCTTTGCTCGCTTGCGGCGTTGCCTGCTTCAATCCGGCGCTTTCCGCCTCGATCGGCGGGATCGTGCCGCGCGCCGAATTGGCCGCGGCTGTCGCACTCAACATCCTTGCCTTCAACGTCGCGCGCAGCCTCGGGCCGGCGGTGGGCGGCATGATCGTTGCGGCGGGCGGCGCCAAGGCGGCTTTCGTGACCAATGCGCTGAGCTATTTCGCCGTGATCCTGATTCTCTGGCGCTGGAAACCGGAGCCAGCGCCGCCGGTCGACCGCCGTCCACTGCTGGCCGTAATCGGCGAGGGATTCCGCTATGCCATGGGCTCGCCATCGGTGCGCACCATCATGCTGCGCGCCGTCACCTTCACCAGCACCGGTAGCGCCGCCTGGGCGCTGATGCCGCTCGTGGCCGCCGACCTGCTGGGGCAGGGTTCGGTCACTTATGGCCTGCTGCTTGGCGCGCTTGGTCTCGGGGCCGTGTTCGGCGCGGCGAGCAGTACCTGGTTCCGCCGCCGCTATTCGAGCGAAGCGATCATTCGTGCAGCCGGCATGCTCTATGGCGTCGGTTGCATCATCGTCGCGTTGAAGCCCAACCTGATCGTCATGCTTGCCCTTCTCGTCGTCAGCGGCGCAGGCTGGGTCCAGGCCCTGTCCGGTTTCTCAGTGGCCGGGCAAATGTGGTCGCCGCGCCCGCTCGTGGGGCGGATCACAGCCATGGTGAGCAGCCTCACGTTCGGCGGCATCGCACTGGGCAGCTGGCTCTGGGGTCACTTTGCCGAGAGCCATGGCGTGGCGGCGGCATTGTTTGCCTCGGGCAGTGCCATGCTCGTCCTGCCGGTGATCGGGCTGGCCTTCCCGATGCCCAAGCATGAGGCAGCATCCTGAACGCGTGTCGGACGGCTACTTCGCCGTCCGCTCCCATGCCTTGTCCGCCCAGTCCAGGAATGGTTCCCAGTTCGGCCCGTTGGTGTGGCCGCCGCTGTGCTGGCGGAAGGAGAGGGTGGTGTTGGTGACGCCGACGTCCACGACCGGTTGCGTAGGATCGGTCGGGCCGGTCTTGCCGAAAACCTGCCATGCAGGCGCCGCCGCCACTGCCGCGAGATAATTGCCGCGCGGATCGACCCAGCCGTCACCCTGCTCGCGCACGCCGGTGCCGATAAAGAGCGGGCGGGGTGCCACGAGCGCGACCAGCATGTGCGCATCCACCGGCAGGTCGTCGACCGTTTTGGGACCGGCATATTTGAGAAAATTCGGCGCGAACCAGTGGAACTCGCCGTCGGCCTCCAGATTCTCGACCAGCTCGCCCATGTTGCGGCGAAGGATCTTGGCGCCGCCGGCGCCCGATGAACCGACCAGGGCGGCGCGGAACCGCTCGTCGAAGGCTGTCGCGACCAGTGTCGATTTGCCGAAGCGCGATAGGCCTGCGACGGCGAGGCGGGTGCCGTCGATCGAAGGGTCGGACTGGAGGAGATCGGCGATGCGGCTTGCACCCCAGCCCCAGGCACGAAGCGCGCCCCATTCGGTCGCCTCGCGCGGCTTGCCGCCGTTGACCAGGCCGATGATGCCGTCCTTCAGGCCAGCGCCGTTGTCGGCCTGTACGCTGTAGGGATAATAAGCCACATAAGCCCAGCCGCGCTTCAGTGCCGCGATGGCGGGACTCGGCGGAGGCGGCGGCGGCGCACTGCCGTCGGCGGACGCGGGCCTGCGGAAGCTGGCGGGAAAGACGAAGGTATAGTCGACGACTGCCGGGATCTTACCGCTGGCCTTGGCCGGCGCTGTGATCTCCGCTTCGATGACGGGACCCTTGCGCCCATCCGGCATCGAGGTAGCACCGCGCATGGTGCGTACTACAGCGCTGATGCCACCCATGTCCTTCGTCTGGGTCTTGAGGGTCGTCCACTGGACTTTCACCTGGGTCGCGGCGGCAGGCATCCGGCCAATGAAATTATCCTCGACGAGGCGGACCAGTTCGGCGCGCCGCTTGGCCCATTGGGCCGCGTTGCGCGGCGGCGTGGCGCCCATCAGCGAGGGCAGCGTATAGGCACGCACTTTCGCTTCGTCATAGTTGGCGGCATTCGGAGCGTTGGGATTGTTGCCGTCGGCGCCCTTGCGCATGGTTGCGGGGTCGATGCCGAGCGACGCCAGCTCGGCGCGCCAGACCGGTGGATTGGCGGGCGGTGCGGGCGGCTGTGCCCAAAGAGCGCTGCTTCCTGCGACCACCAGGGTCGCAAGACCAACTTTCCGCATGCCTCTTCCCATCACCAGCTCCCGTAGTCTTCGGTTTCTCCATTATCCTGTCCCGACCAGCGCACCGGACGGCGCCAACCGAAGCGGCGGCGCTTGCGCAGGTGCAGAGTCGGCCATTCGCCATGATCGGCGCGACCCGCGAGGCGCAACCCCTGTGCGCGATAGGCTGCGATGACGCGGTCCGCCTGACTCTCGAGCAGGCCGGCGAGGATCAGCGATCCGCCTTCCGCCAGCTGCGCCGAGAGGCTCGGCGCCAGTTCGATCAGAGGCCCGGCGAGAATATTGGCGATGACGAGGTCATAGGGTGCCAGCCCCGTGATCAGCGCGTGGTCGACGCCGGGCGCCGCAACCAGAAGGACCTCGCCGGCATCGGCACCTATGGAAACGCCGTTCATTCCGGCATTTTCTTCCGTCACGTCGATCGACACCGGATCGATGTCCGAAGCGAGGCAGTGCGCACGAGGCCACAGCGCGAGACTCGCGAAAGCGAGCAGGCCGGTCCCGGTGCCGACGTCGATAATGTTGCCGAAGCGGTGCCCGCGCGCCTTGAGCTCGGTGAGCATGAGCAGGCAACCGCGCGTCGTCTCATGGGCGCCCGTGCCGAAGGCGCGGCTCGCGGGAATGATAAGATCGATGGCGCCGTGCTTCGGGCGTTCGCTTGCCTCATGCCGGACGTGGAAGGGGCCGGCGTCGATCGGGTCGAGCCCAGCCTGGCTCTGCGTCACCCAATCGACGTCGGGAACAGGCTCCAGCTTGGCCGCCTTGCGGCTTGAGGGCGGAAGCTGCGCAAGAATGATATCGAGCTCGTCCTGCACGGGCTTGTGATCGAAGATGACGTCCAGCCGCCAATCGTCAGGCCGGGCGGAATCGGGCTCGCTCGACATGATCGCCGGGGCGCTCGCCCATTCGACGAAGAGGCTTTCGTCGGCCTCCAGAGCTTCGGCCTGCGCGCGGGTGCAGGGCAGGCTGAGCTGCCAGGCAGATGTGGCTGTCGGGGCTGATCGGCGCGTGGACACGCCGAGTGATTAGCCGATTTTCGGCCTGGCGCGAGTCAGGAATTTCCATGGTTTGCGGCGGGATCAGCCGTTGGCGCGCTTCACCTCGCCGGCGTCCATGCTTTCGACGAAGTTCACCGAGCGGCCGCGCAGATCGCCAAGATGGGTCTGAACGTCGGTAAAGCCCGTCTCGAGCGCGTCGATCTCGGAAGCGACGATCTCGGTATCCTGGCGGATGGCCGAGATGTTGCTGGACATGGAGTCGGCGGCGAGTGCCGTCTCATCGACCGCGGCGGTGATCATGGTCACGGTCTGCGACTGCGCGTCCATGGCGGCGCGAATGCGCATGCCCATGGTCTGCACTTCCTGCACCGTCACGCGAATGCGTTCGTTGGTTTCGACAGACTGGCGCGTGGCGTTCTGGATGGCGGCGATCTTGTGCGCGATGTCGTCGGTCGCGCGCGCCGTCTGGCTCGCGAGCGACTTCACTTCCTGCGCAACGACCGCGAAACCGCGGCCGGCGTCACCGGCGCGTGCTGCTTCGATCGTGGCATTGAGTGCGAGAAGGTTGGTCTGACCGGCGATGTCGCGAATGAGGCCGAGGATCGATTCGATCGACTGGGCATGATCGGACAACGCCGCGGACATGGTCACGGCCTCGCCGGCCTGGGTCGAAGCGCGGGATGCGACTTCGGCGGCCTGGTCGACTTCGGTGCGGGCTTCCTCGATGGCGCGGATGAGGCCCGAGCTGGTGTGCGCGGCCTCGCGCATGGCGATAGCGGACTGTTCGGCTGCGGCGGCAACTTCGCTCGCCTTGTCGAGCATGCCGCGCGTTGCGGACGATGCTTCGCGGGCCTGATCACGCAGTCGCTCGCCGAGCGTGGCGGCCTTGTCGATCTGGCCGGTCATAAGATCCGAGAAGTCCTGACGCTGGCGCGCACGGCCGTCCTGATCCTGTTCGCGGATCATCTCGGCGTAGATGGAGCAGATGAGCTCGACATTGACGAGCAGCACGCCACGCATGGCAGTCATCAGCGTCGCACGTTCCTCATGATCTGCAACGGCGTCGCAGATCAGCTCGCGTACGCGGTTGACGGCGCTGTTGACCACGACGATCTGGCTGCGGACCGAATAGCCCGCGTCGAGCGCCGTACGCAGGAAGCTACGGGCTGCCTCTGCCCATTTGTCGCCGGCAAGGTCGCTCAGCAGATCGCGATAGTAGGTGCGAGCGCCTGTGCGTAGCTCGTCGAGCTGCCACGCCGAATAGCTGACGCCGGGATTGCGCTCGAGATAGGCGTCCAGCGCGGCGTCGCCGACTTCGTCGATGCGATCGGCGATGAGCGCCGCAATCGACGCCGCAACGCGCACAATGTCGCCGGTCGGGTCGAACTCGCGCACGCGCGCCGACATCGGGATATTCTCGTTGGTTGCACCCGGCATGATGGTCTCTTCCTCAACCCCGCGACAATTCTGGAGCTTTCACCTTGGGACGTTCATACGCTCCGTTCGTTAATCCGCGGTTATTCTGATAAGTCGCCGTCCCCGGCGCTTCGCTGAGCGTTTGCAGTGTCGCGCCTTTGCGCTAAAGGGGCGCAACCCGTTCAGATTCAGGATCGCTCTTCCATGGCGCAACCCAGCCAAAGGCCGCTTTCACCGCATATCACGATCTGGAAATGGGGACCGCACATGCTCGTCTCCATCCTGCACCGCGCCACAGGTGATGGCTTGGCGATCCTCGGCGGATTGCTGTTGCTCTGGTGGCTCTATGCGGTGTCCGCGGGCAGCGAAGCCTATGGCGTGTTCCGCTATTATGTCTGGCACGCCGCCGCTGGCGATAATCTCGGCTTGGCGGTCAATATCCTGGGCAAGATCGTGCTTATCGGCCTGAGCTGGGCCTTCATCCAGCACATGTTTTCTGGGCTTCGCCATTTCGTCATGGATATTGGCGCGGGCTATGAGCTGAACACGAACAAGCGCTGGTCGGTGACGATCACGATCCTCTCGGTGCTGCTGACGGTTGCGCTCTGGGCCTGGCTGCTGGTGGGGAGAGCCTGACATGAGCAACGGAACCCAACTCGGCAAGGTGCGAGGCCTCGGCGCTGCCAAGGAAGGCACGCATCACTGGATCGTCCAGCGCATGACCGCGGTCAGCAACCTGCTGCTCGGCGTCTGGCTGTTTGCGAGCCTCATCTTGCTGCCGAGCCTCGATCACTGGGCCGTCACCGGCTGGCTGGGGCAACCCTTCGTCGCCGTGCCGATGATCCTGTTTCTGGTCAGTGTTTTTGCCCATCTGCGCCTTGGCCTGCAGGTGTTGGTGGAGGACTATGTGCATGACGAGGGCCTGAAGTTCGTCTCGCTCATGCTCGTCAATTTCTACGCGATCGTCGGTGTCGTTTTCGGCATCTTCTGCGTCGCGAAAATCGCCCTCGGAGGCGGCGCATAATGGCCGAAGCTTACAAGATCGTCGATCACACCTATGACGCCGTCGTTGTGGGCGCTGGCGGCTCCGGCCTCCGCGCGACCATGGGTATTGCAGAGAGCGGCCTCAAGACCGCCTGCATCACCAAGCTTTTCCCGACCCGTTCGCACACGGTTGCGGCGCAGGGCGGTATCGCGGCTTCGCTCGGCAATATGGGACCGGACCACTGGACCTGGCACATGTACGACACCGTCAAGGGGTCGGACTGGCTCGGCGACCAGGACGCGATCGAATATATGGTCCGTGAGGCCCCGGCCGCCGTCTACGAGCTCGAGCATGCCGGCGTGCCGTTCAGCCGCACCGAAGAAGGCAAGATCTACCAGCGCCCCTTCGGCGGCATGATGCAGAATATGGGTGCCGGTCCGCCGGCGCAGCGTACCTGCGCCGCCGCCGACCGCACCGGCCATGCGATGCTGCACGCGCTCTACCAGCAGAGCCTGCGCTACGATGCCGACTTCTTCATCGAATATTTCGCGCTCGACCTCATCATGGAGGGCGGCGAATGCCGGGGGGTCATCGCGCTCTGCATGGAGGATGGCTCCATCCATCGCTTCCGCAGCCACGCGACCGTGCTGGCGACCGGCGGCTATGGCCGCGCTTATTTCTCAGCGACCAGCGCCCATAGCTGCACCGGCGACGGCGGCGGCATGGTGTTGCGTGCGGGGCTGCCCTTGCAGGACATGGAGTTCGTTCAGTTCCATCCCACCGGCATTTACGGCGCGGGCGTGCTCATCACCGAGGGTGCGCGCGGCGAGGGCGGCTACCTCACCAACTCCGAGGGTGAGCGCTTCATGGAGCGCTATGCGCCTTCGGCCAAGGACCTTGCCTCCCGCGACGTCGTGTCGCGTTCGATGGCGATGGAAATCCGGGAAGGCCGCGGCGTCGGTAAGAACAAGGATCACATCTTCCTGCACCTTGATCACATCGATCCCAAGGTGCTGCATGAGCGACTGCCAGGCATCACCGAGACGGGCAAGGTGTTCGCGGGCGTCGACTTGACGCGCCAGCCGCTGCCGGTGGTGCCGACCGTCCACTATAATATGGGCGGTATCCCTTGTAACTATCATGGCGAGGTCGTGACGCTGAAGGACGGCAATCCCGACAGCGTCGTGCCGGGGCTCTTTGCCGTCGGCGAAGCGGCATGCGTCAGTGTCCATGGCGCCAATCGCCTGGGCTCGAACAGCCTGATCGATCTCGTGGTGTTCGGCCGCGCGACCGGCAAGCGGATCGCCGAGATCGTGAAGCCCGGCGCGGCTCACAAAGCGTTGTCCAAGGATGCGGCGGACCTCGCGCTGGCTCGTGTTGACCACTTCCGCAATGCCAAGGGCGCAACACCCACCGCGACCATCCGCCTCGACATGCAGCACAACATGCAGGCTCATGCCGCCGTGTTCCGCACCGACGCGCTCATGGCCGAGGGTATCGAGAAGCTCGAGAAGACCTACACCGGCATGAGCGACATCGGCATCACCGACCGCTCGATGATCTGGAACACGGATCTCGTCGAGACGCTGGAGCTGGATAACCTCATCTCGCAGGCGCTCTGCACGATCAAGTCGGCGCGCAACCGCAAGGAAAGCCGCGGCGCGCACATGCACGAGGATTTCCCCGACCGGCATGACGACGAGTGGATGAAGCACACGATCAGCTGGTTTGAGGGCTGGGGCGGCAAGGGCGGTGCCGTGAAGCTCGATTACAGGCCCGTGCACGATTACACCCTCACCGACGACGTCGAATATATCGCCCCGAAGAAGCGGGTCTACTGACCGGTCAGCAGGCGCGGCATGGCCGATAGTGATCATGAGTGGCGGCGCTGGGGCGAGACGGATCCCTATTTCGGCGTGCTGGCCGATCCCCGTTTTCGCAAGGATCGGATCGAGGACAACCGGACGGCATTTTTCAAGCTGGGCCGGCTGACGGTCGAGGAGCGGTTGGCAACAGCTGCGAAGCATTTTGGATCCTTTGAACGGAACCGCGCCCTCGACTTCGGCTGTGGTGTCGGACGGCTGAGCCTGCCGTTGGCTGCTCATTTCGACGAGGTATTGGGGCTCGACATTTCCCCGGCCATGCTGGCGGAAGCGCGAACCAATGCCGAGCGTGCGGGGATTGCCAATCTTACGCTGTCGCGGTCCGACGAAGCGTTAAGCGCGGCGGATGGCAGCTTCGATTTCGTCATGAGCTACATGGTCTTGCAGCATATTCCCGTGGCGCGGGGCATGCGCATCGTCGAGCGACTGCTGGGCCTTGTCGCGCGTGGCGGCATCGCCGCTATCCAGTTTTGCACCGCCAGACCCAATGATCCGGCCTCGCGGCTGCGCTACTGGGCGCAGCGCAATGTCCCAGGAGTCAGGCAGGCCTTCAATCTCGGGAACGGCCGGCCGGCGGCTGAGCCGCTCATGCAGATGAACGCCTATCCGCTCGATGAGGTACTGGCGATGGCGGAGACGGCGGGCTTCAAACCGGCGATTGTCCAGCCATATGCGGACGGGCGGTTTGAAGCGGCGCAATTGCTCATGCAGCGCGGCTAGTCGATAAGATGGCGATGCGCGTCTTTCTCGCCCTCGCCGCAGCAAGTTTCATATCTCCGGCCGCGCCTGCATCGGCCGCAGCGGTACCGCCGATGGCGCCGCTTATCGTGCCGCCCGACGGCGCCGTGCAGGTGACTGTCAACGGCCAGAAGTCGCGCATGCTGTTGCTCGGCGATGGCAGCTCGATCCCCGTGTTCAACGCCGCCGCCGCGCAGCAATTTGGTTTCAAGCCCGCCTGGATTTCCTTCTCGATCCGCATTGCGACCGTGAAGATCAAGGGATGGACGGCGGTCGTCCGTTATGACGTGAATGGCCAGCCTTATCGTCGCCGGACCGTGTGGTTCGAGCGCGAGATCGCCCCGGGATTTGCGGGCATGCTGGGGCCGGGCGCTGCGCCGCAGAATGTCGTGACGGTGCAGATCAGGCCGCCGGCCGCCAATGAACGGCCATTCGTGCTGCCCTTGGTCGAAAATCGTGTGCTGGGAGTGGGCACGATGTCCGGAAAGATCTTCGTGCAATTCGATCCGCTTCGCCGTCAGACCATGGGCACCGCGGCGGCCGGGGCGCTCCTCGCCGAAAGCCAGGGTGGCGCGCTCACCGGCGCCACCCGGCCCGCGCCGATCCGGTTCGGCGTCGAGAGGCCGGTCCGCACGCTTGCCTTTGCCCGGCCGCTCAAGCTCGGGCCGATCGAGCTCCGGTCTGTGGCGATCCGGGTTTTCGACTATGGCTCGATCGCAAAAATCCCAGACGCTGACGCCGACCCCGAAGAGATCGTGGCCATCGGCAAGAAGAAGAAAGATCCCGACTACCGGTCGTTACACATCGCTGCGGACGCGCTGGCCGGCTGTTCGTCGATCACGTTCGACAAGCTCAGGAAGCAGATCATCCTGTCCTGTCAGGCATGACTTTCCTCATACCCGACAATCTGCCGAGCCTCGAAATCTCGTCCTGTCTGTCATGAAGTCCTTGTCGCGGGAGAGGCCGCGCCTCTCCCGGAAAGGATTAAGTGGCTAATCAGCCGGTCGCTTGGGCTATTTCCTGTTTCAGCTGAAGCTTCTGCTTCTTGAGCGCCGCAATCATGAGACTGTCGGGCGCTGGTCGCGTATTCTCGTCACGGATGCGGGCTTCAAGCCCAGCATGTTTGGCGTTCAGTGCGGAAACATGGCTTGTATCCATTCTGTCCTCCTAGCCGTTGCGACAAATGGGCGTTGAGTAGATCACGCTTTGGAGGGTTTGTCGCGGGCATTAATAGGTGAATTGCGACGAGCCGAGGGAGGCGTGGCCCGGATGGGATGGGCTGTTAACCGCTTTGCGAAAGCGGCGACGTTCCGTTTCGTCCGGCCGCAAGATTCTGCGTTAACCACGAACTTTTTTTGCGAGACTTCCCTGCCGGTTGCGGCTCCTGACCGGCAGTGCGATGATGCTGCGGGCCTTGCGAGACGGGAGGGTGCGAGTCGGTGATGTCGGTCGAAGAAATCGAGCAGAGACTCGACCTCTTGCGGATCGAACATCGCGATCTCGATTGCGCCATCGACGCACTGGGCCAGCTGCCTCAACCCGACCAACTCCAGATCGCGCGCATGAAAAAACGCAAGCTGCGGCTGCGCGATGAAATCAGCTTTCTGGAGAACTGCCTGGTTCCCGATATCATCGCTTGATCGCGGAAAGTGGCCGTTTGGCCCAATTTGGCATCCGGTTAAGGGAAATTGATAGTTAACCTCGGCGACAGGATTTCCGCTCTGTGGCAGCAGACGGATATGGAACAAGTCGCACCCGTTCGACAGATTGACGAGCAAATCATCGACGGCCTTTATATCGAGGCTGTTGTGCTGGCCGACGAAGCGCGCGCCTATTTCGATTTCCAGGGCAAGGCCAATCGTGCCGAGCTCGATCGATACGAAAAGCTCGATTTCGCATGTGAGTCCCTGAAGATTTCGACGCGCATCATGCATTCGATCGCATGGCTGCTGGTCCAGCGCGCCGTGCTGAGCGGCGAGCTGCCTGAATCGGCGCGGCTGGAGGACAAGTTCCAGCTCGGTGAGGCGCAACATACTGACCCGCTGGTGCGCGCGAAGCTTTCCCCGGAGATGGAAGGGCTGATCCTGATCAGCGAAGATCTCTACAATCGCGTCGCGCGGTTGGAGGGCCAGTTGATCGAGCGGGCGAACTTCGGCTTCGCCAGCGCCACTTGCCCGGCGCGCGATCTCCTGACGCGGCTCGAGAGTTCGCTCTAAGCAGGTTCGCGGGCGTCTCGGCGTCAAGACAACCGGCCCGAAATCTGCGCCGAAATGCCGAAAAGGGTTTTGCGGGCGAACAGCCTTCTCCTAGACAGACGTCATGCGTCCACGGCCCCTAGCCGCATTGGCCGTCTCCCGGAGGGGACAGAGCCTTGCTTTATTGTTGGTGCCATTGGCCTGCATGAGCGGATTTGCATACGCAAATGCGCAGGATCAGGTTCAGGCTCCGCTATCGGCTTCGCTGCCGCCGGACGATCTGCCCGATATCGGTATTGATTGGCCCGATCTCTCGAAACCGGAAACCCCGCTGCCGCCTACGCCACAGCCGCCGGTAACGGAACCTGCCCAGCCCGCACCGGTCGAACCGGCGCCCATTCCGTCGGTTGCGGACGAGCTTGGCGAAGCGCCTCTGCCGGTCGAGGACGACAGCAGCCAGGCCTTGCTCGCGGCGATCGATCCGACACAGCCGCTGCGTTATTCCTACAGCCTCCAAGGGTTGGGGGACTCGGCGGACGACACGCTCCTCTCGCGCTTCGACACGCTGTCTGCCCTGCGCGCGGGGCAGCGCGAGCGCGCCAATATCGCGCAGATCCGCCGAAGAGGCCGGACCGACGTCACCCTGCTCGACGACCTGCTGCGAGCCAGAGGCTATTATGACAGCCGCACCCGTCTGGATTTTCGCGGCGCAGGGCAACCGAACGAAGTGACTGCGATCCTCGCCGCCAATCCCGGCGATGCCTATAAGATCGGCACGCTCGATATTGACGGGCTTTCGGGCGACGGGCCGGGCATGGCGGACATCCGCGCGTTGTTCACCGTGAAGCCGGGCGACCGCGCCGATACGGATGCGATCAACGGCGCGACGGCGGCGCTGCGCAGCGGCATGCTGGAGCGCGGTTATCCCTTTTCGGAGGTGAGCGATCCGGTGCTCGTGGTCCAGCACGAACAGCACAGCGCCACGCTCAACATGACGGTGACGACCGGCGGCTACCGGCGGATCGGCAAGATCACCGTCAACAGCGACGCGCCGTTCGGCGCACGGCATGTCGGCGTGATCAGCCGGTTTTCGCAGGGCGATCCTTATCGGCAGGCGGACTTAACCGATCTCAATCGCGCACTGGTGGCGACCGGCCTGGTGTCGCAAGTGTCGATCACGCCGCAGCCGGGCGCGAATGACGAGACGGTCGATCTCGATATCAAGCTCGGCAAAGCGCCTGTCCACACGATTGCCGGTGAAGTCGGCTATGGAACGGGTGAGGGCATGCGCGTCGAGGCGAGCTGGCAACACCGCAACTTCTTCCCGCCCGAGGGTGCACTCACGGTGCGCGGCGTGCTGGGGCAACAGGAACAGAGCGCCACGGCGACTGTCCGCTGGGGCAATTTCGGCAGGCGTGATCGCGTCCTCAATGTCGAACTCAGTGCCGCCAATCTTGATCAACCTGCCTATCAGGCAAAGATCGCCGGCATCAGCGCGAGCCTCGAACGGCAGACGAATCTGATTTTCCAGAAGGACTGGACCTGGTCTCTCGGCGCGGAGCTCAAGGTGAGTGACGAGCGGGATCTCTATGGCAGCTCCCTGGTCCCGCGCCGCCGCACCTATGGCATCTTCGCGCTCCCGAGCAGCCTCAACTACGATGGCAGCGACGACCTGCTCGATCCGCGCAAGGGTTTCCGGTTGGGTGGGCGTATTTCGCCCGAGCTGTCGCTGCAGGGCAATGCCTTCGGCTATGTTCGCGCCCAGATCGACGGCAGCTACTATCTGCAGGCGAGCAAGCGGGTGACGATTGCGGGCCGTGCGCGCCTGGGGACGATCGTCGGTGCCTCGAGCGACCGGATCGCGCCGACCCGCCGCTACTATGCCGGCGGCGGCGGCTCGGTGCGCGGCTATGGCTATCAGGCAATCGGCCCGCGCGATGCCAATAACGATCCCATCGGTGGCCGCAGTCTCGGCGAAGTTTCGATCGAGGCGCGCTTCCGGTTTGGCAGCGCCGACCAGTTCGGCATCGTGCCCTTCGTGGACGCCGGCACGATTTCGGCCGATCCCTGGCCCAGCATCAAGGAGATGCGCGTCGGCGCGGGTCTCGGCTTCCGCTATTACAGCAATTTCGGACCGATCCGTATCGACATCGGCACGCCGATCAATCCGCAGCCGGGCGATTCCCGCATCGGCGTGTACGTCAGCCTCGGGCAGGCCTTCTGATGGCAGAGCCGGAAGAAGTCCTGCCTGACAAGCCAGCATCGCAGCGGCCGCGCCGACGATGGTCGCGCATCAGTCTTGGCTTTCTTATCCTGCTGGCGTTGGTGGCAGCCCTTGCGATCGGCGCGCTGCGCTGGCTCGACAGCGAGAGCGGCCACAGCTTCGTCCTGTCGCGCATTGCCGGATTGGAGCCCGCCTCCGGGTTGCGTATCCGCATCGGTTCGATCGAGGGCAGTATCTACAGCAAGGCGCGGCTGCGGGATATGCAACTGCTTGATCCAGAAGGAGAATTTGCCCGGATTTCGGTTGCCGATCTGCAATGGTACCCCCTCGCCTGGTTCGCGAACCGGCTCGACGTCGACAAGCTGC
Organism: Sphingobium sp.; assembly: GCA_017745115.1. The sequence continues at coordinate 7,665 of JAGIAA010000035.1, read as the reverse complement.
ACGTGGGTCCGGCGGAGTTGAAGCGCCTGCCCCGCCTGAGGTCGACCGGGGCACAAAAGTCGATTCTGCCGAGCTTCGATATCCGGCTGATGGATCTGCGCGTCGACCGCCTGGCCCTCGGCGCGGCGGTCAGCGGGCGGCCGCATGTCGTGCGCGGGTCCGGACGGATCGACATCCGTTCGGGCCGCGCGGTCGTGAACGTCTCCGCCAATGCGCTGGATGGTGCGGACACGATCCGCCTGTCGCTCGATAGTCGTCCGGACGATGGCCGGTTCGATATCGATGGCGTCGCGACCGCGCCCCAGGGCGGAATCATTGCCGGACTGGCCGGTCTCACCGAGCCGATGGCGGTCGCCATCAAGGGTGATGGCAACTGGAAGCGCTGGGGTGGCCGGTTTGTCGTGATGCGCCAGAGCGGCACGCTCGCCAATATCGCGATCGATGCGCAGAACGGGCGTTACATGCTGCGCGGACCGCTGGCGAAGGTGGGACCGCTTGCGGCGCTCGGCAAGGGCATGGCCATGCTCGACGCGGACGTCCACTTCGAGAACAAGATTGTCTCCGGCAAGGCCGGGCTCAGCGTGCCAGGTCTTGCGGTGACGGCTGAAGGCGGTGTCGATCTCGTCCAGTCGCGCTACGACAATCTTCTGGTCAGCGCTCAGGCCGCGGACCTTTCGCGGGTTTCATCCAATCTGTCCGGCCGCGATGCCACTCTGAAGGCTCGCCTGTCCGGCCCCTTCGCCACGGCGGGTCTCGAATTCCTGATCACGCTGCGCGAACTCAAGCAGGGTGGCTTCACCATCGCGGGTCTGAAGCTGGATGGCGCGGGCAAGATGGGCGGCAATGGCGGTGCTTGGCCGATCGAGCTGACAACCCAATCCGTGCGGAGCGGCAATCCGCAATTCGATCCGCTACTCCGTGGCCTGAAGGCACAAGGTTTGGTGCGCCTCGCCGGCGGCACGTTGTGGCTCGACCGGACGCAGGTGCGCGCGAGCGGCGTCTCTGGTGAATTGCGCGGACAATTCAGGCCGAGCGACGGCAATATCGACCTTGCATTGACTGCGGTCTCCAATGGCTTCGAGTTCAAGGGCCTGGGGCGCGTCGATCTCGATGCCATGCTGCGTGTCTCTCGGCTGCCCAAGCGTGATTTGGCGGTGAGTGGTACGGCGCGCGCGCAAGTCAGGCGGCTCGACAATGGCTTCCTGAACTCGATCGGCGGCGGCCTGCCGACCGTTACGAGCGGACTCTCTTTCGGGGCCGGCGGGCGGCTCGACCTACGTAATCTCAAGCTTGTCGCACCTGCTCTATCGCTCACCGGCGAGGGCTATCGTAGCCGCGACGGGCTGTTCCACATCACGGGCAGCGGCGCGCATCGCGATTATGGTCCGCTGGCGCTTATTCTGGACGGACATATCGAGCGGCCGCGCGTCGACCTGACGCTCCGCCGGCCGGGGCAGGGGGTGCAGCTCACCGATGTGCACGCCACGCTCGAGCCGAGCGATGCGGGATATGACTTTATCGGCAGCGGCCAATCGATGCTGGGGCCGTTCACAGCAGAAGGTGCAATCCTGTTGCCCGCAAATGGCCAGGCCCAGATCGATTTCAGTGCCATCCGCGTTGCGGATGTCCTGGCGAAAGGTACGCTGACGCCGGTGACTGGCGGTATCGCCGGCAAGCTCGATCTCTCGGGCCCGGCGACCGGCAGCGTCACGCTGGCGATGACGGACGGCGTCCAGCATCTCGGGCTGGACGTCGATCTGGGCAATGCGAACTTCGCGGGACCGATGCGGCTGACCGTCAATCGGGGGCGCGTGCAGGCCGACATCGCGTTGAAGGAAGGTGCGGTCGGCCTCAACGGACAGGTGCAGGCGCGCGGCGTTCGCTATGGGTCGCTTCGCATCGGCCGGCTCAGCGGCAGTGCCAAGCTGGTCAACGGCGAGGGCACGGCAACAGTCTCGGCGACGGCCGACAATGGCCGCGCCTTCAACATCATGGCCCGGTCGAATATCGCGTCGGGACGGATTTCAACTGCGCTCACGGGGACGATCGAGCGCGAACCGATCCGGCTGTCGGGCCCCGCCGTCCTGCTGCGCGAGGGTGACGGTTGGCGGCTGCAGCCCGTGCGTCTCAACCTGCGCAACGGCGGCATGCAACTCGGTGCCTTTTTCGGCGCGGAAAGCACGCATGTCGATGCAAGCCTCTCGCACATTCCGCTCTCGCTGCTCGATCTGGTCAATAGTGAGCTCGGCCTGGGCGGTACGGCGGACGGCGCGCTGGTCTACGATGTTCCGCGTGGCGGTGTTCCCAGCGGGACATTGAGCCTGCGTGTGCGTGGTCTGACTCGATCCGGCCTTGCGTTGAGTTCCGCCCCGATCGACATCGGTATCAACGGTGTCCTGGATCCGCGCCGTGCCGCGATGCGTGCTGTCATCTCCGAGGGCGGTGCAGTCACGGGCCGGGCGCAGGCGCTGCTCACGCCGCTGGGCGAGGGGTCGCTCATGGACAGGCTGAATGCCGCCCCGCTCCAGGCGGACATTCGCTATAACGGCAGTGCAGACACGCTCTGGCGTCTCACCAATATCGAATTGCTGTCCTTTGGCGGGCGCGTGGGCATCAGTGCGCAGGCGCGCGGGACGCTGGCCGATCCGGATATCAAGGGCTCGGTCTCGACGACGGACGCTAGCCTGCAAAGTCCCGTCACCGGCATGACGCTCAGCCACGTCTCTGCCAGCGGCGCGTTCGACGGCGCGTCGCTGCGCTTGGACAATCTCAGCGGACAAACCGTCGGCGGCGGCAAGGTTGCCGGTACTGCGACCTTCTCCTTCTCGAGCGAGCGCGGCATCGGGATGGATGTGCAACTCCAGGCGACGCGCGCCGTCTTGCTCGATCGCGACGATATCGGTGCCACCGTGTCGGGTCCGCTGCGTATCCGCTCGACCGGCGGCGCAGGCACGATCAGCGGCAATCTCGATGTCGTGGAGAGCCGCTTCATGCTCGGTCGTGCCGCGGCGGTTGCCGAGATTCCGCAGATACGACTGATCGAGATCAACCGGCAGGGCGACGAAGTGACGCCGGTCCGTGCAGCCGAGCCGTGGCGGCTCGACATCACCGCAAAGGCCAATTGCTGCCTGCATGTCGAAGGCCTCGGCATGACCAGTGAGTGGGCTGCGGACCTGCAAATCGGCGGCACGGTCACCAATCCGTCCATCAAGGGTACCGCAACGCTCGTTGACGGAAATTACGACTTCGCCGGCAAGCGCTTCGATCTTCGCGAAGGCCGTCTGACCTTTACCGGATCGGTGCCGGTCAATCCGGTACTCGACATCCGCGCGGTCGCGGACGTGAGCGACCTTAACGCGACGATCAGCGTCACCGGCACCAGCCTGCGCCCGATCATCAGTATGAGCAGTATTCCGGCAATGCCGCAGGATGAACTGCTCGCGCGGCTCCTGTTCGGCACGTCGATCACCAATCTTTCGGCGCCCGAAGCCATCCAGCTTGCCTCCGCCGTCGCAGCTTTCCAGGGCGGGAGCGGCGGGCTCGATCCGATCAACGCGATCCGCAAGGCGACGGGCCTGTCGCGGTTGCGGATCCTGCCCGCAGACGCGACCACCGGTGCCAAAACCTCGATCGCGGCGGGCAAGAATATTGGCAGGCTGTATGTCGAACTCATCACCGACGGGCAGGGGTACAGCGCGACGCGCGTCGAGTTCCAGATCACGCGCTGGCTCTCGCTCCTTTCGACGGTATCGACGATCGGCCGCCAGAGCGCCGGTGCGCGCATATCCAAGGACTATTGAACCATCGCGTTATCCGCTTGAATATCGCTCAGAAAGCGTATGATTAGCGCCAGGACGATAGAGGGGGCTCCAGTGCGGGACGAACCGCTGGTCGATCAAAGAGCCAACGCACGACAGGCGATATTGGCGGCCATTGTCTTCATGCTGCTTGGCGTGAGCGTGGTCAGTGCCGTCTGGGTCTCCATCCTGCAGCGCGATGCGACCGATCGCGTGCAGCACACGCTGGAAGTCGAAAACCGCCTCAATCGCCTCGGCCGTATCATCACCTTGGCGGAAACCGGCCAGCGCTCCTTTCTGTTGACCGAGCGGGTGGAGGATCTCGAGGCGTACAATCGCGCTGTGCAGACTCTGCCGCGCGAGTTGGCCAATCTCGACCGGGCGACGAGCGACAACCCCGCCCAGCGGCAGAATGTCGCGCAGCTGGCGGCGGCGATGCAGGTCAAGCTGGACCAACTTGCGCAGACGACCCGCTTGGCGACATCAGGCAAGCGGAGTGAAGCGCTGCGGATTGTCCGCTCGGGCCGCGGCAGCAAGTCTTTGAAGGCGATCTCGGATGTCATCAGCCGCATGCAGGGTGTCGAGGAGGCTTTGCTCGCCAAGCGCCGCTTTGTCGCCGATGCCCGAACGAACCTTGGCTATGCCGCGCTCGCCATCAGCTCGCTGTTGGTAATCGTTCTGGCCTTCATCGTCCGATCGATCAACGGCCGTCACATCAGCGATCTCGAAGAGCGCAATCGTGAGCTGAGCGCCGTGATCGCGCAGCGCGCGCAGGCCGAAAGTCAGGTGCGACAGCTTCAGAAAATGGAGGCCGTGGGCCAATTGACGGGCGGCATCGCGCATGACTTCAACAATATGCTGGCGATCATCACCGGCAGCCTGGATCTCGCCCGGCTACGTCTGAAGCGTGAGGACGTCGGCGCGACGCTTAAATGCATCGATAATGCCCAGGAGGGCGCTCAGCGCGCCGCGTCGCTCACCGCCCAGCTTCTCGCCTTTGCGCGTTCACAACCGCTCGAGCCGCGCATTCTCGAGCCCAATCGCCTAGTCGGCAGCATGTCAGAATTGCTGCGCCGGACATTGGGTGAGCGAATCGAGATCGAAACGGTGCTGGCGGGCGGCTTATGGCGCGTGAACGCCGATCCTGCGCAGATCGAGAGCGCACTGGTCAATCTCGCCGTGAACGCGCGCGACGCCATGCCCGATGGTGGCAAGCTCACGATCGAGACGGCCAACAGCGAGCTCGATGACCGCTACGCCCGCATGCACGAGGAGGTTCGGCCCGGCCAATATGTCATGCTTTCGGTGACGGACACGGGGACGGGCATGCCGCAGGATGTGATCGACCGCGCCTTCGAGCCGTTCTTCACGACCAAGGATGTCGGCCGCGGTACCGGGCTGGGTCTCAGCCAGGTATTCGGTTTCGTGAAGCAGTCGAACGGTCATCTCAAAATCTATTCCGAGCTCGGCAAGGGGACCACGGTGCGGGTCTATTTGCCGCGCTATTTCGGCGACGCCGCCTCGACCGAACTGCGGGAGCGCGACGAAAGCATCATGCGCGCCGTCGACGGGGAAGTGATCCTCGTTGCGGAAGACGATGCCGAGGTGAGGGCGATGACCGTCGGCATGCTCGCAGAACTGGGTTATCGGGTGGTCGAGACCGGCAGCGGCGCGGAGGCGCTGGCGATGCTGGAAAAGGGCGGCGAAGTGACGCTTCTTTTCACCGATATCGTCATGCCCGGCATGACGGGCCGTGAGCTTGCCGAGAAGGCGGTAGCAATCCGGCCTGCGCTCAAACTGCTCTACACCACCGGCTACACGCGCAACTCGATCGTCCACAACGGCATGGTCGACCAGGGCATCGCCTTCATTCAGAAGCCGTTCGCGCTGTTCGGCCTTTCGCGGAAGCTGCGGGAAGTGATTGACGGCTGACCCATTTTAGCCCGCGTCTACTCGGAAAATATCACCGTCGAGATCGACGATGTATAAACGTCCTGCGCGATCGACGTTGAACGACACCGGCATGTTGATCGTGCCGGCATCCGGGGCCAGGTCGGCGTCGCGCAGCTCAAAGCCGGTGCCATCGAGCAGGGGGCCCGAGAGCAGCCGCGAATAGGGCAGGCTCCAGACGTGCTGCGAGACATAATCGCCGAAGAAATAATGGCCGTCGATAGCCGCGATCGTGCCATGGTAGACACGCCCGCCAATGACGGAAGCGCCCTGAAATGGGCCGTTGCCATGGGTATATTGAAGCTTGGGTGCTGTCAGACCGGCGGGCGCCGTACCCGTGAAGCTGTGCGTGCCTTCCAGAAAGTGCCAGCCGAGGTTAGCACCGGGGGTGCCGACAGGGATGATATCGACTTCCTCGACCGCGTTCTGGCCGACATCGCCGATGATTAGGTTGTTACCCTCGAAAGCTGCGCGGAATGGATTGCGCAGGCCCAGCGCGAAGACATAAGGATCGCCGCCGCCGGACGCGTAGGGATTGTTTGGCGAGGCGCCCCAAAAGCGAGGGCTCGCGCCCGCATATGGGTCAGCGACGGGCGCAAGGCGCAAAATCTTGCCAAGCTGTGAACTCGGATTCTGTGCGTTGTTGTTTGGATCGCCCGAACCGCCTCCGTCTCCAATTCCGACATAGAGCTGGCCGTCCGGTCCGAAATCGACCCAGCCGCCATTGTGATTGTTATTCGCGGAGTGAGGAACCCGAAGAAGATAGGGGTCGACATTCGAGAGGAAGTAAAGGCCGGAGGGATTCCTTGCGTAAACGCGCAGTTCGACGTCGCCTGCGCTGTTTGTGACCAGCACAAAAAAACCCTGTGTTGGCTGGACGGTGCCCGGCGTCACGACACCCGCCGCAAATCCGATCAGCCCACGTTCTCCGTCGGTCGAAATGTTGTCGGCTGTCAGAATGAGCGTCTTCGCTCCGGTCGGTAGGTCAAGCAGGTAGATGCGTCCGCCTTTTTCGCCGACGTAGATTTGGTCATTCTGCCCCGGGACTGCATAGACTTGGACCGATTGCGAGAAGCCGGTTGCCACGCGGTGGACGGCAATGCCTTCCTTGCTGTTGGTGACCGTGACCTGCAGATTCAGCGTGGTGTTGGTGTTGCCATCGGACGCGCGCAGCGTCACCTCATAGACATTGTCGCCGTTGCTGTCCTGAGGGGCGTCGAAGTTCGGTGCCGCAGTGAAGGAGAGTTTGCCGTTCCCGTCGAGGGTGAATTGTGCAGCATCGGGGCCGCCGGCGATGCTGTATGCCACTGCGTCACCATTGGGATCGCTCGCGGTTGCTTGATAGACCAGCGTCTGATTTTCCGCGACCGAGGCGGTTGCCGGCGACGTGAAGACAGGGGGTGAGTTGCTCGGTGTCGGCGTCGGTGTTGGCGTCGAGCTTCCCCCACAGGCGCTCAGGCTTGCTAGTAGGAAAGTCGAAAGAATTAATCGTTGCATTTCAAGGTGTGTAGCCGCCTTTCATGACAGGGACAAGGCGACTGGAGGCAAAGAAAAAGCCCTGGGGAAGATTCCCCAGGGCTGCGTTTCTTGCGGCTGAAGAGATCAGGCGCTGTAGTACATGTCGAACTCGACCGGGCTCGGCGCCATTTCCCAGCGGTACACTTCGGGCCACTTGAGCTCGATATAGGCGTCCAGCTGATCCTTGGTGAACACGTCGCCCTTGAGCAGGAAGGCGTGGTCGGCTTCGAGGCTGTTGAGCGCCTCGCGGAGCGAGCCGCACACGGTCGGGACCAGGCTCAGTTCCTCGGGCGGCAGGTCGTAGAGGTTCTTGTCCATCGCGTCGCCGGGATGGATCTTGTTCTCGATGCCGTCGAGGCCCGCCATCAGCAGCGCTGCGTAGCAGAGATAGGGGTTCGCC
>JAGIAA010000034.1 GCA_017745115.1 Sphingobium sp. | reverse complement strand
GGACGAGGCGATCCTCGACATGGCGGGCGGCACCGGCGACATCGCCTTCCGCATGGCCGCCAGGGGCGCGCTGATCACGGTCAGCGACATCAACGAGGACATGCTCGGCGTCGGCCAGGAGCGCGCAAAGAAGCGCGGCATCGAGGGCCTGACGTGGAAGCCGCAAAATGCCGAGAAGCTCGATTTCGCCGACAGGCAGTTCGACGCCTATACGATCGCCTTCGGCATCCGCAACGTGACCGACATCCCGGCGGCCCTCAGGGAGGCGCATCGCGTGCTCAAGTTCGGCGGCCGCTTCTTCTGCCTCGAATTCTCGACCACCACCTGGCCCGGCTTCGGCGACGTCTACGACGCCTATTCGCATAAGCTCGTGCCCAAGCTCGGCAAGCTGCTGGCCCATGACGAGGAGAGCTACCGCTACCTCATCGAATCGATCCGCCGCTTCCCCGACATGCCGCGCTTCGCAAAGATGATCGGCGAGGCCGGCTTCGTGCAGGTCAAGGCCGAGCCGATCCTCGGCGGCCTCGTCGCGATCCATTCGGGCTGGAAGGTGTGAGGATGCTCCACGACATAGCCCCTCCCCTTCAGGGGAGGGGTTGGGGTGGGGGCAGCGCACTAAGTTCGCTTCGCTCACCACCCACAATCTGCCCCTCCCTTGAAAGGGAGGGGCTTCAAACGTGACCTCCCACGCCACCCACCTCTGGCGGATCCTCAAATGGGGCCGCACGCTCGCCCGTCATGGCGCGCTCAGGGGCATCGAGCAGGACCGCAACACGCCCGCGCCGGTCCGCCGCCTGGCTCGGCTTGCCCGCTTCGGCGCACGCGTGCCGAAGAAGCCGCGTTATGCCGAGGCTTTCCAGGCCATCGGGCCGGCCGCGATCAAGCTCGGCCAGAGCCTGGCGACGCGTCCCGACATCGTCGGCGAGGAAGCCGCGCACGACCTGCTCATGCTGCAGGACGCGCTGCCGCCGGTCGACTTCGCGCTCATCCGCGAGGAGATCGAGACCAGCTTCGGCCGGCCGCTCGAGGAAATTTATGCGCGCTTCGACGAACAGGCCGTCGGCGCTGCCTCCATCGCACAGGTGCACCGCGCCGTCACCACCGACGGGCGCGAGGTCGCCGTCAAGGTTCTGCGCCCCAAGATCCGTGAGCGCTTCGCCCGCGACATCGAGACCTATGAATGGGGCGCCGCGCACCTCGAGCAGCTCGGCGGTGAGGCTGCGCGCCTCCGCCCTCGCCTGGTGATCGAAAACCTCAAGCGCTGGACCGCGCGCGAGCTGGACCTGCGCCGCGAAGCGGCTTCGGCGTCCGAACTCGCTGAGTCGATGACGGCGGTCGAAGGCTATATCGTCCCCGGCATCGACTGGGACCGGACCAACGGCCGCGTCATGACGCTCGACTGGGTCGACGGCATCAAGGTGAGCGACCGCGAGGCCCTCATCGCTGCGGGCCATGACCTCAAGGCCATTGCCGCGCGGCTCGTGAACACCTTCCTCAAGCAGGCGATCGCCGAAGGCTTCTTTCACGCCGACATGCACCAGGGCAACCTGTTCGTGACGGCGGCGGGCGACATCGTCGCGATCGATTTCGGCATCATGGGCCGCATCGACCGGCGGGCGCGGCTTTGGCTCGCCGAGATCCTCTACGGCCTCATCACCGGCAATTACCGCCGCGTCGCCGAGATCCATTTCGAGGCGCAATATGTGCCCGCCCATCACAATGTCGGCGAATTCGCCACGGCCCTGCGCGCGGTCGGCGAGCCGATGCGCGGCAAGCCGGTCAGCGAGCTGTCGGTCGGCCAGATGCTCGACGGACTGTTCGCCATCACCCGCGATTTCGACATGCAGACCCAGCCGCACCTGCTGCTGCTGCAGAAGACCATGGTGATGGTCGAGGGCGTCGCGACGATGCTGGATCCCGAGATCAACATGTGGGACGTCTCCGGTCCCTATGTGAAGGCGTGGCTGCGCGACGAACTCGGCCCCGAGGCCAAGCTCGCCGATGCCATTTTCGACGGGCTCGAAACTTTGAAACGGCTCCCCGGCCTGCTCAAGCGGCTGGAGGACGATTACCCTCCGCCCGGCGGCGCCCCGCCGCCGCTGCCCCTCCCCGAGGTCAAGCTCATCCAGATCGAACACAGCGGCCGCTTGCTGCGTTATATGAGTGTGGCGATCGTCGCTGCGGCGCTGGGCGCGGCGGCAATGTGGGGCTTCGCACACTAAGCGCACGGCACTGGCAAGCGCATCCTCTTTCCGGCAAGTTGCCGTCATGACCGAGCCCGACCTCTCCATCCCTGTGTGGCGTGCGCTGCTCGCTATCGCCCTTGCCTTGGCGTGCGCCCTCATCCTCATGCCGGTCTTTACGCTGCTGCCGCGCCTGCTCTTTTGGGGAGGACCGATCGGACCGGCCTTCGCGCTGTTCGTCGCGCCGCTGATCGGCCTGTTCGTCGGCCCCTTCATCGCCCCCATGTCGGTGTTGCTGGCGACACTTGCGCTTGCCGTCGTCGTCTTCGGCTTCACCGGCCTGGGCAGGACGAAGCCTGCCGCGAAAACGCTCTGGGCGTGGGCCCTTGCCGGCGTGGCCATCGGGGCGGTTACGGGAACGGCGCCCGCGCTGGAGATCGTGACGTTCGGCTTCGAGCTGCCGGGGACCGCGATCAGCGGCGCAGCAACGGGTCTCGTCTGCGCGCTCGTCGCACGGAAGGTCATGACCTTCTAACCATAGCTAGCCGCACTGGATGGGAGCGGCTATGAACGCGCCGGTCATGACTCAGCCTCGCATCCTCCTCATCGTCTCGGGTGGCATCGCCGCCTACAAGTCGCTGGAGCTGGTCCGCCTCCTGAAGGCGAAGGACATGGCGGTGCGCGCCGTGATGACGGAGAGCGCCAAGGAATTCGTGACGCCGCTGTCGCTCGGCGTGCTTACCGAGGATCATGTCTATGGCGATATGTTCGATCTCAAGGAAGAGCGCGAGATCGGGCATATCCAGCTGTCGCGCGAGGCCGACCTCATCGTGATCGCGCCCGCGACCGCAAATATCCTCGCCAAGATGGCGGGCGGTATCGCCGACGATCTGGCGACCACGATCCTGCTCGCGACCGACAAGCCGGTGCTCGCCTGCCCCGCGATGAACGTGCGCATGTGGCACCACAAGGCGACGCAGCGTAACATATTGAAATTGAAGGAGGATGGCATCAACATCCTCGAACCGGGCGTCGGGGCCATGGCTTGTAACGAATGGGGCAAGGGTCGACTACCCGAACCTACTGAAATCCTTGCCGAAATAGAACGACTTCTTGTTGAGGCCCAAACGGCCGATGAGCACCCCCTGCTCACCGACACGACACGCACGATCAATGCGCCCGATCTCTCCGAGCACAATCTGTTCGGCAAGCACGTCCTCGTCACCGCCGGCCCCACCCACGAGCCGATCGATCCTGTGCGCTACATCGCCAATCGTTCCTCCGGAAAACAGGGCTTCGCGATCGCCGCCGCCGCCGCCCGTGCCGGCGCGACGGTGACACTCGTCGCCGGGCCGGTGATGCTGCCGACGCCGGCCGGCGTGACCCGCATCGACGTCGAAACCGCGCGCGAGATGCTCGACGCCGTCGAAGCCGCGCTCCCGGCCGATGTCGCGATCCTCGTCGCCGCCGTCGCGGACTGGCGCGCAGCGGATGAAGCTTCTCAGAAGATCAAGAAGGACGGCAAGACGCCCGCGCCTCTCGTGCTCGAAGAGAATCCCGACATTCTCGCAACCCTGTCGCGACACGGGAAGCGGCCCGGCCTCCTGATCGGTTTTGCCGCAGAGACCGAGAATGTCCTCGACCACGCGAGCGCCAAGCGTGCCCGCAAGGGCGCGGACTGGATCGTCGCCAATGACGTCTCCGGAGATGTGATGGGCGGTGCGACCAATGAAGTGCATCTCGTCACGGCGGCCGGGATCGAAGACTGGCCCGAAATGACAAAATCCGCCGTCGCCGCGCGGCTCATCGAAAGGATCGCGGATGCCCTTGCCGGCCGTTGATATCGAAGTGAAACGCCTGCCCCATGGCGAGGGATTGCCACTTCCGACTTATGCCACTCATGGCGCAGCCGGCATGGACGTGGTCTCAGCCGAAGATGTGACTCTCGCCCCCATGGCACGCCATGCCGTCGCCACGGGCCTCGCGCTCGCCATTCCCGAGGGCTTCGAAATCCAGGTTCGCCCACGTTCCGGCCTTGCGCTGAAGCACGGCATCACCCTGCCCAACACGCCCGGCACCATCGACAGCGATTATCGCGGCGAACTGAAGTGCATCATGATCAACCTGGGCTCGGAGCCGTTCGAAATCCGGCGCGGCGACCGCATCGCCCAGCTCGTGGTTGCGCCGGTCCAGATCGGACTCATGACAGAGGTGGCCGAACTGGACGAGACCATAAGGGGCGCCGGCGGCTTCGGGTCCACCGGCTTCAGATAGCCTTATTCGCCCTTCAATTCCTTCGCATGGTCGAGATGCGTCTGCACGACGGGCACCATCGTTCCCGCAGCCGTCTTGAGCGAAGCGTCCGTGCCGTCGGCCGCATATTTCTTCATGAGCGAGAGCGCGTCTTCGTGCGCGTCGATTTGACCATCGATATAGGCCTTGTCGAAATCCGCGCCCTTGAGTTTGCCCAGGTCCGACAGCTTATCCTTCTGATCGCTGGTCAGCACCGGATCGGGCTTGAGCGTCCCAGCAGCCTTTTTGAGGTCGGCGGTCGACTTGGTATGCGCGTCGATCATCATCTGACCGAACTCCTTGACCCCCGCCGAACTGCCGTTGGCCTTGGCCAGCTGGCCCGCAGCCACCTCGAACGCATCGCTCTTCGCGGCCTTGTCGATGAATTCCTGCGGCGTAGGCGTGGGCGTGAGGGCAAGGCTGGCATTGTCAATGACGTTGCCGGTCGCGTTGGCCGCGTTGGAGAATGCATTCTCCGTGGCGTTGACGGCGTTCTCCGCGCTGTTCTGCGTCTTCTGCCCGCAAGCTGCGAGAGCGAAAACGGACAGGACGGCAACATGTCTCCAGGCAGGATTCATTTCGTATCTCCAACGAAGGGGCGTGCATTCTGGTGGCGCGCGGCTGGCACAGACAACGACCTGCCGCACCAAAGGTTCCGATCTCCAGTCGCATGAACCGCGGCAGAGCGAGGCAAAATCTGCCTGGATTCTCCAATTGTTATTGGGGCGGATAAATTCTCGCCGCCCAATGGAACCAATTGGCCTTCAATACGTTTGCCAACGGGGATGTGTGGCTCTCTGGGGGTGCGGAAATGGATGCTCAAACTCAAACCGCGCAATATGGTGTCGGCCGGCGAGAGCTCGTGACCGCACTGCGCAAGTTTCGTAACGGTGATTTTAGCGTACGGTTGCCGGAAGGCGACGATGGCGACGACGAGATCGCGTCCCTGTTCAACGAGGTTGTGGGCCTCAATCAGCGAATTACGGACGAATTCGAGCGCCTTTCCCGCGTCGTCGGTAAGGAGGGCAAGATCGGCCACCGTGCTTTCGTGCGCGGTGCTGCGGGGGGTTGGGAAACCAAGCTGCAAGCCCTCAACGAGCTTATCGACGACATGGTGCAGCCGACCACGGAAGTCGCACGCGTCATCGGTGCCGTGGCCAAGGGCGACCTTTCTCAATCCATGGCGGTGGAGATCGAGGGCCGCGCGTTACGCGGCGAATTCCTCCGCATCGGCAAAGTCGTCAATACCATGGTGGAGCAACTCGCCAGCTTCGCCTCGGAAGTGACCCGCGTGGCCCGCGAAGTGGGCACCGAGGGCAAGCTCGGCGGCCAGGCCAATGTGAAGGGCGTGGCAGGCACGTGGAAAGACTTGACCGACAACGTCAATCTCATGGCCGCGAACTTGACGGGCCAGGTCCGCAACATCGCCGAGGTGACCACCGCCGTGGCATCCGGCGACTTGTCCAAGAAGATCACCGTCGACGTGAAGGGCGAGATTCTCGAGCTCAAAAATACCATCAACACCATGGTGGACCAGCTCAACGGTTTCGCATCGGAAGTGACCCGCGTGGCCCGCGAAGTCGGCACCGAGGGCCGTCTCGGCGGCCAGGCGCAGGTGCCCGGCGTTGGCGGCACCTGGAAGGACCTCACCGACAACGTGAACCTGATGGCCACGAACCTGACCAACCAGGTGCGCGGCATCGCCGACGTCGTGACAGCGGTGGCCCAAGGCAATCTGAAGCGCAAACTGACCTTCGACGCCAAGGGCGAGATCGCGGCGCTGGCAGAGACCATCAACGGCATGATCGAAACACTCTCCACCTTCGGCGACCAGGTGACGAACATGGCCCGCGAAGTGGGTGTGGAAGGGCGGCTCGGCGGACAGGCCCGCGTGCCCGGCGCTGCCGGTCTGTGGCGCGACCTCACGGACAATGTGAACGCCATGGCGACGAACCTCACCAACCAGGTGCGCTCGATCGCCGAGGTGGCGACCGCCGTGACCAAGGGCGACCTCACCCGGTCGATCGCCGTGGAAGCGTCGGGCGAGATGGCCGCTCTCAAGGACAACATCAACGAGATGATCCTCAACCTGAAGGATCAGACGCTCAAAAACGCCGAGCAGGACTGGCTCAAGACCAATCTCGCGCGCTTCAGCCGCATGCTGCAGGGCGAGCGGGATCTCGCGACCATCTCGAACCTCATCATGTCCGAGTTGGCGCCGCTGGTGAACGCACAATACGGCGTCTTCTATGTGCAGAGCCGCGACGAGGATGAAACGAAACTCGATCTCGTGGCCAGCTACGGCGCAGAAAACCACGAGGAACTGAAACGCAGTTTCGAACTGCGCGAAGGACTGATCGGCCAGGCGGCAGCGGACAAGCGGCCGATCCGCCTCAATAAGGTACCCGGCGATTTCATTCGCATCGGATCAGGCCTCGGCTCTTCAGCGCCGGTCAACATCAACATCCTGCCCGCCCTCTTCGAGGACGAGGTGAAGGCCGTGATCGAGCTTGCCTCGTTCGAGGACTTCAACGAGACGCACCACAGCTTCCTGTTCCAGCTCATGGAAACGGTCGGCATCGTGCTCAATACGATTGCCGCAACCATGCGCACGGAGGGCCTGCTGGCTCAGTCACAGTTGCTGACGCAGGAATTGCAGGCACGCCAGACCGAACTCACGCGCAAGCAGGAAGAGCTGCATGCGACCAACGAGGAATTGCAGGAGAAGGCACAGCTGCTCGAAAACGAGAAGCGGCAGGTGGAAGCCAAGAACTTCGAGATCGAAATGGCGCGCCGGGCGGTGGAGGAGAAAGCAGAGCAGCTCGCCCTCACGTCCAAATACAAGTCGGAATTCCTCGCCAATATGTCTCACGAGCTGCGTACGCCGCTCAACTCGCTGCTCATTCTTTCGAAGCTTCTGGCCGACAACCAGCAGGGCAATCTCAACACCAAGCAAACCGAGTTCGCGCGCACCATCCACGGCGCCGGCACCGATCTGCTCAATCTCATCAACGACATTCTCGATCTTTCGAAGATCGAGTCCGGCACGGTGTCGATCGAAATGGGCGATATGCCGCTGGCTGGCCTCAAGCAGCACATGGAACGCACCTTCCGCCAGCTCGCCTCCGAAAAAGGCCTCGCCTTCGAGGTCGAGTTCGATGACGCACTGCCGGCCACCATCCCGACCGACGAGAAGCGGCTGCAGCAGGTGGTGCTCAACCTGCTCTCCAACGCCTTCAAGTTTACGGCCCAGGGCAGCGTGACGCTGCGCGTGCGATCGGCGACCCAGGGCTGGAGCGCCAATCATCCGGCGCTGCGCGACGTTCATCAGGCGCTGGAGATATCGGTCAAGGACACCGGCATCGGCATTCCCGCAGACAAGCAGAAGCTGATCTTCGAGGCCTTTCAGCAGGCCGACGGCACGACCAGCCGCAAGTATGGCGGCACAGGCCTGGGCCTCTCGATCAGCCGGGAAATTGCTCGTCTGCTCGGTGGCGAGTTGCAAGTCCGTTCTGTTCCGAACGAAGGTTCGACCTTTACGCTCTATGTGCCGATGGACGCTCCAAACCGGATGCCGTCGCTTGAAGTCGACGAGCCGGAAGGCGACTCTCTTGTCACCTACGCGCCACTCGACGACCGCGGCATTCTCGACGGCCAGCCATTCGTCCTGATCGTGGAGGATGACCCGACCTTTGCCGGCGTCTTGCTGGAACTCGCACATCAGTCGGGCCTTCAGGCAGTCATTTCAACCGCTGGCTCCGGCACCGTCGCCATGGTCCGAAAGATGATGCCGAGCGCAATCACGCTCGACCTCGGCCTCGCCGACATCGACGGGTTCGTGCTGCTCGACCTGCTTCATCACGATCCCGACACTGCGCGGATCCCCGTGCACGTCATTTCGGGCGCGGAGCAGGCAGCCCACGCGCTCAAACTTGGCGCGGCCGGCGTCACGGAAAAGCCCGCCGACCAGGAGGAGCTCATGGCTCTCTTCAGGAAGATTGCCGCCGAAAGCACCAGTCCGACTGCCAAGCGCGGCAAGGGACGGAAGCCCGACAAAGCTCGCCGCGAGGCTTTGCCGGGGTTGACTGGCAGCCGCATCCTCATCGTCGATGACGACATCCGCAACATCTACTCGCTGACGAGCGTGCTCGAAGCCCAAGGGGCGGAAGTGCTGCATGCCGAGCGCGGCGCAGACGGCATTGCGATCCTTGAACGTGTCGACGGTATCGACGTGGCCCTGATCGACATCATGATGCCCGATATGGACGGCTATGAGACCATGAGGCGGATTCGCGCAAACAGCGCCATCGCGGCCACCCCGCTGGTCGCCGTCACGGCCAAGGCGATGAAGGGCGACCGGCAGAAGTGCCTCGATGCCGGTGCGTCGGACTACATCTCCAAACCCGTCGATATCGACCTCTTGCTGGCGCTGCTGCGGGTGTGGATCAGTCGCGGCCAGTCGGCCGCCAAGGCGGTCATTGAAGCCGGGGCTGCGGAGACGGTCGGGTGATGGACAGGCAGGTGCTGGCCGAGGAACCGCTCGGCCGGACGTCTTCGGCGGCGCAATCCAACGCCAGGATTCTGATCGTCGACGATGACGAGCGCAACCTGCTCGCACTATCTCACGCGTTGCGCGACATCGCCGAGATCGTCACGACGACCTCGGGGAGGGGCGCGCTGCGGGAGCTGCTGAACGGCGACTATGCCGTCATTTTGCTCGACGTCTACATGCCCGGCATGGACGGCTATGAGGTTGCCGGCCTTATTCGTCAGCGCGAGCAGACGGCCCGTATTCCCATTATTTTCCTCTCCGCCATCAACAAGGAAACAGATCATCTGATGCGCGGCTATTCGATGGGCGCGGTCGACTATGTGTTCAAGCCGGTCGATCCGATCGTGCTCAAGTCCAAAGTCAGCGTCTTCGTCGACCTCTATCAGATGCGGACCCAGATCGAGGCAACCAACCGGGCGGAACAGGAATCCCGGGAAGCCCGGTTCACGGCCGAGCTCGACCGGCTACGGTTGGAGGCGGAGCTTCACGAAAGCCGGGCACGCCTCGCCAACATGCTGGACGCCCTGCCACTCGCGTTGTTCGAGGCGAGCGCGGAGGATTCAGGCCAGCTCGTGCGGCGTTTCGTCGGCGGCAATCTCGCAAGAATTATCGGCGATGATGCAGCGCTCATCGAGGATGGCAGCGGAAACTGGGAGGAGCGCATCCACGTGGATGATGCCGCAACGCTCAAGGTCCCCTCGTCTCCCTCGCCCAATCAAAAGCTCTCGCGCGAATATCGCTGGCGCGAAAGTGACGGCACGATTCATCACTTCAACGAACAGATCGTTCTCGTCCAGGCGACGAAGAACCGCTCCCGCTGGGCCGGGACCTTGATCGATGTCACCGACCGCAAGCAGTTGGAAGCGCAACTGCTGCAGGCCGGCAAGATGGACGCCATCGGTAAACTGACCGGCGGCGTCGCCCACGACTTCAACAACCTGCTGGCCGCAGTCCTGGGCGGGCTGGACGTCCTGGAACGACGCATCAGCTTCGGTCCCAACGAACAGGCGATCGTCGAGCAGATGCGGCTCGCGGCCAATAAGGGCGCGGATCTCATCCGCCGAATGATGGCGTTTGCACGCAAGCAGGATCTGACACCGGTCAGCATCGCGCCCTCTGCCATCTGCGAAGCGCTGGCAGGTCTGCTGGAACAGACGCTCGGCGGCACGGTCACGATCGACTGGACCTGCCCACAGCTGGGCCGGAACTTCTTCGTCGACCGCGTGCAACTCGAACTCGCGCTGCTCAACATCATCATCAATGCGCGCGACGCGATGCCCGACGGCGGCATCATTGAAGTGGCAATTTCAGAAGCCGATAGCGAGCGGCTGGCGCGAGCCAAATTGGCCGACGGCCCATATCTCTGCATTACAATCAAAGACCCAGGCAGCGGCATTCCGACCGCCATCATCGAGCGCATCACCGAGCCCTTCTTCACCACGAAGGAGGTCGGCAAAGGCACGGGTCTCGGTCTCTCGATGGTCATGAGCTTCGTGCAGCAATCCGGCGGAAAACTCTTCATCGAGAGCGAGGAAGGCCGGGGGACAATCGTCGAGTTGTTACTGCCGTCCGCCGACCATGAGGCTGTCACGGATCAACGAACGCCTCAAGAAGAGGACGCGCCGCCTTCCGTGCGGTCGATCCTGCTGGTCGACGACGACGAGATGGTTCGCACCGTCCTTGCGGCACAGCTTCGCGATCTCGGTCTGACAGTGGTCGAGGCCACGGGCGGCCTGGAAGCCCTCGACATTGTTGCCGTCGAAGACGGAAACTTCGACCTCATGCTCACCGACTATGCGATGCCGCATTTCAACGGTCTGCGCACCATAGAGAAAGTGCGCGAACTTCGCCCGGACATCCGTGTCGCGTTGATGACCGGCTATATGGACGAGCAGTTCGACATGAACGGCGGCGGTGTCGATGTGCTGCAAAAGCCGGTGTCGACGCGAGCCCTTACGCGCATCTTGCGCTGATCAACCCTTTAGCTGCCGACGATCGTCCCGCCATTTGGGTGGAGCACCTGTCCGCTCATATAGCTCGAGTCGTCACAGGCGAGGAACAGGAAGCTGGGCGCTACTTCGTTGGGTTGTCCCGGACGGCCCATCGGCGTGCTCTCGCCGAAATGTGCCAGCTTCTCCTTGCTAGCGCCGCCTGACGGGTTGAGCGGCGTCCAGATCGGCCCCGGCGCGACGCCATTCACCCGAATTCCCTGCTCGATGAGGTTCTCACTGAGGGAGCGCGTGAATGCGGTGATCGCCCCTTTGGTGCTGGAATAGTCGAGGAGCTCTTTAGAGCCTTGATACATGGTGACCGAAGTGCAGTTGATGATGGCAGCGCCCTTGCCAAGGTGAGGCAGGGCTGCCTGCGTCAGGAAGAACATCGCGAAAATATTCGTCTGAAATGTACGGCGAAGCTGCTCTTCGGTGATATCGCGAATGTCCTTGTCCGGATGCTGTTCGCCGGCATTGTTCACAAGGATGTCGATGCGGCCGAAGGCGTCGACCGTCTGGCGCACGATATTATCGCAGGCACTCTTCTCACCCAGATCTGCCGCAATCGTGATTGCTTTGCGCCCCTCGGCGCGAACGATGTCGGCGGTCTTGGCGGCATCATCATGCTCGCAGAGATAGGCAATAGCGATGTCTGCCCCTTCACGAGCGAAGAGCGCCGCCACAGCGCGCCCGATGCCACTGTCTGCGCCCGTGATGAGAGCGACTTTTCCCGCAAGGCGGCCGGAGCCCGGATAACGCGGCTGCCAGTCGGGCTTGGGCTCCAGCTCGCTCTCATGCCCCGGCAGCGCGTCCTCGTGGATCATTTCGATGGCATCGCTCATGGCTTTTTCCTTCCATGAACGGAACGGCCGGTTGCGTGAGCAGTTCCGTCGCTTCAGGCCGTCGGCAAGGCTTGCGCGGCAAAGCCCCAGCCGCGCAGACCTTTGTCACGCGAGCGGGCAAGCAACATCTCGGCATCGGCAATCGACCACGGATGGGCATTCTGCATGTCGTCAAGCTCATCCCATGCAATGGGAACGGCCACCGGCGCACCGGCTCGCGCGCGCGCCGAATAGGGCAGCACCGCTGTGCTGCCGCGCTGGTTGCGCAAATAGTCGATGAAGATGCGGCCTTTGCGCTTGGCCTTGCTCATGTTCGCCACGTAGCGATCCGGCTCCGCGATGCTCAGCGCCTCGGCGAAACGCTTGGAAAAGTCCTTGTGCGTCTCCCAGTCATGACCGGGCGTCAGCGGCGCGACGACATGGATGCCCTTGCCGCCCGACAGCATTGCGAAGGTCACGAGACCAAGATCGGCAAGCCGCTTTCGGATATCGCGCGCGCCCTGTTTGACGTCGTCGAAATCGAGGCCCTCATCCGGATCCAGGTCGAATATCATGCGGTCCGGCCGCTCCACATCCTCGACTTTGGCTCCCCAGCCATGGAACTCGATCGTGCCCATTTGCACGCAGGAGAGGATGCCGTCCGTATCCGAGATGTAGAGATAGTCCTCCGCCCCGCCGTCCTTTTCGACAATCGGCACATGATGCACGTGACCACCGAATGTGCCGCTATCATGCTTCTGGAAGAAGCACCGCTTCGCTCGTCCTTGCGGGCAGCGGACGAGGCTGACGGGGCGGTTTGCAGCGAAAGGCAGCATGAGCCCTCCGACCGCGCGGTAATAGTCCGCCAGCTCGCCCTTGGTATGCCCGCCCTCGAAGATGACGCGATCCGGATGGGTGATCGCGATTGCATCATCCTGTGACTGGGGCGCCGCCTCTGCCTTTTCCGGTGTCACGGACGTCGCCTCCTTGTCCTCGCGCAGGCCAATGAAACTGCCATGGCGAACATGACCATCGGCCGTGAACTCGGCAAAGGCGATTTCCGCGACCAGCTGCGGCTCGAGCCATTGCGCCCCCCGCGCCTCGGTACGCGGCACCTCCGCCGGGGGCTTGTCCCGGGCGAGCGGCGCCATCTTGCGGGCCATCATGCCGAGCGTGTCCGTGTCGAAGCCGGTGCCCACCTTGCCCTTGTACACCATCTTTCCGCTCTCGCGCTGGCCGAGCAGCAGCGAGCGGAATGGCCGGATCTTGGTGTTGCTCTTGCTCCAGCCGAGGATCACGAATTCCTGGCGCAGCGTGCACTTGACCTTCACCCAGTTGCGCGTCCGTTCGCCGCGATAGGGCGCATCGATGCGCTTCGAGATGATGCCCTCCTGTCCGGCGCTGCACATCGCCGCGAACAGCTTCTCGCCGGCGCCGATGACGTGGTCGGCGACGTGGATGGGGGGCGCAGCATTAGCGAGAAGGGCTTCGAGGCGTTCCTTGCGTTCGATGTTGGGGAGGGGTTTCAGATCTTCGCCATTGAGCCTCAACAAGTCGAAGGCATGAAAGGCCAGCAAATCCAATGGCTTCTGGGAGCCATGACCCCGTTTTAATACCCCTTGGAGGGCGGAAAAGTCCGGGTTGCCGTCCTTGCCGTAGGCGACGATCTCACCGTCGATGAGACAGGAGGGGAGATCCAGACCTCTCAACTCTTTGATAAGTGGGTTGAATTTATCGGTCCAGTCGAGCCCGGAGCGCGTGTAGATGGCGACGTCCTTGCCCGAGACCGCAGCGAGCGCGCGATAGCCGTCGAACTTGATCTCGTGCATCCAGCCGTTCCCCGCCGGCACATGGTCGACCAGGGTCGCCAGCTGCGGTGTCTCGAAGCGCGGTGGAGCAGCCGTCTTAGCTTTGGTCCGGGACGTGGGCTTGGCGGCACGGGCATTATGCCGCGCGGCTTTTTCCATGACGGCGACGAAATCAGCGCCCTTCTTTCCGGAAAGCGATTGCGTGCCGCGCTTGTCGGACGCGATCTCGGCCATGGTCCTACCCGTGAGAACGCTGGTCAGCGCCGTTTCGACAAGCGTATCACCGACGCCGGCGTGGGCGTCGTCGATCTTGCGCAGCAGCCAGTTCTCACGCTTGCCCTCGCCGGGACGAGGCCGCAGACGGATGAGCAGCCACTCGCCCTTCATCCGCTCGCCATCGAGCCGGAAATGGAGATGGCCCTTTTCAAGGTCCTTCGCGCTCTTGCCCTCGATCGGTGCCCAGGTCCCCTTGTCCCACAGCATCACCGTGCCGCCGCCATATTCGCCCTTGGGAATGGTCCCCTCGAACTGGGCATAGGACAGCGGATGATCCTCCGTGCGCACGGCCAGGCGCTTGTCATCGGGATCGGGACTCGGTCCTTTCGTCACCGCCCAGCTTTTGAGCACGCCGTCCAGTTCGAGCCGGAAGTCCCAATGCAACCGCGTCGCCTCATGCTTCTGCACGATGAAGAGATTGCCGCTCGGACTGCTCTCGGCCTTCCCGGCGGGCTCAGGCGTCCGCGCGAAATCGCGCTTCTCGTTGTAGGTGGCGAGAGCACCCTTTCGCGCCATCTCAGGCGCTCTTGCGGCGCTTGGCCGGTGCTTTCGCTGGCTTTGCCGGAGCCTTGGTCTTGCCCTCTGCCTTGGTCTTGCTGCCCGCCGCCGGCTTCCGGGCCGTCGTCGCAGTTCCGCCGCCCGTGGTCACCGACTTCTTGAGGGCAGCCATGAGATCGATGACATTGGCGCCGCTCGGCCGCGTGGGCTCCTCGACATCCTCCAGGATGCGTTTGCCCTTCGCCTTGGCTTTCTTGTCGATGAGCTTGTGGAGCGCGTCGACATAGCGGTCATGATATTCGCCGGGTTCGAAGGGCGCCGTCTTCTTGTCGATGAGGGTCGCCGCAAGATCGAGCAGTTCGGGATCGGGGTCCTTTTCACCGATGCCGCGAAAATAGCCCTGAGCCTTTTGTACCTCGTCGGCGTAGCGCAGGACCTCCATGATTAAGCCACGACCGCACGGCTTCAGCGAGACCAACTGCTCGCGCCCGCGCACCGAAAGCTGGCCGAGTCCCACCTTCCTGGTCTGCCGGAGCGCATCGCGCAGCACCACATAGGCTTCCTCGGCGAGGTCGTCGGCAGGCACCACGAAATAGGGCTTCTCATAATAGAGAACGTCGATCTCGCTCGCCTCGACGAACTGGACGAGGTCGAGCGTCTTGCGGCTCTCGATCTTGACCGCCTCGATCTCTTCCTCGTCGAGCAGGACATAATTGCCCTTCGACAGCTCGTAACCCTTCACGATCTCGTCACGGTCGACCGGGCCGATGCCCGGCGCGACTTTTTCGTACCGGATACGCTTGCCGCTCGGCTCGTGAATCTGGTGAAAGCTGATCGAGGTGCCGGAGCGGGTGGCGGGGTAGACCTCGACCGGGATCGAGACGAGCGCCAGACGAATCTGCCCCTGCCAATATGCCCGCGCGGCCATTCAGCCTCCTTTAGCTGCGCGCGCGGCTGCGGCCTTCCGCCTCGGCCGCTTCCAGCTCCGCCCGCTCATCGCCTTCGATGGCCTTTTTGGCCTGCCGGGCACGTGCGGCCACTTGCTTGCCTTCCGACTTCAGGAACTGCGCCGTGCGCTCGCGATAGTCGCGCGCCCCTTCATAGCTGCCTTCGCCGACCTCGTCGCCCGAGGTTTCCGCGCCGGCACGCTTCCGCTGGCGACGCGCGAGCGCGATACCGCCGACAATCGCGAGACCGCCCAGCAGCACCAGAAGCGGCCGCCGCGTTGCGAAACGAACAATGCCACGCTCCGCTGCCTGGAGCGCCGCTGCCGATGCAACGGCAGCGCCCGCGGTCCGGATTGAATCCCGGCTGGGCAGGACTTGCTGAAGATTGTCGCTGGCGGTGCTCGCCAGATCGCTCACCGACGCTTTCACCGACCGTCCGGTCTCGCGCGCGGCATTGGCGAATTTCGGGAGGTTCTCGGAAACAAGGCGCAGCCCCTTTTCGGGCATGCGCTGGAGATCCTCAACCAGCTGCGGATTCGACTTTGCGATAGTGCTACCGATCATGACGTGCCTCTCGATTTGGCTTCCGGTCTCCCCGGCGGATGCAGAGAGAACGTCGCGGTGCACGCGCGGTTCCCCATTCGGCGAGGCCGCCGAATGACCGAAAGTGACGATGACGGAGATATGGTCGGCTCCCGCATTGCGGGTTGGGGGGTGTACGGGAGCCGACCTTAACGGCGCCGGTGCCCTCTGGGGGGTGGGTACACCGACGATGCTGAAACGTGCGGCGTCGACAGAAGTTCCCGGACACGCAAAAAATAAATTTCTTTGAGGAGAGCGGGGAAAATCCTAGAATTGCGCTGCTTTTCCTCCCCATCACCCGATGGGTCGGGGAGTCGTTTGCTGAAGTGAAGGGAGAAAGTGGCGCTATGCCCATGTCCGATCTCGTCGCCCGTGAAATCCCTTATCTGCGTCGCTACGCGCGCATCCTCGCGGGCTCACAACAGCTCGGCGACGGCCTGGTGCGCGAGCTTCTTGAAGCAGCCCTCGCCGACGCCAGTCTGCGAGCCGATCTTTCGAAGTCACGCGCCGGCCTGTATGCTGCGTTCACGCGGATCTGGAATTCCGTCGGCAAGGCCCTTCCTGCCGATGGCGACTGGCGAAGCGCTGAACAGGAGACCGTGAACAACCGGCTGGGCGAGGCCAAGCCTCTCGCCCGCCAGGCGTTGCTCCTCGAAGCCGTCGAAGGCTTCTCCGTTTCCGAGATCGCCGAGATTCTCGACATCGACGAAGACGATGTTTCCGGAATGATCGAGGAAGCCGCCGGCGCCGTCGAAGCAGGCGGCCGGACCGATGTGCTGATCATCGAGGATGAGCCGCTCATCGCCTACCAGCTCGAGGAAATCATCACCGGCATGGGCAACCGTGTCGTCGGTATTGCCACGACCCATGAGGAAGCGGTGGCGCTGTTCAAGGAGCGTCAGCCCAGCATCGTCCTGGCCGACATCCAGCTTGCCGACGGCAGCTCCGGAATTGACGCGGTGAATGAGATCATGGCCGGCGCCGACGTGCCGGTGATCTTCATTACGGCCTTCCCCGAGCGCCTTCTGACGGGCGAGCGCCCCGAGCCGACCTATCTCATCACCAAGCCGTTCAGCGACGACTACGTCCGCGCGACGGTCGGCCAGGTGATGTTTTTCGGCTCGACGGCCTATCTTGTCTGACACGGACGTTCAGCGCTGATAGCGAAAGGCCCCGATCCATCCGATCGGGGCCTTTTTCGTTGACCGGCCATGGCCGGATCAGCGGCGCAGCTGGAAGGATCGCTGCTCGCGGAGCTGAAAGAAGAAGCGGCACCGGAAACCGGCCGGATCGAAATTGAGTTCGATCGGCCGGTGCAGTTCATGCGCCAGCGCGCGCTGCACCAGCGTCAGCCCGAAGCCCAGCTTTTCCGGGGGAGCCACGACCGGCCCACCGCTTTCGACCCAGTCGACCTGCACCCAATTGCCCTCGACGACCTGCCAGCGGATCGCGATCCGCCCTTCATCGGTGGACAGAGCGCCAAAGCGCACTGCATTGGTCGTCAGCTCATGAGCGGCAAGTCCGATCGTCAGCGCGTCCTGCGGCACGACCGCCACGTCGGGACCTTCAAGTGCGATGCGGTCACCCTGGCCACCGGCCTTGTCATGCGCCGACAGCTGGGTGGCGAAAATGGCGCGCAGATCGGCGGGCCCCCACTGCCCGCCTTCGAGCAGCGAATGTCCGGCGGCGAGCGCCCGCACCCGCTGCAGAAGCATGTCGGCGAACGACTGGACATCGGTCGTGCGATGGCGCGTCAGGGATATGATCGAGGTGACATTGGCCAATGTGTTCTTCACCCGGTGGTTCAATTCCCGGACGAATGCCGTGCGCTCCCGCTCCTGCAGCATCTGCGCATCGAGCAATGCATGCAGATCGCTGGTTCGGCGCTGGACGAGAAGCACATATGCGAGGAGCAGCAAAGCGAATGCCGCGCCGCCCATCAGGATGACCAGGCTCAGCATGGAGAGCCCGGCACGGGCGGGTGGCCAATAGCGTAGTGTCCAGCGTTGTTCGAAGACGTCGATATCCTTGGCGAGCGGTGCCGCAAGCCGCCGGCCGGCGGTGCCCGATTGGAAGATCCGTCTCGCGCCGCCGGGCGCCTGCCGGAGAATCTCGACCTGCCCGCTTTTCATGATGGCAGGATCGACCGCCGCCGCCACGAAATCGTTGGCATGGACGAGGCCGAAGGCGACGCCCTCAAAGCCCGCTCCCCCGCGCGGACTTGGCGCAGGAGCCATTACGACGAAGGCGGGCGGCTGGTGAGCATTTCCCGCCTGCGCGTCCTCGGTCCAGTCGGCCGTGGCGATGGTGCCGCTCTTCAGAACCCGGTCCATCGCGCCGACCCAGGGATCCTCACGACCGTCGTCGAGTCGAGTCGACCACAGGCTGCCTCCCGGTCCGTCCGTCAACATGCCGGTGAGATAGACCGGCCATTTTTCCGGTGTTGAGAATGCGGGCGCCTCCGCTTTCCCCGCATTGCCCGACGGCAATGCGAAACGCCGCTTGAGGTCGGCAAGATCTTCCGGACCGAAACGTTCGATCCAGCCGAGGCCGACGACACCATTCAGATCCGAGATGCCACGCAGCTGGCCGACGTAGCTCCGAAAAATCTGCGGCGAGGGACTGCCGACATTGCCGAGGAGGGAGCCCATCGCTGCCAGATAGGCAGAGTCCGTCGCCGCTTGCCGCTGCAAGGTGGAAGCCATCTCATCGACCTTGGCCTGCTGCTGGGCGACCCAAATCCGGCGCTCGGCCAGCTCGACCGACCAGGCCGCCATGAAGACGAGCACAAGCGCCACGCAAAATACCGCCACAGGCGTAGCTCGAGGATAATCTCTCAGCCACCTGTCGAAGCGATCTTTGGCGCGGCGGTTGAAAAGCAGAATCCCCTGACCGTCTATTTTGCGTCTCCAGTATCGACACGGGAACTTCCGTGCATCCCAATCGTTCCCGCGTTGGTGGAATCTTGGAAAAACATCGATGGTCTTATCACATCATGCCGCGCGGGGGCTGCTTTCTCCAGCAGGTCGAACAGGGACGAAGCGAAAGTGATCGATGATTCTGTTCTCGACAACATGCGTGCGCAAGGGGCAAATACTCCCATGTCCAGCAAGCCCGATTTGAGGAAGGCATCGCGGCGCGCGTCGGCCACCGAGCATAAGCCGGTATGGGCCGAGAGCCTGAAGCGCATGTATGACTCCGTGGTTGGAGAAGACGTTCCCGACGAGATCGAGAGCCTTCTCAGGAAGCTGGATCAGGCCGGTGATTCAAAATAGCGTCAAGCCGCGCGAGGCGGACCCCCATCCGGATTTCGATTTTCGGGCTGAGCTGACACGCGTCACGCCGCACCTGCGCGCCTTTGCGCGTGGCCTCTGCGGGCGAGCCGATTTCGCGGACGACCTGGTGCAGGAAGCATTGCTCCGTGCCTGGACGGCGCGTGAGAAGTTCCAGCCGGGCACCAGCATGAAGAACTGGACGTTCGTCATTCTGAGGAACGTCTATTTAAGCGAAGTTCGGCGAAACCGCTTCCATGGCGAATATGATCCCGATGCGGCGGAGCGCCTGCTCAGCCGGCCGGGCGACCAGGAAGGCGGCATCCACATGGGCGATCTCAAGTCCGCAATGATGCGGCTTCCGCTCGAGCGGCGCGAGGCGCTGCTGCTCGTCGGCGCCGGCGGCCTCAGCTACGAAGAAGCGGCCAATATCGTCCAGTGCGCGGTGGGCACCATGAAGAGCCGCGTCTCGCGCGGCCGGCGCCATCTCGAGGCGATCCTCGAAGGGACGGAAGGGCGAAAGGAGGGCAGCGCGCCCACCTTCGTCTCCCATGAGGAAATTCTCGAAGACATGGATAAGGTCGTCGACCTGATGTCTTCTCGCGACAAGGCGTGACGGGCTCTGCGATACGCCTCCTCGTCAAACGCAGTGATCAGGGGCATAACGCCTGAACCGGCGCATCACGCGCCCGGAGCGATGGAACGACGACATGGCGTTTGAGACGAATTCCGAAAAGCTCGGTCCCATGCCATCCCGTATCCTCCTGGTTGAGGACAATGCTATCGTTGCACTCAATGCCGAGGAGCTGCTGCTGGAGATCGGCGCCAAGGAAGTCATCGTGGCGAAGACCGTCGCCGAGGCGCAGTCGCGCTGCGACGAGTATGAGTTCGACTTCGCGCTGCTCGACCTCAATCTCGGCAACGAGACCAGCATCAGCGTCGCCAACCGGCTGCAGGACGCCAATGTTCCCTTCGCGTTCGCCAGCGGGCTCGACGACCGCGGGCAGCTGCCGGCGACCCTCGGCCATTATCCCATACTAAGAAAGCCGTATCTGCTCGCAGACCTCGAACGGACCGTACGCTCCGTGCCCGGCGTCGAATAATCGGCGCGCGACGTGCGGATGTTTCCGCACGACATGCTGCAGCCTCGCAGTCGGAACCCTCCATGGGCGCCCATCGTTGAAGGTGTGAGCGTCGCCGCGTGTTTCTGCGGGCGATCGGGCGGCGCCCGCTTCAATACTCACCGGACATGGAGAGACGATATGCCCGACACACTGACCCGCGACGAAATCGACGAAACCAGCCGCCTCATCTCCTCGACCAAGGTCGAAGGCACAGCAGTGTACAGCCGCGCCGGCGACCGGCTCGGCACCATCCAGAACTTCATGGTCGACAAGCGCTCGGGCAAGGTCGAGTATGCCGTGCTCGAATTCGGCGGCTTCCTCGGCCTTGGCAGCGACTATTATCCGATCCCCTGGAAACTGCTCGACTATGACGTCAACCAGGGCGGCTATGTCGTCGATATCGACAAGTCGCGCCTCGAGAAGGCGCCGCGCTACGAGCGCGATACCCCGCCCGACTTCAGCACAGACTATGGCCGCCAGGTCTATGGCTATTGGGACGTGCCGTATCCGATGATGTGACGGGCATTTCAGCGAGTGACGAAAAAAGGGCGGCCTCTTCCGAAGCCGCCCTTTCCTTTGCCATGTGCTCCTCAATAGGTCGCGGGCGGATCGCTGGCGGGGAAGGATTCGTCCGAGGCCTGGTCCACCTTGTCCCAATGCCCGCCCGGTTCGTCGCGCATATTCTCGGGGCCGGCGTCGCGCGTATGCGATGCCGAACCCTTGGCCGCACCCTTACCGGCGAACGCCGCGGCCGGATGCAATTCCTCGCGGTCACGGCCCTGCAGATAGCGGAGCACAACATAGCTGCCGACGCCCGCAAAAAGGCCAAGCATCAGCCCATTTCCCATCTTCAGTGCGACACTCATGGTTCAGTCTCCCGATCGCCGCGCGCAGCCGCGGCTTCCGACAGAAAATCGCTACGAAGGCGGAAGGTTCCAATTGCTGCGCCTGCGAAAAACGCAGCCACCCGCGACGGAACCAATCGGGCCAATCCCGCATTCCCTCATACGAGCCGAGGCGATCATAGTTAACCTCATTCAAAGGGAACCTCATGTTTTTACAATCGCTTCGTCCTGCACTTCGTCACATCGCCGTCCTCGGAAACGCCCTGCCTCGCCAATGCGGCCTGGCCACCTATACCAGCCACAGCGTCGAAGCCCTGCGCGCCGAATATCCCGAAATCGCGATCGATCATTATGCCATGGATGACGGCAGCGGCGTGGCCTACGGCCGCGATGTGGCCATGACGATCCCGGCCGATGACCTGTCAGCCTATGTGAGCGCCGGCAACGCCATCCGCCAGTCCGGCGCGCGCCTCCTCTGGCTGCATCACGAGTTCGGTATCTTCGGTGGCAGTGCCGGCGACCATGTGCTCGCGCTGCTCGCTCAGATCGATATTCCGCTGGTCGTGACGCTCCACACCGTGCTGCCGGACCCCAATGCCGACCAGATGCGGGTGATGCGGACAATCCTGGCGCGGGCCAAGCGCGTGATCGTGATGGCCGAGCGCGCCGCGCTTCTGTTGCAGACAGTCTATCGGACGCCGGCGCAGATCATCGACATCATTCCGCATGGCGCGCCGGACCGGCCGCTGTCCGATACGGCGCCCTGGAAGGAACGGCTCGGCCTGGGTCCGGGCCCAACCGTGATGACCTTCGGGCTGCTGTCGCCCGGCAAGGGCATCGAGACGGCCATTCGCGCAATGCCCGCCATCGTCGAGGAGCAGCCGGATCTCCTCTATCTCATCGTCGGCGCCAGCCATCCCGCCGTGAAGGCACGCGACGGCGAGACTTATCGGGATTCGCTGCAAAAGCTTGCGGCCGAGCTGGACGTCGAGACTCATATCCGCTTCGTGGACCGTTTCCTCGATAATGAGGATTTGCTGGACTATCTCCAGGCTGCGGACGTCTATCTGACCCCCTATCCGGGCCGCAACCAAGTCACCTCGGGCACTCTGGCCTACGCCCTGGCCATGGGCCGTCCTGTGGTCTCGACACCCTATTTCCATGCCGAGGAAGCGTTGGCGAACGGCATCGGCACCTTGGTGCCGTTCGGCGACAGCGCCGCCATTTCCGAAGCTATTTCCGAACTTCTTGCCGATCCCGAAGCGCTGAAGGAACAGTCGCGGCGGGTCTGGCAAGCTGCACGCAAGACGATCTGGAAACAGAATGCGAGGGCTGTGATGACCGTTCTTTCCGAGGCCAATGCGAAGGGCCCCGCCGCGCCGCGCGACGGGCAACCGACAAGCGCTGAAATCAGGGTGAAGCTTGCGGGCATCGCCGCCATCACCGACGATGTCGGCATCATGCAGCACTGCACGAGGGGCGTGCCAGACCGGCGCCACGGCTATTGCATCGACGACAATGCAAGGGCGCTCATGCTGGTCTGTGCCACCCACGCGGGCAGCGCACAGGAGCGCGACTATCTCGCGCGCATCTATGCGTCGTTCGTGGAACATGCCTGGCACGAGGAAGCCGGTAAATTCCGCAACTTCATGGGCTATGACCGCCGCTGGCTCGAAGAGGTTGGTTCAGAAGATTCCAATGGTCGCACGCTGTGGGCGCTGGGCAGCGTCGCCCGTTCGGCGCCGCAGGCTTATCTGCGCGACTGGGCGACGGACAGATTCAACGATGCTCTGCCGATGGTCGAGAAAATGCACGCGCCGCGCTCGATCGCCTTTTCGATGCTCGGGATGTCAGCCATGCTCGATGTCGATCCTACGCATGAGCGATGCCGCCGCCTGCTGGATTCATCGCTCACGCTGTTTCGCTTGCTGACCTCCGACGCACAGCGGCCCGACTGGTCGTGGTTCGAAATCATGCTCTCCTATGACAATGCCCGACTGCCGCAGGCCATGATCGAGGCCGGACGCGCCATGGATGACCAGGAGGCGGTCGAACTCGGCCTCTCCACGCTGCGCTGGCTGCTCGACATGCAGAAGGCGCCCGCCGGCCATTTCCGTCCAGTCGGCACGGAAAGCTTCGGCCTGCCCTATACCCAGCCGGCGCCCTTCGATCAGCAGCCGCTGGAGGCCGTCGCCACCATCGACGCCTGCCTCGCGGCCTGGCGCGTGGATGGCGCGGAGCACTGGGTCGAAGCAGCAGAGACGGCCTATGGCTGGTTCGGCGGCGACAATGACCTTGGAGCCTCGCTAACGAACGAGGAGGGCACGATATGCCATGACGGCCTCACACCCTTCGGCGTCAATCTCAATACCGGCGCGGAGTCCATGCTGGCCCTGCAGATGGCTCGACACAGCATGAACCAGTTCGCCGAGGAAGCCGCGGAGATCCCCCAACTTGCCTTTATCCGCTAAGCGCCCGGGCGCGGACGCGCTCGCCCGGGCAGAGGCGGCCGAGCGCAATCAAGGCCTCATCGACGAGGGACGGACAGCCGAGCCCATCTTTCGCCGTGTCGACCAGCATCTGAAGGCCGATCCCGGCCGCGTGGTCGTGCGGCCCTTTCACCTGTCCTGGCAGGCGTCCGGCCTTGCCTCCGGACGCTCCAGCAAGCTGGTCCAAGACATATTGGACATGAGCCCAGAAGCAGTGGAACGGGCCTTGGAAGAAGTGTTCCACGATTTCGACCAGCGTCACTGGCAGATCAAGCGCGTCTTCGAAACGCGCTGCCGCGAAGTGGTCCAGTCGATGCGAATGGACCCTGAGCGGCTAGAGGCAGAACGCCGTCTGTTGATCGGCGCCTATTTCTGTCACGAATATAGTTTCGCGGCGGCGGCGCTCATGAACCCATCGATCGTGCCGCATCCGGACCAATCCGGCCTCGACGGAAAGACCGTCCGCTTCGTCCTGTCGCTGCGAGCCGTTGGCGAAGGCCATGTCAGCTCCATCGCTTTTCGCGAAGGCCTGGTGAGCGAGGACGGCAAGCTCGAGCTGGTGGCAGAGCCGCGTATCGCCACATCGGCAATCGCGCAAAGCTCCTGGACGAGAGATCCCGATGGCACGGTCATCGTCGAGCGCGACCCCGACAGCACGCTCTCCGGCACCGTCATCTTCCCGGTGACGCCCGCGCAATCCAACGGCCTCGAGGATCTCCGGCTCACGCGCTTCGAGCATGATGACGGCGAAGTGGAATGGCTCGGTACCTATACCGCCTATAGCGGCCAGGCCATCCGCTCGGAGATGATCCGCACCAAGGACTTTCGCAGCTTCGCGCTCACGCCGCTGGCCGGCTCAGCCGCGGTGAACAAGGGCATGGGACTTTTCCCCCGCAAGATCGGCGGCTGCTATCTCATGATCGGTCGGCAGGACGGCAAGAATCTCTACCTGCTGACCTCCGACCAGCTCACCGAATGGTCGGGCGGCGTCAAGATCATGGAGCCGGCCTTTCCATGGGAATTCATCCAGATCGGCAATTGCGGCGCCCCCATCGAGCTGGACGAAGGCTGGCTCCTCCTCACCCATGGTGTCGGGCCGATGCGCAAATATGCGCTGGGCGCGGCTTTGCTCGACAAGAAGGACCCGTCCAAGGTGCTCGCCCGTACCGCCGAGCCGCTGCTGACCGCCGCGGACCATGAGCGCGAGGGCTATGTGCCCAACGTCGTCTATACCTGCGGCGGGCTGCGCCTCGGCTCCACCTTGTTCCTGCCCTACGCCCTGGCCGACAGCTCGATCACCTTCGCCTTTGCCGATTTGCCGGACCTCCTCGGCCGCATGAGCTGACGAGTCCGGCGGGAACCCGTGTGGTCGACCGACCGTTTGATCCAAGGGACGAACAACAAGCGTCCCAGCCCTGAACCAGAGGATCGAAAGGCCAAAACATGCCCCTTCTTACTATCATCATCGTCCTGATCGTGGTCGGGTTGCTGCTCTGGCTCGTCAACACCTACATTCCGATGGACTCGAAGATTCGCGGCATATTGAACGCAGTCGTCGTGATCATCGTGGTGCTCTGGCTGCTCCAGGCGTTCGGCATCCTCGGTTCGCTCAACAACGTCCGGGTAGGCTGACGCGACTAGCCCCGAGTGAACAAATATTTCACGCAAATTGCAGGGGCCATTGCCGGGCAATCCGGCAGGCCCCTGACTTTCATTATTGCACTGGCGCTGGTCATCGTCTGGGCGCTGACCGGGCCGATGTTCGGCTTCTCCGAAGTCTGGCAGCTCGTCATCAACACCGGCACGACCATAGTCACCTTCCTGATGGTTTTCCTGGTCCAGAACACCCAGAACCGCGATGCCGCCGCCATGCAGGCCAAGCTCGACGAGTTGTTGCGGGCGGTCGAGACCGCGCGACAGGACTTCATCGGGATCGAACATCTGACCGATGTGGAGATCGAGCGAATCCGCGAGCGGCTGGAACAGGACGAGGGCCCAGGTCCGAATCGCGCCCCATCCGAGGAGGCCGTCAAAAGGCTGCAATCGCGGCGTTCAGGCACGGCCGTCGAGTGATCTCGATCAACGTAAGGCAACGGAACCAATGATCGGTCTCGCCGGTTGGAGTTGAGCCACAAACCGAGGAGGCCCCCAGCCATGGCAAGCAAGAAACCCACCGACGCAATCGCACTTCTCAAGGACGATCACCGCAAGGTCGAAGAGCTTTTCGAGATGTTCGAAAAGGCTCGGGCGGAAGTCCGGAAGCAAGCGCTTGCGCACGAAATATGCACTGAGCTCAAGGTTCACACGATGATCGAGGAAGAGATCTTCTATCCGGCCTTCCGCGGCAAGATCGAGGACGACACGCTCGATGAGGCCTATGTCGAACATGACGGCGCCAAGGTGCTCATCAACGACATCGAGGCGGGCGGACCGGAAGATGATTTCTATGACGCCAAGGTCCATGTGCTGTCCGAAGAGATCAAGCATCACGTGAAGGAGGAAGAAGCTCCTACCGAAGGCATGTTCGCGCAATGCCGCAAAACCGATGTCGACCTCGTCGCACTCGGCGAAGCGATGTGGACGCGCAAGCAGGATCTGCTCAGCCAGGCGAAGGCCGGCGGCCTTCCTGCTGCCAAGACAAGCGTCGTCCAACTCGTCGAGGTCTGAGGCGCGCCATGCCCGTCTCCGAAACAGCCGTCGTCGAGCGCATCGCACGGGTGCTGGCTGGGCGGCAGCTCAGCGGCAACGCCGCTGGCCTCGAAGCGCATGCCGGCACCTCGGTCGACATGGAGTGGAAGGACCGCATCGCCGATGCCGTCGCTATCCTGCGGACCATGCGCGAGCCGGATGCCAACATGGCGGAGGCCGGCGACGTCGACGTCTGGCGCGCGATGATCACGGCGGCGATCGACGGTCATGAGGACGCCCATGGCGCGAACCCGTTGGCCGCTGCCATCAATATCAAGGCAACAAGCTGAACATGGACCTGCAAATGGTGCAAAAGAATGAGGAGGCCGGACGCACATCGCGTTCGGCCTCCTCAACATCTGGACGGGTCGCGGGTGCCAGACGAGAGGGAGAACGCGCGTCGGCGAAGACGGTTCCAGACCGGCGGATTGTTTTTGTCGACGAACAGAGTGCCGGCATCGGCCGTCGTCTCGTGCGCGGGCACTGGGCCTATTTCGACGCCGACGGCGCGCGGATCGTCGATCGGGACGAGATCGACCGGCTCAACCATATTGGCCTGCCGCCCGCCTATGAAGCGGCCTGGTTCGCACCCGACCCCGACGCGCACATCCTCGCGACGGGGATCGATGCCCGCGGCCGCAAGCAATATCGCTATCATCCCGATTTCATCGCCAGCCGCGACGCCGGCAAGTTCGGGCGCTGTGCGGCTTTCGGACGGGCGCTGCCGCGGCTCCGGGAGCGCGTAGCGCACGACCTGGCGAAGCGAAGCCTGTCCCGTGAGCGGGCTCTCGCCTCTGTCGTGCGGCTGCTCGACACCGGCCGCATCCGCGTCGGCAACGAGGCCTATGTCCGCGCGAACGGCAGCTTCGGCGCGACGACGCTGCGGATGCGTCATGCCAAGCTCGATCACGGCAAGCTCATGCTCCGCTTCAAGGCGAAGTCCGGCAAGCTCTGCACGCTCAAGGTCAGCGACCGTGGACTGGTGCGCTTCGTCAAGCAGATGCAGGATCTGCCCGGACAACATCTCTTTCAATATGTCGATGACGATGGCGCGATCGGGGCGATCGGCTCGAGCGACGTCAACGCCTATATCCGCGAAACGATGGGGAGCCAGGGCGAGAGCGGCGATTTCACCGCGAAGCATTTCCGGACCTGGCGCGCGAGCGCGCTGGCGTTCGAATGGCTCGCCACGCACGAGCATGCACGATTGCGGCCCATGCTGGACTTCGTCGCGAGCGAACTCTGCAACACGCCAGCCATCGTGCGGAAGTCCTATGTCCACCCCGATCTGGTCTCACTCGCAAAGGCCGAGGGGGACGCGATCGAAGCGCTGCTTCCCCTGCCCCGGCGGACGAAATGGCTAAGCCGGTACGAGCGCGGCCTGATCGCTTTCCTCGAGGATGAGAAAAATTGACGATGGCGCGGTCGGGCGGGGAACCAATCGCCGCGTGAACGCATGTGTTTCCGATGGAGGAAGGGTGACGAAGCACGTGCATTCGTGACCTTGAACGGTGGGAAAACTGTCTGGCATGTCCGAGAGGGGATGGCCGGGAACGGTGTCGGTCGCTCGTTCCATGCGGCTGGTCCCGTTCTTGGGCCGTAACGTCACTTTTGCACGCATGAAACGCGCGCCTGCGCGTAAGATGCATTCGAGTTCCGGATTGTGCGGATTCGGAACCGATCGCTCTTGCCAGACGGAGATGCCATGAAGCGAGTGCGGGCATCGTCCGATTCGGGACTGTTGGATCATCAGGCGGGTTCGAAGGCCCTGCCCGAGACGTGGTCGGCCAATCCAAGCAGCTTGCTCTTCCGTTATACCGACGCACTCTATCGCGCGCGCAGCGTGAGCCAAATCTACGAAGCGGCGCTCGATACGATTTGCGAAGGCCTCGGTTGCGCGCGGGCCTCGATCTTGCGGGCCGACGCGGCCGGCGTCATGCGCTTCGCTGCCTGGCGCGGCCTTTCCGCCGCCTACCGCATCGCGGTCGAGGGCCATTCGCCCTTGCGACCCGACGAACGCGATGCCCAGCCGATCTGCATCGAAGACATCATGCTCTCGGCGGAGTCCGACGAAATCAAGCAAACCGTGGCGCGCGAGAACATCTGCGGGCTCGCATTCATCCCCATCACGGTGAATGGCGCGCTCGCCGGCAAGTTCATGGTCTATTACGACATGCCCCGCCTGTTCACCGACCGGGAACGCGAGCTGGCACTCACCATTGCGCGACAGCTCGGATTCGCGATCGAGCGGGAAATCGGCGAAAGCACGGCACGGCAGCTGGCCGCCATCGTCGACTCTTCCGAGGATCCGATCATCTCGAAGACGCTCGACGGCACGATCACCAGCTGGAACCAGGCAGCGGAGCGGCTGTTCGGCTACGCGGCGGAGGAAATGATCGGCCGCAATGTGACGGTGCTCTTTCCCCCCGATCGCCTGGAAGAGGAGGCGCGCATTCTCGCCCGGATCGGGGCGGGGGAGCGTGTCGAATCCTTCGAGACCATCCGCCTGCGCAAGGGCGGCGAGGCCATCCATGTGTCGCTGACGGTTTCACCGCTCAAGGACCGGGCAGGCGTCGTGATCGGCGCCTCCAAGATCGCGCGCGACGTGACCGAGCGGCGGCGGGCAGCGGACCGGCAGGCGCTCCTGTTGCGCGAAATGGATCATCGCGTGAAGAATCTCTTCGCGCTGGCCGCAAGCATCGTCCAGCTGAGCGCCCGAAACGCGGAAACGGCGGCCGATCTGGCGCAATCCGTCGTCAGCAGGTTGACGACCCTGTCGCGCGCGCATTCGCTGACGATGTCCGGCGGCGCGCACGTAGAGGATTCGAAACATGCCTTGCACGCCCTCATCAATGTGATTCTCGAGCCGTTCTGGGCATCCGACCAGACCGAGCGCATCACCATCAGCGGCGACGATACCGACCTGCCGGACGATCTGGTCACACCCCTTGCACTCCTTCTTTATGAGCTCGCCACCAATGCCGTGAAGCATGGCGGCCTTTCGGAGGCGGATGGACGCATCGTCATTGGCTCGCGCACGGGTCCAGACGGGCTGGCCCTCAGCTGGAAGGAACTTGGCGGACCACCGGTCGACAGCGCCGTTGCGGGAGACGGCTTCGGCAGCAAGCTGATGGCCGCTACCGCGCGCCAGCTGGGCGCCGTGACGCATCATTGGGAAGAAGACGGACTGCGCGTGGAAATTCTCGTCTCCAACAGATGAAAATCACGCGCTGCATTGTGCTGAAAAGCAACTGATCCGGACCGAAAAACAAAGAAAAGTCGGAAACGGGAACTCTTCGGGAACCGAAGGCGCCTTGCAGGAGTTGCATGGCCGACCAGACCCACATGGGCGCCTTTTAGGTGGCTATTATGACGGCACCGCATGCGCCGACAGAAGGTCGGGTTGTGTCAATAAGAAGGGGTTTCCAATGAAGAAGATCACCCTGGCCATTGTCCTAGGAACGAGCGCGCTGGCCACGCCCGCCCTCGCCCGCGACGACGCCTGGTACCTTGGCGTCGATGCTGGCGCCTGGCTCCCCGAGGACTCGCACGCAACGATTCAGGGCACTGCCGACACCCGGATCAAGAAGAAGATGGGTTATGATGCCGATGTGAATTTCGGCTACGACTTCGGTGCTTTCCGTCTCGAAGCCGAATATTCGCACAAGAAGGCGAACAACAAGCTGACCACCTATTCCAACGGGTTCGTGCCGAACAACCAGTATGGCATGGTGCGTGTCGACAGCGGCATGCTCAACGGCCTCCTCGAATTCGGGCCCGATGACGGCCTGCAAGGCTTCATCGGCGGCGGCGTTGGCTATGGTTGGGCGAAAGTCTCCTTCCCTGGCTCACATTCCAGCGACAAAGGCTTTGCGTGGCAGGGCATAGCAGGCGTTCGCCTGCCCCTTTCCGACTCGGTCGATGTCTCGCTGAAATATCGCTATTATCGGCAGGATCACATCGACATCGTCAGCGACGCCGGCCGGCCGGCACGCGTCAACATAAAGGCGCACAGCGCGTTGCTGGGCATCGCCTTCAACTTCGGCGGCCACAGCGAACCGCCGCCGCCACCCCCGCCGCCGCCTCCGCCACCTCCTCCGCCTCCGCCGCCGCCACCCCCGCCGCCGCCTCCGCCGCCGCCTCCGCCGCCTGTGGCTCAGTGTGCGCCGGGACCGTACATCGTGTTCTTCGAGTGGGATAAGTCGGACATCACGGCCGATGCCTCCGCCATCCTCGACAACGCGGTGTCCGCTTACGCCAATTGCGGCAGCGCCAACGTGATGGTCGCGGGCTATACGGACACGTCGGGCACGCCCAAGTACAATGTCGGCCTGTCCAATCGCCGTGCCGATGCGGTCAAGAACTACCTGACCTCGAAGGGCATTGGTGCCGGCGCGATCACCACCAAGGGCTTCGGTGAGACAAACCTGCGCGTCGAGACCGCCGACGGCGTTCGCGAACTGCAGAATCGCCGCGTCGAAGTGACCTACGGACCCGGCGCCGGCAACTGAGGGGTTGCCGGCCGTCCCCGGACGGTCACTTCAAGCGAGAGGGCGCCGGTCCAACGACCGGCGCCCTCATCGCATTTGCGGCCCCCTCACGGCTGGAGCCGTGGCGCGGGATCGTCTAATGAGGCGGTCATGGCCCTGACCGATGCCCAGCTCGAGCGCTATGCGCGCCATATCGTCCTCAAGGAAATAGGGGGTGCGGGCCAGGCCCGCCTGCTCGAAGCCCATGCCGTGATGA
>JAGIAA010000033.1 GCA_017745115.1 Sphingobium sp. | reverse complement strand
GCGCCAGGCCATGAAGACCATGAAGCCGAAAGGGGGCAACAGCGGGGTCTGGGCGATGATCGGCAGGAGCGAAGGAAGCATCGAGCCGATGAGCACGATGACGACCGGCGTCCCCCGGATGTGAAGGACGTGGCGGTCTCGCGCGAGACGGCTTTCAGATCGGCCGTTCATGGCGCCGGCGATGCCTGCCGCCCCTCGGCAGCGGCGGTCTCCGGTCTGGCGGCTTCTGCCGTCGCCTTGTAGGGGCGCTGGACGGCAACGAGTTCGATCCGCGAGGGATTGGCGAGGGGGATGGCGACGGCGCGGTCGCCTTCCAGTCTGGCGACCACCGCAACAGGGATATTGGGCCGGTAGAGACCGCCGATGCCGGAGGTTACGACGATGTCGCCGGGCTTGAACGGGTTGCTCTCGGTGTTGAGCGCCCGGATCTCGACGGTGCCGTCGCCGCGCCCGCGGCTGATGCCCGGCACATTGTCCTTGGTGCGCCTGACGGGTACGACATTGCCGTCGTCGATGATCATGAGGACGTCGGCCGTGTTGGCGCCGACCCGCAGGACGCGGCCCACCAGACCTTCGGGTGCGCGGACCGGCATGCCCGCCGTGACGCCGCGCGCGGCGCCAATGTCGATGCGCGCAATGCGGGCGGCACTGCCGGCGGTCGAGCTGATGAGATGGGCAGACCCTACCGTATCGCTCTCGACCTCGGTGAGGCGCAGCAAGCGCTTCAGGCGGGCATTTTCCTCGCGGATCGCTTCGGCCTCGATGAGCTTGGTGCGGTTGGCGTCGACCTGACGCCGGAGCGCGGCATTCTGCGAGCCCGCATTGACATAGGCGCTCACGGCCTCATCCGCGTTGCCGATGCCCAGGATCAGCGATTTGAGACCCGAGGCGACCGGACGCGTGACTTCGGCCCCGGTCGCACGGAGCGCCGAAAAGCCGGCCGGATCGGCAATCGAGATGATGAGCATGAGCAACCCGACCAGCGCGACCACGACGGCGATCACGTAGCTGGCGAACAAGCCATATTGCGCTTTTCGGTCCGCCCCGGGGCGCCTCTTGCTGGGCGGCGCCATATCCTAACCTCCGGTGCTCAGGCGGTCTGGAGTACGCCGCGGAAGACCGGATCCTCCATCGCGCGTCCGGTGCCGATCGCGACGCAGGTCAGCGGATCCTCGGCGACGGAGACGGGAAGGCCGGTTGCGTCCCGCAGTTCCTCGTCCAAGCCCTTCAGCAGTGCGCCGCCGCCGGTGAGGACAATGCCTTGGTCGACGATGTCGGCGGCCAGTTCTGGTGCCGTATTCTCCAGCGCAATACGCACCCCCTCGACGATCGTCCCGATGGGCTCGGCGAGCGCCTCGGCGATCTGGCTCTGGTTGATCGAGATTTCCTTGGGGACGCCGTTGACGAGATCGCGGCCCTTGATGTGGATCGTCTCCCCGACGCCGCTGGCGGGCTTGCGCGCAATGCCGAACTGCTTCTTGATCCGTTCCGCCGTGGCTTCGCCGATCAACAGGTTGTGATGGCGGCGAACGTAGGAGACGATCGCTTCGTCCATCTTGTCGCCGCCGACGCGCACCGAGGTGGTGTAAGCGAGACCGCGCAGCGAAAGCACGGCGACTTCGGTCGTGCCGCCGCCGATGTCGACGACCATGGAGCCGATCGGCTCGGTCACCGGCATGTCGGCCCCGATCGCGGCGGCCATGGGCTCTTCGATCAGGAACACCTGGCTGGCACCGGCATTGCTGGCGGCGTCACGAATGGCGCGGCGCTCGACCGACGTGGACCCCGAGGGGACGCAGATCACGATCTCTGGGAAACGGAGCATGCGGCGATGGCCATGCACCTTCGAGATGAAGTGCTTGATCATCTGCTCGGCGATGTCGATGTCGGCGATGACGCCGTCGCGAAGGGGACGGATCGCCTCGATGCTGTCGGGGGTCTTGCCCATCATCAGCTTGGCGTCGTCGCCGACGGCCTTGACCCGCTTGATGCCGTTCAGCGTCTCGACCGCAACCACCGAAGGTTCGTTCAGAACGATGCCCCGGCCGCGCACATAGACGACAG
Source organism: Sphingobium sp. (assembly GCA_017745115.1). Next base: position 29,149 of record JAGIAA010000033.1, on the reverse strand, counting down.
TATTCGCCGTGCCCAGGTCGATAGCCATGTCATGCGAGGTGAACTTGAACAAGCGGGTGAAAAACGACATTGATTGTCCTGTTCTTGCCTGGCGCGGCAGCGTGCCTGATGAACTCGCCCGAATGGGATGTCCGCTGGCCTGTCCTCGGCCATTTTTATTAAGAAATGGCGCATCTGAGGCTCGCAGATGCCGCTCGCTTGGTCTAGTCGAATTTGAATGTCAATACGCCGCCTCCCCGAAACACTCGTCAATCGAATTGCTGCCGGCGAAGTCGTCGAGCGGCCGGCGAGCGCGCTCAAGGAACTTGTCGAGAATGCGCTGGACGCGAGCGCCCGGCGCATTGCGGTTTCGCTGACAGGCGGCGGCATTTCCGGCCTCTCCGTAACGGACGACGGCATCGGAATTGCCCGCGACGAATTGCCGCTCGCGCTGGAGCGCCACGCCACGTCCAAGCTGCCCGACGAGCATATCGAAGCGGTCGAAACGCTCGGATTTCGCGGCGAAGCGCTGCCGTCCATTGCCAGCGTCGCGACGCTCGCCATCGAGAGCCGCCAGGCTGGCGCCGATGGCTGGTCGATCCGATGCGACAACGGCGTGCTGGAGGCCCTGCAGCCTTGCGCTACGCCGCCGGGGACCAGGGTTCGCGTCGACGGCCTGTTCGCCCGCATTCCGGCGCGCCGCAAGTTCCTGCGCAGCGAACGATCCGAATATGCAGCCTGCCTCGACATCGTTCGGCGCCTTGCCATGGCGCGGCCGGACGTCGGTTTTTCGCTGGAGCATGACGGGCGCCGGGTGCTTTCGCTTCCGCCCGAGCAGGACCGTGAGGACCGCGTGGCGCAGCTCATCGATCGCGAATTGGCCGACAATCATGTCGTCGTCGCACTGGAGCGGGAAGGCACGATGCTCACGGGCGTTGCCTCGCTGCCGACCTTTCATCGCGGCGCGGCCGATCATCAATATCTGTTCGTCAATGGACGGCCTGTGCGTGACAAGCTGCTGGTGGGGGCCGTGCGCGGCGCTTATGCCGATTTTGTCGCGCACGACCGGCATCCGGTGCTGGCGCTGTTTGTCGATATGCCGCTCGGCGAAGTCGACGTGAACGTCCATCCCGCCAAGACCGAGGTGCGCTTCCGGGATCCAACCTTCGTTCGGGGCATGATCGTCTCCGGCCTGCGCCGCGCGCTCGATCAGGCGGGGATGCGGGTCGTGCAGCAGCCGGATGCGGCATCGGCCGCGCTCTGGCAGCGCGAATTCGTGCCCGCCGAGGGTGGGGCACACACCCCGATCTCACCGACGTTCTCGCCGGCCTTCGGTGGTCAGGCAGGCTGGGGGCGGGTTCGCGATACGCAGGCGCGCTTTGTCGGTTTCGAGCCGGCAGCCCGCGCCGAAGCGGCGGAGGCCTTGCCGGTCGCGAACGTCGATTATCCGCTCGGCGTTGCGCGCGGCCAGGTGGCCCGCACCTATATCGTCGCGGAGGCCGAGGACGGGCTTGTCATCGTCGACCAGCATGCCGCGCATGAGCGGCTCGTGCTGGAGCGCATGCGCAAGGCGCTGAGCAACGGCGCCGTCGCGCGCCAGACCTTGCTGCTGCCCGAGGTGGTCGAGCTAGATGAGCCGGCCTGCGACCGTATCGAAGCACGCGTGGATGAGCTGGCCGAGCTGGGGCTCGAGGTCGAGCGGTTCGGTCCGGCGGCGATCCTCGTGCGTGCCGCCCCAGCGATGCTCGGCGCGGGTGATATTCAGGGGCTGGTGCGGGATCTTGGAGATGATCTCGCTTCGTTGGGCGACGCGATCAGCCTGAAAGGGCGGCTCGATCTGGTCGCGGCGACCATGGCCTGTCATGGCTCCGTCCGCGCAGGCCGTGTGCTCTCCGTGCCGGAGATGAATGCGCTCCTGCGTGAAATGGAAGTCACGCCCCACTCAGGCCAGTGCAATCACGGCCGGCCGACCTGGATCAAACTCGCTCACGGCGACATCGAGAAGCTGTTCGGGCGGCATTGAGCTGTTGAAACACTGCACTTGCGCTTGGGGGCTCGCCGGGAATAGCAAGTTGTAATGACTGCTTTTCGCGCGGATCGCGCACCGCCAATCATAAGAGGATTGCAATCGATGCGACTGCCCTTCGCCATGGCGCCGCTTATGCTGGCTGCCACGCCGGCCTTTGCCCAGCAGGCCGACTTGTCCCAGATATTCGAGCAGGGGCTCAATCGCAGCCAGGTGATGCCGCTCGCACAGGAACTCACGGACGGGATCGGCGGCCGCCTTACCAATTCGCCGTCGATGCGCAAGGCCGAGGCCTGGGCAATGGACAAGTTCAAGGGCTGGGGCCTCAGCAACGTTCGTCGCGACGGCTTCGCTTTCGGCCGAGGCTGGCTCTTCACCGATGCCGGCATGACGATGACGGCGCCGCGCCTGGTCCATATGCGCGTCATCCCGGTTGCCTGGACGCCGGGCACCAAGGGCACGCTCAAGGGCGAAATCATCGTCGCGCCCATGGCCAAGATCAAGGATTTCGCCTCCTGGAAGGGCAAGCTCAAGGGCAAGGTCGTGCTGATCAGCCTGCCTGGCACGGGCGATGAACCGGACAAGGCACCGTTCCTCCGCCTCACGGCGGACGAGATCAAGAAGATGGACACGTACACGCAGCCGAACTTCGATCCGGACTCGATCGAGCAGCAGGCTGCACGGCGCATCTTCGAGCGTTACCTAGATCAGTTTCTGGCGGCAGAAGGCGCGCTCGGCTGGGCGCGAATCTCGACGCGCGATGGTGGCCTCGTCCACGGCACCGGCTATAATTACGAGGTCGGCAAGACGCCGAAGCTGCCGGCCTTCGAGATTGCCACGGAGGATTATCGCCGCTTGGCGCGGCTCGCAAAGACGGGCCCGGCGCCGGTCGTCGAAATGTCGAGCGATGCTCGCTACGACGACAGCGATATTAACGCCTATAATATCATCGCCGAGATCCCCGGCACCGATCCCAATGCCGGCTATGTCATGGCCGGCGCTCATCTCGACAGCTGGGTGGCGAGCGATGGCGCGGCCGACAATGCGGCCGGCAGCGCCATGGTTATGGAAGCGGCGCGCATCCTGAAAACCACAGGTGTGAAGCCGAAGCGCACGATCCGCTTCGTGCTGTGGGTGGCTGAGGAACAGGGGCTCCTCGGCAGCAGGGCCTATGTCGAGAAATATCTTGCGACGCGGCCACCGGGCCCGGCCGATGAGGTGCTGCTCGACCGGCTGCGCTGGGTGCATCGTTTCCCGATCACCACCAAGCCGGGCTATGGCGACCTCAAGGCCTATTTCAACATCGACAATGGTTCGGGCAAATTGCGCGGCATCTATGCCGACAATAATATCGGTGCGGTCCCGTTGCTGAAGAGCTGGATGGCGCCGTTCGAGTCATTGGGAGCGGGCGCGGTCGTCGCCAAGACGACTGGCAGCACCGATCATTTCTACATGCAGTCGATCGGCCTTCCGGCCTTCCAGTTCATCCAGGACCCGCTCGATTATAATAGCCGCCTTCACCACACCAGCGTCGATACCTTCGACCATCTGAACGGCGAGGACATGCGGCAGGCATCGACAGTCCTGGCGGGCGTTCTGCTCCAAGCGGCGAACAGCGATCGGGAGCTGCCGCGGGAGGCCATTCCGACCGGGGAGGCCGTGTCGGATCCCTTCAAATATCGGGACCCCGCGGACGACTGATACCGCTGGTTATTTTGCGGCGGTCGCCGGTGTCAGGTTCTTGATCCGGCCTACTGCGGGAATCTCGCGGACCGGCACGGCCTTGATCCACGCCTCCAGCGCGTCAATATCGTCGCCGCTGGTGACCACGTCGCGGCCATTGCGGAAGATCGTGAAGCTGTCCCCTCCGCTAGCCAGGAAACTGTTGACCGTGAAGCGATAGTCCGCCGCCGGATCGATCGGCTTGTCGTCGATCGTGAGATCGAAGATGCGCGAGCCTAGCGGCCGTGTCAGGTCGTATGAATAGCGGACGTTCGCGGACGGCGAGAAGGCCTGATCGAAACTCTGGCCGTCGAATTCCTGCTCGAAGACGGCTTTGAGGTCCGCACCGCTCAGCGTCATGGTCTTGAGCTCATTGGCGAAAGGCTGGGTCGCGAAGATCGCCCCGAAGGTCACGGTCTTGTCGTCGGCGACGACGAGATCCGCGCGGATGCCGGTGTTGTTCATCAATGCAAACTGCGCACCGGCTGACTTGGTGGCCGCCAGTTGCGCATCGGCGATGAGGTTGCCGAGCGAGGATTCGTCCGTGGACTGTTTCGGCTTGGGTGTCCCGCCCGAGGCCTTGCCGATCGGCCGTTCCTTGGCCGATTTCACGGCGTCGACATATTTGCCGACATAGGCGGCGATATCGGCGCGCGGCGGGAATTGCTCATATTGCGGCTTAACCGTTACCAGCCCTTGCGTGCTCGTATAGGGCTCGCTCTGCACCATCACATTGTCGGCGCGTTTGGAGATGACCTTCTTCGTGACTGGGTCGATGGCGAGATCGATGTCGGTGATATACTCGCCCCACAGCCCGGCACTGGTGACAAGGAACGGTCGGGTCGGATCAATCGCGCCATAATCGCAGATATAAGCCCAATGCGTGTGGCCGGAGACGACGAGGTCGACGCGCGGGTCGAGCTTGGCCAAGACCTTGAGCAGGTCGCCCGAGACGCCGCCGCAGCTTTTGTCGTTGCCGCCCACCTTGGTGTAGAGGCCCTGGTGGATCAGGACGACGATCGTGTCGGCCCCCTGTGCTTTGAGCTTGGGGATGAGTGCGTTGATCGTCTCGGCCTCGTCCCTGAAGGTGAGGCCCTTGATGCCGCTCGGATTCACGAGGGTTTCCACGTCCCGCAGCGGCAAACCGATAATGCCGACCGTGACGGCCTCGCGTCCCTTGCCGAGCTTGCGGAGGCCGGTTGCCGGGAAGAGCGTCTTGCCGTCCTCTGTCAGGACATTGGCCGCGAGGAACGGAAACTGCGCGCCGCGGAAAGGCTTGTCGACCTGGCAGGGCTCGCGCGACGTGAACTTCTGGCAGCCACCATTCTGCATGCGCAGCAGTTCCTGGCGACCGCGATCGAACTCGTGATTGCCCAGCGCGTTGAAGTCGACGCCGATGCGATTCATGACCTCGATGGTCGGTTCGTCGAGGAACAGGGAGGATGTGATCGGCGAACCGCTGATCATGTCGCCCGCGGAAAGAACGAGCGTGCGCGGGTTCTTCGCCCGGTAGCGCTCGACTGCGCTCGCGAAATAGGCAGCACCGCCGACCGGCACGCGAACATGCTCGTCCGGGTTGGCTGAAGGGCCGTCGACCGACTGGCGCGGCATCTCAAGATTGCCGTGGAAGTCGTTGAAGCCAATGATCTTGACGGTCACGGGCTGAGCAGGGCCGCTGCTGGCTGTCTTCGGCGGGGTGGCGCAAGCAGCAAGCAGGGTGACAAGGACGGCGGGCGCAAGTTTCCGGATCATGGCCGGAAGCTTGGACCGTCCATGTTGCAATGACAAGTCACCCGCGTCCCGCGCAACCTCTATCGTCATTCCCGCTTTCGCGGGAATGACGGAGATGGACTGGAGCTACTTTCGTCTCTCAATGCCCCAGCGATAGCTTCGCGAAGACCGTGTAGCCCCAAGGATTGCGGCCATAGAGCCGGTCCAAGGCAGCGGGTTTGCCGTAGAGATTGGCGCTGCCGCCCAGCGTAAGCCCGAAGGGCCCGTTTCCGAGGCCGGTATGCCAGGCATAGCCGGCCTGCAGCTTGCTGATCCGGAAGGGTTGATCGTGCAGCGGATCGCTGTGATCCGGTACGAGTTCGTCATTGCCGACATTCTCGAAGCGGCCGAACAGGCTGTGATGCTTGGACAAATCGTAGTTCGCCTCGACAAGCCAGGCGGTCAGCGTGGCCCCGGGCGAACGGTCTTTGGCGGAGAAGGCTGCCGTGGCCGAGAGGGGGCCGTTGGCATAGTTGACGCTCGCGGTCGTGCGATACTCATTCTCGCCAGCGTGGCTGCTTTCTGGTTGCTTGATGAAGCCGTGGCTCACCTGCGTAGACCAATTGGGTGTCGGGTTCCAGGTCACGCGCGCGGACCAACTGTCGAGCTTGGGCGTCTCGATGTCCCAGCGGTCCTCGTCCGGTTCGGCGCCGCGGAAGGCGGAGCCCTCTATTTGCCAGTGCGACGTCGAGATGCCGGCGGTGACGACGCCGTAGGTGATGTGCGTGGAATCGAACCAGTGGTGGCTGATCGGCGGCTCGGGATTATTCTTGGCGGAGCCGCGATGCATGAAGGCGCTGGGCCCGAGCGCGGGTTCGCCCACCGGACCGCCATACAGGAACAGGCTGGCCTTCTCGCCGACATTGACGTCGAACCGGGCGGTTAGCTCCATGAACAGGTCGTGGGGGTGTTGGCGATCGACCAGAGGTGCACCGCCCGCCGTCTCGCCCGTCGCGAACAGGTTGGGATAGCCGCGAGCCGACATGGTCGGTTCAAGGCTCATCATGGAGCGGAGTTGCACGCGGCCCCAATCCGTCTCGCGCTCCCCGGAGAGCATCAGCATCGACGTGGAATAGAAAAGATCGTCGCCGCGCGGGCCTTTGTGGTTAGTATAAGTGCCGGTCACATAGCCATGCGCCATCAGCATCCAGTCGCCGGCCGGGATGTGATAGCCGTGCATGCCGCCTTCCACGCCGGCAAGGCGCGCTGTACCGGAGCCCTCGCCGAAATCCGGGATGCTGGTGACGTCCTCGCCGTCATGGTTCATCATCGAATGGTCCATGCCGGGCATGTTCGGATCCATCGCGCCATGATCCATGTTGCTATGGTCCATGCTCGCATGGTTCATTTCGCCGTCCGCCGGTTTTGCCGGAGCGGGCTCCTGCGCACTATGATCGTGGCCGCTCTCCTGCGCTTGGGCGGCAGCCGTGCTCGCCGCGAGCAAGGTCGCGAGCGCAATTATTCTCGTCTTCATGAATCGAATCCTGTCTGAAATTCCTGGAACGTCGGAAATCAGGCAGTGGTTCGGGGCGGTGGCGTTTCCGGAACGGTCGACCGGGCGAGCAGAAAGGCTGCGTTGGCGGGACGCGGCTCCGCGCGGGTGTCGGGGAAGGGTTGGCTGACGGGACGGTATAGCCCCACATCGATCGGTGCGATGCAGCCGATGCAGTCGTGATGGACGGCGGGGACGTGACTCGGCGTCTGCCGTTCGTGCGAATGATGGCCGGCCATGTGGTGCATGGCTTCCATGCGTGCCGGCGCGGCGTCGGCCGGATGCGCGCCGAGCTGTGCGGCCGGTATGGCCAGCAGCAGAACGAGCAAGATCCGAAACATCCGCGCCATGATCCGGTTATCGCACATCATGCGATCGCCATCCAGATCGCCATGGCGACCATCATCACATTCTCCGTCAGCGAGATGAAACCGAGCGGCACATTGCTGTTGCCGCCGACGCAGGCGCATTTGAGCTCGCGCTTGTCGATATAGACGGCCTTGAACACCGATACCGCGCCGACCGTGCCGATGAAGGCGGCGAGGGGCACCGAAATCCAGTCCAGCAGGTGCGCGGTCATGAGGAGCCCCGCAAATCCCTCGGCGAACGGATAGATATAGCCATAGGGCACCCAGCGCCGCGCCAGCAGGTCGTAGTTCAAGAACATTGTCGAGAAGCGTTCGACATCCTGGAGTTTCAGCAATGCCAGCGCGCACATGGAGAAGGAGATGAACCACTCCAGCGCCATGACCGTGAACGGCGTGCCCATCGTGGCCGCGCTGACGGCGAGTGCCATGAGCGCCGTCATGGCGAACAGCGCGATGACCGGCGTGTAGCTGGTCTGGCCGGGCTCGGCGACGGGCCTGCCGAAATGGCGGCGCAAATCGTCATAGCCCCCGATCCGCTGGCCATCGATGAAGGTTTGCGGGGTCGTCTTGACGTCGTGCTCGGCCTTGAATGCGTCGGTTTCGGCGCGCGTGCGGAGCCAATGGTCATGCACCGTGAAGCCCTTGGCCTTCAGCAGATGCAGTGACTTGAGGCCGTAGGGGCAGACATGGTCGGGCATGACCATGCGGTAAAGTTCAGCCGTTCGGGACACTTGCGGAAATCCTCTTGGTTCGGCGCGTGATTCGCCGTCCGCTTGCGGCTATAGCCTGCGGACCATGGTACGGAGTCAACACATGGCGGGTCTTACAGTTTCGGAACTGGCGCGGGCAGGAGGCGTGGGCGTCGAGACGGTGCGTTATTATCAGCGGCAGGGTCTGATGCCGCGTCCGCCGCAACTTGGCCGCTCAGGCGCTGGCATCCGCCATTATGGCGAACGCGACGTGCACAGGCTCAATTTCATTCGCGGGGCACAGGCAGCCGGCTTCTCGCTCAAGGAAATCGCGCGGTTGCTTCAGCTCGAGGAAAGCGACGATCGGGCCGAGGTCCGGCTCGTGGCGCGACAGCGGGTAGCCGCGCTCGACGAAGAAATTGCGCAGCTGACGCGAGCGAGAGATGCGTTGGAGCGGCTTGCGGGGCAGTGCGAGCGCACGAAACAGGGGCCGTGCCCGGTTCTCAACGCGTTCGATCCGCGCTGAGCCGTCAAATCTTCAGCTATGCAGGAAGTGCATGACGTCGCCGTCCTGCACGACGTAGGTCTTGCCTTCCGCGCGGAGCTTGCCGGCCTCGCGAGCGCGGGATTCGCCGCCGAGCGTCACATAGTCATCGTAGGCGATGGTCTCGGCGCGGATGAAGCCCTTCTGGAAATCGCTATGGATCTCGCCGGCGGCTTCGGGAGCCGCGGCACCCTTGTGCACCGTCCAGGCGCGGGCTTCCTTGGGGCCGACGGTGAAGAAGGTGATGAGGTGGAGGAGGTCGTAGCCGGCGCGGATGACGCGGGCGAGGCCCGTCTCGTGCAGGCCCATGCTCTCCAGATATTCCGATCGTTCGGTCTCATCCATGCCGACGAGGTCCGCCTCGATCGCTGCGGAGACGATCACAGCCTGCGCGCCTTCGGCTGCGGCCTTCTCGAACACCTTGGCGCTGAAGGCATTGCCGTCGGCGGCATTGTCTTCGTCCACATTGCAGACGTAGAGCACGGGCTTGGACGTCAGCAGCTGCGCCTGGCTGAAGATTCGTTCTTCCTCGACGTCGTTGAGGACCGTGAGACGGGCAGGCTTGCCTTCGCGCAGCAGGTCGAGCGCCTTGCCCAGCACGGTCGCGCCGATCTTGGCTTCCTTGTCGCCGCCTGTCGCTTTCTTGGCGAGGGCGGGCACGCGCTTCTCGAGGCTTTCGAGATCGGCGAGCATCAGCTCGGTCTCGACGGTCTCGGCGTCGGCGATGGGATCGACGCGATTGTCGACATGCTGGATGTCGTCATTCTCGAAGCAGCGCAGCACATGGACGATGGCGTCCACCTCGCGGATGTTGCCGAGAAACTGGTTGCCGAGACCTTCGCCCTGCGATGCGCCACGCACCAGGCCGGCAATATCGACGAAAGCGAGCTGGGTGGGGATGATCTTCTGGCTGCCGGCAATGGCCGCGAGCTTGTCGAGCCGTGAATCCGGAACCGCGACCTGACCCACATTGGGCTCGATGGTGCAGAACGGATAATTGGCAGCCTGCGCTGCCTGCGTCTCGGTGAGCGCGTTGAACAGCGTCGACTTGCCCACATTGGGCAGCCCGACGATCCCGCATTTGAAACCCATGTGGGCGGCTCCCGAGGGATGCGTTTAGAAGAAAATGGTCGGGGAAAGAGGATTCGAACCTCCGGCCCCTGCCTCCCGAAGACAGTGCTCTACCAGGCTGAGCTATTCCCCGACCGGGCCGGTGCATCGCTGCGCCGGCAAGACAGGCGCTGCCCTATAGTGACGGCTTTCGGCGCTGGCAAGCAGGAGATGCGCAATAGCTGTCCCATCGTCGAAGGGCATGGATATGCGCGCGCGAAAGGCTATGCTTCCCCCATGGCGACGCTCACTTCCTCTCCCGCCGACTCGCATTTGCGCGACGCTGACGCTCCCCATTACGAGCAGCAGGTGCTCGACCTGATGCGGCACGTCTGGCGGCATGGCCATGAGCGCGTCGACCGAACGGGCGTGGGGACGCGCTCGATTCTCGGGGCGACGCTGCGTTTCGATCTTGCCGACGATGCCGTGCCCTTGCTGACGACCAAGCGCGTCTTCTGGAAGGCGGCGGCGCGCGAGATGCTGTGGTTCCTCTCCGGCGAAACCAATATCCGTCCGCTTGTCGAACAGGGCGTGTCGATCTGGACCGACTGGCCGCTCGACACATATCGCAAGGCGACGGGCGACGACATCGGCATGGCAGAGTTCGAGGCGCGGATCGTGGCCGACGATGACTTTGCGGAACGCTGGGGCGATCTCGGGCCGGTCTATGGGCGCCAATGGGTGAATTGGCCGCATTACGAGCCGGTGGGCGAGGGGCTTTATCGCAAGGCTGAGCGAGGCCACAATCAGATCGCGGCGCTGGTCGACAGTCTGAAGCGCAATCCGGGCTCGCGGCGGCATATCTTCACCGGGTGGAATGTCGACGAGCTCGACCGCATGGCGCTGCCGCCCTGTCATATGACCTATCAGTTCCATGTCGCGGACGGACGGCTCAACGGGCTGCTATTCCAGCGCAGCTGCGACCTGGGCCTCGGTTTCCCGTTCAACATCTTCGGCCTCGCGCTGATCACGCGCATGCTGGCGCTTCATACCGACCTGCAGCCAGGCGAGATCGTCTGGCAGGGCGGGGACGTGCATCTCTATCTCAATCACACTGAACTGGTGGAGACCCAGCTCGCGCGGACGCCCGCCGGCGCGCCCAAGCTCAGGATCCTGCGCAAGCCCGAGACCATCTTCGATCATCGCTTCGAGGATTTCGCGGTCGAGGATTATGCGCCCCAGCCACACATCCCGGCGCCCGTGGCGGTCTGAGGGCGGCGCCGTGGATCAGCCGACATCGCATCCCGAGCACGAAGCAGCCATCGATGAACTGATCGAAGGGCCGGTGCTGATGCATGGCCGTAACCGGCTGGTGGCGGCGATCGCGCTGTTCGCAGGCGGTGGATTCTTCCTGGCGCTGCCGTTCGCGCTGAGGGCCGGCGCGGACTTCTTCATGCCGATGACGGCGGCTTTGGTCATCGCCATCTGCCTCGTGCCGTTGCTCGAATGGTTCGAGCGGCGCGGCGTGCCTTCGCCGTTGGCGGCGCTGATCTCGCTCGGCGCCTTTCTCCTCCTCGCGAACACGGCCCTGGTGCTGATCGTCGTGCCGGCCTGGGACTGGGTCATCGACCTGCCGGACCGCATCCACCAGATCCGCTCGACGCTGAAGCCCGTGATCGACTTCTATACGCACGCGCAGGAATTCATCGACGGCTTGGTGCGCATGGCGACGCGCAGCCGCCACCTCAGTCGCACGGCGAGCGATATCGTGGAGCCCGGCTCGCTCCTGCAGATGCTGGCCGGATCGGCGCCTGTCGTCGTCATCAATGTCGTCTTCGGCCTGCTGACGATCTTCTTCGCGCTGTCGGGCTGGACGCGGCTGCGCGAGCGCACGATTCGCGGGCGCGGCAGCTTCTCGAACGCAATCGCGATCGCGCGCGTCATCCAGAATGTCGTCGATGCGACGTCCCGCTATGTCTTCACGATCACCTGCATCAACATCCTGCTGGGTATCGTGGTCGCGACTCTCCTCACGATGATCGGCATGCCATCGCCGGTGATGTGGGGCGGTTTTGTCGCTTTGCTCAATTTCGTGCCCTATTTCGGGCCGATCGTTGCCTCGCTTCTCCTCGCGCTGGGCGGCTTGATGACCTTTTCCTCGCTTGGCCTCGCTCTGACCCCGGCGGCCATCATGATCGGCTGTCATCTGGTGGAGACCAATCTGGTGACGCCGCTGGTGCTGGGCGGCCGGCTCAAGATCAATCCGCTACTGATTCTCGTGTCGCTGAGTTTCTGGACCTGGGTCTGGGGGACGGCCGGCGCCTTGCTTGCCGTGCCGCTACTCATCATCATCCGCACAGTCGCTGCCGCGGCCGGCAAGCCCGATATTGCGGGCTTCCTGTTCGAACATGGCACGCTGATCCAGCCTACGCGGGACGGGCTGGAAGATTATGGCGACGGACCGCCACAGCATAGTTGACAGGGGTCCCACCTTCTTATAGCTGCGCGCTCCTCGACCAAGCGCGGGTGTAGCTCAGTTGGTTAGAGTGCCGGCCTGTCACGCCGGAGGTCGCGGGTTCGAGCCCCGTCACTCGCGCCATTTTCCAGACAATCGATAGTCCCACTCTGTCGCAGGCACAGCCGCTTGCGGTCGATTGCTTGCCATGTAATCCTGCTTTGCAGGAGGGGCGCGGGCATGATGGAAGTCTTCCGCTGGATCGAGCAGACGCCGATCTCCATCTTCATGCGCGAAGATTTCTACGCTTACTTCGTCGTGCTGATCTTCCATGCCTGGGGAATGGCCTTCCTGGTCGGCGGCGGCATGGCGGTCTCGCTGCGAGTCATGGGCGTGGCTTCCGGCGCGCGGCTCGAGAAATTCGCGGGTTTCTTTCCCTTCATGTGGATCGGCGCCGTCATGGCGATCCTGTCCGGCCTGTTCCTGCTCCTCGGCTATCCGGCCAAGGCGCTCACCAATTGGGTCTTCGCGCTCAAGTTTGCCTGCCTGATCAGCGCGGCATTGCTCGTCCGGCACATGGCACGCACTTACTTCCCGATCGCAGCGCGCGGCGAGCCGTTGCCAGGCAATGCACGCTGGGTGGCGGCGGTCTGCTTCCTGCTCTGGGTCGCGGGCGTCACCGCCGGCAAGATGCTCCTCCACACGTATAAGATACTGATGGTGTCGTCGCCATGATGCTCCAGCCAAGCGCACCGCCCGGATGGCTCCTCGACTTCGGCCAATGGGGCGTGGATGCCGGCATCTACGACCTCATGAATACGCGCTGGGGCTGGCCGATCGCCGAATCCGTCCACTTTACCGGCCTTTGCATGCTCATGGCGACGGTGGGCATGTTCGATCTGCGGATGATGGGGCTGGTCCGCGGCCTATCGCTTTCGGCGCTGCATAAGCTCGTGGCGTATGGCGTGTTCGGCTGGCTGTTATGCGTCGCGTCGGGACTCCTATTCGTCGCCGCCGCGCCGCTGGAATATATCTATAATGACGCCTGGCAGATCAAAATGGTGCTGATGGCGATTGCCGGCATCAACATGGTCGTCTTCTACCGGACCACGGCGAAACGGGTCTACGCACTAGGGCCGGACGATGCCCTGCCGCTCGCGGCGCGCGTGATAGCGATCGTGTCGCTATTCAGCTGGATCGGCGTCATTACCTGCGGCCGGGTCGTTACCGCGTTCCGGCCTTATTGGGGTTAAATCCGCCAAAAACCCGTTCGTGCTGAGCCTGTCGAAGGGCGAACGGTTTGATTGAAGTGTGCGTAGCGTTTTAGCGCCAGCGGCCGGTTTCCATCCAGACCAGGACGGGCCGCATCGGGAAGATCCAGACGATCCCGGCAATGATGTAGACGACGAGCTGCACGATGCCCGGCCAGCGGCCGATGGTCTGCGAGAAGCTGGCGACTATGAATGCCCAGGCTGCGATCACAGCCAGGATAAGGAGCATGCCGGCAGGTTTGCGCCAGGTCGGCTTATAGTCCATCAGCGGCTTGCCGGCGCGTCCGGCCGTTCGATGATCGCCTGCTCGGTGATGACCATGTGCAGTGGCACATCCCAGGGCTGGACCGGCAGCGCATCGACCATCTGTGCGCTCCAGGCGATGCCGATGCGCAGCTTGATATCGTGGCGGGCGAAATAGCGGTCATAATAGCCCGCCCCGTTGCCGATGCGATTGAGGTCGCGGTCGAAGCCGACCATCGGCGTCAGCACCACGTCTGGCACGACGAGCGCCGCGCTCGGCGCGGGCTGCGGAATCTTGAGCTGGCCGGGGACGAGGATATCGTCCGGATCCCAGGCTGCGAATTCCATCTCGACCGTCGTATCGGCGCCAAGACGAGGCAGGCAGAGCGGGAAGCCGCGCTCGTGCAAGAAGTCGATCAGATTCTCGGTCGGCGCCTCGGAGGCCATCGAGCGATAGATGGCGATCCGCGAACCCGGCGGGATCAACGCCAGGACGGGCGAGGGGAGCACCCGGAAGGACAGATTCTTCACCGATTCCGGCAAAGCCGCGAAGAACGCCTTGCGGCGCGCGCGGATTGCGTTGCGCAGCGCTGCGCGGTCTGCGGTGATGTCTGTCATGCTGTACCGGATGAAAGAAGAGGAGGTGACGGGACCACCGTGGCCGTTTGCTGGAAAATCCTCTGACGCCAACACGTCAGGTGGGGACCATTTAGACCGGACCAGGATCCAGCCAGGGACAGCCCCCTAGGATGATTTATCGCCTCAGGGATGTTCGCTAAAGCTCGCACCGGGCAGTACCCGTCGCCTGACTATCTAGGCGTTCAGCAGGTCGGCTGCAAGGCTGTCGCCAAGCGCTTCGAGCCGTTCCGCAAGCCGCTCCAGCGCCGCAAGCACGGCCGGGTCTTCCTGAGCCGGGGCAGGCGCTGCGGGGGCGGGTGCCTTGGCACCGACTGCAGCCTGTTGCTGATCGGACAGGGAATCGGCGAGCAACAGGCCCGCGAACAGAAGCTGCCGCACCTCGGTGAGATGCGGGTTGCCCTGAGAAACCTGATCGACACGCTCCGACATCATCGCGGCGAGTTGGTGGAGCTGCGCTTCTTCGCCGTCGCGGCAGTGGACGCCATATTGCCGGCCGCCGACCATGATCTTGACCTCGGCCATCAGGCGTCGCTCCGCGCTTTCTGGAGATCGCCGATCAGCGCATCCAGCGACTTGAGCGCAGCGACCGCCTTCTCGCGGGAGAAAGGATCGATATCAATGGATGGTTCGGCATTGGCTTCCATGGCCGCGAGCCGCTCATCGAGCGCCCGGGCGCGCGCCTCGGCCAATTGCCGGGCGATTCCCTCGGCGCGCGAAAGCGCCCGTTCGATCCGCCCGATTGCCTGCATCATTGCATCGCTTGCCATGGCTAGTCCTTAACATGGGGGAGCGAAAACGGAAGTGCGTTATGTGCCTCCGCCGGGGCCGTAGGTTGACGCTTGTGTCCCAAACCGACATTGGAAGCCGCGCGGCGACTCGGTGCGGCTTTGCGCCCGCCGCGATGACGTTCAAGTCGCCATCCGGCGCGACCATCAGAGGGAAGCTTTCAGTATGTCCGTCACAGAAAAGCGCCTTGCCGACACCATTCGCGTGCTGGCGATGGATGCGGTCCAGGCGGCGAACAGCGGCCATCCCGGTATGCCGATGGGCATGGCGGACGTCGCGACGGTGCTGTTCAGCGACTTCCTCAAATATGACCCCGCCGATCCGAAATGGGCCGACCGCGACCGTTTCGTGCTCTCGGCGGGCCACGGCTCGATGCTGATTTATGCGCTGCTCTATCTGACAGGCTATCATGAGCCGACGATCGAAGAGATCGCCAAATTCCGTCAGCTCGGCAGCCCCGCAGCTGGCCATCCGGAGAATTTCGAGCTTCCCGGCGTCGAAGCGACGACCGGCCCTCTGGGGCAGGGACTCGCCATGGCGGTCGGCATGGCGATGGCCGAGCGGCATCTGAACGCGGTGTTCGGCGACGAGATCGTCGACCACAAGACCTGGGTTATCGCGGGCGACGGCTGCCTCATGGAAGGCATCAACCATGAGGCCATCGGCCTGGCCGGACATCTGGGCCTCGGCCACCTCAACGTCCTCTGGGACGACAACAAGATCACGATCGACGGCGCCGTCTCCATGTCGTCGAGCGAAGACGTCAAGGCGCGCTATGCCGCCACGGGCTGGCACGTGACCGAGTGCAACGGCGCAGACTATGCCGATATTCGCCGTGCCCTGGCCGAAGCTGCCGCCGATCCTCGGCCGTCGCTCGTTGCCTGCAGCACGCGCATCGGCGAGGGCGCGCCCAACCTTGCCGGCACCAACAAGGTTCATGGCTCTGCGCTGGGCGAGGCGGAAGTGGCCGCCACGCGCGTCAATCTCGGCTGGGATCTCCCACCGTTCCAGCTTCCGAACGACGTGCGTTCGGCCTGGCTCGACATCGGCAAGCGTTCGCAGGGCGTTCATGCAGAGTGGAAGAATCGCCTCGCAAATCATTCGCAGAAGGATGAATTTGTCCGCCGTATGGATGGCAAGCTGCCGGCTTCGTTCAATCTCAAGCCCTATCTCGAAAGCCTGGTTGCCGAGCCCAAGAAGGTTGCGACGCGCAAGGCGAGCGAACTGGCGCTCGATGTGATCAACGTGCAGATTCCCGAGATGATGGGCGGTTCTGCCGACCTCACCGGCTCGAACCTCACCAAATCGAAGGACCAGAGCGTCGCCTTCTCCAAGGCCGACTATTCGGGCCGCTATGTCTATTACGGCATTCGCGAGTTCGGCATGGCCGCGGCGATGAACGGCATGGCACTCCATGGCGGCGTCATTCCCTATGGCGGCACGTTCCTCGTTTTCTCGGACTACGCCCGCAACGCCATCCGCATGGCGGCGATCCAGCAGATTCGCAGCATCTTCGTGATGACGCACGACAGCATCGGTCAGGGCGAGGACGGCCCGACCCACCAGCCGATCGAGCACGTCATGTCGCTTCGGATGGTCCCGAACCTTGAGGTGTTCCGCCCGTGCGACGCGATCGAAACGGCGGAATGCTGGGAACTGGCGCTCGAGAAGGCCGATGGCCCGACACTGCTGGCTCTGACCCGCCAGAATGTCGGTCAGGTTCGCACCGATATTTCGCAGAATTTCAGTGCCAAGGGTGGCTATACGCTGGTCGCCGCGGAGGCGCCGAAGGTCGTCATCATTGCCACCGGCTCGGAAGTCGAGATCGGCATGGGTGCCGCCAAGCTGCTTGGCGAGAAGGGCATTTCCGCCAGCGTCGTTTCGATGCCGAGCATTTCGCGCTTCCTCGCGCAGGACGCTGCCTATCGCGCGTCCGTGCTGCCCGCGGGCGCGCTACGCGTCTCGATCGAGGCGGGCACGACCTTTGGCTGGAGCGAAATCACCGGCCTTGACGGCATCCGTTGCGGCATCGACACGTTTGGCGCTTCGGGCAAAGGCGAGGATCTTTTTCCCTATTTTGGACTGGACGCTCAGCAGATCGCCGACAAGATCGTGAAGGCGCTCGCTTAAATCCCCTTTCGGAGGAGTTTGGACATCATGGCCACCAAAGTTGCAATCAATGGCTTCGGACGTATCGGTCGCCTCGTGGCGCGCGCCATTCTGAGCCGCACCGATCACGATTTCGAGCTGGTGGCGATTAACGACCTCGGCGATGCCAAGTCGAACGCGCTCCTGTTCAAGCGTGACAGCGTCCACGGCAATTGGCCGGGTGACGTCTCGGTCGACGGCGACACTCTCGTCGTCGATGGCAAGCGCATCAATGTGACGGCCGAACGCGACCCGGCCAACCTGCCGCATGCTGCCATGGGTGTCGTGATCGCGCTCGAATGCACCGGCATCTTCGCCGACAAGGCGAAGGCGAGCGCACATCTCACGGCAGGCGCCAAGCGCGTAGTCATTTCCGCTCCGGCGACCGGCGTCGACAAGACCATCGTGTTCGGCGTCAACCACCAGGCGCTCACCAAGGACGATATCGTCATTTCCAACGCGAGCTGCACGACCAACTGCCTCGCGCCGCTCGCCAAGGTGCTGCACGAAGCCGTCGGCATCGAGAGCGGCTTCATGACGACGATCCACAGCTATACCAACGACCAGAATACGCTGGACCAGTTGCATAAGGACATGCGCCGCGCCCGTGCCGCCGCGCTGTCGATGATCCCGACGACCACAGGCGCTGCCCGCGCGGTCGGCGAAGTGCTGCCCGAGCTGAAGGGCAAGCTCGACGGATCGTCGGTGCGGGTGCCGACGCCGAACGTCTCGGTCGTCGATCTCAAGTTCATCGCCAAGCGCGCAACGACGGTCGACGAGGTGAACGGCCTGCTCAAGACGGCGTCCGAGAACGGCCCGCTCAAGGGCATATTGGGCTACTCGGATGAGCCGCTGGTTTCGATCGATTATAATGGCGATCCGCGCAGCTCGACGGTCGACAGCCTGGAGACGGCGGTGATCGACGGCAAGCTGGTCCGCGTGCTGAGCTGGTACGACAATGAATGGGGTTTCTCGAACCGCATGATCGACACCAGCAAGGTGGTGGCTTCGCTTATCTGACAGCCTAAACTCCGTTCGTGTCGAGCGAAGTCGAGACACGGAGCGTATAACGGTTCTCGACTTCGCTCGAACCGAACGGAAAGGCTGGATTGTGCCCAAATCATTCAAGACGCTCGACGATATGGGCGATATCGCCGGCAAGGCCGTCCTTGTCCGCGAGGATCTCAACGTTCCCATGCAGGATGGGGCGATCACGGATGATACCCGTCTCCGGGCCGCCGTGCAGACGATCACAGAATTGGCGGATCGCGGCGCGAAGGTGCTGGTACTCGCGCATTTCGGCCGGCCCAAGGGCCAGAAGTCACCGGACATGTCGCTGAGCCTTGTCACGCGGGCGCTCGGCCATGTTCTGGGCCGCGACGTGCAGTTCATCCCCGATTGCCAGGGCGAAGCCGCGGCAGCGGGTATTGCCGTGATGCGCGGCGGTGACGTTGCGCTTCTCGAGAACACTCGCTTCCACGCGGGCGAGGAGAAGAACGACCCAGCGCTGAGCAAGGCCATGGCGGCGCTTGGCGATCTCTACGTCAATGACGCCTTCTCAGCCGCGCACCGCGCGCACAGCTCCACCGAAGGCATTGCGCATATCCTGCCTGCCTTCGCCGGCCGTCAGATGGAGAAGGAGCTGGACGCCCTCGAAGCCGCGCTCGGCAATCCGCAAAAGCCCGTCGCGGCCGTGGTCGGTGGCGCCAAGGTCTCGACGAAGCTCGACGTGCTCAACAATCTCGTCGCCCAGGTCGATCATCTGATCATCGGCGGCGGCATGGCCAACACCTTCCTGGCGGCGCGGGGCGTGAACGTCGGCAAGTCGCTTTGCGAGCATGACCTGGTGCCGACCGCGAACGAGATTTTCGGCAAGGCCGAGGCCGCGGGCTGCACGCTGCACCTGCCTTACGACGTTGCAGTAGCCAAGGAGTTCGCGGCCAATCCCCCGAGCCTGCGCATTTGCTCGGTGCATGAAGTCGCCGCCGACGAGATGATCCTCGATGTCGGCCCCGCCGCCGTCGAGGCGCTCGGCGACGTGCTCAAGACATGCCGCACGCTCGTCTGGAACGGCCCGCTCGGTGCGTTCGAGCTCGCGCCCTTCGACAAAGCGACCGTCGCGCTGGCGCAGACTGCAGCAGCATTGACCCGCGAGGGCGCGCTGGTCTCGGTTGCGGGTGGCGGCGACACGGTTGCGGCACTCAATCATGCCGGTGTGGCCGGCGATTTCACTTTCGTCTCGACGGCGGGCGGCGCTTTCCTCGAATGGATGGAAGGCAAGGAACTGCCTGGCGTCGCGGCGTTGATGCGCGTCTGACCAGAGCGGTGCGGATCCTTGTTCGCCGCCGTCACGTTCCTGGCAAAGATGGTTGACCCGCTTGCATTTCACGCATGCGCGGCGAATAGCGGTTCATCTTTGAGGCGGCTAACAGAATAGGGAGACGGATGGTGCAGCATTCCGACATGACCGCGAAAATGGCCAAGGGGCACGGCTTTATCGCAGCGCTGGATCAGAGCGGCGGCTCAACGCCAAAGGCGCTGAAGGGTTATGGCATCGAGGAAAGCGCCTATTCGGGCGATGAGGAAATGTTCGGCCTCATCCATGAGATGCGTTGCCGGATCATCCGCTCAGCGGCCTTCACTGGAGAGAAGGTCATTGGCGCCATCCTGTTCGAGCGCACCATGGACGGCTCGGTGGACGGCAAGACGATCCCCGCGGCGCTCATTGCCAAAGGCGTGGTTCCTTTCATCAAGATCGACAAGGGTCTCGAGGCGGAGGCCGACGGCGTCCAGCTCATGAAGCCGATGCCGGACCTCGATGCGCTGCTCGCACGCGCCAAGGGGCTCGGCGTCTACGGCACCAAGGAGCGTTCGGTCGTGAACAGCGCGAACCGTACCGGCATCGCCGCGATCGTGAAGCAGCAGTTCGAGGTCGGTCAGCAAGTGCTCGCCGCGGGTCTGATGCCGATCCTCGAGCCCGAGGTGAACATCAAGAGCCCGACGCGCAGCGAATGCGACCGGATCCTCAAGGACGAGATACTGAAGGCGCTCGATGCCATGCCGGGTAGCGACAAGGTGATGCTCAAGCTCAGCATCCCGGAAACGCCAGGCCTGTTCGATGCGCTGGTCGATCATCCGCGCGTACTGCGCGTCGTCGCGTTGTCGGGCGGCTACAGCAGACCGGACGCATGCAAGGAACTGGCGAAGAATCGTGGAATGATCGCGAGCTTCAGCCGCGCCTTGCTCGAGGACCTACGCGCGCAGATGAGCGATGCCGAGTTCGACGCAGCGCTCGGCGCGGCGATCGGCGACATCTACGAAGCGTCGGTCGACAAGGTATCGGCCTAAACCGAGTTTTTCCTAGCCCCTGAGGGGTGAGGAAATATCAGTCGTCCAGCGCGTCCAGCACGTCGCCGATTCGGTCGAGGCGCGCTTCCCATTCGTTGCGGCAGTCCTGGGCCCATTTCTCGATGGCGCGCAGCCCCTCCGGCTGCAGCGAGCAGCTGCGCACACGCCCCTGCTTCATCGATCTCAGCAGCCCGGCGCGCTCCAGCACCTGGAGATGCTGGCCGACCGCGGTCACGCTGATGCC
The DNA here is from genome assembly GCA_017745115.1 of Sphingobium sp. The sequence goes on along the minus strand of JAGIAA010000033.1, from coordinate 8,375 downwards.
GAGCGGCCGGGCGAGGGCGGAGACGCTGACCGGTCCCCGCGCGACTTGAGAGACGATCGCACGCCGCGTCGGGTCGCCGAGCGCATCGAAGAGGGAAGCCGTCGCGGGGCTCATTGGGCGAGCGTCTCGGCGAGGCTGTCGAGCAGCTTTTCCCAGCCCCCGCGCCGCATTTCCGGACCGTCGGCGCCTTCGTAGAAAGCGGCCTGATGCGTGAGCCGCAGGCTCGAGCCATCGCCATCATCGCTAAGTTCATGCGTGATAAGTGCGCTCGAAAAGCGGTTGCCTTGGAAGATGGCAGTCGTGCTCAGCACGAAACGCTCACCGGGGACGATATCCTCGAAGCGCCCGTCATTGACGATTTCGGCGCCGGGGAAGGGGGTGTCGTCGCCCAGCAGGTAGATCTGATAGTCACGCCCTCCCACGCGGAAATCGGTCTCGAAGGTTTTGAAGGGATTGCGTCCGTGCGAATACCAGCGCTCGCGCAGCGCCTGCTCGGTAAGAACGCGGAACAGCTTCTCGCGACTGTGGGGATAGCGGCGCTCGATGGTGAATGTGTCGTGGATGGTGTCGGCCATGCGCGGTCTCCTAAAGTGAAGTTATGGCTTCACTAATCCAGACTCTATATTGAAGTCAATGCTTCAGTATTCGGCGGCGGGCGGCAACTCTCCTGTTGTGAGCCAATGGGCGCAATCCGGGGGGAGATGCTCGGCGGCCAGGCGGTCGGCGAGCGCGATCTCACTGGTCGACAGGATGTCCTTCCAACGTCCGTTCGTGCCCTTGTGGACGAAGGCGCGCAGGCCATCCTCGATGATGTCGTGAACCATGAGGTGTGACGCCTTACCCGTTGCCTCACGCATCCAGGCGAAGCTGCAATGCTCGAGGATATTCGGCCAGGCATTCGCATCGACCGCAATGTCGAGAAAGGCGGCGATCCGGCGAACCTCGCCCCGCAGGTCGGTCTTGAGATTGTTGAAATGGACGAGCAGCACATTGGGCAGGTGGCGTGCTTCCCACCATGATTTCACATGCGACCAGAAGGGCCAGAAGGGCTCGCCGTCCTGCTCGAGCCAGTTGCGGTAGTAGCGGGCGATGTCGGGATCCGCGGGTTGGAATTCCCGGCCCATTTCTGCGCGAGAATTGTTGAGCAGCTCAAGGTAGAGCGGCCGGAAATTGCTGTGGAAGCGGTGCAGGCTCCAGACGAGGTCGCGCACATCGCGTGCGGAATAGATATAACGCGCGATCCGCGACCACGGCAGCGCGTCGAACGGCAGGTGGCTCTTGATGAAGCGGCGATGGCGCTGCGCCTCGAGCTGCGCGAATAGCACGTCCTTTTCGATGAGTCGCGACTCCAGCCAGGGCGACATATCCGGAAAGCCGAGAATGGGCGCGCCTTGGAAGAGCAATTGGGCGACGATCTGTTGCAGCCAGCTGGTGCCGGACTTGCCGTAGGTCGAGATGACGATGTCGTCCGTACGCAGCAGGAAATCATCCCACCGCGTTGAATCCATGTGATGATTTTGAAGCACGCGGCGCGTGCCGGCCGGATGGCCGCCGCCGGCGCCAATGACGCGATATTCCATGCCCCTCTCCCGGGGCTCTGAATAGTCCGGCACGAGCGGCTGGTCCATCGCCATCCGGCGCTCGGGCAATATGATTGCAGCAACTTTGTGCGGCCTTGTGATATTGAGGGATGGCCAAAGCGGGAGAAGCCCAATGACTGCCACGCTCGATGTCGCCGATATTCCGCTCAAAACGATCAGGGGCGATGACGCCACGCTCGCCGACTATGCCGGCAAGGTTCTGCTCATCGTCAACGTCGCCTCCAAATGCGGGCTGACGCCGCAATATGAGGGACTGGAGAAGCTCTACCGGGACTATCGAGACCAAGGCCTCGTCGTTCTCGGTTTTCCGGCCAATGATTTCGCCGGGCAGGAGCCGGGCAGCAATGACGAGATCGCGACCTTCTGCACGACCAATTTCGGCGTCGACTTTCCGATGTTCGAGAAGATCACCGTCAAGGGACCGGATAAGCATCCACTCTATGCGGGGTTGATTGCCCAGTCGGACACGCCGGACGCGGAGATCGCCTGGAATTTCGAGAAGTTCCTGGTCAGCCGCGACGGCCATGTCGTGCGTCGCTTCTCGCCGCGTACCGAGCCCAATGATCCTGAGTTGATCGCGGCGCTCGAAGCGATGCTGTCAGGCTCCGCTGCGGCCGGCTAGCTGCACATATCCTTGAGGCGCATCGCGTCGTCGATCGCCTGGGCATCATAGTCGTTGTTGAAATAGGCCCAGACGGCCCGTCCGGCCGAGGCCTGCTGCTTCATCCACGCCGCCCAGTCCGCGAGCTGTGGGTCCGGATATCGCCCGCGATATTTGCTCGTCGTGCCGTGGAAGCGAACATAGGCGGCGGATCCTAATGCCAGGCGAGGGCTGAGCGAACCCGGCATATCATGTGTGCAGAAGCCCGCGCCATAATGCTCGAGGAGCGCGTAGGTCCTGTCCGCATACCAGCTCTGATGCCGGAATTCGAAGATGTGGACCGCGTCGCCGGGCAGAATGCGAAGGAAGGCCTCCAATCGCTCATGGTCGCATTTCAGACTGGGCGGCAGCTGATAAAGTATGGGCCCCAGAGTGGCTCCGAAATGGCGGTAGGAAGCCATCATGCGCGCCATCGGCTCCTCGCAGTCTTTCAGGCGCTTCGACTGCGTAAGGTAACGATTGGCCTTCACCGCGTAACAGAAACCGGGCGGCGCTTGCTCGCGCCATTTGTCGACCGTGCCAGGCTGGGGAAGGCGGTAGAAGCTGTTGTTGATCTCGACCGTATCGAAATGCCGGGCATAGGAGGCGAACCAATCCTTCACGGCCATGTTCTCGGGATAGAAGCGGCCACGCCAGTCGCGATAATTCCATCCGGAGCAGCCGATGCGGATCATGGCGATGAAACGCCGGAGGCATCGATTGTGCTCCCCCTTTTCCCGACAGGGCAAAAGCGGCTAGACCGCGCCGATGACAACACAGCCGACCTGCCAGCTCTATCTCATCTCGCCCGCGACCATTGGCGCCGACTTCGTGGACACGCTGCGCTCGGCGTTCGACGGCGGGCCGGTCGCCGCATTCCAACTGCGTCTCAAGGGCGTGAGCGATGACGAGATTGTGCGTTTTGCCGAGCCGCTGCAGCGTCTTTGCGCGGAACACGATGTCGCGTTCATCGTCAATGACAGCATCTCGATCGCCAAGCGCCTTGGCGCCGATGGCGTGCATCTGGGACAGGGCGATGGCGATCCCAAAGAAGCGCGGCGCATTCTTGGCCCCTCGGCCCAGATCGGCGTGACCTGTCACGACAGCCGCCATCTTGCGATGGAAGCGGGCGAGGCGGGCGCCGATTATGTCGCGTTCGGCGCTTTCTTTCCGACGGCCACCAAAGTCGTCGAGCACCATGCAGAGCCTGCCATCCTGACCTGGTGGTCGTCCTTGATGGAAGTGCCTTGCGTCGCGATCGGTGGAATCACGGCGGACAATGCCGGTCCCCTGGTCGAGGCAGGCGCCGATTTCCTAGCGGTCAGCAGCGCCGTCTGGGCGCATCCGCAGGGCGTCGGGGCCGGCGTGGCGGCATTCGGCAAGCTTTTGGGTTAGTCGCGCCTCAATCGACCCGGCCGGGCATGGACCGCAAGCCGATGATGAACCTGCCGGGCAACTAGAGGCGGTTTAAACACCGTTCTCGAACATCGAGTTGGGATTGACCGGATTGGCCGAGATCTCCTGAAGCACGTCCCAGTGCTCGACGATTTTGCCATTCTCGATGCGGAAGATGTCGCAAACCGCGAAACCCGCGTCGCCCGGCCAGCGGATGACGTGCTGATGCGTGATCACATGATCGTCTTCGGCGAAGACGCGGTAGATCTTCTGCGTCGCCTCCGGGCTTTCGACGCGGACGAAATCCAGCCAGCGCTTAAGCGCGTCTCGCCCGGGCTCGGCCAGCGAACTGTGCTGGAGATAATCCTCGGCGATGAAGTCGTCGACGAGGGTCTTGTCCATCGGGATGAGGACCTTGTTGAACAGGTCGATGACCAGCTGAGCATTAGCTTCTTCTTGGGGCGTGCGCGCCATTCGTCCGTTCCTCTCCCAAATATCGGGCCACGCTAGGGCGCTCCACCTCATCGGGCAAGCGCGCGGCGCTTGCCGTGGTCGGTCAACATCGCTAGAGGGCGCACCGGCTCTTTCCACCATTATGACATATAGGCAGGCGATCCCATGAAGATCAGCGGCGTGGACATCCGTCCCGGCAACAACATCGAATATGAAGGCAGCATCTGGCGCGCCGTGAAGATCCAGCACACCCAGCCCGGCAAAGGCGGGGCCTATATGCAGGTGGAACTCAAGAACCTCATCGACGGACGCAAGAACAACGTGCGCTTCCGCTCGGCCGAGAGCGTCGAGCGCATCCGGCTCGACACCAAGGATTTCCAGTATCTCTATCCTGAGGGCGACATGCTCGTCTTCATGGACACCGAGACCTACGACCAGATCAACCTGCCGACTGATCTCGTCGGCGATGCCGCCGCGTTCCTGCAGGATGGCATGATGGTCCAGCTCGAAATGTACGACGAGCGCCCGATCAGCGTCGCCCTGCCCGAGACGGTCGAAGCGACCGTCGTCGAAGCCGACGCCGTCGTGAAGGGCCAGACCGCTTCGGCGAGCTACAAGCCGGCGATCCTGGACAATGGCGTGCGCGTCATGGTGCCGCCGCACATCGTCACCGGCACGCGGATCGTGGTTGACGTCTACGAGCGCGAATATGTGAAGCGAGCCGACTGATGCGAGCCTGCAGCCCCCTCCTGCTCGCCATAGCAACGCTTGTCGCGGCGTCGCACGCTCCGGTTTCGGCTCAGACCACTGCGCCCAAGCCCGCCACGCCTGCGACCCAGCCCACCAAGGAGCAGATCGACGACGCCGCCTTCCAGATGCGCGTGCTCGTCGGCGCCATGAACTCCGACAAGGTCGAGGCGCCGGTCAAGGATGCGCTGTTCCAGTGTCTCTACCAGAACAGCTTCTCCAAGATCAGCGAGGGTATCGCCAAGGTCATTGCCGCCAACCCTGGCAAGATCAACAAGCGCGAGCCCGAGCAGGTTCTCGGGGTCATGGCCGGGATTTGCGGTTATCGGCCCAAGCCGACGGATGCTGCAGCCACGCCGGCACCTGCTGCGCCCGCCAAGCCTGCGCCCACGCCAGCAAAACCCGGCGCGAAGCCGCAGGGGCGCTGACCGATGGTTTCGCATTCAGGCCTTCTGACCGTCATCGAGCGTGCCGCACGCAAGGTCGCGCCGCAGCTTCGCCGCGATTTCGGCGAGGTCCAACACCTCCAGGTGAGCCGCAAGGGGCCTGCCGACTTCGTTTCAATGGCCGACAAGAAGGCCGAGGAAACGCTCGTCGCGGAGCTCAGCAAGGCGCGCCCGGACTGGGGTTTCCTGCTCGAGGAAGGCGGCGAGGTTGCTGGCGACCCCAACAAGCCGCGCTGGGTTATCGATCCGCTCGATGGCACCAGCAACTTCCTGCACGGCATCCCGCATTTCGCGATCTCGATCGCGGTGCAGGAGCCGCGCCTCGACGGCAAGGGCTGGGGCGAGGTCACGACCGGCCTCATCTATCAGCCGATTCTCGATGAGACCTATTGGGCCGAAAAGTCGCGTGGCGCCTGGCGCCACGACCAGCGGCTGCGCGTATCCGCCCGCCGCGATCTGACCGAGGCGCTCGTGGCGACCGGTATTCCCTATCTTGGCCATGGCGATTTCGCGCAGTGGTCACGCATCTTCGGCGCGATCGCGCCGTCGGTGGCGGGTATCCGCCGCTTCGGTTCCGCAGCGCTCGATCTCGCCTGGGTGGCTGCAGGCCGTTATGACGGCTTCTGGGAAAGCGATCTCGCCCCATGGGACGTTTCGGCAGGCATCTTGCTAGTGCGCGAGGCAGGCGGGTTTGTCACGGATTTCCGGGGCGGTGCCGAGCCGGTCGAGCGGCGCGAAATTCTCGCCGCGAACGACGTGCTCCACTCCAAGCTCCATAAGCTGCTCGCAGGCTCGCTGCGCTGATGCGGCACAGGGCCGGCCTGATCGCGCTGGCCCTGCTCGCTACGCCGCTCGTCGCGGCCGATGAGGCGCCGCGTTTCGAAACCAGCTCGATCGCGGCGCGCACCAGGCTCGGCACAGCACTGAACGCGGGCGACGCCGCCGGCGTTGAGGCGGCAGCGATGGAACTTGCGGCCATGGGCGGCGGCCTTTCCAAGCCGAGCCAGGAGCGCATAGCGCCGCTGATCAAGACCGATCGGCGGGCGGCATTGATGGCCAATTTCGATAGCAACGGCGCGCCTCTCGAGGTCAGCCGTTCCTATACCACCGTTCCGGCAGACCAGCGGCTCGTCGAAGGCATCGCCTACGATTCCCAACTGAAGCGGTTATTCGTCGCGACGGTCGTCGACGGGCACTTGCTGGTCCAGGACGGTGCGAACTGGCGCCGTATCGCGCTTCCCGACGGTATCGGCGGCCTGTTCGGCATGGCAATGGACGCTCAGCGGCGGCGGTTATGGATTGCGGTCGGTGTCGCCGAGCCGGTCGCCGATAAGTCCGCCATCACGCCTGGCGTGCTCGAGGTGAATGCCGATACCCTGCAGCTGGTCGACCTCAAGACCATGCCGGCGGGCGCGGAGGGCAGTCCCGGCGATGTCGCCGTCGGCATGGATGGCACGGTCTATGTGAGCGATGGCCTCAAGGGCGGCGTCTATCGCTGCGCGCCGGGGTGCACGATCCTCTCGGCACTCGTCGCGCCGGGCGGTCCGATCCGAAGCCCGCAAGGCATGGTACCGAGCCGCGACGGCAAGGCATTGCTTGTCGCGGGCTACGGTCAAGGGATTGCCCGCGTGGACCTCGCGTCCGGGACACTCGCATGGCTGGCGGGCAAGGAACCGCTCATGCTGGATGGTATCGATGGGCTGGTCCGAAGCGAGACCGGCCTCATCGCCATCCAGAACGGCACCAGTCCACGCCGCATCGTGCGTATTCATCTGAACGCGGCCGAGACCGCGGTCGATCATGTAGAAGTGCTGGAGCGCGCCAACAAAGCCTGGGGCGAGCCGACGCTGGGCGCGTTGGTAGGCCCGGATTTCGTCTATGTCGCCGATGGACAGTGGGAAGTCTGGGGCGAGAGCGGCAAGCCCCGTGACGATCAGGTGCCCCGAGCCACAATCCTAAGGGCAATCCAGGTGCGCTGAGCGTCCTTAGGCCTCGACGGCTTCGCTGTTGAGCTGGATATAGTTCTGCAAGCCCATGCGCTCGATCATCTCGAACTGGGTCTCGATCGTGTCGACATGCTCCTCCTCATTATCGAGGATATGCTGGAACAGGTCGCGGCTCACATAATCGCGCACGCTTTCGCAATGGGCGATGGCGTCGCGCAGCACCGGAATGGCCTCATATTCGGTCTCGAGGTCCGCCTTCAGCACTTCCTCGACGGTCGATCCGATGCGCAGGCGACCGAGCAGCTGGAAATTGGGCAGGCCGTCGAGGAACAGGATGCGCTCCGCCAGCTTGTCGGCGTGCTTCATCTCCTCGATCGATTCCTCATATTCGAACTTGGCGAGGCGCGTGATGCCCCAATGATTGAGCATCCGGTAATGCAGGAAATATTGGTTGATCGCCGTCAGCTCGTTCTTGAGGGCCAGGTTGAGAAATTCGATGACCTTTTCGTCGCCCTTCATGGCTTCGCTCCATTATGCTGTCGGATGGCGGCTTCTAGCACCGGGAACCGCTGAATTCACGCGAGAACGTCTCGCAGCGCAAATCGTTCATGGCTCGCAACAGCGCGCAAAATACCGCTATTGCCAGTGATGCGCAGGAATTTAGGTGGGGGTGTCAGGCAGCGAGGGAGCCGGGGAGCGAAACACTGCGCCCCGGGCAGCGGCCAGCGCAACGGGCGCGCTCTTCGCTCATCACGTCTTCGGCATGATCGAGGCAGGTGCGGCACTGCGGCGCTTTGCCGAGGACGGCATAGGCAGCTTCGGGACAAGTCACGCCATGGCGCGCCACTTCCCGCAGTTCGTCTTCCTTGATGGCATTGCAGATGCAGACGTACATGAGGCGTAGATACAGCTCTTGCGAGGCATTTGCAATAGCGTTTACCATCTTTTTGCGGCGAACTGAGTCGCTTTTCGGCGCGCTCTTCTGTCGCCGTTGCACGCCTTTTTGGCCTCCAAATTGTTGCGAGTCATTCTCAGCTACCGAAGGCTTGCCTCGCACGTGCAGCAGTCCTAAAGCCCCGCGAAAGGGCCGTATTTGGCCGAGGGGAATTTTGTGGTCGATCTGTCGCAATATCTGCCGATCCTGCTG
>JAGIAA010000032.1 GCA_017745115.1 Sphingobium sp. | reverse complement strand
CCCGGCGACATAGCTCGCCTCGGGAAAGCTGAGGCGCGTCGGCTGATGGCTCGCATAGTCGCGGATCTCGACCTGATCGAGCCCGTTCTCGCGGCCCTCGGTCACGTAGAAGCTTTTGAACAGGCTGACGTCGGTCAGGTAGAAGTGGCCGGACGCCGGCAGCACCTCTTCCCACTGATCGGGCGTCTCGATCCGTGAGCGGACAAGGCGGAAATTGGGGTGGGTGTCGTTGGTCCGGATGTACAGCCAGCCGTCATGCTCATCGACGTCATATTCGCGCTCAGCAACGCGTGCCGAGACGAGGATTTGCGTTCCCGTCGGGTCATTAGCGGGCACGAGGCGGACTTCGCTGGTGACATGGTCGCCCGTCGCGATGACGATCCAGTTTTCCGCCGCCGTCATGCCGACCGAGACGCGGAAGCCTTCGTCATCCTCGTGGAAGAGCTCGACGTCGGTGGCCGCGTCGGTGCCGATGCGATGGAGCTTCGCGCAGTCGGTGCGCCAATGCTCATTGGCCGGCGCATAGACGATGGCGCTGTCGTCGCTGGTCCAGACGAGCGCCGAGAGCACGTCGGGAATGACGTCGCCCAGCAGTTCGCCCGTGGCGATGTCCTTGATGCGGACCGTGAAGCGCTCCGAGCCATTGTCGTCGATGGCGAACGCCAGCAGGCGGTCGTCATTGGAGATGGAGACGGCGCCGAGGCGGAAATATTCCTTGCCCTCCGCCAGTGCGGGCTCATCGAGGATGAGCTGGTCGGCCGAACCGTCGTCCGGTGCGCCGACCGGGCGGCGCCAGTGACGGCGATATTGCTCGCCCGTCTCGAAGCTCGACCAGTAGAGATAGTCGCCATCCTTCTGCGGGACGGACTTGTCCTCTTCCTTGATGCGGCCCTTCATCTCCTCGAACAGCGCATCGATGAGCGGCTTGTGCCGATCCATATGCGCTTCGAAATAGGCGTTCTCGGCCTCGAGATAGGCGAGGATGTCGGGATCCTTGACGTCCGGATAACCCGGATCGCGCAGCCAGGCCCATGGATCGGACAGGATGCGGTTGTGATGCGTCGTCTCATGGGGTCGCTGCCCGGCAATGGGAGGCACGGGGGGCGGGCTGATCTGATCTGTCATGCGCGCCGAGATAGAGGTGTCGCGTGTCCGGCTCAATGGCGCGCGTTCAGAAACCCCGCCAGCCGGGTCCGTCATATTCGGACGTGACGTCCTCCTTGGTGCCGCAAAGCCGCACCACCTTGCCCTCGGCGACGATGGGCATGGTGGTCAGACGCATCCAGCGCGTCTCGCCATCATGCCGGCGCAGCATCGCGTCCAGGGTGAAACCGCGGCGATGATGGATGGCGTGCGCGCGCAATGCCTCCATCGCGGCCCGCGAGCGCGGCGTATAGCAGCTCACCGCCGCCGCGCGCGTCAGTGGCTCGTCCTGCCCAAGCCCGAACAGCTCATAGACTTGCGGAGACCAGAGCAGCGTATTGTTGCGTGTTATGTCGCAGGTCCAAAGGCCGGTGCCGGACGCCGAAGCGAGGCCCGAAACGCCGCTCGGATCGCGCAGCATCTGTCCCAGGGCTTCGAGCTGAGAGCCGCCGACGCGCTCCTCGGCATCGAAGAGCGGCCAGCTATGAAAGAGCGACAATGAATCGAACGAACCCACGCGTTTCGATCTCCTGAGCCGGAGCATAGAAATTGATTGATTAACGGGCGGTTAGGAAGGCATCAAGAGGAAGGCCTCGCCATATTCGGGCGCCACGCTGGCATGCATGCCGGAAATCCCTATTTAGGGCGCTTCACTCCGATCAGGATTACATCATGTCCACCCATGAAGACCGTCTCAAGGCCCTGCGCGCGCAACTCGAGCGCGACGCCCTGACCGGTTTCGTCGTGCCTTTGACCGACGAGCATCTCTCCGAATATGTCGGCGCCTATGCGCAGCGTCTCGCCTGGCTGACGGGCTTCAAGGGATCCGCGGGCAGTGCCGTCGTGATGCCCGAGGAAGCGGCGATCTTCGTCGACGGGCGCTATACGCTGCAGGTCCGCGATCAGGTCGACGGCAATCTCTGGCAATATGAGAGCGTGCCGCAGACCAGCGTCTCGGCGTGGCTGGAAACGCATGCCCCCGGCGGCGCGCGGATCGGCTACGATCCCTGGCTGCACACGCGCCGCTGGGTCGAGGATGCGACGCGGGCCTTGGCACGCAAGGGCGCACAGCTCGTTCCCGTCGCCCGCAACCCGGTCGATGCCGTCTGGGACGACCGGCCGGAGCCGAGCAAGGCGCATCTTGTGCCGCATGAGGAGCGCTATGCCGGCAAATCGAGCGCCCAGAAGCGCAGCGAGATCGGCGATTGGCTCAAGGCCGAAGGGCTCGACGCCGTCGTCATGAGCGCACTCGATTCGATCGCCTGGACCTTCAACGTGCGCGGCGAGGACGTCAGCAACACGCCGGTCGCTTTGGCCTATGCGCTGCTCCACGCCGATGGACGGGCGGAACTGTTCGTCGAGCCCGAGAAGATCGATGCCGACGTGCGCACGCATCTGGGCAATGCCGTCACGATCCGCGACCGCGCCGAATTCACGCGCGCGCTCGAGGATCTGGGCGGCAAGACGGTCGCCGTCGATCCGGACCGTTCGGTCGCCGCGATCTTCGAGGCGCTCGACAAGGCGAAGGCGACGATCAAGCAGTTGCGCGATCCCGCCGTCCTGCCCAAGGCCATCAAGAACGCGGTCGAGATTGCCGGGAGCAAAGCTGCTCATGCCCGCGACGGCGCGGCGCTCTCGCGCTTCCTGCACTGGATCAACGTCGAAGGCCCCAAAGGCGGTCAGGACGAGCTGACCGTTGTCGACAAGGTGGAGCAGTTCCGCGAGGAAACCGGCTCGTTCATCACGCCCAGTTTCGACACGATCTCAGGCTCCGGGTCCAATGGCGCGATCGTTCACTACAAGGCGAGCGAGGAAACGAACCGGCCGGTCGAGACAGGCACGCTGCTGCTCGTCGACTCCGGCGGTCAGTATAAGGACGGCACCACCGACATCACACGCACCGTCGCGATCGGGACACCCAGCGCCGAGATGCGTCACCACTTCACGCTGGTGCTCAAGGGTCACATTGCGCTCGGCACGGCGCAGTTTCCGCAAGGAACGCGGGGCAGCCAGCTGGACGTGCTTGCTCGGCAGTTCCTCTGGGCCGAGGGGCTCGATTACGCCCACGGCACTGGCCATGGCGTCGGCAGCTTCCTGAGCGTCCACGAGGGCCCCCAGCGTATCGCGACCTTCGGTGGCGGCGACGAGCCGCTGCAGGCCGGCATGATCCTCTCCAACGAGCCGGGCTATTACAAGACCGGCGGCTACGGCATCCGCATCGAGAATCTGGTTCTGGTCGTGGAGAAGGCAGAAGGCGAAGGCGGCAAGCCCTTCTTGGGCTTCGAGACGCTGAGCCACGCGCCGATCGACCGCGAACTCATCGACACGGCGCTTTTGACGCCGGCCGAGCGCGACTGGGTCGACGCCTATCACGCGAAGACGCTGGCGATCGTCGGCCCGCAGTTGAGCGGCGAGGATCTTGCCTGGCTGAAGGCCGTCTGCGCACCGCTGAATTGACCGCTAGCGAAGGTCACGCCTGGAGAGGCGGCCGAGCATCTGGTCGAGCCAGAAGACGATGGCTCCGGCGAGCAGGAAGCCGAGCGCCATGACGCCTACGTTCAGCAGGGTGCGTGGCCAACCAAGCGCCGCGACGTTCATGAAGGGGTAGGGGTACTGCCCGTCAAAGTGCGCGCGCGCGACCGCATAGACGAAATAGCCCAATGGAATGATCGCCCATTTCAGTACGTCCTGTGACTGCAGACCACCTTTTCGCACGAAGAGCAGCCAATGAAGGGCGACGAGCATCGGCATGACATCGTGCAGAAGGGTGTCGGCAAGGCGAGCGCCGCCGGACAGCTCCAGCAGCCCGCGTAGGAGGGTTGCGTAGACGATGCCGATGAGCAGCATCAGCAAGGTGACGCCACCGATCACCTGCGGCCGTGAACAAGACCGCACGCCCAGCGCGATGCCCGTCAGCACCAGAACGGCGAACAGATTGCCGATGACGGTAAAGTAGCGCAGCATTGCCCAGAGCGCTGCTTCCGGCGATCCCGCCAGATCGAGCGAGGCAGAGAACTGGATCCCGAGGCCGGCAATCCCGCAGACGGCGATCGCGCCCGCGGCGAACCGCGCCGTGCTGTTAGACGCGGGCGGCCGGCGACTGTTGCGGCTCACTTCTGGCAGCTCGGACAGTAGAAGGTCGATCGGCCCGAATCGACGCGGCGCCTGACGGTGCCGCCGCAGGGGCAGGCCTCGCCCTCGCGGCCGTACACGCGCCAGTCCTTGGCGAAATAGCCGAGCTCGCCATCGGGCCGGGCATAGTCACGCAGCGTCGAACCGCCGGCCGCAATCGCCGCGCGCAGCACGAGCCTTATGGCATCGACCAGTTTCGCCAGCCGCGCCTTGCCGACCTTCCCCGCCTCGCGCGTCGGCGCGATGCCGGCGATGTTCAGTGCCTCGCAGACGTAGATATTCCCCAGACCTGCGACGATGCGCTGGTCGAGCAGCATCGCCTTGATCGGCGCGACGCGGCCTTCGAGTTTGCGGGCGAGATAGTCGGCGTCCAGCTCGTCGCCGAGCGGTTCGGGCCCCATGGCCGCGAAGGCCGGGTAGGCGGACAGCGCGCTTGTGCTCACCAGATCGACAAAGCCGAAGCGGCGCGGATCGTAAAGCGCGAGGCGATGGCTCGGCGTCTCGAGAATGAGATGGTCATGCTTGGCCGTGGCGCTCGGATCGATCCGCCAGCGGCCGGACATGCCGAGATGGAAGATCATCGTGTCGCCGCGATCGGTATCGATGAGGCCATATTTGGCGCGGCGGCCCAGACTCGTAACGGTCGCGCCGGTGAGGCGCTGGCGCAGGTCGACGGGAAAGGCGAAGCGCATGTCGGGCCTGCGGGCTTCGACGCGGGTCAGGGTCGCCCCGTCCAGCACCTGCCGCAGGCCGGCGACGGTGGTTTCGACTTCGGGAAGCTCAGGCATGCACGCGACATAGGGCGCGCTGGCCCTGCCGCCTAGGAGCATTTTCAAGTCAGGCGTAAGGGGCTGACGGCTCGGAAAATGCGGCCAATGATACGCGGCTCAGTAATGCCACGGCAGGATCAGCGGAATGGCGACGATGGCGGCCAGCGCCATCATGAGGCGCTCCGTGCCCGACAGCATGAGCGCGCGCGGCACGAGTCCATAGGAGCGCGCCCAGAGGAAAGGGCAGGCCAGCAACGCGATGAAGAAGCAGCCCTTGAAGAAATAGACCGCGAGATAGCTGTAGGGTGCGAACCAGGATGCGCCATCGGCCCGCAGGGCGAGCCCGGCAAGCGCGAATGCAATCGTCACTATCCACATGATCAGGCGCATAAGCCGGTTCCAGTCCTCCACCACAGAGAACGGCGGGATGCGGGCCAGCTTTAGTTAATGGTGCGAAAGGATGAGACCGGCCCGCCAAATCCGTCATGTTCGCGATTTTCTCAAACTATCCTTGGCAGGCAACGCTTGCGACTGGCATGAGGCAACGCCATGAACCTTGCTGACGATATCGCGCTCGCCGCCGCCCTCGCCGATGCCGCCGGGAAAGCGATCCGGCCATTTTTCCGGGCGCCGTTCGAGATCGACACCAAGTCCGACGCCTCGCCCGTAACGGAGGCCGACAAGGCCGCAGAGATCGCCATGCGCGACATCATCGAGAAGCAGCGGCCCGGCGATGGAATCATCGGCGAGGAATATGGCACGACACGCCCGGATGCGGCGCGGACATGGGTGCTGGACCCGATCGACGGCACGCGCAGTTTCATCGCGGGGCGGCCGATCTTCGGGACGCTGATCGCGCTCATGCAGGACGGCTGGCCGCTCATCGGCATCATCGACCAGCCGATTATCGGCGAGCGCTGGATCGGCGCGATGGGGCAGCCGACCACATTGAACGGCAAGCCGGTGACGACGCGGCGCTGCCGGGACCTCGACCAGGCGATCCTGGCGACCACGGGCCCGCAATATTTCGCCGGCCACAGGGGCGAGCATTTCTCGATCCTGGCGGGTCAATGCCGGGACACGGTGTGGGGCGGCGACTGCTATAATTACGCGCTGCTCGCCAGCGGCCACATCGACATCGTGGTCGAATCCGGCCTCAAGCTGCATGACCTCGCTGCGCTCGTGCCCGTCGTGGAGGGCGCGGGCGGCCGCATGTGCGACTGGTCGGGCGAGCCGCTGACTGACGCCAGCGACGGCGACGTCATCGCAATCGGAGACCCCGCCCGGCTCGACGATGTGATCGAGGCCTTAGCCTGCCACGGGCATTGAGATGCCCGCACCCTCTTCAGCGGCTCCTACGAATCAAGGTCGGGTGTTGGGATGCGTGGCTGTCGTGGCTGCCTTTCCAATTTGGGCGTTGGTGGCGTATTTTGACACTTACAAGCACGCGCTTTCTGTCTTCTATTCAGCAGTGCTCCTGGCCGCCCTCATTTTGCTGTTGCCTGGCTTCAGAAAGAGAGACTGGTTCTGGCCGGCGCTAGCGATAATCGGCCTGCTCCACACAGCGGGAGCCATAGTTTTCGCCGACTTTGAACATATGGGTTCAGGCACATTTTTCCTGCTCTTTGCCATCGATCTTTTCGTCTGCGTCGGCTTCTTCATGGCGATCGCCCGCCTTCGGACAGATTCGACGGATCCTGTCGAGGAAGACAGCATGAAGATTGCGCCTTCATCCAAAGCGGACGAAGGCGCCGATTGATGTACTGATTGTCAGTGGACGACGGTTCCGACGACCGCGCCGGTTGCGCCACCGATCACGGCACCCTTCTTGACGTTGTTGCCGGTCGCGCCTGCGGCCACCGCGCCGACACCCGCGCCAATACCGGCGCCGGCAAGGGTCGCGCAGCCGGACAACAGCAGGGATCCAGCGGCGACCAGCGGAATGAACATCCGTTTCATCGCTCTTTTCCTTTCTAAAGCGTCCCACTCAAAAACCCGCGAGACGCCGTAGCGGTTCCTGCGAAGACCCCAAACCGATGCCCTTGCACGACGATCCGACTTCAAGTATTGATATGGTATAACATTATATTAATGGAGAGGATTCATGGCTTTTGCGACATCCGCCGATGACCGCCGCCCGATGAGCGACCTCAACACGACGCCGCTGATCGACGTCATGCTGGTCCTCCTCATCATGTTCATCCTCACCATCCCGCAGCAGAGCCACAAGGTCGGCATCGACCTGCCGTCCGCGCCGCCGCCGACACCTCTCACCCCCGATCTGGTGCGCAACCGTATCACCATCGACGCGGCAGGCGGCATCGCCTGGAACGGCAACCGCGTCGATCGCATGGGCCTGCGCGGCTTGCTCAAGGCGTCCATGCGCATGCCGGTCGAACCCGCGCTCGATTTCCTCCCCGCCGCGGAGACGCGCTACGAACTGGTCGATGGCGTGATCGCCGACATCAAGCGGGCCGGCGTTACCAAGCTCGGGCTGCCGGGGAATCAGGCTTACGAAGTGTTTTGACATGCAGCCCTCTCCCGCAGGCGGGAGAGGGAAAACGCCGGCTGGCTGTCCCCCAAGCTTTGGCGTAAGCCGCTGTGAACGGAGGCAAGGGAGAGTTCGCGCATCATGGATTATCGCTATCTCGGGCGCAGTGCCCTGCAGGTCTCGCCGCTCTGCCTCGGCGCCATGATGTTCGGCGGGGCGACGGACGAAGCGACCGCCAAGCGGATCGTCGACAAGGCGCGCGAGCGCGGGATCAACTTCATCGACACGGCTGACGGCTATAATGGCGGTGCATCCGAGGAAGTGGTCGGCCGAAGCATCGCCGGCGACCGGCATCACTGGGTGGTGGCCACCAAGTTCGGCCACCGCATCTCCGCCGCGCCCAATCATGGTGGCCAGTCGCGCAAGTGGATCATGCAGGATGTCGAGGACAGCCTGCGCAAGCTCGGCACCGACTATATCGACCTGCTCTATTTCCATAAGGCCGATGTCGGCATTCAGTTCGAGGAACCGCTGCGCGCCATCCAGGACCTGATGACGCAGGGCAAGGTGCGCTATTACGGCGTCTCCAACTTCAAGGGCTGGAGGATTGCGGAGATCTGCCGTGCGGCGGACGCCGTCGGGATGGACCGCCCGGCCGCAAGCCAGCCGCTTTACAACATGGTGGATCGCCTGAGCGAGGTGGAGCAGCTGCCCGCCGCCGGCCACTACGGCCTCGGCGTTGTGCCCTACAGCCCGCTCGCACGCGGCATCCTCTCGGGCAAATATGCGCCGGGAGCGGAGCCGCCCGAGGGCTCCCGCGCGGCGCGCAAGGACGTCCGCATCCTGCAGACCGAGTGGCGCGCGGAGTCGCTCGATATTGCACAGGCAGTGAGCGAGCGCGCCGCGGCGAAGGGCCTCAGCACGGTCGCCTTTGCCATCGCCTGGGTGATCCGGAACAAGTTCGTGAGCGCCGCGATCGCCGGCCCGCGCACCGAGGAGCAATGGGACAGCTACCTGCCCGCGCTCGATGCGATACTCGATGCGGAGGACGAAGCCTTCGTCGATGCGCTGGTGCCGCCGGGTCATGCCTCCACGCCGGGCTATACCGACCCGATCTATCCGATCGAGGGGCGGGTGGTGCGGTGAGATGCCGTGCTCCTGCGAAGGCAGGAGCCTAGGGCAGTTGCAGTGCTACCCCGCCCTGGGCTCCTGCCTTCGCAGGAGCACGGGAAGGCGATTTCTTATTTCGCAGGCGCCTTCGCCTCGCCATCCAGCGCCTTCTCCGTGGCCGTGGCCGGCTGCTCGTTCTGCATGGCGGTTGCCACCTTCTCGGCCTGGGCCATCACCCGCAGGATGTTGCCGCCAGCGAGCTTCGCGATGTCGGCGTCGGTCCAGCCGCGCTTCATGAGTTCGAGCAGCAAGGCGGGATAGCTCTCCACCCCGCTCATGCCCTGCGGCAGTTCGGCCAGGCCGTCATAGTCGCCGCCGAGGCCGACATGGTCATGACCGGCAACCTGGGCGATATGGTCGATATGGTCGGCGACCATGGCGATGGTGACGACCGGCTTGGGATGGGCCTTGAGCCAGGCTTCCCGCGCTGCCTTCGCCTTTTCGGGTTCGCCGATATAGAGCCCGCCGAGCGGCGGCTGGTTGTAGAGCGCATTGAGTGAGCCTTCTTCCGCGCCCCAGATGCGCCGCGCGTCGGAGACATATTGGGGCGCGAAATTGACCATGACGACGCCGCCATTCTCGGCGAGCTTCTTCAGCACCGCGTCCGGAACATTGCGCGTGTGATCCGTCACGGCGCGCGCCGACGAGTGCGAGAAGATGACCGGCGCCTTGCTGGCGGCAATCGCGTCCAGCATCGTCCCCTCGCTCACATGGGCCAGATCGACCAGCATGCCGAGCCGGTTGAGTTCGCGCACCACTTCGACGCCGAAGGGTGTCAGGCCATCATGCTGCGGATTATCAGTGGCGCTGTCCGCCCAGCTGATCGTCTTGCTGTGCGTGAGCGTCAAATAACCGACGCCGAGTGCCGCGTAGGCACGCAGCACCGAGAAACTCTCGTCGATCTGGCCGCCGCCTTCGGCACCCATCATGGAAGCGATCTTGCCGGCCTTCTTTGCCGCGATCACGTCGCCCGCGGTGCGCGCCAGCACGAAGTCATTGGGATAGCGCCGCACGATCGATTTGATCAGATCGATCTGCTCGAGCGTCGCCTTGACCTGTTGGGGCCCCGGCAGATTGGGCGACACAAAGACCGACCAGAACTGCCCGCCGACCATGCCCTGCCGCAGCCGCTCGATATCCGTGTCGTAAGCGACCGGATCCAGCTTCGTCAGGTCCATGGTCCAGCGCTTGTCGCCCGCCATGCCAACGAGCGTCTCGGCCCAGTCATTATGACCGTCGATCAGCGGCGTCGTGGCAAGCAGCTTTTTGAGTCGGGGCAGATTGGGGTCGGCGGGATCGGGCGGCTCGGCACGAAGGGGGGCGCAGAGAGCGAAAAGCGATGCGGCAAGCGCGAAGAACAGACGAGTCATGCGCAAAGTAGAGCAGGAGAAAGCCGGGTTGGGAATAGGACGATTGCCGTACGGCCTGCGAGACGGCGATTGGGGGAGGAGAATCCTAAACAGGCATCAACCATGTCGTGAAACATCCCCTTAGCCCCGATCTTCCTACTTTCGTATGAGTTTGACGCAGACGGGCTTGTGGGAGGCTGTGTGCAGGATCTTTATTCTCTTCTCGACGATCATGATGCCATCGAGGCGGTAGCTGACCAGCTCATCCACTCGACGCGGCCCGGCGGGGGCAGTCCGGAGGAGTGCCATGTGCTGCTCTGCAGTTTCAAATGCCAGCTGATCGCGCATCGCGCGGCCGAGGCCAGCTTCCTCGAAGGCCGGCCGGACGATGGCCCAACGGATGCCTTCGAAACGGAACTGCATGCCCTCAGGGAAGAGTTTTCCGAGCTCGCCGCGAGCTGGAACAGCTATCTCGGACGCTGGACACAGCCGGCCATCGCCGCCGACCGCGCCGCCTTCGGCCAGGAAACGACGGACATGATGACAGCGTTCAAGCTGCGTATCGCGCGCGAGAAGAGCATCACCTACCCGCTCGCGCTGGAGACGGGGCGGATCACCCTGAACGCCGACTAGCTCGACGCGGACCGGGCGCCGACTAAACGGGACTGTCGGTGCGGGTCGCAAGGAACGCGAGGGTGGACCGACCGGCCTGAAAAAGCGCCGGCTCAGTCGTCTTCATCTGCTCGCCATCGACCAGCAGCCCAAGCCGCCGCCCCGATGAACCGAGCATGACTTCCGCGGCATCGTCGAGCGGCGTGAACGGCCCTTTTCGGAAATCCCCCATCAGCCAGGCCCAGCCATGGGCGAGCAGGTCGCCGGCATGGTCGGCACGGACGGCGGACAGGCGCAACGCGTCCTCGCCCGGCTCCAGGAAGATGGCCGGATATGCGTCATTCGAACCTTCGATCGAAACCCCTGGTGCATCGAAGGTCGCCTTGACGGCGTGCAACGCGTCTTCGCCGAGGCTCACGATATCGCCCTTGCGCAAGTCCTCCCGGACCTCGCCCCATGCCGCCGTGGGACCGGCGATGATGCCGGTATAGGCGATAATGTCGCCATGAAGGATGATCGGGACCGTCTGGCGCCGCGCCTCTCCGGCCAGCACACGCTCGACGATCTCGAGCGGCGTCGCATCGCCGTGGAGCGTCTTGGAGAGCAGATTCATCGTCCCGCCGGGCAGCACCAGCAACGTGCCATTCCAGCCGTCGAGGCTGCTCGCCAGCGAGCTGATCGAGCCATCGCCGCTCAGCTCGACGAGCAAGGTAACGCCCGCTTTCTCAAGGTCGGCGGTACCCGGCAGGGGATCGTCGCCGAGGGCGAGCTTGCGCGCGACTGGCTGCCCCCCCTTTTCGAATGCCTCTTCGATCTGTTCCGCGAGCGCCTCATCCGCCGTGCGGCTGCGCGGATTATAAATGAACCAGAGTGTTTCCATCGCATTCATCCCTAGACGGCCTTTTACGCGGTGGAAACGTGAAGCTTGCTATTGAACGATAGACCGAGCGCCCCTTGAGCCCCGTCGAACGACAGGCTAGAGGCGGGCTCACTTGCGGCGCGACATGACGGCGCCCAGTCCCAGGGACGACACGCGATGGCCGAATTCTTCCTTCCCAAGAACAGCAAGATCAAGGGCAAGGGCGCCGAACATAAGGCGCCCGACGGCGCGACCGACGTCAAGCGCTTCAAAATCTATCGCTACGACCCGGACACCGGCGAGAACCCGCATTACGACACGTTCGAGATCGATCTCGACGATTGCGGCCCGATGGTGCTCGACGCGCTCATCAAGATGAAGGGCGAGCAGGATTCGTCGCTCACCTTCCGCCGCTCCTGCCGCGAGGGCATTTGCGGCAGCTGCTCGATGAACATCAACGGCAAGAACGGCCTCGCCTGCACGACCGCCATCGAGGACTGCAAAGGCGAGGTCCGCATCACGCCGCTGCCGCATATGGACGTGATCAAGGACCTCGTTCCCGATTTCACGCATTTCTACGCGCAATATTCGTCGATCAAGCCGTGGCTTCAAACCGTCACGCCGCCGCCCAGCGGCAAGGAGCGGCTGCAATCGCCCGCCGATCGCGAGAAGCTGGATGGCCTTTACGAGTGCATCCTGTGCGCCTGCTGCTCGACCAGCTGCCCGAGCTACTGGTGGAACAGCGACAAGTTCCTCGGTCCGGCGATCCTGCTGCAGGCCTATCGCTGGCTGGCCGACAGCCGTGACGAAATGACCGGCGAGCGGCTCGACGAACTGGAAGATCCCTTCCGCCTCTATCGCTGCCACACGATCATGAACTGCGCGAATGTGTGCCCCAAGGGCCTCTCGCCCGCCAAGGCCATTGCCGAGACCAAGAAGATGATGGTGGAACGGGCCGGTTGATGACGCGCGCGCTGCTTGCGGCGGCGGCACTGCTAACATGCCTGGGCGCGACGGCAGCGGCGGCTGAAAAGCTCGACAGCCAGGACTGGCTGATCTTGGGTAGCGTCTCGGCCGATCGGCAACCCGACGGCAACACGCTGGTCATGACGGGGCCGAAGGGCGCGATCGTCTTCGACACCGGCCGCCACAAGGATCATAGCGACAAGATCGAAGCGGTTCTAAAAGCGACCGGCAAACCGCTCGTCGCCATCGTCAACAGCCACTGGCATCTCGACCATGTCAGCGGCAATCCACGGCTCAAGGCCGCCCATCCGGGGGCGCAGGCATGGTCGAGCAATGCGATCGATGGGGCGCTCGCCGGCTTTCTGAAGCGCGGCCTCGAAAGCAATCGCGCGGCGATCGCCGGCGGCAAGCTCTCCCCGGCCGAGTTGGATGAGCGCCGGGCGGCCGTGGCGACCGTGGAAGCGGGAGATGCATTGCGGCCCGATCATGTGGTGACCACTTCGAGCCGCCTCACGCTCGCGGGGCGCAGGTTCGATCTGCACCTCGCCAGCCGCGCCGCGACCGAAGCCGACATCTGGCTCTACGATCCTGCCCACAAACGCGCGATCATTGGCGATCTCGTCACCTACCCGGCGCCATTTCTCGACACAGCCTGCCCGCAGGGCTGGAAGGCGGCGCTGGCGGAAGTCGCCAGCACGCCGTTCGATACCGTCATCCCCGGCCACGGCCCGATCATGGACCGGCCCGCCTTCAACGCCTGGCGGTCGGCCTTCGAGGCGTTCGTTGATTGTGCCCAGGGACAAGCGCCGCTCGACCGGTGCACGGCGGCTTGGCTCGCCTATGCCCGGCCGCTCGATCTCAAGGCGAGCGGCGTCGATATGAACGATGCGGCCGACTATGCCGCTTATTATGCCGATCTGCTGCGCCGTCACGTCCTCGACGGCAATTGCAAGGCAATTGGCGCGGGATGACAACCGTCCTCGCCTGCTACGACGCGCTGATCGCCGCCGGCGAGCTTAAGCCCGATGCCGACCAGCGCGCCGCCGCGGTCCGGCTTACACAGCTGCAGGAAGAGCTGGAGGCCGTCCCGACCCGCGGGTCCGTGCTGTGGCGGATGCTGCGCAAGGCACCTGAGCCGGTGCGCGGCGTCTACATGTGGGGCGGTGTCGGGCGCGGCAAGTCGATGCTCATGGACCTGCTGCGCGACTGCCTGGAGGGCCCCGCCAAGCGCCGCATCCACTTCCACGAATTCATGCTCGACGTTCACGCGCGGCTGCGGGTGGCGCGCGAGAGCGAGAGCGGCGATCCGATCCCGCCTGTCGCGTCCGCCATTGCTAGCGAGATCAAGGTCCTGCTGTTCGACGAGATGGTGGTGAACAACATGGCCGATGCCGCGATCATGTCGCGGCTGTTCACGGCGCTCCTCGATGCGGGCGTGACCTTGGTCGCGACGTCCAACCGCCCGCCGGACGATCTCTACAAGGACGGCCTCAACCGTGAGCTGTTCCTGCCCTTCATCGCGCTGCTCATGGAGCGGCTGGACGTCCTCTCGCTCAACGGCCCGACCGACTACCGACTCGATCGACTCGGCGATGCCGATATCTGGCACGTGCCCAATGATGAAACGACGACCGCGAGGCTGCGCGAGATCTTCTTCCGACTAACGGACTATCCGCCCGAGGACAGCGCCAACGTCCCTTCGGAGGAACTGAATGTGGGCGGCGGACGCATGCTGCATGTGCCCAAGAGCCTCAAGGGCGTCGCCGTCTTTTCATTCAAGCGCCTTTGCGGCGAGGCGCGGGGCGCCAGCGACTATCTGGCCATCGCGCGGCGCTTCCACACGGTCATCATCGTGGGAATCCCGATACTTGGGCCGGAAAACCGCAACGAGGCAGCGCGCTTCGTGACGCTGATCGACGCGCTGTACGAGCATAAGGTGAAGCTCATCGCAGGCGCCGCCGCCGAGCCGATAGCGCTCTATCCGGAAGGCGACGGCAGTTTCGAGTTCCAGCGAACGGTCTCCCGGCTCATGGAAATGCAGTCCGCGGAGTATTTCGCTCTGGGCCACGGCGCCCACACCCATTGAGAAATTATTAGGTATCTTTTCCTACCAAGATCCTCGCTGAAGGCAGACCTGAAACCGGCGCCCTCGGTTCACGAAAAAATACGAAACCCAAGGGCCGCACCCATGTTTCACAAGGCAATTGCTTTGCCGCGCGAGCGGGCTGTCGCCCCGCGCCCGGCCGAGCTCGCGATCATCGTCCCAACCTATAATGAGCGGCAGAATGTTGCGCTGCTCGTCCGACGCATCGAGCGCGCGCTGCCCGAGGGCGGCTGGGAGCTGGTGTTCGTCGATGACGATTCGCCCGATGGTACATCCGAATTCGTCCGCGACATGGCGCGGCAGGACATGCGGGTCCGCATCGTCCATCGCATTGGCCGGCGGGGGCTGTCGGCAGCGTGCGTCGAAGGCATTCTCGCGACCGCCGCGCCCTATGTCGCGATCATGGACGGTGACCTCCAGCATGACGAGACCGTGCTCGCCACGATGTTCGACCGCATCCGGGAGGGCGGCATCGATCTGGTCGTCGGCAGCCGCCATGCGGCGGGCGGCAGCATGGGCGACTGGAGCGAAGGGCGGCAACGGCTGAGCCGGCTTGCCACGCGCCTCGCCGTTCGACTGACCCGGACGCCGCTTTCCGATCCGATGAGCGGCTTCCTGATGATCCGCCGCGATGCCTTCATGCGCTCGCTGCCGCGGCTTTCGACGATCGGCTTCAAGATCCTGCTCGACATCGCCGCGAGCGCGCCGACGCCGCTGCGCATCGCCGAGGTTCCCTACACCTTCCGCCTGCGCGAGCACGGCGCCAGCAAGCTCGATAGCCTCGTCCTCTGGGAATATGCGCAGCTCCTGCTCGACAAGACCATCGGGCACGTCGTGCCGGTACGCTTCTTCAATTTCGCCTTGGTCGGCGGCTCTGGCGTCGCCGTCCACTTCACGATCCTGACGGCGCTCTATGTCCTCCTCGGCGCCGGCTTCGGGGCTGCGCAGGCGGCCGCCACCACGGTCGCGATCACCAGCAACTTCCTGCTCAACAACATCTTCACCTATCGTGACCGGCGCCTCGCGGGCTGGTCGCTGCTGAAAGGCTGGATCAGCTTCAATCTGGTCTGCGCCTTCGGGGCCGCGGCCAATGTCGGTGTCGCGGACTGGCTGTTCGAACGCCGAAGCGACTGGGCACTTTCGGCGCTTGCCGGCATCACGGTCAGCGTTGTCTGGAACTATGTGATGTCCGCGCTCTTCACATGGCACAAGAAGCGCTGAAGCGACCATCACCCATTTCGAAAACGTCCCTTCTTGCAATTGCGAACTATTTGCAAAGAAAAGCGGGTTATCCGCCCTTCTTCGCATTGAATCGGTAACCAATTGGGCCTATGGGCGCCTGCAACTGTCCCTCCCAAAGGAGAATTCAGCGCATGGCCCGCAAGAAGATCGCGCTTATCGGCGCAGGCAATATCGGCGGTACGCTTGCCCATCTGGCAGCCCTCAAAGGTCTCGGCGACATTGTCCTCTTCGACGTCGTAGAAGGCATCCCCCAGGGCAAGGCGCTCGATCTCTCCCAATGCGGCCCCGTCGAGGGCTTCGATTCCAAGATCACCGGCACCAATGATTATGCCGACATCGCGGGCGCCGACGTCATCATCGTGACCGCCGGTGTCGCTCGCAAGCCGGGCATGAGCCGCGACGACCTGCTGGGTATCAATCTCAAGGTGATGAAAGCAGTCGGCGAAGGCATCAAGGCCAACGCCCCCAACGCCTTCGTGATCTGCATCACCAATCCGCTGGACGCCATGGTCTGGGCGCTGCGCGAATTCTCCGGTCTTCCGCACAACAAGGTCGTCGGCATGGCCGGCGTGCTGGATAGCTCGCGCTTCAGCCACTTCCTCGCCGAGGAATTCAAGGTGTCGGTCAAGGACGTCACGAGCTTCGTGCTCGGCGGCCATGGCGACACGATGGTCCCGGTGATCGAATATTCGACCGTCGCGGGCATTCCCGTGCCCGACCTCATCAAGCAGGGCCGTTCCACCAAGGAGCGCATCGACGCGATCGTCGCGCGCACGCGCAGCGGCGGCGGCGAGATCGTCGGCCTGCTCAAGACCGGCTCGGCCTTCTATGCGCCGGCGACCAGCGGCATCGCGATGGCGGAAGCCTATCTCTACGACCAGAAGCGGCTGCTGCCCTGCGCGGTGCATCTGACCGGCCAATATGGCGTCGACAATCTCTATGTCGGCGTCCCGGTGATCATCGGCGCCGGCGGCGTCGAACAGATCGTCGAGATCGAGCTCGATGCCGAGGCCAAGGCGAACCTCACGGTCAGCGTCGACGCGGTCAAGGAACTGCTGGTGGCGTGCAAGGGCATCGAGCCGAGCCTGGCGTGAAAGCCCACGAACATAATTCAATCGTCACCCCGGCGGAGGCCGGGGTCCATTGGCGCAGCGTCGCTTGGATGCCGGCCTCCGCCGGCATGACGAAGTGAGAGTCGGTTGGAGAAACAGGGTTACGTCTACATCATGGCGAGCAAGCCGAACGGCACGCTCTATATCGGCGTTACCAGTGATTTGTTGAAACGCGTCTGGGAGCATCGCGAAGGCGTCATTGACGGCTTTACCAAGCGATACGGATGCAAGTTGTTGGTCTGGTTCGAGACATATGACCGCATCGATGATGCGATCATGCGCGAGAAGCAGATGAAGGAGTGGCGACGGGCCTGGAAAGTCCGCCGGATCGGGGAAACGAATCCCGACTGGCATGATCTCTACCCGACGCTCGTGTGACAATGGACCCCGGCCTTCGCCGGGGTGACGGCAAGAAGGACCGGGCCTGCCAATGAGCATCCTCGTCGACAAGAACACCAAGGTCATCACCCAGGGCATGACGGGCGCCACCGGCACCTTTCATACCGAGCAGGCGCTGGCCTACGGCACGCAGATGGTCGGGGGCGTCACGCCCGGCAAGGGCGGCACGAGCCATATCGGCCTGCCCGTTTTCGACACGGTCGAGGAAGCGGTCGCCAAGACCGGTGCCACGGCCAGCGTCATCTATGTGCCGCCGCCGTTCGCCGCGGACTCGATCCTCGAGGCGATCGACGCCGAGGTGCCGCTGATCGTCACGATCACCGAAGGCATTCCGGTGCTCGACATGGTGCGCGTGAAAAGAGCTCTTTCCGGCAGCAAGTCGCGCCTCATCGGCCCCAACTGCCCGGGCGTGCTGACGCCGAACGAATGCAAGATCGGCATCATGCCGGGCAGCATCTTCAAAAAAGGCAGCGTGGGCGTTGTTTCGCGCTCCGGCACGCTTACCTATGAAGCGGTGTTCCAGACGTCGAACGCAGGCCTTGGCCAGACCACGGCCGTCGGCATCGGCGGCGATCCGGTCAACGGCACCAATTTCATCGACGTGCTCGAGCTGTTCCTTGCCGACGAGGCGACCAAGTCGATCATCATGATCGGCGAGATCGGCGGCGACGCCGAGGAGCAGGCCGCGCAGTTCCTGATCGACGAGGCCAAGAAGGGCCGCAAGAAGCCGATGGCCGGCTTCATCGCGGGCCGCACGGCGCCTCCGGGCCGCCGCATGGGTCATGCCGGCGCCATTGTCTCGGGCGGCAAGGGCGACGCGGAGAGCAAGATCGCGGCGATGGAAGCGGCTGGCATCAAGGTGGCGGCAAGCCCCTCCGAGCTCGGCACGACGCTGCTCGAGGTACTGAAGGGCTGAGCATGGTTAGCGCCCCGTTAACCCTATCCTTATAGGGCAGCGCGGGGAGACATATCCGGAGCATCGGCACCGGATAGACGTGGCAGAACGAAGGATCAGGCCATGGGCGTGGAGAATCAGGATTTCACCGGCGGCTCGGAGTTCGAGCAGGGCCCGAGCTGGCAGCGCAAGGGCTGGCCGCTCGACACGACGGACGATCTGACAGCGGCGCTCGACCCGACGCAGATGCAGCTCGCGATCAAGGCGGCGGCCGCGAAGGCCGGCACCAGCATGAGCGATGTCGACCTCGTTCGCGCCTGCCAGGATTCCATCCGCGCGATGATGCTCATCCGCACCTATCGCGTGCGCGGACATCTGGCCGCCAATCTCGATCCGCTCGGCCTCTCGCACCTCGACCTGCCCGCCGACCTCACGCCCGAATATCATGGCGTCTCCGGCGCCGACCTTGACCGCAAGGTCTATATCGGCGGTACGCTCGGCCTTGAATGGAGCACGATCCGCGAGCTCGTCGAGATCCTGCGCCGCAACTACTGCGGCAATGTCGGCCTCGAATATATGCATATCTCCGACGTGGAGGAGCGCCGCTTCCTGCAGGACCGGCTGGAAGGCAAGGACAAGGAGATCAGCTTCTCGCCCGAGGGCAAGAAGGCAATCCTGACCAAGGTCGTCCACGCCGAGCAATATGAGAAATTCCTGGGCCGCAAATATGTCGGCACCAAGCGCTTCGGCCTCGACGGCGGCGAAGCCATGATCCCGGCGCTCGAAGCGGTCATCAAATATGGCGGCCAGCTCGGCGTGCGCGAGATCGTCTACGGCATGGCACATCGCGGCCGCCTGAACGTGCTCGCCAATGTGATGGCCAAGGGCTTCCGCGTCATCTTCCACGAATTTTCGGGCGGCACCGCCAATCCCGAGGATGTCGGCGGATCGGGCGACGTGAAATACCATCTCGGCACCTCGACCGACCGCGAGTTCGACGGGATCAAGGTGCATATGAGCCTGGTCCCCAATCCCTCGCATCTCGAGACGGTCGATCCCGTCGTGCTCGGCAAGGTGCGCGCGCAGCTTACGTTCCGCGACGACCTCGAGGCGATGGACCAAGTCGTCCCCGTGCTCATCCATGGCGACGCGGCCTTCGCCGGCCAGGGCATCGTCTGGGAGACGCTCGGCTTCCAGGGCATTCGCGGCTATGCGACCGGCGGCTGCATCCACTTCATCGTGAACAACCAGATCGGCTTCACGACCTCGCCGCAGTTCGCGCGTAACTCGCCTTACCCGTCCGACGTAGCCAAGGGCGTGCAGGCACCGATCTTCCATGTGAATGGCGACGATCCGGAAGCGGTGACCTTCGCCTGCAAGCTTGCTGTCGAATTCCGCCAGAAGTTCGACAAGGACGTGGTCATCGACATGTGGTGCTATCGCCGCTTCGGCCACAATGAAGGCGACGAGCCCTCCTTCACCCAGCCGCTAATGTATGCGCAGATCCGCCAGCATCCGCCGGTCAGCGAGATTTACGCTGCTCGTCTGCGCCAGCAGGGCGTGATCGACGACAACTTCCTCAAGAGCGCGACCGATGACTTCGTGAACTTGCTCGAAGAAGAGTTCGAGTCCGCCAAGACATACAAGTCCAACCATGCAGACTGGTTCGCCGGGCGCTGGTCGGGCCTCCACCAGCCCGCCGACATCGAGACGGCGCGCAAGAATGTCGAGACCGCGGTCTCGAGCAAGTTGTTCGAAAGCCTGGGCCGCACGCTGACCACGGTCCCGGATGATCTCAACGTGCACAAGACGCTGCGCCGCGTCATCGAAGCCAAGGCAGAGATGTTCCGCACCGGCGAGAATTTCGACTGGGCGACCGGCGAGGCACTCGCCTTCGGTTCGCTGCTGTCGGAAGGCTATGGCGTGCGCCTGTCCGGCCAGGATTCTGGCCGCGGTACCTTCTCCCAGCGCCATGCCGTCTGGGTCGACCAGGACAGCGAGCGCCGTTACATCCCGCTCGCGACCGTGCCCCATGGCCGGTTCGATGTGCTGGACAGCCCGCTAAGCGAATATGGCGTGCTCGGCTTCGAATATGGCTATGCCATGGCCGACCCGAAGAGCCTCGTCATGTGGGAAGCGCAGTTCGGCGACTTCGCCAATGGCGCGCAGATCATCATCGACCAGTATATCGCCTCGTCGGAGTCCAAGTGGCTGCGCGCCAACGGCCTCGTGCTGCTGCTGCCGCACGGTTATGAGGGCCAGGGACCGGAGCACAGCTCGGCGCGCGTCGAGCGCTTCCTGCAACTCTGCGCCGAAGGCAATATCCAGGTCGCGAACTGCACGACACCGGCCAATTACTTCCACATCCTGCGCCGGCAGATGCTGCGCTCGTTCCGCAAGCCGCTCATCATCTTCACGCCCAAGTCGCTGCTGCGCCACAAGCTGGCGGTGTCGAAGGCCGAGGATTTCATGGGCGACAAGCATTTCATGCGGATTCTCTCGGATCTCAATCCGGCGCCCGACGAGAAGACCAAGCGGCTCGTGCTGTGCACCGGCAAGGTCTCCTACGATCTCATGGAAGCGCGCGACGCAGCGGGCGACAAGGAGACGCAGATCGTCCGCATCGAGCAGCTCTATCCTTTCCCGACCGAAGCACTGGCGACCCGC
This sequence comes from Sphingobium sp., assembly GCA_017745115.1. The sequence goes on along the minus strand of JAGIAA010000032.1, from coordinate 10,313 downwards.
ATCGCCCGCATGAAGAACCTCGAAGAGGTGGTCTGGTGCCAGGAAGAGCCGCGCAACAACGGCGCCTGGTTCTTCGTCGAGCCCTTTATCGAGCAGGCCCTGGATGCTGCCGGCAAGGCGCCGATGCGCGCCCGCTATGCCGGCCGCAAGGCAGCCGCCTCGCCGGCAACCGGCCTCGCCAAGCGGCACCTCGCCGAGCAAGGTGCCCTCATCGCCGATGCGCTGGGCCACAGCGTCCGCACCGAAATCAAGCGCCAGAAGAAAGGCTGACCCATGGCCACCGAAGTCAAAGTTCCGACGCTGGGCGAATCTGTGACCGAAGCAACGGTCGGCCAGTGGCTGAAGAAGCCGGGCGACGCCGTCGCGGTCGATGAGCCGATTGCGAGCCTCGAAACCGACAAGGTGGCGGTGGAAGTGCCCTCACCCGTTGCCGGCGTCATGGGCGAACAGCTCGTCAAGGAAGGGGACACGGTCAATGTGGGCGCCGTGATCGCGACGGTGGAAGCCGGCGCGACAGCCGCCGCCAAGCCCGCTGCCGCCGCACCTGCACCCGCCGTTTCGGCGCCGCCGCCCGCTGCGCCTGCACCGGCTGCAGCACCTGCCCCGGCCGCTCCGGCCCAGGATGCCGAAGCCACCGGAGCGGTGACGCTCTCGCCCGCGGTTCGCCGCCTCGTGCTGGAGCATGGCCTCGACCCGAGCCGCATCGCCGGCACCGGCAAGGACGGCCGCCTCACCAAGGACGACGTGATGGCCGCGATCGCCTCGGGTACGGCCGCGGCACCGGCAGGTGCGGCACCGAGCGCGGCGCCAGCCGTCGCTGCCGGGCCCGGCCGTGGTCAGGAGCGCGTCAAGATGACGAGACTCCGTCAAACCGTCGCCAAGCGCCTCAAGGAAGCACAGAACAACGCTGCGATCCTCACCACCTTCAACGATGTCGACATGTCCGCGGTCATCGAGGCCCGGACCAAGTACAAGGATCTCTTCGAGAAGAAGCATGGCGTGCGCCTCGGCTTCATGGGCTTCTTCGTGAAGGCCGCCTGCATGGCGCTCAAGGACATCCCCGGCGTCAACGCGCAAATCGAAGGCGACGAGATCGTCTACAACGATTTCTGCGACATTTCGGTCGCGGTGTCGGCCCCGAACGGCCTCGTCGTGCCGGTGATCCGCAATGCCGAGAGCATGAGCGTCGCCGAGATCGAGAAGACGATCGCCGACTTCGGCAAGAAGGCCAAGGACGGTTCGCTGACCATGGCCGACATGGCCGGCGGCACCTTCACCATTTCCAATGGCGGCGTGTTCGGCAGCCTCATGTCGACGCCGATCATCAATCCGCCCCAGTCGGGCGTGCTCGGCCTGCACCGCATCGAGGATCGCGCGGTCGTCGTGAATGGCCAGGTGGTCGTGCGGCCGATGATGTATCTGGCGCTCAGCTACGATCATCGCCTCGTCGACGGGCGCGAAGCAGTCACCTTCCTCGTCGCGATCAAGAACGCGATCGAGGATCCGACGCGGCTGCTGATCGACTTGTAATTTCCACCGTTCGGGCTGAGCTTGTCGAAGCCCCGTTCCTTTCTTGAAGAAGTACAGCCCTTCGACAGGCTCAGGGCGAACGGAGTTGGAAAATGGCAGACCAGTTTGACTATGACGTCCTTGTGATCGGCTCCGGGCCGGGCGGCTATGTGGCCGCGATCCGGGCCGCGCAACTGGGACTCAAGACCGCCTGCGCGGACAGCCGCGCGACGCTCGGCGGGACCTGCCTCAATGTCGGCTGCATTCCTTCCAAGGCGCTGCTGCACGCATCGGAATATTTCGAGGCCGCTGCCGGCGGCGCAATGGCGAAGCTGGGCATCAAGGTGAAGCCCGAGCTCGACCTGCCGACCATGCAGAACCAGCGGCTCGACGCCGTCAAAGGCCTGACCGGCGGCATCGAATTCCTCTTCAAGAAGAACAAGGTCGACTGGCTCAAGGGCCATGCGACGTTCAAGGACGCGCATACGATCGACGTCGCCGGCAAGAGCGTGACGGCGAAGAATGTCGTCATCGCCACCGGTTCTTCGGTCACGCCGCTTCCCGGCGTCGAGGTCGACAACGACAAGGGCATCATCGTCGATTCGACCGGCGCGCTGGAGCTGTCGAAAGTTCCGGCCAGCATGGTCGTGATCGGCGGCGGCGTGATCGGCCTCGAACTCGGCAGCGTGTGGCGGCGCCTGGGCGCCAAGGTGACCGTCGTCGAATTTCTCGACCAGATCCTGCCCGGCATGGACGGCGATGTCCGCAAGGAAGCGAACAAGATCCTCTCCAAGCAGGGCCTCGAGTTCAAGCTCGGTACCAAGGTCACCGGCGCCGCGGTGAAGGGCAAGAAGGCTGTGCTGACTCTGGAACCGGCAGCGGGCGGGACGGCGGAAACGCTCGAAGCCGATGTCGTGCTCGTGTCGATTGGCCGGCGTCCGAACACCGATGGTCTCGGCCTCGACAAGATCGGCCTCGTCCCCAACAAGCGCGGCCAGATCGAGACCGATCATGAGTTCGCGACGAGCGTGGCGGGCGTCTGGGCGATCGGCGACGTGATCCCCGGCCCCATGCTCGCGCACAAGGCCGAGGACGAGGGCATTGCGGTCGCGGAGAATATCGCCGGCCTCACCGGCATCGTGAACCACGACGTCATCCCGAGCGTGGTCTACACCATGCCGGAGATCGCGGGCGTCGGTCTCACCGAGGAAGCCGCGAAGGAAAGAGGTGCGGTCAAGATCGGCAAGTTCCCGATGCTCGCCAACTCCCGCGCCAAGACCAATCACGAGCCGGATGGCTTCGTGAAGGTGATCGCGGATGCCGAAAGCGACAAGGTACTCGGTGTCTGGATCATTGCCTCGGTAGCCGGGACGATGATCGCCCAGGCGGCGCAGGCGATGGAGTTCGGCGCGACCAGCGAGGACATCGCCTATACCTGCCATGCCCATCCGACGCACAGCGAGGCGCTCAAGGAAGCGGCCATGGCCGTGCAGGGCAAGCCGATTCATATCTGAACCGGGGCGGTTCTGCAGGAACCGTTCGTGTCGAGCGCAGTCGAGACACGTAAGGCGTTGAGCGGTTCTCGACTAAGCTCGACCCGAACGGTTATTTTCGCCTATCCCTCGCGCTTCGTCCTCACCGCTTCCGCCCACCAGACCAGCTCTTCGGCGAAGCCGGGGAAGGACCGGTCGAGCGCCGCGCCGCCTTCGCCAATCGGCTGGGCTGTTTCATCCAGGGCAGTCGAAATCGTCCCGACCGTGATCGTATTGGGAATGACCGCCATACCGAGCTCGGTCAGTGTCGCGTGCCAGGCGGAATTGCTGCGCGCGCCCGCCAACCGCCCGGCCGAATAGCTGACGATACCCGCGGGCCGCCGCACGAATTCCTTGAAATAATGGTCGACCAAGTTCTTCAAGCCCGGCTGCATGCCCCAATTATACTCGCCCGCGACGAACACATAGCCGTCCGCCGCTGCGATCTTGTCCGAGAGCTCTGACATGGCCTTCGGCGCCGTGCCCGGCTCATATTCGAAATGGCGCTTGTCCAGCATCGGCAGGCCTACCGCCTTGGCGTCGACCAGTTCGACGACGTGGCCCTGAGCGGAGAGGTTGCGCACGATATAGTCGGCGAGACGGATGCCCGCCCGCGCCTCGCGATAGGAACCGTAGAAGACGAGGAAATAGAGCGGCGAGGATGAGGACATGGAGCGGCTTCCTGTTTTGACGCGAGTCACGGTAGATCGATCCTAGCCCGATCTGCCCGGCGTGACACGCATAGCGCATCGCCACCTCGACAGTTCCATAGGCACCGGTTTAATCAGGCCTATGCCCACGCCCGATCCCGTCCTGACGACCGGCGCGATGCTGACTGCGCTCAATGTGCTCGGCACCTTCGTCTTTGCTGCGTCCGGCGCGCTTGCGGCAGCCCGCCTCAAGCAGACGCTGGTGACCTTCTGCTTCTTCGCGCTGACCACCGGCGTCGGCGGCGGCACGGTGCGCGATCTCATGATCGGCGCGCCCGTCTTCTGGGTTCACGATCTTTCCCAGCCGATCATCTGCCTCGGCGCAGCGCTCATCGTCTATATGACGCCGGGCCGCTGGTGGAGCCTGCGTGCACTCGACTGGCTGGATGCGGTCGGCCTTGCCGCCTTTGCCGTGTTCGGCACGGCGAAGGCGATGAGCTATGGCGTGCATCCGTTCACCGCAGCGCTGATGGGCATATCGACAGGCTGCGTCGGCGGCATCATTCGCGACCTCCTGGCCGGCGTGCCCTCGATCCTGCTGCGGCCGGAGATCTACGTGACCGCCGCTGCGCTCTCGGCCGGGCTTTACGCCCTGCTCGTGCCGTTCGGCCTGTCGGTCGCGGTGGCAGGCGTCATCGCGGCGCTGGCCGGCTTCGCATTGCGCGCGCTGGCCATTGCCAAGGGGCTCGCCTTGCCCTCCTATAGCAACCCGCCCAACCAGTAGAGGCCAATCCGTGGACATTCCCGAGGACATCTTCACCGAGCAGGACGCCGATCCGGATACGCTCGCCCATCTCGGTCCGTTGCGGCGGCTCGCCGGCACGTGGGAGGGCATGCGCGGCGTCGATATCAATCCCAAGGAAGACGGACCCGAGACGCGCGATTATTCCGAGCGCATCGTCATGGAGCCGATCGACGCCCAGTCCAACGGGCCGCAGCTCCTGTATGGCCTACGCTATCACATCCACATCAACACGCCCGAGGAAGAGATCACCTTTCACGACCAGACCGGCTACTGGCTCTGGGAGCCGGACACCGGGCTCATCATGCAGACCCTCTCGATCCCGCGCGGGCAAACGGCCCTCGCAGGAGGCAAGGCGACGGCCGATGCAACGACGCTGGTGGTCGAGGCCAAGCGCGGAGCGACGAATTACGGCATCTGCTCCACCGATTTCCTCGAGCAGGCCTTCCGGACCGACAGCTATCGCCTGGAAGTGACCTTCCACGACGACGGCAGCTGGAGCTATGTCAGTGACACGACGCTCGTCGTGCGCGGGGCGCCCTTCCTCCACAAGGACCGCAATCGTCTCACCAAGATCGCGGAACCGGACCTCAATCCGTGGCTGAAGCGCACTCAGGCCAAGTAGCACTCAACTCGGCGGGCCTTCCGCATGGCCGGGCAGCTCGTCGGTCAGACCGAGCCAGGCCTGCTTGCTCGATATCCAGATGTGCTCGACGGGCATGAATCGGTCGGGATCGTCAAGGCTGCCCATGGTGAGGCCGATGGCATTGGCGGATTGACGCTCGGAAAAGAGCGTCGTGCCGCAGACCGTGCAGAAGCCCCGGCGGAGCAAGTCGGAGGAACTGTACCAGCCAACCGGCCCTTCGACGGTCAGGCTGTCGAGCGGGACCAGCACGCGCGCATTGAACGTGGCACCGATCGCCTTTTGGCACATACGGCAATGGCAAGCGCGGATATTGATCGGCTCGGCCTGTGTCTCGTAGCGGCAGGCGCCGCACATACAGCCGCCGGTAATCGGCTCGCTCACGTTCAGAGGCTCCTGGCGAAGGCGGTGATCCTCGCGAACCAGCCCGCATCGCTTGCGGCCGTGGCCGCGCTGACCGCGGGCGGCCCGAAGCCCCGGCATTCGAGGCAATCGGCGCGGATCGCAGGACCATCGACCAAGGCCCGGAAATCGTGGACGATCCGCAGCGTCCACTGCTTCTGACGCATGGCCGCAAGGCTCAGCCAGTCGCGCGGCACCGCGGCACGTGCTCCCAGGCGCGCCTCGCTCTCATCGCTGCCGCCGAGCAACTGCATCAGGCGCGAGAAGCGGTCCCCTTCCGGATCGAAGTAGCGCGCTTTCGCGTCGGAGCCGGACAGGTTGGCGCGCTTGGCGGCATCGGCAATGGCTTCGTCGAGGCCGCCGAAATGATCGACGAGTTTCAGTTGATGCGCTATGCCGCCGACCCAGACGCGGCCCTGGCCGATCTCGTCGACACGGGCGGGCGTGAGCTTGCGGGCATGGGCGACGAGGCCGATGAAACGGCTGTAGATGTCCTCGACGCTGGCCTGAGCCATGGCGTCATATTCGGGGCTGACGCCGCCGATGATGTCCGGTTCGCCGGAATAAGGCGTCGCCTTCACCGTCTCGCTGGTGATGCCGACCTTCGCCAATGACGCTTCGAAGCTCGGGACGATGCCGAACACGCCGATGGAGCCGGTGATCGTCGCCGGTTCGGCATAGATCGCATCCGCCGCCGTGCTCACCCAATAGCCGCCGGACGCGGCGACATTGCCCATTGAGACGACGATGGGCAGGCCCATCTTCTTGGCGGCCGCCAGCGCGGCGCGGATCTCTTCCGCCGCGGCCGCCGATCCACCAGGCGAATCCACGCGCAACACGAGCGCCTTGATATTGTCGTCCGCCGTTGCGTCGCGAATGAGGCTGGCGACGGTGTAGCCGCCGGCCGTGCCGGCTGGCGTATCGCCGTCGACGATATCGCCCGCCACGGTGATGACGCCGACGCCGCCATCGGTTCCGGGCTTGTGCCGGCGCAGATAGGTGCTCAGCGGAATGGCCGCGAAGTCGCCCTCGCCGCCGTCCTTGGCCTGGCCCGCGAGGTCTGCGACACGTGAGCCGAACGCGATCTCGTCGCCGAGCTTGTCGACGAGACCCAGCCCGACCGCCGCCTTGGCCATGTCGCCGCCCGCAGCGCGGGTCGCGGCAAGCGGATCGGCGAGATATTTGACGACCTGCGCCTTCTTGCGGGCATTGCCGACATTCTTGAGCCAGTCATCCCACAGCGCCGAAACCATCTCCTTGTTGGCTTGGCGCGATTCCTCCGACTGATCCGAGCGGATATAAGGCTCGACCGCGCTCTTATATTTGCCGACGCGATAGACGTGGACGTTGGCCGCGACCTTGTCGATCAGGCCCTTGTAGTAGACGATCGTGCCACCGGGACCGGTCACGCCGACCATGCCCATGGGTGTCATCCAGATCTCGCTGGAGTGGGCGGCGAGCAGATAGGCATCGTCGTCATAGACGGAGGCATGAGTCAGCACGGGCTTGCCCGCGGCACGCACCTTGTCCAGCGCAGCGGCAACCCGTTCCATCGCAACCTGCCCGCCGCCGCCGAAGCCGTCGAGATCGAGCACGACCGCCTTGATCGCACTGTCGCCCGCCGCCGTCTCGATGGCGTGAACGACGTCGCGCAGGCGATATTCGGGGGCCACGCTGCCGCCGCCGGAAATGGCGGAAAGGCGATCGACAGCCGAGGGCTGCTCGACGATCGGGCCATCGAGCGCGAGGAACAGCGCGCCGGTACCCGGTGCGGAATCGACCGAACGGGCCTGCTTGATCGCCGCATAGACGATCAGGAAGAAGCCGATGAGGAACAGAAGGACCATGAGATCCTTGATGGCGACGACGAGCTTCCAGGCAGCTTTGGCGAAATTCACGGGCAACAATCCTCTGCAATTGCGCACTCGCTAAAACATTTTCGTGCCCGATGCACGGGGCCTGTTGGCGCCTCTGCCGTGGCCGCACCGCCGCAGCATGAGCGCAACCTGCGCTGCCTATGGCGATTGTCACTTCCTTCCGCGGCCACGGACGCCTATCCGGACCGGCTTTATGTCTGATGTTGCGCCTCTTTCCCCATTTCGTGCCGAGCTTTCGGCCACGCTGCGGCTTGCCCTGCCGCTGGTGGGCGCGAATCTCCTGCAGATGGCGATCCACGCGGTCGACGTGATGTTCGTCGCGCGCCTCGGCGCGGCGCAGCTGGCGGCCTCCACGCTGGGCGTCGCTGCCTTCTCGCTGCTGGTGTGGAGCTCGACCGGGCTCATTGCGCTCGCGCCGATCGCTGCCGCCGAGCTCGGCCGCCGCAGCCATGCGGTGCGCGAGGTGCGCCGGACCACCCGCATGGCGCTCTGGCTGACAGTCGCGATCGGTCTGCTGCTCGCCCTCATCTTCCAGTTCGGCGAGGCGCTTTTTCTCGCCACTGGCCAGCCGCCCGTCCTCGCCGCGCATGCGGGCGCGTTCCTGGCGGTGCTGGCCTTCGCGATCCTGCCGATGCTGCTGGCATCGACACTGCGCCAGTTCATCTCGACGCTGGACCGGGCAGCCTATGCGACGTGGATCAATCTCATGGCGCTGGGCGCCAACATCCTCGGCAACTGGCTCCTGGTCTTCGGCCATGGCGGCTTCCCGGCGCTGGGCCTGATCGGATCGGCCCTGTCGAGCGTCGCCACCAGCTGGGCGACCGTGCTGGCCTATGTCATCGCGATCAAGCTCGACCGGCGGCTTCGGCGCTATCGGATCATGGGCCGCTGGTGGCGCGCCGAATGGCAGCGGCTCATCGAAATGGTGCGCCTCGGCGGCCCCATCGCGGGCACGATCCTGGCGGAGGCCGGCCTGTTCGCCGGCGCGGCATTCCTGATGGGCCGGATCGGCGAAGCCGAACTCGCCGGCCACGCGGTTGCCTTGCAGGTGGCCGCACTCGCCTTCCAGGTGCCCTTCGGCGTCGGCCAGGCCGCGACGATCCGCGTTGGCCTCGCTTATGGCGCGCGCGATCCGCTCGGTATCGCGCTGGCTGGCCGCACCAGCCTCATGCTGGGGATCGGCTTCATGGCGGTGACGGCGCTGGCCATGATCGCCTTTCCGCGCCTCATCCTCTCCGCCTATGTCGATCTCAATGCACCGGCCAACGCCGCGATGGTCGTCTATGCGACGCAATTCCTGATGATCGCGGCCGCCTTCCAGCTGTTCGACGGGGCGCAGGCCGTGGGCGCGGGTGCGCTTCGCGGCTTGCAGGATTCGCGTATTCCGATGGCCTATGCACTGTTCGGCTATTGGCTGCCGGGCATGGGGACCAGCATCATTCTCGGCCTCTTCACGCCGCTGCGTGGCCTGGGCGTCTGGATCGGGCTGCTTGTCGGTCTGGTCGTCGTGGCCGCGCTGATGCTGCAACGCTGGGTCCGGCGCGCACGATTGGGACTTGTGCCATATTCTGCCGCAACCTGAAGCTTTTCTACCGCCAAGCCCTTGACCCTCACTTGCAGAGGCCCATATGGCGCGCGTTGGCACTCCCCGAGAGGGAGTGCTAGCAACCGATTCACGTGCGGGGAGCAGACCGTATCTGGGAATGGCTGGGGTCGACGGCAAGAGCGCCGGGCAGACTCGTTTCAGCCCATTGCCGGCGGAAGCGCCTCGCCAAACAGGAAGGACTTGGATCATGGCATTTCGCCCGTTGCACGATCGCGTGCTCGTCCGCCGTATTGAAGCCGACGAGAAGACGGCTGGTGGCATCATCATCCCCGACAGCGCCAAGGAAAAGCCGCAGGAAGGCGAGATCGTCGCCGTCGGCACCGGCAGCAAGGACGAGGCCGGCAAGGTCACGCCGCTCGACGTCAAGGCCGGCGACCGCGTGCTCTTCGGCAAGTGGAGCGGCACCGAGGTCAAGGTCGACGGTCAGGACCTGCTGATCATGAAGGAAAGCGACATCCTGGGCGTTCTCGCCTGATCTCGCGACCGTACTGAATTTCAAGGAAGGACAAGCAACATGGCAGCCAAGGAAGTCAAATTCTCGCGCGATGCCCGCGAGCGCATCCTGCGCGGCGTCGATATCCTCGCCGACGCGGTGAAGGTCACGCTGGGCCCCAAGGGCCGCAACGTCGTGATCGACAAGAGCTTCGGCGCTCCCCGCATCACCAAGGACGGCGTCACCGTCGCCAAGGAGATCGAGCTGAAGGACAAGTTCGAGAACATGGGCGCGCAGATGGTGCGCGAAGTGGCCTCGAAGACCAACGACATCGCCGGTGACGGCACCACCACCGCGACCGTTCTCGCTCAGGCGATCGTGCGCGAGGGCATGAAGTCGGTCGCGGCCGGCATGAACCCGATGGACCTCAAGCGCGGCATCGATCTCGCTGTCTCGAAGGTTGTCGAGGACCTTAAGGGTCGCTCGAAGGCCGTCGCCGGCACGAAGGAAATCGCCCAGGTCGGCATCATCTCTGCCAATGGCGACGCCGTCGTCGGCGAGAAGATCGCTGAAGCCATGGACCGCGTCGGCAAGGAAGGCGTAATCACCGTCGAGGAAGCCAAGGGCCTCGATTTCGAGCTGGACGTCGTCGAAGGCATGCAGTTCGACCGCGGCTATCTCTCGCCCTACTTCATCACCAATCCGGAGAAGATGCAGGTCGAGCTCAACGACCCCTACATCCTCATCCACGAGAAGAAGCTCTCGAACCTGCAGGCCATGCTGCCGATCCTCGAAGCCGTGGTGCAGAGCGGCCGTCCGCTCCTCATCATCGCTGAGGACGTCGACGGCGAGGCGCTGC
>JAGIAA010000031.1 GCA_017745115.1 Sphingobium sp. | reverse complement strand
TACCAGGCCTGGCGCTCGGTCTACGACATGGTCTCCAGCTTCGTGCGCAACGACAAGCTGCGCGAGGCCTTCTCCTTCCACACGCTGCTGGTCGGCGGCAATCCGATGACGACCAGCGCCATCTATGCGCTCATCCACAAGCTGGAGAAGGACGGCGGCGTGTGGTTCGCCAAGGGCGGCACCAACGCGTTGATTCGCGGCATGGTGAAGCATTTCGAACGGCTCGGCGGCCGGCTTGTTTTGGGCGATCCGGTGGCGAGCATCGATACGGTCGGCGATCGCGCGACGGGCGTCACCACGCGGAGCGGCCTTCGTCTCGAGGCCGATGCCGTCTCCAGCAATGCCGACCTCATGCATAGCTATCGCGACCTGCTCGCGGGCCACAAGCGCGGTCCCCGCCGGGCGCAGGCGCTGACCCGCAAGCGCTGGAGCCCCAGCCTCTTCCTCGTCCATTTCGGTATCGAGGGCACCTGGCCCGGCATCCCGCACCACATGATCCTGTTCGGACCGCGCTACAAGGAGCTGCTGACCGACATTTACGACCACGGCGTGCTCTCCGAGGATTTCTCGCTCTACCTGCACCATCCGACGGTCACCGATCCGAGCCTCGCCCCGCCCGGCCATTCGACCTTCTATGCGCTCGCCCCCGTGCCGCACATGGGCAAGCTGCCGATCGACTGGGCGCAGGTCGGACCGATCATGGAAGCGCGCATTCTCGACGAGATCGAGCGCCGGCTGATCCCGGACATCCGTTCGCGCATCAAGGTCAAATTCTCTTATGCGCCGACCGACTTCGCGCACGACCTGAACGCGCATATGGGCAGCGCCTTCAGCCTCGAGCCGCTGCTGACTCAAAGCGCATATTTCCGGCAGCACAATCGCGACGACACGATTTCCAATCTCTATTTCACCGGCGCGGGCACACATCCCGGCGCCGGCATTCCCGGTGTCGTCGGCTCAGCCCGCGCGACCGCCACCCTCATGCTGGAGAGTTTCGAGCGTGAGTGATGCCGTCCTGATCGACATTTTCAACGATGCATGGCGATGGACCGGCCGGCGCTACGCGGCAATCACCGCGATCAATCCATTCGGCCATCTGATCCTCAAGGATGAGTTAGGTTGCTACAGCTATTGCGATCCCGAATTACTCGTGTTGACCGATGTAGCAGATGGCGATGAGGCGCTCTTCGCCTATATGGCCGATCCGGACGTGCGCGAAGTCTGGGAGTCCACAAGGCTTATCGAGCAGGCTAGAGCAGCGCTTGGTGAGCTTGGGCCCGGCCGCTCCTACCATTGGAAAATCGCCCCCGCCCTTGGCGGCGCTTATGAGCAGGACAACATAGCCACCGTGTCGATCGAAGAGCTTGTTCGCTTCACCGGCTCTCTGGCGCGACAGATCAAGGATCTGCCGGATGGAACAACGATAGAATTGAAAGTCGTCGAATGACCGCCTTGAATGCCCTTGCAGTCTATTGCGGATCCGCGACCCCGGCCGACCCCATCTACATGGAGACGGCGCGGCTGACCGGTGCCACGCTCGCCGAGCGCGGGATCACCGTCGTCTATGGCGGCGGCAAGCTGGGCCTGATGGGCGCGGTCGCGGATTCAGCGCTGGCGGCCGGCGGCAAGGTGATCGGCGTGATCCCCCAGGCACTGGTCAACACCGAGGTCGCCCATCGCGGCCTGACCGAACTGCACGTCGTGCCCGACATGCATGCCCGCAAGGCGCTGTTCACGTCGCTCTCGGACGGCTTCGTCACCCTGCCCGGCGGCGTCGGCACCATGGACGAGCTGTGGGAAGCGGTGAGCTGGGCCCAGCTCGGCTATCACAGCATGCCGGTCGGCCTGCTCAATGCCGGCGGCTTCTACGACAAGCTGCTCGACTTCAACCAGCACATGATCGACGTCGGCTTCGTCCGCCCCGCCCACGCGGGCATCCTCATCGCGCGCGACACGCTGCCCGATCTGATCGACGCCATGTCGGCCTATGAGCCGCACACGCCGATTACCGCGATCCCGGTGAGCAGGTTGTGACGTTTCTGGCCTCTCGCCCTTGGGAGTGGGGCTGGGGCGGAGGGCCTCGATGACAGCCTTCGCATATATTGGCGCAGCCTTTGCCGAAATTGCCGGATGCTTCGCCTTTTGGGCCTGGCTGCGCATGGGCAAATCCATCTGGTGGCTCATGCCGGGCCTGGCATGCCTGGCGCTGTTTGCATGGCTGTTGACCCTGGTGGATACCGATCATGCAGGCCGCGCCTACGCCGCCTATGGCGGCGTTTACATCACTGCCGCGATCTTCTGGCTGTGGCTCATCGAAGGGGCGAAGCCAGACCGCTGGGACCTCATCGGCGCGGTCGTGTGTTTGGGCGGTGCATCGATCATCCTGTTCGGGCCGCGACCCTCATGAGCGGATCGGGCGCGCAAATTAGCCCATCCCTCGTAGGAGCACAGCGCCGATGACGGATCGCGCCGCCCTCGTCGCCCACGCCCGCGAGAGCATCTCGCGCGGGTCGAAGAGCTTCCGCGCCGCCTCCCGCCTGTTCGATCCGCAGACCCGCGAGCGGGCCTGGCTGCTCTATGCGTGGTGCCGCGCCTGCGACGACATTGCCGACGGCCAGGATCATGGCGGCACCATGTCCACGACCGACGATCCGCAGGCGCGCCTGGCCGAGATCGAGACGCTGACCGATCACGCGTTGCTCGGCATCGGCCAGCTGCCGCCCGCCTTCGAGGGGCTCAAGGTCGTGGCGGACGAGTGCCGCATCCCGCGGCGTTACATGGACGATCTCATCGCCGGCTTCGCGCTCGATGCGGAGGGCTGGCGTCCGCAAAGCGAAGCGGATCTGATGCGCTATTGCTATCACGTCGCGGGCAGCGTCGGCTGCATGATGGCCATCGTCATGGGCGTCGACCCGGACGATGCGGCGACGCTGGACCGCGCCTGCGACCTCGGCCTGGCGTTCCAACTCGCCAACATCGCTCGCGATATCGCCGAGGATGCCGCCGCCGGCCGCTGCTACCTACCGGCGGACTGGCTGGCCGAGACGGGGATTGCGACGGATGCCATCATGGCCCCGGAGAACCGGGCCGGGCTCGCCGGCCTCGCCAAGCGTCTCGCGAACCTCGCCGCCGCCTATGAGCGGAGCGCGCGCCAGGGCACGCCCGCCCTGCCGCACCGCTCGGCCTGGGCGGTGCTCTCCGCCGCCGCCATCTATGGCGCCATCGCCCGCAAGGTCGCCGCCGATCCCGCCCGCGCGCTCGAAACGCGCGTCTACACCTCCAAGGTCGAGAAAGCTGGCTTCGCCCTCAACGCCTGGCGCCAGGCGCGGCGGCGCAAATGGATCTATCGCGACCGTGCGCGCGAGGCCGATCTCTGGACGCGTCCCGTCTGAGGACAGTCCTCCGGAATTTGACCGCGCGCTTGCGCCGTGACAGCGCAGGCGCTTCTCGCACGACCCCTTCAGCCCTGCCCTTCGCCGAGGACCGCAACGGCGCGGTCATGCAGCCGGGCGACGCCAGCCGCATGGATCTGCGGCACCGTGCACAAAATGCCAAGCGCACGCGGATCTGGCCGATTGAAGCGGAGCGGCCGGCCCATCACGTCGGTGACGATCGCGCCTGCCTCGCGCGCGATGATGCAGGCGGCGGCAATGTCCCATTCCGCGCCCCAGCGGATGCTCGCCACCGCGTCCGCCTCGTCGGCCGCCACCATGGCGATGCGCAACGCGATGCTGTTCGGCTTGGGGACCAGCACATAATCGATGTCGACACCGCGCAGATGGTCGGCCGGCACACGCGCCTTAGAAAGCATGGAGTGCGATCCGCAGTGCAGCTGCACGCCGTTGCGCCACGCCCCCTCGCCCCGCGCCGCCCACCAGAGTTCGTTTCGCGCCGGCGCCGCCAGAATGCCGACCGCGACCTCGCCCTCCTCGACCAGCGCGACCGAGACCGCCCAGCCGGGGCGCCCGCGCACGAAATCGCGGGTGCCGTCGATCGGGTCGACGACCCAGGCGAGGCGCTTGTCCGCCCGGCCCGGCGACGCCGCGCTTTCCTCGGATAGCCAGGCCGCTTCGGGAATGAGCGCGGTCAGCCGCTCGCGCAGCATGGCATCGACCATGAGATCGGCCTCGCTCACCAGCTGTCCGGGTTCTTTTTCCCACTGGCCTTCGACACGCTTGTCCAGCGTCCAGTAGGCCATGGCGGCTTGTGCCGCCTCCCTCACGATGTCGGTTATCGGTGCAAGGCGCGGGTCACTCGCCGGCAACGGTCATCCCATCGATGCGCAGCGTCGGCACATTCACCACATAGCGGAACTCGAGGTCGTTGGCGGCGACGAGGTTCAGCATCATGTCCTTGAGATTGCCGGCGATCGTCACTTCCGAGACCGCGTCGCCAATGGCACCGTTTTCGATGAGAAAGCCCGAGGCGCCGCGGCTGTAATCGCCCGTTACGCCATTCACGCCATGGCCGATGAGCTCGGTCACATAGATGCCCTGCTTGATCCCCGCGGACAGCTCGCGCGCCGTCATCTCGCTCACGCCTTCGAGATGGACGTTGGTCGCGCCCGCGCCCGGCGATCCGCCCCCGCGCGTGGCATGACCCGTCGGGCGCTCGCCCAGCTGCCGCGCCGAAGCGCTGTCGAGCAGCCAATCGGTGAGGATGCCGTCGTCGATCAGATTGAGCTTGGCGGTCGGCAGGCCTTCGCCGTCGAACGGGCGCGAGCGGAGGCCCCGGACCCGCAGCGGATCGTCGACGATGTTGATGCCGGCGGGCAGGATGCGCTCGCCCTTCTTGCCGAGCAGGAAGCTCGCCTTGCGCGTGACGGCCGGGCCGGTCATCGCACCCAGCACATGCCCGATCAGGCTGCCGCCGACACGGGGATCGAAGATGATCGGCATCGCGCCGCTCGGCACACGGCGCGGATTGAGCCGCGAGACGGCGCGTGTGCCGGCGCGAAGGCCGATGGAATCTGCCGACTCCAGGTCCTTGAGATGGCGCGCGCTATGGCTGGCATGATCGCGCTGCATGTTCGCGCCTTCGCCGGCCAGCACGCTGGCCCAGAGGCTGTGGCTCGAGCCGCCATAGGCGCCGGCAAAACCATGACTCGTCACCAGGGCGACCTGCGCCCGGCCATGACCTGCGCCACCGCCCTCGCTGTTGGTGACGCCCTGCACGGCGCGCGCCGAATCCTCCACAGCGAGCGCCCGCTCGCGCAGCGCGGCCATGTCCGCTTCCTGACCGTCGTCGATATCGAGGCCCGGCAATTTCCGGCGCATCAGCCGATCCTCGGGCGCGAGGCCGGCATACGCGTCCTCGGGCGCTTCGCTTGCCATGGCGAGGACACGCTCGACCAATGTGGACAGCGTGCGCGGCGCAAGATCGGACGAGGAGACGGTGGCGGAGCGTTTGCCCACGAAGACGCGCAGGCCGATATGCTCGGATTCCGAGCGCTCGACATCCTCGAGCTGCCCGAGCCGCACAGTGACGCCGGCCGAGGCATCGCAACCGTAGATGGCATCGGCCGCGTCGGCCCCCGCTTTGCGCGCGGCATCGACCAGGGATTGCGCGCGGTTCAGGGCTTCATCGAGGCTCAGCATGGGTGAGGGAATCCGGCAGAAAGAGAAGGATCACGCGCTTTAGACCCGCGCCCGGACGGACGCAATGCAGGGACTCAGCCGCGTCCCTCGTGTCACAGGTGCGGTAGTTGCCAGCCCTGCCAGATCGCCATCAGGCGCAGCAGGCAGCAAGTGGAGCCGCCGGCCAGCGCAGCCCAGGCCGGGCGCAGCCCGAACCGGCGGCTGATCACCAGCACCGCCGCCCCGGCAATGGCGGCGGTGGCGAGAAAATCGGTGCGCAGAACGGCGGGCACCTGCCGCAACAGCACGTCGCGCATGGCGCCGCCGCCGCAGCCGCCAATGGCCGCCATCATGATCGCCGCAATGGGCGTGAGCTTGTATTCCAGCGACTTTTCCGCTGCCGCCACGGCCAGCAACGAAAGTCCGAGCGCGTCTATGACCAGCAACGGTCCTTCGGGAATGCCGGCAACGCGGTGGATGAAGAGGATGGTGAGCAGCGCGCCGGTCAGCGCCACCGTCAGGAGCGGCCAGCCGCGCAGTGCCTCGGGCGGCGCCTCCCCGACGAGCAGGTCGCGCATGACGCCCCCGCCCATGGCCGAGATGAGCGCGATCGCGACAATGCCGAGCAGGTCGAGGCCAGCGCCCGCAGCGACGGACGCACCATGGACGGACAGCACGAAGGTGCCGGTGAGATCGATGGTGGTGAGCAGACGCCGATGCAGCGGCATGGCCGGGCCGCCGCTCATTTCAGCTTCTCTTCCTCGCCGCCGACCTCTTCACCGTCCTCGTTCTGGCGTTTTTCCATTTCCTCGACGATCAGCTTGCGGGACGGATCGAGCGACGTGGCCATGCCGTCCGCGAACGAGTTCAGGATACCGGCCCGCCCCTTTCGCGAACGTTGCATCGAGCGCATCGAAGCCGGCACCAGGAAGAATGCGGCGACGAGGATCGCGAGAGAAACGATCCACTGCATCATCGCTGCGCACTCCGCTCCACCCACAGCTCCAGCATGTGGCGCGCGACCGCGATGGACGATGGCGGCAGGAAGAGCGCATCGTCCTCTTCGGCAAAGGCCTTCACCACATCGGCGCGGCTGACCCAGATCGCCTCGGCGATCTCGGCGGTATCGAGCGTCAGCGCGTCATCTTCAGCCTGCGCGATGCAGGCGATCATGAGCTGCGACGGGAACGGCCACGGCTGGCTCATCAGATAGTCGACGCGGCCGACCCGAATGCCGGCCTCCTCGAACAGCTCGCGCCGCACCGCTTCCTCGATCGTCTCGCCCGGCTCGACGAAGCCGGCCAGCGCAGAGAAGCGGCGCGGCGGGAAGCGCCCGTTTCGGCCGACGAGCACCTTGCCCTCATATTCTGCGAGCATGATGACGACCGGATCGGTGCGCGGAAAATGCTCGGTCGCGCAGGCGCCGCATTGCCGCGCCCATCCCGCTTTGATCGGCGCGGTCGGCTGCCCGCATTTCGCGCAAAACTGGTGCCGCTGATGCCAGTCGGCGAGGCTCCGCGCCCCGCCATAAATGGCCAGTTCCTCCGCCTGCAGCAGCGCAGCGATCTGCCAGACGCGCGGCGGGAATGTCGGTTCATGCGCACTGGTCGGATAGGGCAAGAGCGAGACGAACAGCGGCGAGCCATCGGGACGGACGCCGAGCAGCGCATGATCGATGAGCCGCGCATCCGCCGCGACAGCCATGGTCTCGAGCATGCCGCCCTCGGCCGGCACTGGGTCGAGCCCGTCGAGCACGACAATGCGCGCGCGGGGATCGGCCCAGGTCTCCGCAAGGCGTTCGGGGTCGATGCGGATCTGGTCGACGCGGTCGAGCGGGCCGCCGGCAAAGGCAATGGGCCTGGCGCCGGACCGCTCGATCACATCGCTCATGCCGCGCTCCCCGTCTCCATCAGCGCCCCCGTCTCCGATGCGACGGCCAGCGAGGCCGCCCGCGCAAACAATGTCGGCAGACCCGCCTGCTCGATCTGGTCGATAGGCCAATATTGGCCATCCCCCACCGCGCTGGCAAGCAGCGCTGCCTCCGGCTTCACGGGCAGGATCAAAGCTTCGACCGACAGCTCCAGCGCGAAATGCGTGAAGACATGGCGGACCGTGCCCATGCTCTGCCAACGGCCGGGAAGCGGCGGCGTATCGTTGCGCTCGCCCTCGCGCCAATCGCCGGTCGGCAGCGCTCTCATGCCGCCGAGCAGGCCCTTGTCCGGTCGGCGCACGAGCCAGACCTGGCCCTCCGCTTCGATCCACCAGGCCGTTCCCTTGCGCTCCGGCCGCGCCTTCTTGGCAGCCTTGACGGGGAAGCGCGCCGGATCGCCCTGCCGCCGTGCAGCACAGTCTTCCATGAGCGGACAAATGCCGCACGCCGGATTGCGCGGCGTGCAGATGGTGGCGCCAAGGTCCATCATCGCCTGCGCGAAATCGCCGGGATGCTCATCCGGGATGATGCCGCCGGCGAGGTCGCGCAGGACCGGCTTGGCGCCCGGCAACGGCGCCTCGATTGCGAACAGCCGGCTCACCACGCGCTCGACATTGCCATCGACCACGACGGCGCGCTTGCCGAAGGCGATCGCGGCAATGGCGGCGGCCGTATAGGCGCCGACGCCGGGCAGGGCCCGAAGCCCCTCCTCCGTCTCGGGAAAGCGCCCTCCATGATCCCGCGCGACCGTCCGCGCGCAGGCGAGCAGGTTGCGCGCGCGTGCATAATAGCCAAGGCCGGCCCAGGCCGCCATGAGCTCGGCCTCGTCGACATTCGCCAGCGCTTCGACCGTCGGCCAGCGCCTCGTGAATTTCTCGAAATAGGGAATGACCGCGGCCACGGTGGTCTGCTGCAGCATGATTTCACTCAGCCACACGCGATAAGGCCAGGAAGGATCATGACTCTGCGCCGGGGTGCCCGGCGGGCTGCGCCAGGGCAGCGTGCGGGCATGCTTGCGATAATGGCGCAACAGCCGCACGGCCACATCTTGCTCATGCTGGATTAAGCCATCGACTGCCATGGCCCCGCTATGGCATGAACCCCCGGATGACTGAAGGCCCCGAGACGAAAAGCGCTTCGAAGACCAGTGGGACGAGGAAGCCGAAAGCGGTCGCGCAAGCGCCTGCCGAGCGTCCGCGTGTCGGCTCTGCGCGCGCCATCTCGGATCTCATGCCGGACATCGGCCGCGCCGCCTTCCGCAAGTTCGGTTTCATCCAGTCGAGCGTCGTGACGCGCTGGGCCGAGATCGTCGGCAAGCGTCACGCGGCCCTGACGGCGCCCGAGCTCATCCGCTTCCCGCAGGGCCGCCGTTCGGGCGGCACGCTGCAGCTCGTCGTCGCGAGCGGCCATGGCCCGATGGTCCAGCACATCGTTCCCGAAATCATCGAGCGGGTGAACCGCTTCTTCGGCTACGACGCGGTCTCGCGCGTCTCGCTCCGGCAGGGCGAGGTCAAGGCTGCCGAACCGGTCGACCGTCCCCCGCCGCCCATGCTCCGCCCGGTACCCACCGAGATCGGCGAAGGCCTGCGCGAGGTCTCCGACCCCGAGCTTCGCGCCGTGCTCGAATCCATGGCGCGCGGCCTTGCCGCACCTGGCTCGCTGCCCCGCATCCGCTGAAAAGAGAGACCATGACGATCCGCCCGCTCGCCAGACTGTCAGCCCTGCTGCTCTTCGCCCTGCCGATGGCCGCCGCACCGCTCGCGCATGCCGCGCCGGCTCCCGCCAAGCGGGCCGCGGCCCCTGCCAAGACGCCGGCCACCCCGGCGAAGGCCGGCGACTGGGCGAATACGGTCACCCAGCTGCCCAATGGCGCGTTCGTGCTCGGCAACCCGGCGGCCAAGACGACGCTGGTCGAATATTTCAGCTACACCTGCCCGCACTGCAAGGCGTTCGCCGACGAGGGCATGCCGACGATCAAGCAGAGCTGGGTCCGCAGCGGCACGATGAAAGTCGAGTTCCGCAACTGGGTCCGCGATCCGTTCGATCTCGTTGCCGCGCTGCTCGCCCGCTGCGGCGGCCAGTCCCGCTTCCTCGCCAATCACGAATCCATCTATGCAAGCTATGAGCCGTGGATGGACAAGGCCATGCCCTATTCGAGAGCGCATCCGGACATCGACGACCCCAAAAACTACAATGCGGCAACCTTCGCGGACATTGCCGAGAAGACCGGCCTCACGGCGCTGCTGACGCGCAATGGCCTGACGACGCCGCAGATCAACGCTTGCCTCGCCGATCAGAAGGCGCTCGCGACGGTCCTCGACCTGACGGCAGGCTCCTGGGACGCGGTGCCCGATTTCCCCGGCACGCCGACCTTCCTGCTGAATGGCAAGCTCGTCCCCAATACGGCCAGCTGGGCGACCCTCAAGGGCCACCTGCCGCCGTTGCCCGCCTCCGCCAAGTGAGCTAGTTCCAGCTCTCCCAACGCCTTTGGAAAGGCCCGATATCCCATGATCCGCATGCGCTTCGTACCGCTCCTTCTCGCGACTATGGCCCTCGCGGGATGCAGCAAGTCGGACGATACATCGCCGGGCGCATCGACCGAAGCCGTGAAACCGGTCGCGCCGCCGGCGGGCACGAGCTGGACGGACAAGGTCGTCGCAACGCCGGAGGGCGGCGTGCGCATGGGCAACCCCGACGCCCCGATCAAGATGATCGAATATGGCTCGCTCTCCTGTCCGCATTGCGCGAAGCTTGCGCAGGACGGATTTGAAAAACTCATGAAGGATTATGTCGGCAGCGGCCGCGTGAGCCTCGAATTCCGCAGCTTCATCATTCATCCGCAGGATACGCCGCTCACATTGCTGGTGAAGTGCGGGCCCACGGAGTCCTTCTTCCCGCTCGTCGAGCAGATCTACGCCAATTTCGACGCCATGCAGGAGCCGCTGAACGATCCGGCGGTGGCGCAGCGTGCCAATGCGGCGCTCCAGGGTCCCGGCGAGCAGCGCATGATCGGCCTCGCCGATGCACTCAAATATACCGAATTCTTCTCCGCTCGCGGCCTGACGGTCGACAAGGCCCATGCCTGCCTCGCCGATGCCGGCAAGGTGAAGGAGCTCGCCGACCTGACGCAGAAATATTCCAACGACGGCATCAACCAGACGCCGACCGTGCTCGTGAACGGGAACCAGCTCGAAAAGGCCGATTGGGCGGACATCGAGATCGCGCTCAAGCAGGCAGGCGCCCGCTGAGCCGATTGCCCGCCTTCATCAACTGAGCTAGTTCCGATCCTTCAACGTCTCCCGAGAAGAGGCCCGATTCTGCCATGACCCCGATCCGCTTCGCTCCGCTCGCTCTGGCGATTTTTGCGCTCGCCGCCTGCAACAAGTCGGATGATGGGGCCACAACGAAGCCGGCCGGATCGGTCAAGGCCGTGGCAGCGCCGGCGGGCACCACCTGGGCGGAGAAGGTCGTGACGACGGCGGAAGGCGTGCGCATGGGCAATCCCGATGCTACCGTCCAGATCATCGAATATGGCAGCTACACCTGCCCGCACTGCCGCGATTTCCAGGCCGAGGGCCATGAGGCGATCGAGCGGGACTATGTGAACAGCGGCAAGATCAGCTTCGAATATCGCAACATGATCCGCGATCCGCTCGACCTGACCAATGCGCTCGTGGCGCACTGCTTCGATCCCAGCGCGTTCTTCGCAATCAACACGCAGCTCTTCGCCAATCAGAACGCGATGATCCAGACGTTCACCGCGCACAGCCAAGCCGAGCAGCAGGCCGCCGGCCAGGCACCGCCGAACGAGCGTTTCGTGAAGCTCGCCGAACTGGCCGGTCTCATCGAATTCGCCAAGCAGCGCGGCCTTTCGGAAGAGCGGGTGCGCACCTGCCTTGCCGACAACAAGAAGGCCGAGACCCTTGCCAACCAGTCGCAGGCAGTACTTCAAAAATATCCCGAATTTCCCGGCACGCCGTCCTTCTTCCTCAACGGCACCCTCCTCGACTCCACAGCCAGCTGGGACGCGTTCCAGAAGCGGCTGCGCGAAGCGGGCGTCTGAGCGGGCGGAAGGGGTTGAACGCAGCCGCCCCAACTCACCTTCGACTAGCCCCTCCCCTTCAGGGGAGGGGTTGGGGTGGGGATCAGCACCACAGGCCTTTTGTTTCATCGGCGATGATCTATACCGCCCCCACCCCCTTCCCCTCCCCTGAAGGGGAGGGGCTTTCTGAGATGCGCTGAGCGATGGAGATCCGCCGTCTCAAACTGACCGGCTTCAAGAGCTTCGTCGAACCGACCGAGCTGCGGATCGAGCCGGGCCTGACCGGCATCGTCGGCCCCAATGGCTGCGGCAAATCCAACCTCCTCGAAGCGATCCGCTGGGTGATGGGCGAGTCCAGCGCCAAGTCGATGCGCGGCGGCGGCATGGACGATGTGATCTTCGCCGGCACCACCACCCGCCCCCAGCGCGACTTCGCCGAGGTGACGCTGGTCGCTGTGAGGGAACAGGGCGAACTTTTCCCGTCGGTCGAACCGGGCCCGGATGGCGAGCTGGAAGTCGTCCGGCGCATCGAGCGCGGCGCCGGCAGTGCCTATCGCGCCAATGGCCGCGACGTGCGCGCCAAGGACATCGCGCTCATCTTCGCCGACGCCGCGACCGGGCCGCATAGCCCCGCCCTCGTCAGCCAGGGCAAGATCGCCGCTGTCATCTCGGCCAAGCCCGCCGAACGCCGCGCGATGCTCGAAGAGGCGGCAGGCATTGCCGGCCTGCATGTGCGCCGCAAGGATGCCGAGCAGAAGCTGCGCGCGAGCGAAGCCAATCTCGCCCGGCTCGACGACATCCTCGCCGACATGGACAATCGCGCCGCGTCCCTGCGCCGGCAAGCGCGCGCCGCCGAGCGCTATACCGAGCTGACCACACGGATCCTCCTCGCCGAGGGCAAGGCGCTGTTCGCGCGTTACACGGAAGCTTCCATTGCTGCGGATCAGGCCGCCGCCGCCGCCCAGGCCGGCGAGGAAAATGTCCGCATCGCCCAGGAAACGCAGCTGGCCGCCGCCGCCATCACCCAGGCCGCGATCGAGGCGCTGGCGACCAAGCGCGCCGCGGCCTCGTCCGCGCGCGAAGCCGCCAACGAAGCGCGCCACCGGCTGGACCGCCTTTCGTCCGAGCGCGACGGCATCGTCCGCCGGATCGCCGATCTCACCGCCCAGATCGCCCAGATCGCGACCGACGAAGGCCGCGAGGACGAATTGTCTCGCGACGCCACCCAGGCCATCGAGCGGCTCGGCGAGGAAGAGGCCGTGCTCACTCGCCGCATCAAGGACGCCAAGGCGTCGCGCCCCGACTTTGCCGGCCGCATTGCCGAAGCCGACCGCGCCGTCAGCGAAGCCGAAGTCGCCCTCGCCCAGGCCATGGCGCGCCTCGCGAGTGAGCAGGCTGAGCGCCGCGTTGCCGAGGCTGCGCTCGCCGCTGCCCGCCAGCGCCTGGGCCGCGCGACCGACGAGCAGCAGCGCATCGCCGCCGCGCTTGCAACCCTGCCCGACGCCGCACCACTCGCACAGCAGCAGGCCAATGCCGCCGCGCAACAGGCTGAAGCCCTAACCGCCCGCGAGGCCGCCGATGCGCGGATCGCCGCCGCCGAGCAACAGCGCGCAAGCCTGACCGACGCCGTCGCCGAGCAGCAGCGCGCGCTCGCCTCTGCCCGCGCGACGCTCGCAGCGATCGAGAGCGAGGCGCAGGCGCTCACCAAGGCGACGCAGGCGAGCGGCTCGGGCGAGCGCATCCTCGATCAGATCACCGTGACGCCCGGCTATGAGCGCGCACTCGCCGCCGCACTCGGCGACGATCTCGAAGCCGGCACCGCCGAGCAGGGACGCATGCGCTGGATCGGTGCGCTGATCGGCGACAAGGACCCTGCTTTGCCCAACGGCTGCGATGCGCTCGCCGCCAAGGTCAAAGCGCCCAAGGAACTGGCCCGCCGCCTCGCCCAGGTCGCGGTCGCCAGGACCGACGATGGCGCCGCGCTCGCCGTCGGCCAGCGCCTGGTCACGCTGGACGGACGCATGCGCCGCTGGGACGGCTTCGTTGTCGAGGAAGGCGGCGCCGCCACCGCCGAGCGGCTCATTCGCCTCAATCGTCTCGAAGCCATCGCCCAGGAGCGGCCCGCTTTAGCGGACGCCGTACAGGCCGCCGACACGGCGCTCGCCGCGAGCCAGCAGGCTTTGCGCGAAGCTGGCGAGGAAGAGCGCAGCGCCCGCGCCGCATCTTCCGCTGCACAAGACGCCGTGCGCGCCGCCGAACGCGCACTGGGCGATGTCGCCGCGCAGATCGAGCGCGTCGGCGAGCGCCGCGCGGACCTCGATCGCCGCGCTGCCGAAATCGATGCCGACCTCGCCGTCGCCCGCAAGGAAGCGGACGAAGCCGAGGCCACGCAGAATGCGCTTCCGTCGGGCGATGCCGCCAATGCCGACGTCACGCTCCGCCGGCAGGCCAGCGAAGAACACCGCGCCGCCGTCTCGCGCCTGCAGGCTGAGCAGGCGATGACCGACCGCGCCATTGCCGCCGATGAAGAGCGTCTGCGCTCGGTCAAGGCGGAGGCCGAAGGATGGCGTGCCCGCGCCGGCGACGCTGCCCGCCGGATCGCCGACATGCGCCGCCGCGCCGAAACGCTAACAGTGGACCTCGAAAAGCTGTCGGGCCGACCCGAGGCGCTCGCCACCGAACTGGAGGCGCTGGTCGCCGGCGCCCGCGATCTCGATACGGCTGCGGAAACCGCCAGGATTGCCGAGCGCGACGCGGAGACGCGGCTCGCCGAGGCGGAGAAGGCCATCGCGGCCGCCAATGAAGCGCTGAGCGCGACGCGCGAAGCCCGTGCTGGCGCCGCCGCCCGCGCCGAACATGCCGTCGCGCGGCGCCGGGAAATCGGCCAGGCCTGCGGCGAGCGCTTCGAATGTCCGCCGCCCGTCCTGCCCGGCAAGCTCGGCTTTGCCGAGGACGACGTCCGCGACGCCGCGACCGAGCAGGCGGCCCATGATCGGCTGGTGCTGGAGCGCGAGCGCCTCGGTCCCGTCAATCTCGTCGCCGCGACCGAGCTGGCCGAGCTTGAGGAAATCCAGACGAAGAGCCGCGCCGAAAGCGAAGAGCTGACCACCGCGATCCACCAGCTGCGCGGATCGATCGGTCATCTCAACCGCGAGGGCCGCACGCGTCTTCTGGCCGCGTTCGAGGCGGTCAACGGCCACTTCCAGCGCCTGTTCACGACTCTCTTCCAGGGCGGCAGTGCCCGTCTCGAGCTGATCGAAAGCGATGATCCGCTGGAGGCCGGCCTCGAGATCCTGGCCCAGCCGCCGGGCAAGAAGCTGACCACGCTCACCTTGCTCTCGGGCGGCGAGCAGGCGCTCACCGCCATCGCGCTGATCTTCGGCCTGTTCCTCACCAACCCGGCGCCGATCTGCGTGCTGGACGAGGTCGACGCGCCCCTCGACGACGCCAATATCGAGCGCTTCTGCGACCTGCTCGACCGCATGGTCGGCGATACGAACACGCGCTACCTCATCGTGACGCACAACGCGGTGACCATGAGCCGCATGCACCGCCTGTTCGGCGTCACCATGGCCGAGCAGGGCATCAGCCGGCTGGTATCGGTGGACCTCGGCGCTGCGGAGCGCCTGCTCGCGGCGGAGTAGCTGTCCCACTTTGGCTTAACATTTATCAACCCATTGATTTTGGTAAATAATCTTTTAACGGCAGCCGCCGCTCTCTACTCCCCACCCATGGCTTCCCTGTTGGGGGTGCCATAAGTGGGAGATAGAGAATGCTTTCGTCCAAACTGAAATTGGCTCTTGCCGCCGGCCTTCTCGCCGGTGCTTCGTCGCAGGCCCTGGCCGCTCCGATCGTGGCGTCGACTACGCAGGCCGGTGCGCTCGGCATCATCGGCACAGGTGCCGTCCAGCAGACGTTCGAGACCACGCCCAATACGAGCGTCAACAGCCTCACCCTGGGCGACGTAACCTTCAAGGCGGGCGCAGGCACCAATCTGTACATCAACGCAGATTATGCCGGCGGCTACAACACCATCGGCAAGTCGCTGCAGAACACCTATGCGGCCGACGCGTTCAGCTCGCTGCGGATCAGCTTCGCCAACGCTGTCGATGCATTCGGCTTCTTCTTCGGCGCGCAGGATAGCAGCTGGACGCTGACGGCCTTTGACGCGGCCAACAACGCCGTCGGTTCGCTCGCCATTCCGGCCTACAGCAACGATAACTTCTTCGGCCTGACCGGACAGGGCATCAGCTACGCGACGCTGAGCGGTCAGCAGGGAGACTATATCCTGCTGGACAATCTCACCTATCATGTCGCCGCCACCAACGGTGCGGTTCCCGAGCCCGCCAGCTGGGCGATGCTGATCGCCGGCATGGGCGTGGTCGGCGCGACGATGCGCCGGCGTGTGACGCGCGTCGCCTTCGCCTGATCGCCCGGCAAATGCCATCAAGGGAAGGGGGGCTTCGGCCCCTCTTTTTTTACACGAAAAAGGGGGCCGGAGCCCCCTCGTTCAGTCTTTGCTGCAAGCGCCGCTCAGTTGGGCTGCTTGTTGATGTCGATCTTCTCGACCCATTCGGGGTAGAAGCTCGGCTCGCGCGTCGACCAGCCCGGGGCGGTCGCGGCGGCTTCGCTGATCGACTGCAGCAGGGCGCGGCGGCGCTCGGGGTGAAGGTGCGGCAGGCTCGCAGCTGCGCAGAAGGCGCCCGGCAACCACGGCCGCGATCCCGCGCCGATCAGGCGCTCGTACAGGAAGCGATAGGCCGAGAAGCTGTTCAGGCGGTTCTGGCCGAGGTCGAATGCCGAGACGGTGACCAGCGGCGCCATGAACGGCTCGACCTGCTCGAGGCCGCTATCGTCGGGCACCAGCGTCTTGATCTCGTCGAGGCGGCCATAGATGCGGGCCTGCGCACGGATCGAGGCTTCCTCGACCACATCGCGGCCCCATGTCTCCATGGCATCGCCGCGGTGAAACGCGACGTCGAGCGAACGGCGAATGTAGCGCTGCGTGGCAGCGGGAAAGGACGCGAACTCGCGTAGTTCCGCGATTGTGATCGATCCGTCCGACGGCTTGGCTTGCTGACCCAATTATGCCTCCATCCAGTGTGGCAAGGTCACTATGCGCCTTTCAAGGTTAGCGGGTCGTTAAGCGAGCGTTGCCTCACATTCATAAGGAATCAGATTTGCTTGTGCAGCGCAACAAGGAAAACGCGCCGTGCAAAATAAGCTGTGGACTGTTGTAAGTTACGGGAACTTTTTGGAAATTCTGCGGCTTTGACGGTCCTGCTGCGCCCCGTCGTGCCCCCGCGCACATGGTGAGTCATACTTTTGGACGAGAGAAACGCCCGCCGATCCGTTCGGTCCCGGGTTCCCAGGCGCAGCGCTCGATTTCAACTCTTCCGCCCGTGTGTGGCAAGAAGACGTCCTCGGGCCCAATCGGCACATCAACGTGCGAAATATGGTTAACGATCGATTTAGAAAGATATCGAACTAGGACGCAGCTATACTTTCCGCCGCCATGGCGTAACGTTCCGTTAATCATGATGAACGCCTTTCACATGTCCCGGTTTACGTTGCGTATCCCGCCGTTTCATTCACAATGAATCGCGAAAAAACCAAATTAGCGGCGCGTCATTTAACTCTTCTTTCAGGGCATTGGCGCATGACGCGCACATGCCGTTTCCAAGAGGGAAGAGAGTCTTGGGCCGCACGCCACCGGGGAGCGTGCATTACTGGCTGCCGACCGCCGACGGCAGGAGCTGGCGTTTTGACGTGCCTGCCGGTCTTGCAAAATGCGTCGGCCGCTATGCCCGCATCCCGGAATTTGCAGCGTCGTCGCACCTGCTGAACTGCGCGGAATCGCGCAGCGAGGCGCGGGACTAGGCCGATGCTGTTCAACTTCTTCAAGATCCGGACGGACGATACCGAGCTGGCCGCGGCGGTGCGTATCGCGCTCATCAAGGCGCTCTATTCCTCGCACCTGTCGCTGATCATCGGCGCCGCAACCGGCCTCGCCATTTCGGCGATGGTCTCCTGGTACTGCCCGTCGCCGTGGATCTATGCCTGTGGCGTGCTCATCTCGGCGACGGCACTGCTGCGCGTCCTGAGCTTCGGCATGTTCAAGCCCGGTTCGGCCGATGCCAATGCGCGCATCTGGGAGCGGATCTACGAAGCCGGCGCCTTTGCCTATGCGCTGTTCGTGGGGCAGCTGACCTTCCTGACTTTCATCATCACGGACGACCTGCGCATGCAGCTGGTCACGGCGTTCACGTCGACCTGCTATGCCGCCGGCGCCACCGGCCGCAACACGGGCCGTCCGTTGCTGGCGCTGAGCCAGCTGCTGCTCTGCTCGCTGCCGCTCTCGATCGTGCCGATCATCAAGCCTTCGCTGCCCACCATCTTCGTCAGCGTCGTCAACCTGCTCTTCATCGCGGTGCTGATCGACCTGACGCTGCGCACCTACAAGACCGTGCTCGACGCCTTCGTCGACCGGCAGGAAAAGCTGCGCATGGCGACGGTCTACGAGCATCTTTCCAAGACCGATCCGCTCACCGGCATCGACAACCGCACGATCCTCAAGACCAACCTCGACAAGCTGCTCGAGGAGGCTCAGAGCCGTATCGCGATCCTCTGGCTCGACCTCGACCGCTTCAAGCAGATCAACGATACGCTCGGCCATGCCACAGGCGACGCCGTGCTACGCACCATCTCGCATCGCCTCTCCATCATGCACGAGCGCGGCGGCCGCATCGCGCGCTTCGGCGGCGACGAGTTCATCGTGACGCTGCCGGTGAAGGACGAGGCGGAGGCCGCGGCGACGGCGGACGAACTCATCCAGGCGATCCGCCAGCCGGTGACCATCAACAATATCCAGGTCGATATTTCCGGCTCGATTGGCATTTCGATCTCCGGCGACGACAGCGATTCCGACGAATTGCTGCGCCATGCCGACGTGGCGCTCTATGAAGCCAAGGCGGGCGGCCGCAACTGCGTGCGCCTGTTCGACCCCGAGATGGAGCGCCGCCTGCTCGAGAACAAGCAGATCGAGCGCGATCTCAAGAAGGCCCTCGCCAACAACGAGATGGAGGTCCACTACCAGCCGGTGGTCGATCTGCACGACTTCCGCATCAAGGGCTTCGAGGCCCTGCTGCGCTGGCATCATCCGACCAACGGCAATGTGCCGCCGAGCCTCTTCATCCCCATCTCCGAGGGCAGCCACACCATCGGCCCGATCACCGAGTGGGTGCTCATGGAGTCCTGCACGCAGGCCATGAGCTGGCCGGGCGACATCACCGTCGCGGTCAACATCTCGGCCGTGCTGCTGACCGACCGCACGCTGCCCAATGTCGTGTCGGACACGCTGCTCAAGAGCGGGTTGCCGCCGCGCCGCCTGCACCTGGAGATCACCGAGACCGCGCTGCTCGCCGACGATCCGGACGTGCGCTATGTGCTCGACATGCTGAAGCGCATCGGCACGTCGCTGAGCCTCGACGACTTCGGCACCGGCTTCTCGTCGCTCAGCCACCTTTGCCGCTATCGCTTCGACTCCATCAAGATCGACCGCTCGTTCCTCAACAATGTGGAATCGCGCAGCGAATCCCGCGCCGTCATCCAGGCCGTGTCGGGCCTCGCCTCCTCGCTCGACCTGACGGTCGTCGCCGAGGGCATCGAGACGTTCGAACAGCTGCAATATGTCGTTAAACAGGGCTGCTCGGCCGGTCAGGGCTATTTCTTCGCCAAGCCCATGCCGGCCGCGGCCGTACTGCCCTATCTGTCGACGGCGGACGAGGAACTGGCGCTGTTCACCAAGGACGAAGTCATCGCGGCCGAGACCGTCCGCAAGCCCGGTTCACGCCGCGTCGCTTAAGACCGGCTCTCACCTGCCCCGCCATTCTGGCGAGTGTGGCAGCGGCGCCTCTGGCCTACTTCGTCATTCCCGCGGAGTCGAAGACGGGCCTCAGGCCCAACGCGGGAACCCAGCCGGCGAGGCGGGTCGAGGCGAGGTCGCGTCGCACTGACGATGATGCTGGCTTCCCGCTTTCGCGGGAATGGCGAGTTTTCATACCGGGCTCGCAGCCCAGCATCAGCCGAATGGGCTCAGCGCACCTGCTTCACGGCAAGCCGGCGCATGACTTTCAGCTGGCTGTCGCTCAGGTTCATGCCGGTTTCGGCCCAGATCCGCACGATGGAACGGAGCTCTTCGAGCGTCACCGGATTGACCTGGCGCGCGGCGCGATATCCGCCGAGCTGGCCGTTCATGCGGCGCGCATTCGCCCGGATGTAATTGCGTACGGCGGTTTCGCCCTCGCCCGGCTCGGCCAGGATGTGGACGAGCCCCATGTCGTACATCTCTTCCGCGGAGTAGACCTTGCCGCTGAACATCAGCCGCTCGGCCTGTGCCGCGCCGACCTTGCGGGTCAGCAGCGAATGGGCACCGACGCCGGGGAACATGCCGAACGCATTTTCCGGCAGCGAGAAGCGCGCATCGCGCTCGGCGATCAGCACGTTGAACGAAAGGGCGGACTCAAGGCCGCCGCCGACAACGTCACCCTGGATGAGGGCGATGGTGATGGCCGGCAGGTCGAGCGCCTGGAGATTGTTGTAGAGGATGTCGACGCAGGCATTGCCATAGGCTTCGAGGCCGTCGAGATCGCGCTCCGCGATCAGCGCGGCGACATGCTCGAGATCTCCGCCCAGATTGAACGCGCCGGGGTAACGGCTGCCCAGGACGAGGTAGCGCAGGTCGACGATCTTCTCGTCATGAACCTTCTTGGCCTCAATCTGCCAGCGACGCAGGTCGCGGAGCATCGAGGGGGTATATTTGGGTTCGCCGCGCGGCGTCATGAACGACCACAAGGTCGCCGTCTCCGGCTCCCAGCTCACTTCCAATTCGGCGAGGTCGAAGCGCAGACGAGCCGCTTCGATGGACGGATCGTCCAGTCCTTCCGAGGGCATGAACGCAACCGCATTGGCGGCCTTCAAACCTTCCACATCGATCAACCTGGCCATAACGGTAAACCCCTTGGCGCGACCCAGACAGCTCCGGCCCGTCGTCCCCAGACCGTGATACTGAGATTCGGTGCGATCTCCATCTTGGTAAATAGCGCCGAAACCATGGGAACCATAACCCATCTTTTTGCGTTTGCGATAGTTCTTTTGGGGGACATGGCGGAGCTGCAACAGTCGGGAATCCAAGGAAGTCGATAGCTCACGATTCGCAGGACGTGCGAATCCGGTTAAATGTAAGCGTGATGACAGTGCATATTGCTGCATCGCAACATGTACCAGAACGTAACCGAATGGGCAGTTTCTGCCCATGA
Organism: Sphingobium sp.; assembly: GCA_017745115.1. The sequence goes on along the minus strand of JAGIAA010000031.1, from coordinate 11,264 downwards.
CCCGGGCGATTGCCCATGTGATTGGCCGGGACTATATCTAGTTTTGCCTATCCCGGTTCGACGCCCGCGTCCGCCGAGGACGCTGCCTCAATGAAACAGCGTATTTCCTTCCTCATCGATCGGGTTGCGATCGTTTTCCGAGCACTGGAATTCGAGCAGCATGCCGTAGCGGTCGCGGCGATAATTGTAGGTCGCGTGCCACGGCTCCTCGAGCGCCTCCGGATCGTCCAGCGTTATCTCATTGATAAGCAAGTTCGAATTCGTCGGCGAAAGATGGATGCGCTCGGTCACCTTGAGCTTGTCGCTATGCGTCATGCCGGTCTGGAGCGGCAGCGTATCGTTGATGGCGATCGTCTCGATGACCAGCGTGTCCTTTTCCCAATGACCGATGCTGTCGCCATAGAAGGTCGGATCCGGATCTTCCTGGTGGGAACGGCCGTCCGTCCATATCTTGCGTGTCTGCATCCAGGCTTCCTGGTTGATCGTGACGCGCCCGGGCGTGAAGAGGAACTCATAGGGATATTGCGCTAGCGCCATGAAACCGGGCATTCCCGGCGGGCTGCAATTCGACCGCGCCTTCTTGTCGAGGCCGTTATTGGCGGCGATGTCGGCGCGCCATTTTTCGTTCGCGGCCTTGTACTTTCCCTTGAGCTTGGGCGGCGCCGGACGCGGTCCGCCGGGCGCGTAGAACCAGATTCCGCCCCAATCGGGAAGCGAATCGAGTTGCGCGTTCTTGCCTTTCGGGAAAGGCGCGCCAGTCCCCGGCTTCAGTCCGGCGGGCGGCTCCGATGCCGGCGGCGGGCCGGGTTGGGCCATGAGCGGGGCAACAAGCAGGGCCGCGGCCAGCGCCGCGCCCGCCACGAGGCGTTTCACTGTCATTGCCATCAGCCTTTCAGCGTCGATCCGTCGGCGCGCGTCACCGACATGAATGAGCCGCCAGCCTTGTCGCCCTTGAGCGGATGCACGGTGATCGTGACATCGTCGCCGGGCTTCAGACTGGAACGCTTCCAGCCGAGCAGCATGAGGTTGTTCGGGCTGTTCATCTCGATATTCCAGGTGATCGGCGTGCCGCTGGCGTCCTTTACCTCCAGCGTCAGCCAGCCATGCGGGTTGGTCCATTTGAACTGGATCACTTTGCCCTTGAGATCGACCGATTTGGTCATGTCGAACATGGCGTAGCTGTGGTGTGCGCTAGCGCCCTGAGGTAGCGCCATGACGGCCAGGGAGGCCAGTACGGCGGCGATCGGTGTCTTCATCCGCATGATCTTCGCTCCCTTTAATTCGATGTCGGCGTGTTGACCGGCCGCCCGCCCGAGAAAGCCGCCTCCGCCAGCGTCTTGCCATTGGGCAGCACCAGCGAGTTAAACAGACCTCCAGGCTTGCCGTCCCGCAGCGGGTTGAACGTCACCGAGATGACGTCGCCCGGCTTTACCGCATTGCGCGACCAGCCTTGCCGCTTGAGATTGTTGGGGCTGTTCAGCTCCAGGCTCCAGTGACTCTTCTTGCCGCCCGCGTCGGCCGTGTCGATCTCGAGGAAGCTGTGCGGATTGGTCCACTGAAACTCGGTTACCGTGCCTTTGACCGTGATTTTCTTGCTCTGGTCGAACATCGCGAAGCTGTGATGCGCGCTCGCCGTCTGGAGGCCGGCCAGAGCCACGCCCAGCACAGCCGTTGCTGCCAATATCGTCTTCACGCTCATCATTTCGGCTCCGTTGATCCTGCCTGGCCCACCTTGCTGTTGCCCAATTCGGTCCCCGGCAGGTGCGAATTATTGGCCAGGACGCATTCGACCTCGCCGATGTCGGTGTGATCCTGGCGCGTGAACTGCTTGGTGTTGCGCCACTCGCCTTCCCAGTTCTGCGGGTCGGTCATGATATATTCGACCTGCATGCGCTTGCCGGCGTCGAGCATGGTGATCCGCTCGGTGATCTCGAAATCGTCGGAAATCGGGATGCCGGTGTCGATGAAGTGGTTTTCCGGCTCGATATATTTGGTCTGCACGACCAGCGTCTTGCCTTCCCAGTGACCAATGGATTCACCGTTATAGGTGTGGATCACCGTGTCGGGATCGCTGAAGCCGCGGCCGTCGAGATAGATGACGCGGAACGCGTTGGTGAAGCCCGAAACCATGTAGATGGCGGTGGGCAGCTGGATGAACGCATGCGGCCAGACGCGCGTCATGATCATCGGCATGCCCGCCGGGTAGCACTGGCCGATCGCATCGCGATAGGGCCGGCGCTCGGCGACCGCCTTCTGGCCTTCCTCATAGTCCTTCTGCGCCTGCTCCTTGAACTTGGGATAAGGCGGGCCGAACATGAACTTGTTGAAGCCCTGGGACAGGTCGACGAACCAGGTACCGGTCACGTCGAAGGCCGGCTTGGGGCGCGGCTTCTTGAGATTCTCCGGCGCGAGAGCGCCGAGATAGCCCGGATGCTTGGGCACCATCTTGTCGAGCGCGTCGGCGCTGAGCGGTCCCGGCGCGCGCTGCGCCTGCGCTTGCGCGCTCAGCAGACACAATCCCGCCGCCAATGCCGCCGTCAGGCGCCTTCCACGCTTGAAGGCATGCACCCCCGTTGCTCGCTCCATGCTGCCTCCCGCTTCCTTAGCCTCGCACCAACTGTGAACCGTTGATGTCGCAACTGATCTTGGCGCCAGATGCGGCGCGGATCAAGTGTGCGGAGAATCGCGGCGTGAAATAATTGCGAATGAAGACCGCCACCTGAAAAAGCGGTTGATCGGTATGGGCGTCACCGGCAGTCCGGCGGCAAGGGGAAGCGCATTGGACCACAAGCCCGCCGCATTGGACGTTCAGGCGAGACTTCGGCGCCATTGGCCCGCCGGGGCCGCAGCCGTACTGCTGCTCGTGTCGATAGTTGCCGCCTGGCCGGGCGCCGCCATGTTCGATACCGTCCGCCAATATTCGCAGGTGCTCGCCGGCAGCTTCGACGATTGGCACCCGCCGGTCATGGCGCGGCTCTGGTCCTTGCTGCACCCGCTCGCCGATGGGACCGGGCCCCTCTTCATGCTGCAGATCGCGGCCTATTGGCTGGGCCTTGGCACGCTTGCACAGGCGCTGGGTGGCCGGCGCGCCGCGGCCGTCCTCGTGATCGGCGCCTCGCCGGTCCTGCTCGGCTGGCAGGCGGTCGTGCTCAAGGACGCGCAACTGGTCGGCGCCCTGTCATGCGCCTTCGGACTCATCGCATGGTTCCGCCTGCGCGCACGTCCGATGACAGGGCCGGCCGTCGCCGCGGTCATTCTGTGCCTCGGCTATGCGACGCTGCTGCGGGCCAACGCCGCTTTCTCGATGGTGCCCTTGGCCGTATTGTTGTTCATGCCCCCCGGGCGCCGGTTCTTCCGTCCCGCCGCAATCGTCGCCGGCATCGCGCTCGCCATCGTCGCCTCGCAATTCGTCAACCGTCACCTGCTCGGCGCGCGCGACAGCGGCATCGCCCGCGTCGAGGCGGTCTATGATCTCGCCGGTATTGCCGTCCGCAGCGGAGACCCGATCTACGGCATCGACCCCATGGCGCTGACCGAGCACCATTGCGTCAAGCCGCTGTTCTGGGATCCGATGCAGAACCGCGAGGATTGCCAGCTCCCGCTCGCCGGGATCGATCATATGCCCGCCGGCACGCTCTACCTGATGCTGGCCGACGCGGCTGCAGCGCACCCCGTCGCCTATGCCACGCACCGCCTCGCCCATCTCAACGCGACATCGCGCTGGCTCGTCTCGCGCAACTGGCCGCTCGCCGCACCGCCGGCCTATAACGAGCCCAACGCGCTGGGCCTGGAAAGCCCGTCCTGTTGCATGCTCCTGCGCTGGCAGGAGACGGCTCAGCATGTCCTCGACACGCCTCTGGGCTGGCCTTTTTTCTGGATCGCGCTCGGCATCTGCGGCCTTGTCCAGCTTCGCCGTATTCCGCCCGGTCCGCGCCGCGACCTGGCGCTGGCCCTGCTCGCCTCTGCCCTCTGCCAGGAAGCGAGCTTCGCGATCCTCAGCATCTCGTCGGACCTGCGCTATCATCTCTGGGCGATGCTGGCCGTCGCGCTCGCCTGGACCATGCTTTGGAGCAAATGGCGCTGGGACCGGCCCGCAACCCTCTGCCTCGCCGGGCTATGCCTCGTGCTGCTGCCCGCCCTCGCGGCGCGGCTCATTCTCCCTGAAGGCCCCGTCGCTTACGCCGACCTCGTCAACTGAACTCACATCAGTGCTCCTGCGAAAGCAGGAGCACAGGACGAAAAGGATATGCCTCGCCGCCCTGGGTTCCTGCTTTCGCAGGAACACAAGCCAATTCAAACGCAGCGACCTAGCCCCCCGCCCGCACCACTTTGATCTGCGAAATCAGCCCGTCGCGCAGCGCATAATGCACGAACACGTGGGTCTGCACGGACTCCCCGGCCTTGAGCGGCGCCACAACGAAGTCCGGCGCATCCACGACCGCCGTGAAGGTGCTCGTGCAATCCACCGCAATCCCGTCATCGTCCATGACCAGCTGGTGGATGGTCAGATGCTCCCGCACGCGCGCGAACATCTTGCCGTAAAAGCCTGTGATCGCGTCGCGCCCCTCGAAGGTTGGGAAATTCGGCAGGTCCAGCGTGCAATCGTCGGTGTAATAACGTCCTGCCCGCTCCATGTCGGCATTGCTGAAGGCGGCGGCATAGGCGTCATAGGATGCGCGGCCGCCCGCACTCGCCGACAGCATCGGCGCCTTGGTCACGCCCTGCTCGGCCGGCCAGGCCATGGTGCAAAGCTCCCGTATCTGTCCGGCCTCGTTGACCTCATAGGTCGCGAAGAAGCGCACCGTCATGATGTCGCCCGGCAGCAGCGCGCCGAAGGGAAAGTCCGGCCGCGCCTTGCGGCAGACGAAATCCATGTCGACGTCCGCGAACAGCCTTTTGCCCCGGTGCATCACCGTGCGCGGGCGGATGATCTCGCGGACCCCGTCATGCGCCCAGTCGAGAAAGGCGCGCAGCCCGTCGCGCCCTTCCACCGTCCGGGTGGAGCTGCGCATCGCGCAGTCCGGCGCATACCATTTGTCGACCAGCGCGGCATCGTCGCCCGTGTTGAAGTCGGCGACATAGTCGGCATAGTTCATCTCGCTCTCCCGCGCGCACGGCCACACACATGATGGCCTGGCGTCGGCGCCACTCTGCGTTATGCTCCATCGTCATGACAAGCGGCAGCATCATCGGACGATTGGCGGCATCGGTGCTCGGGCACCAGCGCGCGGATTTCGCGCTGTCGGTGCTCGAGGTCGCGCCCGCGCTCCTGGCGGACGGCCCGCGGGCCAGCCGCGCCCAGGTCGCCATGGCCCTCAATGTTGCCCTGTTCGCCCGGCTGCTCGACGATGTGCCGACCGCCGCGCGCCACGTCGCCGGGGTCGCAAAGCGCGGCGAGGGGCTCTGCTTCGACCACGGCGCTCTCCGCACCATCGAAGGGGCGACCGGCGCACTCCCCTCGGGCCATGCCGCCTTCGCCCGCCTGCTCGAACCGCTCGGCTACGAGGTCAGCGGTCTCTATCCGCTCCCCCGGCTGCGCATGACCGGCCGCGCCTTCGTTCACCGCGATATGCCCGAAGCCATCCCGCAATTTTTCGTGAGCGAGCTGCATGTCAGCGAATTGCCCGACGAGGCGCAAGCCGCCGCCGCTCGAATCTTCGGCACGTCCATCGATCCGCTCGGCAAGGCCGAACAGGCGCTGCTCGACGCGCTCGCCACTGACGGCACCTGCGACATCGAAACCGCACGCTCGGGCCTTCCCGGCCTCGCCCGCGCCTTCGGCCGGCAGCACGAGATCCCCGCCCTGACCGACTACGAAACCCTGCTTGCTCACAGCGCGGAGGCGGCGTGGATTGCGACCGAAGGCAATGCCTTCAACCACGCCACCGACCGCGTGGCCGACGTCGCCGCCCTCGCCGAACAACTGCGCGCCGACGGCTGGCCCATCAAGGAAAGCCTCGAAATCTCGACCAACGGCCGCGTTCGCCAGACCGCCTTCCGCGCCGACATGGTGACTCGCCCGTTCCGCCTGCCGGACGGCAGCATCGCGGAGCGGACCGTCCCCGGTTCCTTCTACGAGTTCATCAGCCGCGACGTCGATCCGGCAACCGGTCGCCTCGATCTCACCTTCGACAGCGGCAATGCGACAGGCATATTCGCTATGACGCGGGCGAATTAGGAGGCGCACTTAATCCGAAGGAAATTAGCTGATCGAAATCGCATCCTTCGTTGCGATCAGCAGGATATAATCGGCAGGCGGATCCTCATCGTCACTGAACCAATATTTTGAATCCGTTCCGGGCTTCATCAACTCGATGATGTCCGGCTTGTCGATTCTGATCACCTTGTAGCCATCTCTGACGAACTCTCCGGCCATCCTGTCGGCCTGATCTGGTTTGGTGAAGGCCATTACGCTTGTGGTGCTCATCGTCTTTCTCCCATTTGAGCTCGGCGCCTCTAGATCAGTCCAGGGCCTTCAATGCCGCAGCCCCCGCCGTTTCGTCGAAATTCGCCTTATACGGATCATTTGCACCGACGAAGGTGATGCAGCTGGCTTTGCTTCCGCATTTCTTGCTGTCAGATAGAAAACTGCTATGCATAGCGAGCTCGAACTTCTTCAACTTTTCCACGAACTCCTTATCTGTATCGGGCATTTTCTTTAATCTTTGAATGAAACTTTCTTTAAAATTGCCATATCTGGTATCCAAAAGACCTTTCATGAAATCACTGACATTATCTATTTTAAGGTTCTCGATGAACCTATTTTCACTTTCTTGTTTTGCTTTTAGAATTTCCAAACATGGCGTCAATATTTTGTCCTCCAGCTTGTCATTGCCGAAGTACGCTAAGCAAAACATCTGCGCCTCATTGATCGTCGACATGGCGACGATCTGGGTGACGGCCCAGGATACTGTAGCGAGATTGGCTTGGGAGATATCGCTCTGGCTGATGCCGCCTCCCTGCTGGCTCGTGCCGGTGCTCGTGCCCGCCACGGTCGCTGAGACCAAGTCTTTGGCCAGCTTGAGAGCATTGTCCTGATTTTCCTGAGCTTTGACCAAGTCCTTGGTTGCGTTTGCAAGCTCCAGATCAAGCGCCGCGCATTTCGCGGCGTTCCCGTCCTCCTTCTTCTTGTCATCCGTCGAACAAATCCCGCCGTCGGCCTTGGCGGCCTTCACGGCCTTATCGGCCGCCTCCTGTTTCTCTTTCGCTGCGTCGAGCTTTGTCTGATAGTCGTTTAGAAGCTTGATGGTGGCCTCCCCCGACATGGTGCTGGCCGCCGTTCCGCCAGGCGAAATCAACGTCGACTTGGGCCGCACCGCGCCCGTCAGTTGCTCGATTGCAAGGAACGCGATCATCGAGCGCTGATCTCGCGCCGCCTGGACGATGAACTGCGCTTTGTTGATCGCCCCGGATGCATAGCGTTCGCAGGTCCGGTAAAGCGACTCCCGCAGCATGTTAATGGCCTGCGATCGCTCTAGCGACGCCGCCGTCTCGTTCGAGGCGAGGCTGAATTCGCCGCCGCTCTTGTTGCCTCTCGCCCCCACGCTTGTCGCATAGGCACTGAACACGTCCGGCGCTGCTTCAGCGCAGACCCGCCAGCTCGCGGTACCGTCGTTGGGGGGAAGGACGAGAATGCTGCGCTGCTTCGCATCGACAGTCACGAAGCCGCCCCTGCCTCCCTTCGGCAATGGCCGCGAATGATAGACGCTGTCGAACTCCGCACATCCTGACAGCGACAGCGACAGCATCGTCGCTAATCCCGCAAGTTTCCCAAACGAACCTTGTCTCATAAGTCCCCCTTTGCTGCCTCTGGTCCCGCGATGCTTGCTTCTCCCTTCAATCTGGCGCGTCAGCCCGGATGGGCGTCCTCGAGCGCATGTTCGACGCCTTCCGACGCCATCGCCACGCGCACGGCATCGATCAGCCTCTGCTTGGCGACATTTTTGCCTGGGCAAACATGCGTGGTTTTCTTGTCCTCCTTGTGGAGGCGCAGCGTCCCGGGATCGAAGCCCAGGACTTCGCAGAGCGTTGCGATGGCACTGACCGCATTGTCCCGAACAGCCTTGCCGCGACCGCTTTCGAAAGAATCGATGCTGTAATCGCCAAGCATTTCAATGCCCAATGCCACGGCATTCCAGCTCGGCGAATGAACACCGGGAGTCGTCAGCGGCGTAAACACCCAGATCTGATGGTCATCGATGAAGAGATGCGGCCCGGCGCTCCAATGATTCTGGTCGCGATAATAGCCGACTAGCCCATCGATATGTTGCCTGGTGAAGCCATTCGGCCGCTGTGCCAAGTTCGGCACGCCGGTGTTGTGCACGACGATGAAGCTCGGACGCCAGCTGCCCCAGATCAACGCATGGCAATATTCGGAAAATGCGGACGGGCCAAAGCTCCGCCCCACAACGGGCTTCCACGCAGGCATGACAAGTCCCCCCAACTCAATGGACTGTCCACCCGATTCGTAATCTATACTGATTCTCATCTTGCTGCACGTCCGAAAATCGGATTCGCAGTGAAACAACGACTCTATTATTTAAGGGACGAAATTTGCTTGATTCTTTTTCGAGAGTCTTGTGCAGGCGCGACCGAAGTATTCGCGGCAATCGGGTTACCAAGACACGGAAAGATTGATCACAATCAGACAAAAACATCGCGAATGCCCTTCACAATCCTTTCGACCGCCCATAGGACCTGCTCAGACTAAAGTTGGGGGGATGTCTAAAATCATGAACGCGACCTGTCGCAAGGGCGCGCAAGCTAGTCTGCTTGCGCTGGCAATGACGCTTACAGCCTGCGGCGGCAGTGGTGGAGGCGTCGGCAGCACGCCAACGCCTACGCCCACGCCGACCCCTACTCCGACCCCGACCCCTACGCCGACACCTACACCGGCAGCGAAGAATGATGATCTGATCGCGCCGCTGGTCAGCGAGAGCTTCGCCAACGACGCCGTGCTCGGCAATTCGAGCTATCCGACCAGCGGGGCGCCCGGTACGGCCAGCGCTTCGGCCAGCGGGTTGAGCGTCGCCTATGATGCGGCGAGCCAGAGCTATACGGTTACCGTCGGAAGCCGGGCGAAGAGCTTTACGCCTAGTCAGATCGACGCGTCGCTCAGCACCAGCCAGCTTAGCGTCTACAAGGCGGTGAGCGGCAGCGTGACCGATACGCTGACCTTGAACAAGCCGGGCACGTCCGGCTCGCTGGCCTATCAATATGTCGGCTCGGGCTTCTGGCAGCGCACGACGAACGGAGCCAACGCGATCACCGCGACGTTGGATGCCTTCACCTACGGCGTGCCGAGCCCCTCGGCCGCCGTGCCCCGCACCGGCAATGCAAGCTACGCGATCGAAATGCTCGGGACGACCGCCTACACCGACCAGCCGGCCTCGCTTTACGGCACCGGCACATTGCTCGCCAAGTTCGGCACCGGCGATATCGTCTTCAACGGCAATGCTCAGGAAGTGCTCGTGTCGACCGGCCAGGTCAATGGCACGGTCGGCTTCAGCGGCACCGCGATCATGGCCGCGGCTGCCAACAGCTTTACGGGAAATTTCAGCCTCAGCGGCTTCCCGCCAGCAAGCGCCGGCGCGGTCAGCACGCTCACGGGCCGCTTCTATGGACCGACTGCCCAGGAAATCGGCGCGGCGTGGTCGATCATGTTCGGCAACTATGCCTCGGCGGGGACGATAATGGGCCGGCTCGGGACGGCCGGTCCGCTGCTCACCACGCCCGCGAGCTTTCAGACGGCGCTGTTCAACTACACCAGCGAATATGATGTGGATGCCAGCGGCACCCAGATCAGCGGGAGCTATACCGACGGCCGCTTCAATCCCAGCACGCTCACCATCAGCGGCACCGCCGGCAACAACAGCTACATGATGACCGGCAATATTCCGCAGACCTCGACGACCTTCCAGCCCACGGACCTGTCGGCCACCGACAGCAATACGACCTGGCTCGTCTACAAGAAGACGGTGAACGGTGCGCCGAGCGAATTGCGGCTGTTCCTCACCGGCAGCAGCAATCCCAAGATTGCTCTCACCTATGCCAGTTTCGGCTTCTGGTCGGACCGGCAGGCGGGATCGGCGCCGTCGACCTTCACCCAGGTCACGCGCGCCTTCACCTTCGGCCAGCAGACCGATCTCAGCTTCCGGCCGACGAGCGGAACGCTGAGCTACAGCGGCATCATGGCGGGCTATGCCCATAATATCGGAAGCGGGCCCTACAATCGCTACACGCTCGACGGCACTTTCGACCTGAGCTTCAACTTCACCGCCAATACGATGAGCGGCACGGCCCGGCCTTCGATCACGGACGTGAACGGCGGCAGTGCGATCGCCTTGGCGCCTCTCGCCCTCATGGGCAATTTGCACCCCGCTGCCACCACCTTCTTCGGCAATATGGGGACGGGCGGCATCAACGGTGCCTTTTTCGGCCCGAACAGCGAGGAAATCGCGGCGAGCTTCCAGACCTCCACGCAGCTGCCGTCGGGGAGCGAGAATGTGCAGATCTGGGGCGCGATGGCCGGCAAGCGCACGAACTGACGAAGGAGCGGGCCGAGGGACGAACGGCGTGACGCCGTTTTGACTCTCGGCCGACTCCACAATCGCTGTTCCAATTCCTATCTTCCACTCTGGACCCCGAAATGGAACAGATATAGAACAAGGCGCATGAGTCTCACCCACATCAGCGTGCGCGGCGCGCGCGAGCATAATCTCAAGGGCTTTGACGTCGATCTGCCGCGCGATGCGCTGATCGTGATCACCGGCCTGTCTGGCTCGGGTAAGTCGAGCCTTGCCTTCGATACCATCTATGCGGAAGGCCAGCGGCGCTACGTGGAGTCGCTCTCCGCTTATGCGCGCCAGTTCCTCGAGATGATGCAGAAGCCGGACGTCGAGCATATCGACGGCCTCTCGCCCGCCATCTCGATCGAGCAGAAGACGACGAGCCGCAACCCACGCTCCACCGTGGCCACCGTCACCGAGATCTACGACTATATGCGCCTGCTGTGGGCGCGCGTCGGCATTCCCTATTCGCCCGCGACCGGCCTGCCCATCGCCGCGCAGACGGTCAGCCAGATGGTCGACCGCGTCCTCGCCCTGCCCGAGGGCACACGCCTCTATCTGCTCGCGCCCGTGGTCCGCGGCCGCAAGGGCGAGTATCGCAAGGAGTTGGCCGAGTGGCAGAAGGCGGGCTTCACCCGCGTCCGCATCGACGGGGAATTCTACCCGATCGAGGAGGCCCCCGCCCTCGACAAGAAA
>JAGIAA010000030.1 GCA_017745115.1 Sphingobium sp. | reverse complement strand
CATCCACATCGTGAAGAACGCCAGCCAGACCGAGCCCGCGCAACTCGTCGCCGTTCTCGTGAAGGACGAAGGCGCGCCGATCGCCGTGAACGTGCCCTAAGCGTCGGTGGTTGGTGCGAGTGGCATAACGGCCTCCGCGTTCCTATCTCCCGGCCATGAAGATTTTCACCATCGGCTATGAGGGCGCCACGCAGGCAGAATTGATCGCAGCCTTGAGCGAGGCAGGTGTCACCATGCTTGCGGACGTCCGTGCCGTGCCGCTCTCGCGCCGCCCGGGCTTCTCCAAGAACATATTGGCGGCCGGCCTCCGCGAGGCGGGCATTGACTATGTCGGCTTGAAGGCGCTCGGGACGCCGCCCGAAGGGCGCGAGGCCGCGCGCAAGGGCAATCACGCCAAATTGGCGCAGGTTTACGCGGGACAGCTCGAATTGCCCGAGGCGATGGTCGAAGGTGCGAAGCTCGTGGAGATGGCGGGAGAGCGGCCGACGGCGCTGCTCTGTTTCGAGCGCGAGCCGGGAGGATGTCATCGTTCGCTGCTGATTGAAGCCGTTCTGCCCGATGCCGAGGTGGTACACCTCTTCCCCTGAAGGGACGATAGCCCTGTCGGCAAGCCCTTGTTAAGCCAGCCGATCTATTGGGAATCGGCATGGACAATCTTTTCGAACTGATGCGCCGTGATGCGATCGACAGCGCGCGCTTTCTGCGCTGGCTCGGGCGTCTGCTCGGTGTCTTGCGCTTACGGGCCTGCCCGCGCTGCAACGACAATCCGTTGCGCGGCTGCGCGACCTGTTACGAGAATCCGATGATCTGACGCCGCCGGGTTCCATTATCGGAACCCGCGCCCCTCCTTGCCGGTTTCATCAGGGCATCCAGCCAAGAGGAGGCCGAAATGGCAGACACGATCGATCGGCAGCAAAGCCATCATCATCTCATCGCATCGGACCGGGTCGAAGGCACGGCCGTCTACAACAACGCGGGCGAACGGCTCGGCACGATCAAGAACTTCATGGTCGACAAGGTGTCAGGCCGTGCGGAGTTTGCGGTCATGCAGTTCGGCGGCCTGTTTGGCGTCGGCAGCGACTATTATCCCATCCCCTGGGACATGCTCATCTACAACGTCGACAAGGGCGGTTATGCCGTCGAGCTCGACAAGGCGCGCCTTGAGGAGGCGCCGCGTTATGGGGAGCCGGCGGCCGGTCATGACAATGATTATGCCGACATGGTCCGCTCATATTACGACCGGCAACCGGCACCGTTCATCTGAGAGCATTTCCAGGAAAAGTGGGAACCGGGTTTCCGTGCGGAAATGCGCAGCTAAATGGACTCAGTCGCGGATCAGCGCCCGCAGCGCCTCAATCCGGTCCGCTTCATGCGCCGGCTTGTCGCTGCGGATGCGGCTGATCCGGGGGAAGCGCATGGCAACGCCGGATTTGTGGCGCTTGCTTTCATGCACGGAGTCGAAGGCGACTTCGAGGACGAGGCTCTTGTCGGTTTCCCGTACCGGCCCGAAGCGATTGACGGTGTGGCGGCGAACATAGCTGTCGAGCCATTTCAGCTCTTCGTCGGTAAAGCCGAAATAGGCCTTGCCGACGGGCAGCAGTTCGGCCCCCGCATCCGGGTCGCCATCCCAACAGCCGAAGGTGTAATCCGAATAGAAGGATGAGCGCTTGCCTGATCCGCGCTGCGCATACATGAGAACGCAGTCGATCAGCAGCGGATCGCGTTTCCATTTATACCAGAGCCCCGTGCGGCGCCCAGGGACGTACGGACTGTCGCGGCGCTTGAGCATCACCCCCTCGATCGCTTCGTCGCGGGCACGCTCGCGGATCGCCGCGAGTTCATCGAGACTGGCCGCCGGGATCACCTGCGAGATGTCGAAATGCTCCGGATCGAGCCGCGGCACGAAGGCTTCGAGCGCTGTGCGGCGCTGCTCCCAGCTCAGCGGACGCAGGTCCTCCTTGTCGTCGATCAGGATGTCGTAGAGCCGCACGAACGCCGGATAATCCTCCAGCATCGTCTTCGAGACGGTCTTGCGGCCAAGACGCTGCTGGAGCGCGTTGAAGCTTGCGGCGCCGCCCTGGGCATAGTCCCTTTCACCGCCCTGATGCGTGCCGCGCACCAGCAGCTCGCCATCGAGCACACAGGGCAACCGTATCGCCTGGACGATCTCCGGAAACGTGCCGGAAATATCGTCGCCCGACCGCGAGTAGAGCCGCGTCTCGCCGCCGAGATCATTGGCCACGTGGACGATCTGGACGCGGATGCCGTCCCATTTCCACTCGGCTGCATAGGCCGCCATGTCGACGTCCGTCTCCTCGAGAGGATGAGCGAGCATGAACGGCCGGAACAGCGGCAAGTCCTCGGCATGCGGCGGTTCCGCCCCATTGGCGGCCCAGTCGAACAGGGCGCGATAGGGCGGCAATTGTCCGTGCCAATATTCCTCGACGTCGTCGACGCTGACCTCGAAGGCCTGCGCGAACGCGACCTTGGCGAGACGTGCGCTGATGCCGATGCGCATGGCGCCGGTGGCGAGCTTCAGCAATGCGAAGCGTCCGGGCGCGTCCAGCCGGTCGAGCAGGGCCGCCAAATCGCGCATCGCGCTGAGCCGGGTCATGCGCAGCAGCGCGTCGACGGCCTCACCGACCGTGGGCGGCTCCCTGGCAGCCTCGCTTTCGGGCCAGAGCAGGCTCGCGGTTTCAGCCGTGTCGCCGACATAGTCGCGCGATAGCTGGAACAGCACGGGATCGACGCGCTCCATCAGTAGGTTGCGGATTGTGGAGGCCTTCACCGCCGGAAAGTCGAGCCCGTCGGTCAACGCCGCCAGCGCCCAGCCGCGATCGGGATCTGGTGTGTCGCGAAGATAATCGGCGATGAGCTTGAGCTTGCCGTTGCGGCTCCGCGTGTAGACGAGCGCGTCGACCAGGGCAGCGAAGCGCTCCATCAGCCCGCCATCCTTCCGCACATAAATTCCGTTCGTCCTTCGACAAGCTCAGGGCGAACGGTGCTTTGGCATACAATGTTGAGGCGCACCCTAATCATCCTCATCCTCATAGCCCGCCAGCGCCAGCGCCCGTCCGCGCCGTTGATGCAACTCGCACCAGCGCAGCAGCGCGTCCTCGCGGCCATGGGTGATCCAGGTCTCCGCCGGGTTCACCTCCTCGATGGTCGTCGTCAGCTCATCCCAGTCGGCATGGTCGGAAATCACCAGCGGCAACTCCACATTGCGCTGCACCGCGCGCTGGCGCACCCGCATCCAGCCCGACGCCATCGCCGTGATCGGATCGGGCAGGCGCCTGCTCCATCGGTCATTGAGTGCGCCCGGCGGGCAAAGCACGATCTGTCCCGCGAGGTCCGCCTTCCTGGCATCCGCGACGAGACGCAGGTCGCCGAGGCCGACGCCCAGCTCTTCGTAAAGTCGGCACATGCGCTCCAGCGCGCCATGCAGCCAGATCGGCTCATGGTAGCCCGCGCGGCGCAGCTCCGCGATAACCCGCTGCGCCTTGCCCAGCGCATAGGCGCCGACCAGCACGCAGCGATCCGGATTGGCGGCACGGGCGTCCAGCAGCTTGCGGATTTCCTGCTCGACAGGCGGGTGGCGGAAGACGGGAAGGGCGAACGTCGCCTCGGTAATGAAGACATCGCAGGGCGTGACCACGAAGGCGGGGCAGGTGGGATCGGGGCGGCGCTTGTAATCGCCGGTGACGATCACGCGCTCGCCGGCATGTTCCAGTAGGATCTGTGCTGAGCCCAGCACATGACCCGCGGGCAGGAATGTCGCATCCACGCCGCCGGGCAGGCGCGACGTCTCGCCATAGGAGACAGGCGTTGCGCCGTCGCGGGTTTCATAGCGCAGTGCCATGATGGCAAGGGTCTCGGGCGTGGCGATGGTCTTGCCATGACCGCCGCGGGCATGATCGGCATGGCCATGCGTAACGAGGGCCGCATCGACGGGGCGGGCAGGGTCGATCCACATGTTTGCGGGAACGATGTGGATCCCGTGAGGCTCCGCGCGAATCCAGGACACGTCATTGGCCATGACGGACAAGATGGTGTCGTTGTGGGATCAGGTCCAGTCGACCGAGTTCAGGATGCGAATCCCGCGGTCTGCCCCATCACGTGCTGCCGTGCTTCGAGCTCCGCAATATAGGCCTCGAGTATCTGCAGATCGCTCGGATCGTTCAGCGCGAGGAAGATGCGGCGCGCCCGGCCGAGTTCCTCGGCGAGGTCGCTTGCGCCAATGTCTGCGGGGATCGGCTGGTAGAGCATCGAGGCGGACATAGCATGACGAATGGCATTTGTTCCCGCCCCGACAGACACTTTGCGACGATATGAGTCAGGTTTTCGACGAAGCGAAAGACCGTTTGTGTTGCCTATGGATATCTTGAAAAATCAAGTTCCTGGCTTGTCATGAACTCCAGCAGGGCCGGCTTGCCTGACTCCGTCGCGGCTATGCCACGCTTGATCGCGGGAATGATGTCCTGGATCGTTGAAATGCGCTCGCCATGGCCTCCCAGGGCCTTTGCGAACTCGGCATAATTGCCGCCGATGTCGGTGGAGCGGAACCGTTCGGTCGCCGTCGGCATGACATTTAATTCCATGGACATGGAACTATTGTTCAAAAGGATGGAGAGAATCGGAAGGCGCTCGCGCACTGCCGTCTCAAAATCCATGCCGGTGAAGCCGATCGCGGCATCGCCCCAGACATTGATGCAAAGCTTGTCGGGGCAGGCCAGCTTGGCACCCAGCGCAAGGCCCAATCCATAGCCGAGCTGGGTCGTCTTGCCCCAGCCCAGGAATGTGTGCGGTGCCGTGGTTTTCCAGAAGGGCGAGAGCTGATCGCGCGGGCTGCCGGCATCGTGGGTGATGATCGTGTTGGCGACGTCCACGCTATTCTGGAGGTCCCAGAGCACTCGATAGGGCGTGATCGGCACCTGGTCGCTGGTGAGCTTGGGCAGCCATTTGGCGAACCAGTTGGCATGGACGCTGGCGATCTCGGCCGTCACGGCGCTCATATCGCGTGGTGTGCCGCCGGCAATGGCCTTGCAGGCATCGATGAGCGCGCGCAGCGTGAGTCTCGCGTCGCCGATCAGCGCGACTTCGGTTTCGACAGCACGGTTGATCTCGACGGGATCGAGCGTCGCATGGATGACGCGCTTGCCGGTCGGCATCCGGATGCCGAACGCCGTGGCCGTGAAGCTGCAGCCCGCACCGAGAATGAGATCGCTTTCTTCGAGGAAGTGCCGCACCGTGTAGGGCATAGCCGCGCCGCCCGAACCCAGCGCCAGCGGGTGCGTCTCATCGAAGCTGCTCTTGCCCGGCAGGCTGGTGCAGACGGGAATGGCGAGCAACTCGGCCAGTTCCTTGAGTTCGGCATAGGCGCTCGCCCAGTGAATACCCTGGCCTGCATAGATAACGGGGCGTTTCGCGGCGCAAAGCATCTCCGCCGCCTTGGCGATACTGGCGCCATCGGGTGCGAACTTGGTCTGCAGCACCGGCGTATAGTCGGCTTCCGCGCCGTCCTGCTCGAGCACGTCATAAGGCAGCTCGACCAGCGCCGGCCCGCCGCGTCCGTTGCGCAGAGCGGTAAACGCGCGCCGCATGACCGCACTCGTATGCGCCGGAAAATTCAGCGGTTCGGCGCTCTTGGTGATGTGCGCCATGTTCCGGACGCTGTTGAAGTTCCGGCCGACATGCGCCGTGGCGACGGGATAGCCGCCAGGCAGGAACAGGATCGGCACGCTCTCGCCATAGGCCTGGGCAACGCCGGCGAACGCCACTTCCGCGCCTGGCCCGTGCTGGCAGGTGAAGACGCCGAGCTTCTCGCCCTTGGTGAGGCGCGAATAGGCGTCGGCCATGTGCAGGCCGATGCGCTCCTGACGCGGGATGATCGTGCGGACATTGGCTTGCGCGGCCGCTTCGAGCAGCGCGTTACGGGGGTAGCCGAACAGCACCTCCACGCCTTCGCGCTTCAGAATGTCGACAATCGCGTCGCAAGTTTTCATCGGGGCTCTCCAGATCGTCCGTCAGGGGAGCGCGTATCGGCGCGGTACGGCGGACGCAAGCAGTCTCGGTACCCGTCGCCAATCCGGCGGCCTTTCAGAATGGCAATGCGATCGGCTGCCCGGCTGTCGGCGAGATCCGGATGCTTTGGGGAAGATGAGGTGCCCAACTGGGCAGACAGCACATATCCGGATCAGATAGGAAGGGTGCCGCATGCTGCTTGGCCAAGAGTCGGACTTTTCCCTAGTCTACTAGTAATTGCTATGCTAATATTTTCGACAATCTGACCAGGAAACGGCAGCGACGATCGACGTCGAGGAGGGGAAGAACATGAAAACACAAGCTTGTTTTGCGCGCTTTCACATGGTGGGGGCGACCTCATTGCTCGCAGTTGCAATGGCGACCGGCCTGGCGGGTACGGCGCACGCCCAGCAAACGCCATCAGCGGATGCCGCCAGTCAGGAAGGCCAGATCGAAGAGATTGTGGTGACGGCGCGTTACCGCTCCGAAAATCTGCAGCGTACGCCGCTGGCCATCACTGCCGTCAGCGCGACCAAGCTTGAGGAGCGCGGTGCGACGAATATTCTGGGCGTTGCCAGCGCTGCGCCCAACGTCGTGCTTAACCAGCTCGGTGCCGGCTTCGGTCCGACGCTTTCCGCCAGTATCCGCGGCCTTGCCTATAATGACTTCAAGGCAGTCCAGGAGGCTACGGTCCCGATCTATGTCGATGACATCGTGCTCGGTCGTAATCTTGGCTCGATCACCGACCTGCTCGATCTTGAGCGCGTCGAGGTGCTGCGCGGTCCCCAGGGAACCCTGTTTGGCAAGAACGCCATTGGCGGCGTCATTCGCATGATCAGCAAGAAGCCCGGGCCGGATACGGAAGGCTCGATCGAAGGTACGATCGGCAATAACAAGCGCCTGGAAGTGCGCGCGTCGTTCAACACGGCGATCGCGGAAAATCTCTTTGCCCGCTTCTCCTTCTCGGCCAAGCGGCGCGACGGCTTCGTCAAGGTCGTGGACTTCGTCTGTGACATGAAGGCCCAGGGCACGCCGCAACTGGCCGGCATCGGTGACGGCGTCGTCGGCTGGAACACCACCACGAACACGCCGATCATGGGGGTCGTCGGAAGCGCGGCCGACAATGCCTTCGCCCTGCCGACCCAGGTTTCGCCGAATGGCTCCAGCCAGGGCTGTCAGACCGGCGAGATGGGTGGCGAACAGTCGATCGGCGGCCGCGCCGCGTTCCTGCTCAAGCTGAGCGACCAGTTCGAGCTGAACCTGACCGGCGACGTGATGAATGTCGATCAAAGTGGTCCGCCGGACTATATTCAGGCTATCAATCCGGCGATTGCCAATACGACCGCTGCTGGTGGTACAGGGCTGTTCAACCGGCAGGTCGCGCTGCCCAAGTTCGGCGTCCCGTTCGACCAGCGCTTCCTGACCAGCGATCCCTATAAAATCTATGGCAGCTTCGTCGATCCGGTCAGCGGCATCCTCACCCCCAATGTGACCAAGGTCACCAACTGGGGCGTTTCCGGCACGCTAGACTGGAAGGGTACCAACGAGCTGAGCGGTAAGCTCATTGTCGGCTTCCGTAAGCTCGTCAGTAATTTCGGCCGCGATTCCGACGGGTCGCCGCTCGCCCAGAACCACACCTATGATTATTTCAACGACGAGCAGTTCACCGTCGAGGGTCGCTTGAGCGGCGAGCTGTTCGACGGGGTGACGGAGTGGACGGCCGGCGCCTTCTATTTCCACGCCGACGACATCAATTCCAACATCTCGATCGCCAATCCCTATCCGGCCAACCTGACGGGCGACATCGATCGCATCGATACCCAGACGACGAAGAATTATGCGGGTTTCCTGCACCTGCAGAATCATCTGACCGATGCGCTGACCTTGACGGCCGGCGTGCGCTACACGCATGACGAGAAAGCCGTGCTCCAGCGGCGCCTCAAGCGCGATGGCACGGACGTGATCTTCCCCGGTGCGGGCGGCCGGCCGGCCTCAACGCTGTCGACGGTGCCGCTGACCACCTCGGCCAATCGGTTCAACCCGATGGTCAACCTCGCCTATCAGTGGTCGCCGAACGTGATGACCTATCTGAGCTATCAGCGCGGCTTCCGTGGCAGCGGCTTCAACCCCCGCCCGACGAACCTGCAGACGCAGGCAAGCTTCGGGCCGGAAGACCTCGATGCCTTCGAGTTCGGGGTCAAGACGGAGATGTTCGACAGGCGGCTGCGCATCAATGCAGATGTGTTCCTGATGATTTACAAGGATCTGCAGCTCAATACGACCTTTGACACCAATCCAGGCGTCACGACCATCATCCAGAATGCGGGCAAGGCGCGCATACCCGGTGTGGAAATTGAAATGACGGCTGAACCGGTCAATGGCTGGACGATCGAAGGAAGCGTCGGCTATCTCGGCTTCAAATATCTCGACCTGGGCAAGGCCGATCCGGCCGTCCTGATTGCGGCGGGGCAGACCGCCGCTGCCGCTGAATCGCCTTGCATTACCTGCCGTTCGCGCCGCGCGCCGGAATGGACGCTCAGCGGCGGCACCACCTACAAGATCGACCTGGGATCGACCGGTTTCCTGTCGCTGCACGGCGACTGGAGCTATCAGACCCGCGTCTATTATGCCGACAATAACAATCTACGCGCCAGCCAGGCACCCTATGCGCTCTTCAACGCGCGCATTACCTGGGAGAATGAAGCGGGCGATCTGTCCGTCGCGGTGTTCGGCACGAACTTGACCGACCGGCGTTACGCTGTGGGCAAGCTCGATTTCTACAATAGCTTCAGCACTGTGGAAGCGAGCTGGGGCCGGCCGCGTGAATTTGGCCTGAGCGTCAAGAAGAAATTCTGACCGTCCTTCGTCGGTCGCCCGACCGAAGGCTCAAATCGCAAGGGCTCCGGAACGTTCCGGAGCCCTTCGCAATCGTCGTGTGACTCAGGATATGAGTCGAAGCGGTGATCCCTGATTTCAACCGTTGTCCGGCTCGCACATGCCGCTTTCGATGCGGTCGATAAGCAACTCCAGGAAGCGGTCCGTTCCCGCAATTTCCGATCCCGGTACGCCGCTGAGCAGGTGCTTGCGCAGTTGTGTCGTGATCTCGAACATTTCCGCGAGCGCTTCATAGCCCGCCTGTGTGAGGCGCATGTGCTTGTTGCGCCGGTCGCGCGGATCGGGAAGTCGTTCGACCAGCCCATCTGCTTCGAGCATGTCGAGCGTGCGGGTCAGGGTCGGACCTTCGATGCCGATCCGCTTGGCGACCTGGATCTGTGTCGTGCCCGCTGCCGAATAGGCGATTGCGGCCATGGCTTCCATGCGTGAAGCGCTATGGCCCTTGTCGCGCAGATGCTCGTCGATCAGTGAACGCCAGCGGCGGCCGGCCATGACGATGCGGATAGTGAGGCTGAGCTCGGGATTGGGATAGGTCTCGCGGTCCGGCAGGATCGTGCCGTAAACGGCTTCATTTCCGCGCAGTGCATCCGTCAGGTTCGTCGCCAAAGTCTCTCCCCCAGTGGCATGGCGCAACAGCGGCGCGCGGGCCACGCATTTTCTTGTTTTTCGTCCCAGAGCAGGGCTTACCGGCCTCGTCACGCGAACGCAACAATGGGCGGTTCGGTTCGTCGGGTATTGGAAAAGCTCAGCGGCGCTCAGCTGCCGTTTTTGCGCTTGGCAGCATACATGGCCATGTCGGCACGCGCGATGGCCGCGAAATCGCTGTCGCCGCTGCGCAATGCCGTGCAGCCGAAAGAGGCCGAGAGCGGCAGGACATAGTCGCCGAAATTGCATTCGGTCAAAGAAATCAGCTTCGAGAGATGCTCTGCCTTGCTCAGCGCATCTGTTTCGTCGAGCCCGTCGAGCAGCAGGGCGAACTCGTCGCCGCCAACGCGCGCCGCGATGTCGGTCGAGCGGATCGCGCCGATCAGCAGGTGCGCGACATGATTGAGCGCATAGTCGCCGGCGCTATGCCCGAAGGTGTCGTTGATCGATTTCATGCCATCGACGTCGATGAAGACCAGCGCTGCGGCGGTGCCATAACGCTCCAGCCGGTTCAGCCGCTCGATGAGGCAGGTGATGAAGTGCCGCCGGTTGTAGAGTGGAGTCAGCGTGTCCCGAACGACGAGTCGTTCGAGTTCCTCATTCGCCAGTCGAAGTAGCCGCAGTTCCTTCCGGAGCGCGACGACTTCCTGTTCCAGTGCCGAAGTGTCGCCGCTTTTTTCTTCTCGCTCGACGCCCCGGGTAGTGGCTTGTACCAACCTCTACCTCCATCGGGCGATCACGCATCGCCTTGGAACAACTATAGGAAGTTTTTTCGCAAACGGACATGAAAAAACATCCATTGCGATCCCAAAGCGGGTCGCTTGAGCGGTTGTGTCGCGGACATCCCCACATTATTGGCCTGTGCTTCCGTTGGGCAGTGGCGTCGCTGCGGCGAGGCGAGGCCAGGTTTTCGGGCCAGGTTTGCGAGGTGCATTTTCGATGGTCGGCACTGGAGTGAGCATAGGGGTGATCATGGGCTCTCGCTCCGATTGGGAGACGATGCGCCACGCCGCCGATACGCTGGCCGCGCTCGACATTGCGCATGAGTGCAAGGTCGTCTCGGCGCATCGCACGCCCGACCGGCTCGTGTCCTATGCCAAGGGCGCCGTGGACAGGGGCCTTCAGGTCATCATCGCCGGCGCGGGCGGGGCGGCGCATCTGCCCGGCATGGTTGCGTCCATGACGCGCGTGCCGGTCCTCGGCGTACCGGTCCAGTCGGCGGCGCTGTCAGGACTCGATAGCCTCCTGTCGATCGTCCAGATGCCCGGCGGCGTGCCGGTGGGAACGCTGGCGATCGGCAAGGCGGGTGCCATCAACGCCGCGCTGCTCGCTGCCGGCATTCTCGCCAACAACGATCCGGCGCTTGCGCAGCGGCTTGAGGCGTGGCGCGCCAAGCAGACCGAGGCGGTGTCGGAAAGCCCCGAGTGAGCCACGCGGGATGACGCCTGTTCCACCCGGCACGACAATCGGTATCGTTGGGGGCGGTCAGCTCGGCCGGATGCTCGCCATGGCCGCTGCCCAGCTTGGCTACCGCACGCATATCTACGCGCCCGAGGCGAGCGGCCCCGCGGCGGACGTCAGCGCCGCGTGGACGCGCGGCGACTATGAGGACGGCGAGGCGCTCTCTCGTTTTGCCGACAGCGTCGACGTCATCACCTACGAGTTCGAGAATGTGCCCGCAGCGGCGGTCTCGCTCCTCGCTGGCCTCGGCCATGTCCAACCCAATGCCGAAGCGCTGCGCATCGCGCAGGACCGGCTGCTCGAAAAAGGCTTCGTGACCGGACTTGGCGGACGCACCGCGCCTTATGCCGAAGTCGGACATCGCGCCGCGCTCCGCACCGCCATCGAAACGGTCGGTGCGCCCGCGATCCTCAAGACCAACCGCTTCGGCTATGACGGGAAGGGCCAAGTGCGGCTGCATGATGGCGCCCCCGCGACGCTCGACGACGCCTGGACGCAGATCGGCGGACAGCCTTCCGTGCTGGAAGGCTTTGTCCGCTTCGAGCATGAATTTTCGGTGCTGCTGGTGCGTGGCGCGGCAGGCGAGATCCGTTTCTGGGATACGCCGCTGAATGTCCACGACGCCGGCATTCTTGCCACATCCACCGTGCCGGCGCCTGCGCCGGTCCTCGCCCAGCTCGACGAAGCGCGTGCGATCGCCGCCAAGGTCGCCGACGCCCTCGATTATGTCGGCGTGCTGACGCTCGAGTTCTTCTGCGGCGAAAGTGGCCCGATCTTCAACGAGATGGCGCCGCGCGTCCACAATAGCGGCCACTGGACCATCGAGGGCGCCGTCACCAGCCAGTTCGAGAACCATATCCGCGCGATCTGCGGCCTGCCGCTCGGATCGACGGCGCTGGTCGTGCCAGCCGTCTCGATGCGCAACCTGATCGGCGACGATGCGCATGGCTGGCGCGAGATCCTGTCCGACGCGGACTCGCACCTTCATCTCTACGGCAAGCATGAGGCGCGGCCCGGCCGCAAGATGGGCCATGTGACGCGCCTGCATCTGGAGCGAGACTGAAACCGATGAGCGACGGACGCCCCGAAATTGTCCTGCTGTTCGCCCGCGCCGATAATGGCGTGATCGGCGCGAACGGGGACATTCCCTGGAATATCCCGGCCGACCTGCGCCGCTTCAAGGCGATGACCATGGGCACGCCGATGCTGATGGGTCGCAAGACCTTCGACAGCCTGCCCGGCATCCTCTCCGACCGGCGCCACATCGTGCTGACACGTGACCGCAACTGGTCGGCGCCGGGCGCCGAAGTCGTCCATGACATCGACGAGGCGATTGCCTCGGCGCATGCGCCCGTGCTGTCCGTGATCGGCGGCGCGGATCTTCACAGGATGTTCGAGCCCATCGCCGACCGCCTCGAATATACCGAAGTGCATATCTCGCCACCGGGCGACACGACGATCCCGGCGCCCGATCCGGCGCGCTGGCATGAGGTCGCGCGGGAGGATTTTCCGGCCCTCGGCGATGTGCCGGCCTATAGCTATGTGACCTATCGGAGGCGCTGACACGCGCTTCACCGCATTTCCCGGAACGCGCTCCGGCGCGCGGGGTTGTCCTGACCGGACGTCCCAATTCTCCGGGAGATGGATCATGCACATCGAGACGAACGACGGCGCGCATTTGCACGTCAAGGATATGGGCCGGGGTGCGCCCGTGATCCTCATTCATGGCTGGCCGCTCAATGGCGACATGTTCGAATATCAGACATTGGCCCTGCTCGAGGCTGGCTATCGCATCATCACCTACGATCGGCGCGGCTACGGCCAATCGAGCCATGGAACCGGCGGCTATAATTACGACCGCTTCGCCGACGACCTCTCCGAAATCATCCAGGAACTCGGCCTATCCGGGGTGTCGCTGGTCGGCTTCTCGATGGGCGGCGGCGAAATCGCCCGTTACCTCAGCCGCCATGGCAGTTCGGGCATCGAGCGCGTCGCGCTCGTCTCGTCCGTCGTGCCCTATGTCATGAAGGATGGCAGCAATCCCGACGGCGTCGAGCCGAAGGTCTTCGAAGAGATGAAGGAGAATATCCGGGAGGACCGCTTCGCCTTCCTCCAGGCCTTCGCGAAGATGTTCTACGGCGTAGGCTTCATGTCGAAGCCGGTCAGCCAGGCGGTGCTCGACTGGACCTTCGCGCTCGCCATCCAGGCCGGCCCCAAGGCGACGCTCGATTGCATCGACGCGTTCAGCACCACCGATTTCCGGCCGGATCTCAAGGCGTTCGATGTACCGACGCTGATCATTCATGGCTCCGAGGACGACATCGTTCCCATCGATACCTCCGCCCGGGCCGCGGCGCGGGCAATCCCGCATGCCACGCTGCTCGAATATGGCGGCGAGCCCCATGGCCTGTTTGCGACGGCGCCGCAAAAGCTCAACGACGATCTGCTCGCGTTCCTGGAGGGCACGGACATGGGCGAGCGCCGCCGCCAGCTCGAAGAGGATATCTATGCGGCGGGTGGTCCCTTCATCGGCGCCACGCCCTGAGCGTTTGGGCAGGACTGAGCCAGCACAACGCTGTGGGGCTGGCGTGCCATAACAGCCGCCCTTATAGGCCGGGGAATGGAACGGCTGACGAGCGAAGGGGGCGTGCCTGCGCATTTGCGCGGAGCCGTGATCGCGCTCGGCAATTTCGACGGTTTTCATCTGGGCCATCAGGCCGTGGTCGCCCGTGCCATCGATCGCGCACGCGCTCAGGGACGCCCGGCCATTGTCGCGACCTTCGATCCGCATCCGGTGCGGCTGTTCGTGCCCGACGCGCCGCCGTTCCGGTTGACCACGCTCGACCAGCGCGAGCGGCTGTTCGCGGCTGCGGGCGCCGACGCCATGCTCGTCTTCCAGTTTACCCGTGAACTGGCGTCGCGCAGCGCGGAAGAATTTGTCGCCATGCTCGCGCGGGATTTCGGAGCGGCTGGAGTGGTCACCGGCGAGGACTTCACCTTCGGCAAAGGCCGTGGTGGCAATATCGCGGTGTTGCGCGAACTCGGTGCAAATCTCGGCCTTTTCGCCGAGGCCGTTGCCCCGGTCGTCGACGAGACCGGCGAGGCGATTTCGTCGAGCCGCATTCGCGATGCCCTGGTCACGGGTGATTGCGCGACGGCGACGCGTCTTCTCTCGCGGCCTTTCGCGATCGAGGGCGTGGTCATCGACGGTGACAAGCGCGGCCGCACCATCGGCTTCCCGACCGCCAACATGGAACTCGCCAACTATCTGCGCCCGGCCTACGGCATCTATGCCGTGCGCGTCCGCCTGCCCAACGAGCGCGTGATGGGCGGCGCGGCGAGCCTCGGCATCCGCCCGATGTTCGACCCGCCGAAGGAACTGCTCGAAACCTATCTGCTCGACTTCAGCGGCGATCTCTACGGCAAGACCATCGAGGTCGCGCTCATCGAGCGGTTGCGGGGCGAGGAAAAGTTCGACGGTATCGATGCGCTCATTGCGCAGATGAACGATGACGTGGGAAGGGCGCGGGTCGTCCTGGGCCACTGATTGGCGCTATCATTCCGTATTGGACCGGCATTTCTGTATTGGGCCCGGACGCTTTTCCACAAAGAGGCATTTGCTTTGAAAGCGCGGGACTGGCAGGACGACATCGTCCTGTCACATGACTAACCTCATGTAACGTCAGCTGTTTAGAGCTCGAACGTGCGCAGGCGATGGGGGGAGAATGCAGTTTACGCGTCTGCGCGGCTTTTCCGCGCTTTGGTTGCTGGCCACTTTGTCTTCATGCGGTGGCGGCACGGGTGGCTCCGGCAACGGTCCGGTCACGGTTGCGCCAACGCCCACGCCGACACCCACGCCAACGCCCACGCCAACGCCGCCCCCATCCGTCACGATCTCCGTCGTCGCGGCCGGTCCGCTCGGCGACTTTGTCCTGATCGACAAGAACGCGGATGGCATCTTCGGAAATGTGGGGGATGCCGTCGTAACGACATCGCCTGCCGGAGAGACTCAAGCGCACACTTTGACGTCGAGTGGGACGGCTTTGCTGGTTGGTGGCTTGGACACCGTAACGGGCGTCAAATATGCCCTGATGGATGCACCGCCGGGCGCGACGGTCATCTCACCGCTCAGTTCAGTGGTGGCGGCTGCGGGATCGGAAGCTGCGGTCCGAACGGGTCTCGGCATCGACACGGGAAGTGATCCGCTTCGTTCCAGCCTGGGTATCCTGACGTTCAATCCATTTACCGCCCTGCAGAGCGGAAATGCCGATATCCGTCATGACGGAGCGCGGCTCACGGCGCTCAATATCCAGCTTTTGAATATGGCCGTTCTGTTACGTCAATTCAGCGGCGACCCTGTCGACTACACCGTGTCGCTCAACGAATCCTCGCAGATTTTGGCGACTTTGATCCGCGACCTTGGGCCGCTGGATTTTACGAGCAAGGCGATGCTCCTGGAGGCAGTGAACCGAAGTCCCTATAAAGTCGGAAGCCCATCCCAACGCGACATGATCGCGCAGATTTTATCCAACTACTTCTCGGTCATGCCTGCCACGATCAGCGACGAAGCGACCGCACGGGCCTGGGTGCTCGCGTTCCGCTTCGTCATCATTCCCTTTATACACTCCCCGGGATTTGCTTCCATCGCTCCAGCCCCGCCTTACCCAGTGATCACGCAGCAGGAGGTCTTGCAGTGGGTTCAGTATTTCATGACTGCACCAAAGCCGGATGTCGGCGCATTCAAAGCTGTCACAGACTATCGCGAGCTGACCAAGCTGACCACGCCGAGCTATACTTGGCAACTTTCCGACGATTGCGGTCATGGGACGGACTTGCCGACCTGTAACGATGAGGGACCCGAAGGAACCGCATGGCTCAACGGGCACCCGATTGCGGAGATATTGTCCGTCCAATCTAGCGATCCACAGGCGCTTTCCGTCACCCTCTCCTCGGAGGGCAAGATCGTCATGTCTCGTGTCGGCGGTTTCACGGGCATGACCTATTTTAATTACACGGCGCGCCTGTCCGGCGGGACACCGGCCACCGGCCGCGTCTATGTCCGCGTATGGCCCACTCCCTGAGCGCAACGCTCTTCTATGTGCCGTCCTTGCGCGCAAGCTCCGCATTGCGAGCCTGGCGGATTCCGGGCGAAGCAATCCAGGGCAGCTCAAGATAGCCTGGATTGCCGCGCGACTTCGTCGCTCGCCGTGACGATCCAGATGCGCGGGATCAGAAGGGCAGCGGCACATCCCCGGACATGAGCAGCATCGGTGCGCTTGCCACGGCGGTCATGTCGAAAAGCCCGCTCTTTTCTTCCGCGAACTGCACTTCCTGCGTGCTTCGGTAGCAGGCCAGGGCGTTGGCGATCTCCGTTGTCACTTCGGCCTTATACTCGCGCTTTTTGCGCGATCGGCGCCTGTGGCTGCGCGGAATCTCGGTGAGCGGCTTTTCCCAGGCCTCAATAGGGATCTCGAAGACTCCCCGGCTGTTTTCCTCTCCGCCGAACATCGGCCAGAAACCGGCATAGTCGAACTGGAAAACGTATGAGTTGGGTCGTGTTTTCGTCATCTGGTCGGCGTCGCTGACGCCCGCCATCCCGTCGACGCCCAGCGCCTGCGCGACGCCGCGGAGAGCGGCCATGACGAGATGGGAGGGCGCGACCCCCTCATTCGCCTTGATCGCGCGACGCAGTCCCTCCACGTCCGCCTTGCCGCCCTGGGCGCTGCCGATGAAGAGGACGTTGCGCTTGCGCATGCCGATCAGTGAACCCGGCACGAAGGCGAAGCTCATCTGGAAGAGCATTTTCGTCCCGCGCCGCAAGATCAGCAGAATGTCGCCTTCGTGATGGTCGTCGACATTTTGCTTAATGACCATCCGATAGTCTTCACCGTCGATCTCACGGGACCAGAGCTCGACGCCGTTGCCGAGCAAGCCGGGAATGAACGCAGATCTCACCAGGTCGTGCAGGGTGCGATAATGATGATGGACTGCAACCAGGCGCTCGCGGGTGCCGAAGGAGCGCATGAGATAGGTGGTGAGATATTGCCTGCTGAGCCGCGGACAGACGTCGAGCAGATCCAGATAGAAGGGAGCCGACAGCAACGCTCGGAACTGCGGATAATCGCGAGCGATCGTGCCCACACACTCGGGCCTCATCAGATCCCTTGCGTAGCTTAGCCTTCGAACCCACTGTTTCATGTCATTCCCACCATGAGCCAAAAGTCGCGACCCTTTGGGCTCTCACAACTATTGTGGTAGGCAGAAATTTGGCTGGAACGACGGCCTGCTCCGCTGACCCCATCGGGCCGCGGAGGCTCATCGTCCTCTCCTTGGCTTTCCCCACATTCCCACAAACTTCGTCCGAGCTCAGCTTGGAACGAAGACACCTAGATGCGGGGAGAGCGTGATGGGTTACTTAACCTGAGTCAATATGCGGTCATTGTGACGAGTGTCTCATTTGTAGTCACATGACGTCCTTGGCTGCCCTTGCTTGCGTCGTCGCGCGCGCTCGCGTAGTGGCCTCCGCTGACCTTTGCCCGCCTCCCGCTCGCTTCGAGCGAAATCGAGAAGCGGGACGCGCAGACCAAGCGGTTCTCGACTTCGGCCTATGGCCGAGGTTGTCCTGAGCGCCTGCTGAAGCAGGCAGTCGAAGGGCGCGAACCGCACGGATAGAAAAGACCCGCCGGCCCCATGACCGATCAGCCCGATCAAAAAGAAGACTACCGCCCGACCGTCTTCCTGCCCCAGACCGACTTCCCCATGAAGGCCGGCCTCGCGCAGAAGGAGCCGCAGATTGCGGCGCGCTGGGCGGCGATGGACCTTTACGGCAAGCTGCGTGAACAGCGGAAGGGCCGCGAGCGCTTCATCCTCCATGATGGCCCGCCCTACGCCAATGGCGACATCCACATGGGTCACGCCATGAACAAGGTGCTGAAGGACATCATCGTCCGCAGTCAGTCCTTGCTCGGCAAGGACGCGCCCTATGTGCCCGGCTGGGACTGCCATGGTCTCCCGATCGAGTGGAAGATCGAGGAGGAGTATCGCAAGAAGAAGCAGAACAAGGACGAGGTCCCGCCACAGGAATTCCGCGCCCAGTGCCGCGCCTATGCGGACCGCTGGGTCGGCGTGCAGAAAGAGCAGTTCAAGCGGCTCGGCATCATGGGCGACTGGGACGATCCTTATCTGACCATGAAGTTCGAGGCCGAGGCGGCGATCGTTGGCGAGCTGCTGAAGTTCGCCGAAAGCGGCCAGCTCTATCGGGGCGCCAAGCCGGTGATGTGGTCCCCGGTCGAGAAGACCGCGCTCGCCGAAGCCGAGGTCGAATATGAGGATGTAACGAGCACCCAGATCGATCTGGCGTTCGAAATCACAGAGGCGCCCAATGCGCCCGAGCTGGTTGGTGCGCATGCGGTGATCTGGACGACCACCCCGTGGACGATCCCCGTGAACCAGGCGATCGCCTATGGGGAAGGGATTGAATACGTCCTGCTCGCCGAAGGGGGCAGGCGCTTCCTAATTGCAGAAGATCTTGTCCAGCCTTTCTATTTTCGGGCTTTCTCAAATCGTCATCCCGGCGAAGGCCGGGATCCACTTACGCCACTTTCCAACCTTAATCCGGTGGACCCCGGCCTTCGCCGGGGTGACGGTGGGGACGCAGCGGGTCGTGGAGCCATACTTTGGCGCGGCACAGGCAAAGACCTCGCCGGTGCCATAGCCCGCCACCCGATGCATAAGCTCGGCGGCTTCTTCGCCAAGCCCCGCCCGTTCCTGCCCGCCGACCATGTCACCACCGATGCCGGCACCGGCCTCGTCCACATGGCGCCGGACCATGGCGAGGAAGACTTCATCGCTTGCAAGAAGCTCGGCATCGATCCGGTCTTCGCGGTCAATGACGGCGGCTTCTATCGCGACGACTGGCTCTGGCTGGGCGGGCAGGGCAGTGTCATCAACACCAAGTTCAATGGCCCCGACGGCCCGATCCTGACTGACCTGCGCGAAGCGGGTGCACTGCTGTCGGCCGGCGACTTCCAGCACAGCTATCCGCACTCGTGGCGCTCCAAGGCGCGCATCATCTATCGCTGCACGCCGCAATGGTTCATCCCGATGGACCGGCCGAATACCGGCAAAGATCCGTTGCCGGTCGTCGAGGCGGGCGAGGAGGGCGACACGCCTGGCCATGCGCAAGGCAATGGCCCGACCCTACGCCAGATCGCGCTCGACGCCATCGAGCGGACGCGCTGGGTGCCGGCGCGCTCGCGCAACCGCATCCATGCCATGGTCAGCGACCGGCCCGACTGGGTGATCTCGCGTCAGCGTGCCTGGGGCGTGCCGATCGCGCTCTACGTCCACAAGCAGACCGGCGAGTATCTCAACGACAAGGCGGTGAATGACCGCATTGTCGAGGCCTTCAAGGCCGGCGGCGCCGACGCCTGGTTCGGCGCCGATCATCAGGCGCTGCTCGGGCATCAGTACAAGCTCGACGACTATGAGGTCGTGAACGACATTCTCGATGTCTGGTTCGACAGCGGCTCGACGCACAGCTTCGTGGTCGAGCAGCGTTATGGCGAAGGCGTGCGCGCCGATCTCTATATCGAAGGCAGCGACCAGCATCGCGGCTGGTTCCAGTCCTCGCTGCTCGAAAGCTGCGGCACCCGCGGCCGTGCGCCTTATGACGCCGTCCTCACCCATGGCTTCGCGCTCGACGGCAATGGCCGCAAGATGTCCAAGAGCCTCGGCAACACCGTCGATCCGCTCAAGGTGATGGACGAGAGCGGCGCCGATATCCTGCGCCTCTGGGCCGCCAGCACCGACTATTTCGACGATGTCCGCATCGGCAAGGAAGTCCTCGCCGGCGCCTCCGACGCCTATCGGAAATTACGTAATACTTTCAGATACTTGCTCGGGGCACTGGCTGGATTCGACATCGAGAGGGACCGCGTCGCTGTCTCTGAGATGCCGGAGCTCGAGCGCTACATGCTCCACCGCCTCGCCGAGCTCGACGCCGAGCTACTCGCCATCGTCGATAAGCGTGAAGATCGTGAAGATTGGCTGGAGTTTGGCCGTTACACCCGCGCCCTCTCCGACTTCGCCAACAACGACCTCTCGGCGTTCTTCTTCGATATCCGCAAGGACGTCCTCTACTGCGACGTCAACGCCGTGACCGGCGCGGAAACCGAAAAGCGCCGCGCGTATCGCACCGTGCTCGATCATGTCTTCCATGCGCTGGTCCGTTATGCCGCGCCGATCATCCCCTTTACAACCGAGGAAGTCTGGCAGGATCGCTATCCGTCCGAGGACGGCTCAGTCCACATGCTCGAATGGCCCAAGGTGGATGCCGGCTGGCGCAGCGAGACGCTCGGAACGCGCTGGGCTGCGATCCGTTCATCGCGCGATCAGGTCAATGAAGCCATTGAACCGCTGAGGCGGGAGAAGATCGTGCGGTCAAGCCTGGAGGCCGATGTGCGCATGAGTGGCATTCCCGCTGACGTGGACTTCGCGGAGATGTGCATCGTGGCAAGCGTGAACGAGGGAGAGAGCGGGGCAGGCATCGCCGTCAGCGCGACCTCGAAGCACAAATGCGGCCGTTGCTGGCGGCATCTGCCCGAGGTCGTCGAGGACGGCGCCCTTTGCGGCCGCTGCGAGGACATGCTGGCATGACCGAAGCAGGGCTTCCCAGCCGCTATCGCAAGCTCGGCATCATTGCCGCGATCGTCGTGCTGCTGCTCGACCAGTATATGAAGTATTTCGTCACCTACACGCTGGATCTCGCCCATCCGTTGACGCCGCCCGTCGTCCTTGCGCCTTTCTTCAGCCTGACCTGGACTCAGAATTTCGGCGTTTCGATGGGCTTCCTCAAGGCCGACACCGATCTGATGCGGTGGCTGCTGGTCGCATTCCTGGCGGGCATTTCGGGTTTCGTGACCTGGTGGATGTGGCGCGAGCGCAATCGCGACGACGCGTTCGCGCTGGGCCTCATTCTCGGCGGCGCGCTCGGCAACATCGTCGATCGCGTGCGGCTGGGCTATGTCGTCGACTATGCCGATTTTCACATCGGCGAATGGCGCCCCTTCCTGATCTTCAATCTCGCGGATGGCGCAATCACCATCGGCGTCCTCATCCTGCTTGCGCGGGCGCTTCTCCTGCGCGAGAAGACCGCTTCCACGGAGACTAATTGACATGCGAATCCCCTCTGCCCTGCCTTTCGCCGCCGCATCGTTGGCGCTGCTTTCGGGCTGTGCGGGCACGAGCCTGGTCAACCGCGACCGCCCGGACGAACTGGCCGTGTCGCGCCAGCCGCCGCTTGTCATCCCGCCCGATTTCGCCCTGGCTCCGCCTGCACCGGGTACCGCCGCGAGCCAACAGAGCGGCGTGCAGCAGCAGGCGCTCGACACGATGTTCGGTGGCCCCGCGCCACGGAGCGGCGGTGAAACCTCGCTGCTCGACAGCGCCGGCAGCAGCAGTGTCGAACTCGGCATCCGCTCCTCGGCCGCCGATGCGGGCAAGACCGAAGTGCTCGACAAGGGCAAGACCGTGTTCGACATCGTGTCCGCGCCGGAAGGCGATGGCCAGAATGCGCAGGCAGCAGCCGGTCAGCCGCAGGGCTGAGACATTCTTTTCGTCGCCCTGAACTCGTTTCGGGGTCCATTTGGACGGTCCGCGTCAACGGTGCTTCATGGATGCTGAAACAAGTTCAGCATGACGGTTGACCTATTCCGTCAGCTTTGGATCCGCTCCGCCAGCGTCATGGCAGCGGCTGGATTGCGCTCTTTCGCACCCGAAATGAAATAGGCGAAGACGTCGCGCGGTTTCGTGTCCGCCGGCGCGTCAGTCACATAGTTGAGGCCGTCGGGCTGCTTCCCAGCCGCCCAATCCTTCGCCACGCCCACCCAGCGATCGAGGCCCGCTGCGTCATATCCGGTCGGCACATGTTCCTGCGTGCGCATCAGCCGCGCGTAGACGAAATCGGCAGTGAGATCGGCAATCTGCGGATGCTTCTCGTGGTCCGCGACCACGATGGCGGCTTTATGCTTGCGGACTAGGTCCACGAACTCGGGACAGGCAAAGCTCTCATGCCGCACCTCGAGGACATGGCGAGCAGGGACGCCGTCGATCGCGGCGGGCAGCATGGCGAGGAACGCGGCCATGTCTTCCGGATCGAATTTGCGAGTCTCCCGAAACTGCCAGAGGATCGGACCGAACTTGTCACCGAGCTCGCTGAGGCCGGAGGCCAGGAAACGGCCGATCGAGTCCTCCGCTTCGGCGAGCTTCTTCTTGGCTACGCAATATTGCAGCGCCTTCACGGCATAGACGAAGCCGTCGGGCGCCGCCTCGCGCCACTTGGCAAAGGTGGCTGGCGACTGCGTGCGGTAGAAGGTGCCGTTGATCTCGATCGTCGAGAGATGCCGGACGGCATAGTCCAGCTCCTTCGCCTTGGGCAGGTCCGCCGGATAGAAGACACCGCGCCACGGCTCGAAGGTCCAGCCGCCGATGCCGGTGCGGATTGTTCCGCTGGCCGTCATGCCCGCGCCCCGGTCTCCTCCATGCCCGCGCTGTTGTGGCGGAGCGCGGTCAGGACGGTGTCGACGATGTGCGGCGCGTTCAGCTTCGCCTCGTCATATTGCTTCTCGGGCTTGTCCTGGTCCTGGAAGGTGTCGGGCAGACGCATAGTGCGGATCTTGAGGCCGTTATCGATCAGGCCCTCGTCGCTGGCGAGCGTCAGAACATGGGCGCCCAGGCCGCCAATGCTGGCTTCTTCGACTGTGACGGCGACCTCGTGCGTGGCGAGCAGCTTGCGGATCATAGCTTCGTCGAGCGGCTTGACGAAGCGCAGGTCCGCGACCGTGGTCGAGAGGCCCTTTGCGTCGAGCGCATCGGCGGCCTTGAGCGCTTCTTCGAGACGAGTGCCGAGTGAGAGGATGGCGACCTTCTTGCCCTCGCGCACGATGCGGCCCTTGCCGATCTCCAGCAGCTCCGGTGTCTCGGGCAAGGCGACGCCAGTGCCGTTGCCACGCGGATAGCGGACTGCGATCGGACCCGTGTCGTGCTTCGCGCAGGTGTGCGTCATGTGGACCAACTCGGCCTCGTCGGCCGCGGCCATCACGACCAGATTGGGCAGGGTGGCGAGATAGGTGACATCAAAGCTGCCCGCATGGGTTGCGCCGTCGGCACCGACCAGGCCCGCGCGATCGATGGCGAAGCGAACCGGCAGGTTCTGGATCGCGACGTCGTGCACCACCTGGTCATAAGCGCGCTGCAGGAAGGTCGAGTAGATGGCGCAGAAGGGGCGCATGCCCTGCGCCGCGAGACCGGCGGCAAAGGTGACTGCATGCTGTTCGGCGATGCCCACGTCGAAGAAGCGTTCGGGATAGACGGCCTGGAACTTGTCGAGGCCCGTACCCGCGGGCATGGCGGCCGTAATCGCGCAGATGGTCGGGTCGGACGCTGCCTCGGCCAGCAACGCCTTGGCGAACACGCTGGTATAGCTCGGCGGGCCGGGCGGGGCCTTGGCCTGCTCGCCCGTGATCACATCGAACTTCTGCACGCCGTGATATTTGTCCGCAGCAGCCTCGGCGGGCGCGTAGCCCTTGCCCTTCTGCGTAACGACATGGATGAGCACCGGACCGTCGGCCATGTCGCGGACATTCTCGAGCACCGGAACCAATTGCTCGAGATTGTGACCGTCGATCGGGCCGACATAATAGAAGCCCAGTTCCTCGAACAGCGTGCCGCCCATCGCCATGCCGCGCGCGAACTCGTCGGTCTTCTTGGCTGCCTTGTGCAATGGACGCGGAAGCCTGCGGGCGAAACGCTTGAGCACGTCGCGCAGCGAGAGGAACTCGCGGCTGGAGACGATGCGCGAGAGATAGGCCGAAAGGCCGCCGACCGGCGGTGCGATCGACATGTCATTGTCGTTGAGGATGACGATCAGGCGGTTGCCGGCTTCGCGGGCATTGTTCATCGCCTCATAGGCCATGCCGGCCGACATGGCGCCATCGCCGATGACGGCGATGCCCTTGCCTGGCTTGCCGGCAAGCTTGTTGGCGATGGCGAAGCCCAGCGCGGCGCTGATCGAGGTCGACGAGTGCGCGGCGCCGAACGGATCATATTCGCTCTCGCTGCGCTTGGTGAAGCCGGAGAGGCCGCCGCCCGTGCGGAGCGTGCGAATGCGGTCGCGGCGTCCGGTCAGGATCTTGTGCGGATAGCACTGATGTCCAACGTCCCAGACCAGCTTGTCCTCGGGCGTGTTGAACACATAATGGATGGCGGCGGTCAGCTCGACCACGCCGAGGCCGGAGCCAAGATGGCCGCCGGTGACGCCAACAGCGCTGATTGTTTCCTGCCGCAATTCGTCCGCCAGCTGCCGAAGCTGATCGGGCGCAAGGCGACGCAGATCGGCGGGTTCATGCACCTGATCGAGCAGGGGCGTGGCAGGTTGGTCCTTCATGCAAATGCCTAACTAGTGTGCCACCTGCCAAATGTCGATTGGCGTTGGATACACATGCGCACTCAATTGTGGATGATCAGGCGCCGTCTGCTTCGGCGAAGGAGCAAATGTCGACCCAGCCCGTGCCGACCAGGTCGAAGAGGCGCTGCGGCGTGAGGCAGACCGACGCGGTGCGGGAGCCGGCCGCCGGATAGACGAGGTCGAAATCCTTGAGCGAAACATCGCAATAGACCGGGAGCGGCGAGGCGAGGCCGAAGGGGCAAATGCCGCCGACGGGATGGCCTGTGATCGCTTCTGCTTCCTCGGCACCCAGCATGCGGGGACGCGCACTGAAGCGCTCCTTGGTCTTGCGATTGTCGAGCCGCGCATCGCCGCGCGTCACAAGCAGCACGACGTCGTCCTTGAGCCGTAGCGAAAGCGTCTTGGCGATCTGCGCGGGCGCAACGCCGAGCGCCACCGCTGCCTCGGCAACGGTAGCGGTCGAAGCGCCCTGATCGATCAAAGGGATGTCGGGCGCATGGATGGCCAGCCAGGCCTGGACCGATTCGAGACTCATGCGTGCCGGATAGCCCCGGCGGCGAACGGGGAAAACCCGGCGCGTACGCAGCCGTCCATGGTCGAAGGTTCCGAAGGTTGCGCTCAAGGAATCAGAAAACCCCTTTCCGGGAAAAACGGCTTTCGGACGATAAATGCTAACCAGCGCGACGGGGCGCCGGACGATATATATCCCGCTTGAGAAAGAGCCGTGCTGACCGTGACATGCTGTGCGGCATGTAGGACAGCGAAAAATGCGAGACCCTATCCCGTCACTTCGAGTACCATGTTCGTCGGCGTTTCGGACGCGCGGCGGACGTTGGTGAAGCCAGCCTCGTTCAGCACTTCGGTCAGCCGCTTCTGGCCTGCCTGTGCGCCGAGGCCCAGGCCGACTTCCTGCGCCAGCGACGCAGGCGTGCAGATCGTGGTCGACGCGGCATAGAAGATCTGGCCGATCGGGTTCATATTGTCAGCCATGCTGTCGCCGGCCATCGGCTCGACCAGCATGAACGTGCCGTCGTCCTTGAGTGTCTTGCGGATGTGCCGCGCCGCGCCGACCGGATCGCCCATGTCGTGGAGCGCGTCGAAGATGCAGGCGAAATCGAAGCCGTCACCCGGATAATCCTGCGCCTTGGCGACCTCGAAGCGGACATTGGTGACGCCGGCCTCCGCCGCCTTGCTCCGGGCTGTCTCGATCGACGGCGCGTGGAAGTCGAAGCCGAAGATGGTGGAGGCGGGATAAGCCTGCGCCATGAGGATGGTCGAGGAGCCATGACCGCAGCCGATGTCGGCCACTTTCGCCCCGGCTTTGAGTTTGTCCTCGACCCCGGAGAGAGCGGGGATCCAGTTGTCGACAAGATTGACCATGTAGCCAGGCCGGAAGAAGCGGTCCGTGCCGCAGAAACAGCAGGGAAGATGATCGCTCCACGGCCGGCCCTTGCCCGACTTGAAGGTTTCGACGGCCGCTTCCTGCCCCGCATATTGCGCCACCAGGATCTGCACGAAGCCCTGCATGCAGGCCGGCTGGCCCTCGCGGCCGAACACCAGGGCCTGCTCGGGGGTGAGGGAGAAAGTCTCGTCCTCTGGATGGAAGGTCACATAGCCCGCTGCCGAAACCGAGCCGAGCCACTGGTGGAGATATTTGGGATTGAGGCCGGTCTTGCCGGCGAGTTCGCCAACCGTGACGCGGCCGGCGCGGTCCAGCGTATCGAACACGCCCGCCTGGTCTCCGAGATAGGCCATGAAGAGGGCCATCGCACCCGCCACATCACCGACGACTTTGCCGGCAAGCTGCTCGACCTTCGCGACATCAACGACTTCCGCCATGACACAAATCTCCCACCAAAAACCGATGGGGAATAATATCACAGGATAGGCATTTCCTTGAGTCCGGAGCAGTCAAAGCAGCAGCAAGAAACATTCGTCATTCCCGCGAAAGCGGAAAGCCAGTGGTGATAGCGCGGTCCCATGCGCGTCCAGCCCACAGTAGCCCGGTTGACTGGGTTCCCGCGTTGGGCTTTGCCCGTCTTCGACTCCGCGGGAATGACGATGATGCGATGGATGTGGCGATGAGCGAGGGGAGCGATATGACGGCGACACAGGCAAAGGGCGGCTGGTGGCGGCATCTCTATGTGCAGGTGCTGATCGCGATCGCGCTGGGCGTGCTGCTCGGCGTCCTCAAGCCCGGCTGGGGCAGCGCGATGAAGCCGCTATCCGATGCGTTCATCGCGGCGATCAAGATGGTCATCGCACCCGTCATCTTCCTGACGTTGGTGAGCGGCATCGCTCATATGCGTGCGCTTGGCGAACTGGGCCGCGTTGCTGCGCGGGCGTTCGGCTATTTCATCGTGGTCTCGTCCTTCGCGCTCGCCATCGGCCTGATCGTTGCCAATGTCGTTCAGCCGGGCGCGGGACTCGGTATCCATCCCGCGACACTCGATAGCGCGGCGGTCGCGCCTTATGTCGAGCAGGCACAGCACAGCTCGGTCACCGAGTTCCTGCTGGCGATCATTCCCAAGACCCTGGTGTCGCCGCTCGCCGAGGGATCGATCCTGCAGATCCTGTTCGTCTCGGTGTTGACCGGCATTGCCATCGCGCTGGTCGGCGAGCCCGCGCAGCCCGTGATCGACCTGGTAGACCGGCTCGCGGTCATCGTCTTCCGCATCGTCGCCATCGTGATGCGCGCGGCGCCCATCGGCGCCTTCGCAGCCATGGCCTTCACCGTCGGCAAATATGGGCCGGACGTGCTCGATTATCTGCTGCGGCTCCTGGCGACCTTCTATCTGACATCGGCGCTTTTCGTACTCGTCGTGCTGGGCCTGATCGCGCGTGCGGGGGGTTTCTCGATCTTCCGCCTGCTCGCCTACCTCAAGGACGAGCTGCTGCTGGTGCTGGGCACGTCATCGTCGGAGGCTGCGCTGCCGCCGCTGATGAAGCGGCTGGAGGCGGCCGGTTGCGACCCGGGCGTGGTCGGCCTGGTCATTCCCCTTGGCTACAGCTTCAACCTGGACGGCACGAACATCTACATGACGCTGGCGGCGCTGTTCATCGCGCAGGCATGCGGCGTGGACCTCAGCCTCGGACAGCAACTCGCGCTGCTGGGCGTCGCAATCATCTCGAGCAAGGGCGCGGCGGGCGTGACCGGGTCGGGCTTCATCACGCTCGCGGCGACACTCGCCATCGTGCCGAGCGTGCCTGTGGCGGGCATGGCGCTGATCCTCGGCATCGACCGTTTCATGAGCGAATGCCGGGCGATCACGAACATCATCGGCAATGCCGTCGCGACGATCGTCGTGGCGAAATGGGAAGGGGCGCTGGATCGGGGAATGCTGGAGCGGGCGCTGGGAAGGGAGCGTCAATGAAAAGCCCCTCCATTTCAAGGGAGGGGTAGGGGGTGGGTGTCGCGAAGCGATCTGCAATGTGGCAGGCCCCACCCCAACCCCTCCCCTAAAGGAGAGGGGCTAAGGCAGCGAACTCACTTCGTCGCGAGGTTCTTCTCGAAGAAGGGGATCAGGCCGATGCGGACGCGCTCGGCGAAACGCTCGGCATGACCGCCGTCGAACTCCGCATAGTCGTGCTTCAGCCCATACTGATCAAACAACGCGTTGAGCTTGCGGTTGTCGCCGATCAGCCCGTCCTTGGTGCCGATCTCGATGCCCAGCGCCTGATAGGTCTTCAGGTTCTGCACATATTGCGAAAGCATGGCGAGCGGCGCGTTGGCGGCCCACTGCGCGATGACCTCGGGCTGGGCGGCGCCATCCTTGGTCAGCCAGTCGAAATAGAAGGGCGGCTTGGTCGGGTTGGACGCCCAGCCGGCGGCCGAGGCGATCGCGGCGCGCTCGCCGAAGCCGGCCTTCGAGGCTTCCTCGATCGACATCTTCTCGATCTTGGCGTCGCCGGCATTGGTCGTGCGTGCCGACATGCAGCAGGCGCTCATGCCATAGGCCGCGCCGAAGATGCCGGGGTGCTTCATGGCGATACGCCAGGTGCCGTAGCCGCCCATGGAGTGGCCGCCGAGACCGCGCGAGGCGGGCTTGGCGAGCGTGCGATAGTGCGAGTCGATGTAGGATACGAGATCCTTCGACACGAAGCCTTCCCAGTCGCCGATGGTCGGCGAGCTCGACCACATGGAGCCGGCCCATTTGGTGCGGCCGCCATCGGGCGCGACGAGGATGAATTCATGGCCCTTCTTGGCCTCGTCCGAGACCGCGTCGCCGAAATGGGCGAGGCCGTCGATCTGGTCGACGTTGAAGAAATAGCCGTGGAGGAAATAGACGACCGGATAGCGCTTCTTGGTGTCCTTGCCGTAGTTCGGCGGCAGCGCCACGATCACCTTGATGTCGGTCGGGTCACCCTCGAGATTGCCCTCGAGGGACTTGCCGTGGACGGTGACGACGTTGACGTTCGCCGGCTGCTT
Organism: Sphingobium sp.; assembly: GCA_017745115.1. The sequence goes on along the minus strand of JAGIAA010000030.1, from coordinate 3,510 downwards.
GGCGAGCGGCGCAGGTCCGCCGGGGCCGGATGGCTGCGCCGCGAGCGGCGCCGCCGCAACGAGGCCGGCGAGCGCAAAGCCCGCCGCAAAACGTCCAAATGTTCCGGCGAATGTGCTGGTGATGGCCATCGCAGCTCCTCCCTTTGTTGATTCTGTCCATTTATCTAAACCAACTTTTCGGCAGATGCCATGACCCGTTCAGGTCCAGGGCTGCGGCCTCTTCGGTCAGGCTTGTCGCGGATGCCCGCAAGGCCTAGATTAGGGACATGAGCGGCCACACACATAGCCAAGGTCATGATCACGCGCATGACCATCGCCACGATCACCGCGAACCGACGGGCAACAAGCTTGCCCAGGCGGCGCGCGCCATGCTGGAGAGCAAGGGCGAGCAGTGGACGGACATGCGCAGTGACATCTTCGCGGTGCTGGCCGCTGAGGACAAGCCGTCATCAGCCTATGACATCGCCGACAAGGTCTCGCAGCGGCGCGGCAAGCGCGTGGCGCCCAACAGCGTCTATCGCATCCTCGACCTGTTCGTGGCGAACAACCTCGCGCAGCGCGTCGAGAGCGCCAATGCCTATATCGCCAATGCCCATCCCGGCTGCATGCACGACTGCATCTTCCTGGTGTGCAGGGAATGCGGCGCGACGACTCATGTCGACGACGACGCGCTGACCGAACAGGTGCGCAGCGTCGCCGTCCTGTCGGGCTTCAGTCCCGAGCGCCCGGTGATCGAAGTGCTCGGCACCTGCGCCAAGTGCAACTGACCGACTGACCGCGTCAGCTGGTGTTGACCAGCCGGCCGTTCACCAGCTTCAGGTTCTTGAGCGCGTAGGACGGCGCGAAATTCTTGTCCTTGTAGAGCGCCGACAGCTCGTCATGGGCGAAAGCCTGGTTCGGGAAATTGACCGGCTTCGCGCCAGGCTTGCTGCGTCCCTCCGCCCAGGTGCCCTGCCAGATACCCGCGAGCGTCCACGCGCCGTCGAGGATGCGTGAAGCGGTGCGGTCGCCGAGCTTCTGCCACATGGTGATGAGCCGCTGACGGCCGGAAAGGCTGTTGTAGAGTTCGACGATCTCCAGCGGCGGCAGCGCTTTCACCGTGCGGTGCATCAGCCGGACGGTCTCGAGCGCGGCTTTCTCGCCGCCGCCCTGCCAGGCTTGGGGAACGGCCTTTTGCGCACGCTTCTGCGCGATCTTCTGGATGAGCGCGTCACGGTTCGCGTCGAGCATCTTGGTCTCATACGCCTCATGCACACCCTTTTCGGCCTCGCTTCCGCCTTCAGGCCCATGATGCAGGCGGGAGATGTGCAGGGGCTGGCAAGCATCGCCGAGATAATGCGCCATGACGCCGCCTGCGCACACAAAGCGCAGCACGTCGCCGTCACGCGCATAGTCGACCATCTCATCTGCGATCGACCAGACCCGGAAGGGCAGGGCGCCGCGCTTGTCGACGCCGAGATCTGCGTAAAAGCGGTTCCAGTCGTCCGGATTGATGTGGGCCCCGTTCTTCGTCAGATCGATCAGCGACTTTCCGGCGAACTTTCCGGTCGGCACCACCTGATCCATGTCGGCGAAGTGGTTCGAGGAATCGATCTTGCGCGTGTTGCGCCAGACCAAGTCCGCGACATCCGCGAGCGGGGCGAACCCCGGGGTGTCCGGCCGGCCGCTCTGGTGAAGCGCGGCGTCGGACATGCCGATATTTTCCAGGTTAAGCCCGAACACGGCCTTCAGCTTGGCATCCGCTGCAAAGCCTGCCTCGCCGATCAGCTCGCAGGCCAGCGCACCGACCTTCACATGGCCGACGACACCCCATGTCTCCGGAATGCCGCTGTTCCAGTCGGCGATGATATCGACTTCGAGCTCACGGCAGATCGTCGCAAGGCAGGAGGCGAGAGCGTAGGTCGCGCTGGTGCCGCCATCCCCTGCGACGAGCGCTTGCCCGCCCCACTGCATTGCGATCGGGCTGAGACGTGGCGCCTGACGGCCTTGCGCGGGCTCGGCCGGATCGTGGAACCAGAGCGTGCCGGAGTCGCCGGGCAGCGTCCCCAGCAGGTCCTTGCCGGTGCGGGGGCCGATCAGGAAATCGCTCACATAGTCGGTGCCGGCGACGCTCTTGTAGCGGAAGAACAAGGCTGCGATCTGGCCGGAGATCGCACCGGAGGTGCCCCCATGCGCGCGCACATCGAGGCCGATGAGGTTAAGGTCGAAGTTGGTCGTGTTGAGATCGAAGATCGGGCCCATTTCGCCAATGCCGTAGACCTGCGCCGTCCAATCGTTGACGTCGTCGACGCGGACCAGCCCGGCATCGAGATTGGCGAGCACCCGCGAGCCCGCCCAGCCGGGATAGACCTGTTCGAACGGCTTCTTGCCGACGGCCTGCCCGGCGCTGATGCCGATGCGCCGACGCGCGCCTGCGACGAGCGTCGAAATCTCGCGCCCCTCGGGCCCGGCGACATGGCGATTGGTGAGCGCGAACACGCCATCGCCGTCCGTGACCAGGCACCCGATGGAGCCGGAGCGCCGCACGCCTTGCACGTCGGCGAGGCAAGGATAGCCGCCGCCGATCAGGTCGCTCGGATAAACGCCGGGTGCGACGAGATGGTCGACCTCGCCCGGACCCGCTTCGACGACGCAGACGGGGATGACGCGCCCGTCCGGCAGATAAAGGAAAGGCGGCACGATGTTCTCGGGCGAATGGGCCATGTCCTTGCGCTTCGCCCATTCCCGCACGAAGACGAGGACGCACGGCCAGGACCAGTCCCTCACGCTCGAATTGGTGAGCCTGCGTGGTGGCGCGGTCGCCTTACGCTCATGAATGCCGGGCTTCTTGTCGTCCGCGTCGCCATCGTCCCGGATCAGGTAGAGGCCGATCGCGGTCGCGAAGACATTGGTCTTGTTGGATAAATGGACATGATATGCTTCTCGGGCATCGAGAAGATCTCGCACCGAAAGCGCATGAAATCGATCCTGTTGGGCACCAGTCATCCTTGCCTCCCCCACTATCGGCAAATGGACTCGTCCCTCACCGATATATAATCGGATAGGTTCATTTGCCCAACATCGATGACATGAAAATGACGCGATCCCCGCGCGCCAAATCGACTATGCGAAATCCTCAGCTCGCGGGTATTCGCGCGGCTTCCGCGGCGGCGCAGGCGAGCTTGTCGGCCCGCTCGTTCTCCGGGTGGCCGGCATGCCCTTTCACCCAATGCCATTCGACCCGGTGCGGGGCGACGGCGGCGAGCAGCGCCTGCCAGAGATCGGCATTCTTGACCGGCTTCTTGTCGGCAGTGCGCCAGCCGTTGCGCTGCCAGCCGTGAATCCACTTGGTGATGCCGTCCATCATATATTTGCTGTCGGTCCACAGCTTGACGTGACAGGGGCGGGTCAGCGCCTTGAGGCCCTCGATCGCCGCCATCATCTCCATGCGGTTGTTGGTCGTGTCGGGCTCGCCGCCCGAGAGTTCCTTTTCCTTGCCCTTGAAACGCAGCACCGCGCCCCAGCCACCGG
>JAGIAA010000002.1:175085-190221 GCA_017745115.1 Sphingobium sp. | reverse complement strand
TTCTTCGCCACGGCGGCGGCCTTCGCGGGTCTCAGCCTCTACGGCTACACCACCAAGCGCGACCTCAGCGCCTTCGGCACGTTCCTGATCATGGGCGTCGTCGGCATTCTGGTCGCCTCGCTGCTGAACCTCTGGTTCCAGTCCACCGCGCTGGGGCTGGCCATCAGCATCCTGGGCGTGCTCATCTTCGCCGGCCTGACAGCCTATGACACGCAGAAGCTCAAGAGCATCTACGCCTATGTCGCGGGCACCGATCAGATGGGCAAGGTCGTCATCATGGGCGCCCTCAACCTCTATCTCGACTTCATCAACATGTTCATGTTCCTGCTCCGGCTGTTCGGCAGCCAGCGCAACTGAACCGGTTGACGGTCTGACAAGGAAGGCCCGGCGGAGCGATCCGCCGGGCCTTTTGCTTTGGCGATCTGTCCGGACGGGATAGGCGTCGATCAAATCCGGGATGACGGAGAGAAATCGGACAGGCTTATCCGATCCGTCAGGCCGGCGCTGCCGCCTGCATCTCCGCAATCAGCGCGTTGTCGATATTCTTGGCCCTGAGATAGGCGGGACGAGCAGAGAGCCGTGCACCATAGGCCTCGAAGGCAGGGTTGCTTGGCATGGTGCCGAACTGCACGCCCCACATGACCTGTGAGCCCAGATAGACGTCGACGGCCGTGAAGCGGCTGCCGCAGATATAGTCGCGGCCGGTCAGGGCCCGGGTCAGCGCATCCATCGTCCGCTCATAGTTGCCGTAGCCGAACATGCGCTCTCGGTCGGGCTGGACCTCGAAGCCGGCGGCCTTGTTGGTAACGGCCGCCTCGACCGGGCCGGCTCCGAAGAAGAACCAGCGATAATAATCGGCCTTTTCATCGTCCGTCGGCAGCAGCCGCGCGGCTGGAAACGCATCGGCGAGGTAGGCACAGATCGCGGCGCATTCGGTCACCACCTTGCCGCGATGGACGATGGCGGGAACCTTGCCCATCGGGTTGATCGCCAGATAATCGGGCGCCTTCATGCCGCTCGCATAATCGAGAATATGCGTCTCATAATCGGCGCCCGCTTCCTCGATCATCCAGCGGACGATCTGCCCGCGCGACATGGGGTTGGTGTAGAACTGAACCGCCTCTGTCATACCGATCTCCTGCGAAAGAACAGAGTGGGAACATATCGCAGGAGCAGACGATTCGCTACCGGTAATCGCGCGGGGCGTCCTCGGCGAAGCGGCCATGGGTGAGAAAGTGGCGGGCCGCGCTATGCGCGTCGCGATGATAGAGCAGCAGCGTGTGGGGGAGCGGCAGGACGATGTGGTCCGCGGCTTCCGGAAGCCAGGTCGAGGCAACGCTGACCTTGCCGTCATGGGCGCCGTCGAAGAGGCGTGAGAAGGGCGTACCCGGCAGGTTCCAATCGCCCGCGACGATGCCCAGCGAATAATCGACCGGCCCGAAGAGGTCTGCAATCGAGGTTGGGCGCCGCGTGACGAGCGCCGGGCCTGCCTGGCCGAGGATAGGCCGTAGGACGGCCCAGCTGTCGACGAAGTCCGCCACCTCACTGCCGGCATTGGGCGTGCCGAGCATGACGACATGCCCGAGTTCGACCGGCCGCCAGCGGCTGAGCAAGGCGCGGATGACGAGACCGCCCATGCTGTGCCCGACGAAATGGACCGGTCCGTCCGACCGTTCTGCGATCCGGGCGACGCGCGGCAGCAGCCGATCGCAAATCTGCGCGAGCGATTTCCCCCAGCTGTCATAGCCCAGTTCGCGCGTCTCGAAGCCCGCGCGGCGGAGCATCCGTGCCTGCGGCCGGCTCATGATCGGCAGCCCGACGAAGCCGTGCAGCAGGATGACCGTGCCCCGAGGGCTCGTCTCACGCGAAACGCCAGCGCGATCACTCACGCTGGCGTTTCCTTGTTCGTGCACTGAGAGGCGCGACAAGGCGGTGCTTATTTCGCCTTGGCCGGCGCCTTCCTGCCCTTGCCGCCTGCCTTGGGCGGCGTGCCGCCCTTGTTGCGCTTGGGTGCGGCAGGCGTGATCTCGAAGGTCAGCTCGCCATCCTTCAGCTTCACATTGACCTCGCCGCCATGGACGAGCTTGCCGAACAACAGTTCCTCGGCCAGCGGCTGCTTGATCTTCTCCTGGATGAGCCGCCCCATAGGGCGGGCGCCATAGAGCTTGTCATAGCCCTTCGCCGTCAGCCAGTCGCGGGCAGGCTCGTCGAGCGTGATGTGGACATCACGGTCGGCCAGCTGGAGCTCGAGCTGGATGATGAACTTGTCGACCACGCGGGCGACAACCTCGGTCGGGAGATAGCCGAACGGTACGATCGCATCGAGGCGGTTGCGGAATTCCGGCGTGAAAAGCTTCTTCACGGCCTCTTCCTGCACGTCGTCGCGCGCGATGTCGCCGAAGCCGATCGATTCCTTGACCATGTCGGACGCGCCCGCATTGGTCGTCATGATCAGAATGACGTTGCGGAAATCGACCGTCTTGCCGTGGTGATCGGTGAGGCGGCCATTGTCCATGACCTGCAGCAGGATGTTGAACAGGTCCGGATGCGCCTTCTCGACCTCGTCGAGCAGCAACACGCAATGCGGGTTCTGGTCGATCGCATCCGTCAGCAGGCCGCCCTGGTCATAGCCGACATAGCCCGGAGGCGCGCCGATCAGGCGGCTCACCGAGTGGCGCTCCATATATTCCGACATGTCGAAACGCTGGAGCGGAATGCCGAGCAGCTGCGCCAGCTGCCGCGCGACCTCGGTCTTGCCGACGCCGGTGTCGCCTCTGAACAGATAGTTGCCGATCGGCTTGTCCGGATCGCGCAGGCCCGCACGGCTGAGCTTGATCGCCGAGCTGAGCACCTCGATCGCCTTGTCCTGGCCGAAGACGACGCGCTTGAGATCGGTCTGGAGCGTCTCCAGCACGGTCTTGTCGTCGCTCGACACGGTCTTGGGCGGGATGCGCGCCATGGTCGCGATCACGGCCTCGATCTCCTTGGGCGTGATCATCTTCTTGCGGCGGCTGGGCGGAACCAGCATCTGCATCGCACCGACCTCGTCGATGACGTCGATCGCCTTGTCGGGCAGCTTGCGGTCATTGATGTAACGCGCCGAAAGCTCGACCGCCGCCTTGATGGCGTCGGGCGTGTACTTGACATGGTGGTGTTCCTCGAAGGCCGACCGGAGCCCGGTCAGAATCTTGATCGTGTCGGGCACGGTCGGCTCGTTCACGTCAATCTTCTGGAACCGGCGCAGCAGGGCGCGGTCCTTCTCGAAATGGTTGCGGAACTCCTTGTAGGTCGTCGAGCCGATGCACCGGATCTGGCCACCGGAGAGAGCCGGCTTGAGCAGATTTGACGCATCCATCGCCCCGCCGGAGGTCGCGCCGGCGCCGATCACCGTGTGGATCTCGTCGATGAACAGGATCGCGTCAGGCAGCTTTTCGAGCTCGGAAACGACGGCCTTCAGGCGCTCCTCGAAGTCGCCGCGATAGCGCGTGCCGGCAAGCAGCGCGCCCATGTCGAGCGAATAGATGACGGCCGGCTTCAGCACGTCGGGCACTTCGCCCTCGATGATCTTGCGCGCCAGACCCTCGGCGATGGCGGTCTTGCCGACGCCCGGATCGCCCACATAAAGCGGGTTGTTCTTGGAACGGCGGCACAGGATCTGGATGGTGCGGTCCACCTCGGCCATGCGGCCGATCAGGGGATCCACGCGGCCTTCCTTGGCCTTCTCGTTCAAATTGATCGTGAACTGGTCGAGAGCGCCGTCCTTCTTCTTGGACTCGCTCTTCTTCTCTTCCTCGGGCTGGGCCGACTTGGGCTGCTCGGGCGTGACCGCGCCCTTGCCGACGCCATGCGAGAGATAGGAGACGGCATCGAGGCGGCTCATGTCCTGCTGCTGCAGGAAATAGACCGCATAGCTTTCGCGCTCGGAGAAGAGCGCGACGAGGACGTTCGCCCCGGTCACTTCCTCCTTGCCGGAAGACTGGACGTGCAGGATCGCGCGCTGGACGACGCGCTGGAAGCCGCTGGTCGGCGAAGGATCGACCTGGCCGGCGACCTTGAGGCTGTCGAGCTCCGTGTCGAGATAGTGCGTCACGGTGTCGCTGAGTTCACCAAGATCGACGCCGCAGGCCTGCATCACCTTCGCTGCGTGCTCATCGTCAATGAGCGCGAGCAGCAGATGCTCCAGCGTCGCATATTCGTGATGGCGCTCAGTGGCGTGCGCCAGCGCATTGTGCAGGGTGGTTTCGAGGGCAGAGGCGAAAGACGGCATTTCTACTTCACTCCTGCGGCCCGCGATCGGGCCGCTCTGCAACCTATGTCGGCGCGCGGACGAGTGCATTCAAGAGCGCTCGTTCCTTGCTCTGTTTCGGAGGCCGATATCCGCCCGCCGGCGATCCTGCCTCCTCTCCCCTCATTTCTTGAATAGCGCCTCGGCGCTTGCCTTATGGTTAACGGCGCGATCCTTCTTGGCGCGCGTCCGTTCTATCTCTGCGGTGAGGGCTGCGATGCGCTCTTCCAGATCCGCGACCGAGAGCGGATCCAGATCTTCGCGCGCGAGGGCCTTCAAGAGGTCGCCCGCGCGCGGCCGGGGCGAGGCATCCTCGAAATCCATGCGCCCATGGTTACGCGGATGAAGCGCCAAGTCAACGGCACTTCCGGATGACTGGTCTGCCGGATCAAGACTCTTGCCGCCGAGTCAGCGCGCTGCCACAAGGTGCGCAAAGCAAGAAACAGGTCGCACAGGGGGCAGACATGGCCATGGCCGAGACGATGCGGGCGGTCGAGATCAGCGCGCCCGGCGGGCCCGACGTGCTCAGGATGGCCAGGGTTGCCGTGCCCGCTCCGGGGCCCGGCGAGGTCCTCATCCAGGTCGAAGCGGCGGGCGTCAATCGTCCCGACGTGCTCCAGCGCAAGGGGCTCTATCCGGTTCCGCCGGGCGCATCGCCATTGCCGGGGCTGGAAGTCGCGGGGCGCATCGCCGGCGTGGGTGAGGGCGTCGATCCCGCTGTCATCGGCCATCGCGTCTGCGCGCTGGTCGCGGGCGGGGGCTATGCCGAATTTGCCGTGACGCCGCATGCGCAATGCTTCGCCATGCCGGCGGCAATGAGCGCCGAGCACGCGGCGGCGCTGCCCGAGACGCTGATGACGGTCTGGCACAATCTGTTCGAGCGGGCCTATGTGAGCGAAGGCGAGCGTGTGCTCATCCATGGCGGGACGAGCGGCATCGGCACCATGGCGGTGTCGCTCTGCAAGGCATTCGGCATCGAGACGATCGTGACCTGCGGGTCGGACGAGAAATGCGCCGCGGCAGCCGATTGGGGCGCGACCCATGCGATCAACTATCGGACCCATGATTTCGCCGAGGAGGTGAAGCGGTTGACAGGCGGCGCGGGCGTCAATGCCGTGCTCGACATGGTCGGCGGCGATTATCTGCCGCGCAATCTTACCTGCCTTGCCGAGGATGGCCGCCATGTCTCGATCGCCGTGCTGGGCGGGACCAAGGCGGAGATCTTCATTCCGCAGGTGATGACGCGGCGGCTGACGCTGACCGGATCGACGCTGCGCCCGCGTTCGCCGACCTTCAAGGTGGCACTCTGCGCGGAGATCCGCGAGACAGTCTGGCCGCTTTTCGCAGAAGGCGTGTTGCAGCCGGCCATGGATCGGACGTTTCCACTGGCCGAGGCCGCCGAGGCGCATCGCCGCATGGAGGCGGGCGACCATTTCGGCAAGATCGTGCTGCGCGTTTGATCAGAAGCTGTAGAAGGTCCGCAGCATCGTGCCGAGTGTCGCCGCATGGGCGGCCAACGTAAGCGCGAGAGTGCCGGGCGCCAGCAAGCGCGACGGGCTGGCGCTCCGGCGCATCAGGGCGATGGCCGCGAGGGGCAGAACCGGCGAGAGATAGCGCGACTGAAAACCTTCAATATGATGGGTGCCAGGCGGATTGAAGCTGATGAACAAGGCCGTTGCGATGAGCACGGGAACGGTTGCGAAAATAAGCAGCATCCACAATCGGCGCGATTGCGTCAGATCATGAGCGCGGTCTCCGCAGATCATGGCGAGAAGAATGGCTTGCGTGCCAGCAATCGCGGCGGGGAGAATGATCGGCACCGTCGAGTCCCCGAAAGCATAGAAGCCGGCCCAGGCGTAAGGCAGGAGATGCCAGTAGGTCTGCGCTATCAGTGTCGCGAACCGGATCGGGTTCGTGACGATCCAGACCACCTGTTCGCCCATGCTCGGGAGATCCGGCAGGAATTTGACAAGCGCATGAGCGTTGACACTCATCCACCCCAACAGAGCCAATGCGGCGATACAGCCAACCGCGAACGGCACAGCAATCCAGCGCAGCCATGAGGTGCGGCGTGGCTTGGGTAGCAAGGCTATGCCGACAAGCGGCAGATAGACAAATTTGGCGAGGGTCGCAGTGACCGCGGCAAGGCCCAGCGTGACTGCGCCACGCATCCGCCATCGACCTTCGACAGCGGCTTTCAGGCTCCAGGCGGTGATGACAAAGCCGCATCCGACGATCAGGCCGTCCTGCCCCATCGAGGCAGCGCCTGCCGCGACGGGCGGCAACAAGCCGATCGTCATCATCACCCAGCGCCCAAACGGCATCAGCGCCAGCGCCCATGCCACGAGCGCTATGCAGATCGCGGCGTTGAGGAGACGTCCGGCCCGAACGATCCATTCGACGGACATTCCGGTGGCCTGCCCGATGCGTATGACCAGAGCCTGTGGCAGGTAGCCGATCGGCGAATAGACCGCCGCGCCGAAAAAATTGTAAAAAACCGGTGGCTGGTCATAGCCGGGCGACGTGTTCTGGCTGAAGATGTCAGCAAAGGGATGGACGATAACATGCCGCTCGCCCTGTGGCTTGATCTCTGCCAGTTGTGCGATGGCTGCCTTGCCGAGGCCGGGTGGAAGATCGCCGCCGGACTGTCTTCCGCGTCGCTCTGCGCTCACCTCGAACTGGCTGACCTGCCATGCACGCTGCAGATGCTGCGTTTCGTCGAAAGTTTGGAATGGCGGCACTAGCAGCGCATAGGCCGCAAAAAGAAATGGCGCGAGCAGCAGGAAGAGTCGCTGGGGACGGGGATCCTCGTGCGAGGTCCGCGATGAAGCCTTGATCGGCTGAAACATCATGTTCGCCGTCTGGTGAGTAGCGGATGCCGGACGATCGAGGGCACGTTGCGCATGTCGAAGTTCAGTGCCGACAGCAGCAATTGCGTGCCACTGAGGATCGGCAGGGCCGCGATCATCACTTGCCCTGCCGTGGCCACCTCGCCCGACATATAGGAACGGAGCCAGAAAATCGAGCCCGTCGCGAGACCGAATGCGAGCAGCAGGACGCCGAGAATGGCTTCGAGCGTGGCAAGCGAAAAGTCGCGGATGATGTAATTGATGAAAAAGCGGCGTGCGGCGTTGCGCAGGTTCTTCATCAGGAACGGAACCGCGATCCGCCGGACGCTCAGATTGCTTTTCTCTTCGGCATAGACCGCGGCCATCGGCACATCCTGCACGACCGCTCGCAACAGGTAGAGGTTGAGCAGCATGTCGGTCTCGAAGAAGTACCGCTTGTCGATCCTGCGATTGACGATGAGCTCGCCGACCGACCGGTGCATTGCGGTATAGCCGTTGGTCGGATCGAAGATGTTCCAATAGCCCGAGGACAGCTTGGTGAGGAAAGACAGCGCGCCGTTGCCGATCAGGCGGACCGGGGGCATGCCCCTCACATCCTCGATATTGAAGAAGCGATTGCCCTTCGTATAGTCGGCCATCCCGAGTTCGATCGGATAGACGAACTGCGGGATGAGCGAAGGGTCCATCTGGCCGTCGCCATCGATCTTGACCAGCACATCATGCCCGTCGGCCAGCGCGGCGCGATAACCCGTCAGCATGGCGCCGCCAACGCCCTGGTTCTCGTCATGGAAGATGATTTTGACGCGTTTGTCACGAACCATCTTCTCGACGAGCTTGCCCGAGCCTTCCGGACAGGCGTCGTCGACGCAGTAGATCGCCCGAACTTCCTGGCCGATGCGTGCGATCACCTCGGCGATATGTGCGGTCACCTTATAGCAGGGGATTATGACGGCGATGCTAAGGGCGTGTGAAAACGGCTCTCGGCCAATCGCACGAAACATCTCTCTCGGATCAACTCTGCTATTCACGATCTTTAGCCTCGCTTCGATGCCTGTCTTAGGTGCGCGGCAGCATGATGAGGAAGAGGCCCGCCAAGAGCAGCGCGCTTCCCCCGAAATAGGATGGAGTCAGTCGCTCGGCGAACAGGAGCGCGCCACCGATCGGCACCATCACGAACGACATCGCCATCAGCGGGTAGATGCGCGAGAGCGGGTACCATTGGAGGACCCAGATCCAGCCCAGTGTCGCAATGCCGTAGATGAGCAACGAGAGGGCGATCGTGGTGAGGACCGGCATGGTCAATTGCCCGCCGCTCAGCCGAAGCTTTTCCGCCGCGAGCTTGAACAGGATCTGGCCGACAGAGACCATCAGCACGATGACTATGGCGGTTCCGAGGCGCAAACTTGTCACCATGCCGTCTATCCCGTCCGCTTGGGCCGCCACGCGGTAACTCGGAACAAGGTGGGGAAGACCGGAACGCGCTGCGCTTCCGCCAGCGTGCAGTGGCGCGCCATGATCGCTTCGATGTCGAAGATGTTCGAGTGATGATAGTGGCCCGAGAAACCGGCAAGCCGGCGACCCAGCTTGTAGAAGCTGCTCTCGGTCGGGCCCGACAGAATGAAAACGCCATTTGCTCGCAGCAACGGAACCAGTTGCTCGATCAGAGCGGGGATGTCGTCATTGTGCTCGAGCGAGTCCAAAGCGAATACCGCAGCGTAAGCACCGGGCTCGGCATTCTCGAGCGAGACACGCTTGGCGTCCTGCCAAGCCGTGCAAGCGGCGACGAGAATCTCGTCCTGCTCGATGATATGATAGGGGCCCTTCTTGTGGGCCAAGTGGCCCACCTCGCCAGTGGCAGCGCCGAAATCGAGGATCGAGCCGGCCGGGGCAAGGCGATCATAGAGCCGTGCAGCAGCCTTCGTCCGCTGCCACGCAACCCAGGCCGCCAGTCGGTTGCCGTGTACATAGGATGGGATGCAGCTTTCTTCGATTTCCTCGAACTGCTTGCGCACGTCAAAGTGCGACTGGAGCGCGAGGCGACGGCGGGAAATTGCATCGCTGAAGACAAGCCTGTCCAACATGTCGCGCATGGTCCTTTGCAGCGGGGCGGCGCCTGGCGATCCCTGGCCGTCGCAAGCGTCCGTTAATCATGTCGGCTAAATATTCTGAAAGACTAAATTCTTCGTGAATTCTTCGTCCAGCGAGCGCTTTGAAGCAGGTTTTGGCCGTCGCCGACCAGAGCTGTACGCGTGATCGGAAGACCATTAGGACGTCGATCGCTAACGGCGGTTACTGTTGTAAGAAGCAATACCACGAGGGGAGAGCGCTGTGACTGGACGGTTCAATTCGAGGCCTGCCGTGCCCTACGATCGCACGGAGCTTCTCGGCCACGTCGAAGCCTATCTCGACGCGCTTGTGGCCAAAGACCCTTCGCGACTGGATTGGGCCGACCAAGTTCTATTTACGGAGCAGAATGTGCAGCTGGCCGTCGGTGACGGCCTCTGGGGCACGATCAGCGGCCGGCGCGACTATGATCTGGCCTTCTGCGATCCGGACAGCGGCGAGGCGGGCTGGATCGGCATCGTCGAGGAGCATGGCGTGCCCGGCATCATGGCGCTGCGCCTGCGGATCGAGAATGGCGCGATCAGCGAGGTTGAGACGGTCCTTTCGCGCCGGGACGATCCGGGCCCCTTTCCGGTGATCGGTGCGGTGACGCAGCCGCATCCCATTTTCTTCGAAGATGTGCCGCCTGCGCAGCGCCGACCGCGGGCTCGGATGCTGGCTATTGCCGACGGCTATTTCGACACCCTGCAATTGAACGACGGCACGCTGTTCACCGAGTTCACGGATGACTGCGACCGGGTCGAAAATGGCCTGCAAACCACCAACAATCCCGGCGCTATCCCCGGCTATGACATCGCCGCGCTTGGATGCGCCGAACAGTTTCGCAAGGGCCAGTTCGTCTACGACGACCGACTTCGGGACCGGCGTTTTCCGCTGGTCGATGAGGAAAAAGGCCTGGTGCTGGCCGCGGCCTTCATCGATCACAGCGGCCGTGTCGTGGACGTGACCTGGACAGATGGCACGAAGGCCAAGTCGGTCTTCTTCTATCCGCACAGCTTCGTGTTACTGGAATTGTTCAAGATCGTGGACGGCAAAATCGCGCGAATCGAGGCGGTTTTCACGACCGTGCCCTACAATATGCCGTCTCCCTGGTCTCGTTGACCACAAGCGGAGCTTATTGGTCGGCCCAGGCTTTTTGTTGGTGATGGCCGCGCATTCCATCTAGCGTTGCGGCGGCGTTATTGTGGATGACGCATGCGGGGCGAAGATGACTGAGCAGCTGATCCTTCACGAATATGCGCGGTCGGGAAATTGCTACAAGATCCGGCTGACGGCGGCGCTGACGGGCCAGACGCTCGAGCGGCGCGAATATGACATCATGAAGGGCGAGACGCGGACCGCCGAGTTCCTCGAGAAGGTCAATGCCAACGGCCGCATTCCCGTGCTCCAGGTCGGCAACAGATTCTTGCCGGAGAGCAACGCTGCCTGCTGGTGGCTGGCGACGGGTTCGGACTTGATCCCGCAGGACCGGTTCGACCTAGCCGATGTGCTGCGCTGGATGTTCTTCGAGCAATATAATCACGAGCCCAATGTTGCGACTCTGCGCTTCTGGTTCGGTTGGATCGGCGAGGCGAACTTCAACGAGGTCCAGCGCGTCAACCTGCCGGGCAAGCGCGCGGCGGGCGAAGCGGCGCTGCAGCTCATGGACGAGCATCTCGCCGGCCAGGACTGGTTCGTGGGCAGCGGGCCGACGCTCGCGGACATCTGCCTCTTTCCCTACACCCATGTCGCGGGGGACGGCGGCTTCGACCTCGATGCCTATCCCGCGATCCAGGCCTGGATTGCCCGCGTGAAAAGCCTGCCGGGTTTCATTCCGATGGACGCCTGACGCTTCCCCCTCCGCAGGCCGGTCATTAAGCTGGGCGGCAACGGCAGGGAGAGGTATTCGGGTGAAGTTCGGCGCCTTCGACCATATCGACGCCAATGGCATGACCATCGAGGCGCAATATGAGCATCGCCTCGCGCTGGTCGAGCGGTATGAGGCGCTCGGCTATCATTGCTATCATCTCGCCGAGCACCATGCGACGCGGCTCGGCATGGCGCCATCGCCCGGGCTTTTCCTGTCCGCGGTCGCCCAGCGCACCAAGACGCTGCGCTTCGGGCCGCTCGTCTATCTCCTCCCGCTCTATCATCCCGTCCGGCTTCTAGAGGAAATCGGCATGCTGGACCGGCTGTCGGGCGGGCGGCTGCAACTGGGCGTCGGCAAGGGCGGACAGTCGGCCGAGCACAGCCGCTTCGGGGTTTCCGCGGACGACATGGAGGCGCTCTTCGCCGAGAGCTTCGAGATATTGATGAAGGGCTTTACCGGCGACGTGCTGGAGCATGACGGCCGCTTCTTCAACATTCCGCCGACCCCGCAGCTGATCAAGCCGCTGCAACGGCCGCATCCGCCTTTGTGGTACGGTGTCGGCAATCCGGCGCGCTGTGCGTGGGCTGCCGAGCAAAACGTCAATCTGGTCGCCGGCCTGCCCAATGCCCGCGCCCGGCCGATTGCAGACGCCTTTGCCGAGGAGCTGGACAAGCGTGGCCGTGGGGGCGAGGGCAGGCCGTTCATGGGCCTGATGCGTCAGGTCTATGTTGCGCCGACCGATGCCGAGGCGGAGCGGATCGCCACCCGGGCGTGGCGCATCTTTGCCGCCAATTTCAATTGGCTGGTGAACTGGCTCGGCCTTCCGGCATTCCCGATCGCCGCCGAGTTTGCCGATGCGCAGGCCTCCGGCATCGCCTTTGCCGGCTCGCCCGCCTCGGTCCGCGACTGGGTCGCCAAGACCCGCGATGAAGCGGGCATCAATTATCTCGCGGCGGAATTGGTATTCGGCGATCTCACCCCCGAGGAGGCCTTGCAATCCGTGGAGCTGTTCGGGCGTGAGGTGATGCCGGCTTTTGCATGAAGGCCGCAAAGTGACGCAAAACCGTCATATCTCAAGAAAAACTGTCACATAAAAGAGCTAGGAGCGGGGCCTGGGAAGCATCAACCCAGGGACGCTGCAAAACCGATGAATGCGATCAGTTCGATAGTGCCGGAGCGGCCAGGCAAGACCAGCTCGCGGCGTCACTTCCGCACAATCTGGATCAGCGACATCCATCTGGGGACGCGCGGCTGCAATGCCGAGATGCTGATCGACTTCCTCGACAATGTGGACAGCGACATGCTGTACCTGGTCGGCGACATCATCGATGGTTGGCAGCTCAAGAAGCGCTTCTATTGGCCGACCGCGCACAACGACATCGTCTGGCGTGTGATGAAGCGGGCGCGGCGTGGCACGCGCGTCATCTACATTCCCGGCAATCATGACGAGATGTTCCGCAACTTCACCGGCATGAACTTCGGCGGGGTCGAGGTGCGGCGCAAGAAGATCCACACCACGGCGGACGGCCGCAAGCTGCTTGTCCTGCATGGCGACGAGTTCGACGCCATCATGCTCGCGCATCGCTGGCTCGCCGTGGTAGGCGATGCGGCCTACACGGCGCTCATGGTGCTCAATCGCCATGTGAACCGCTGGCGCCAGTGGCTCGGCATGCCCTATTGGTCGCTTTCGAAAATGGCCAAGCACAAGGTCAAGAATGCCGTGGCGTTCATCTCGCGCTTCGAGGAGATCGTCGCGCATGAGGCCGAGCGCCGGCACGTCGATGGCGTCGTCTGCGGTCATATCCACACCGCCGAGATCCGCCAGTTCGGCAATGTGACCTACTATAATGACGGCGACTGGGTCGAAGGCTGCACGGCGCTGGTCGAGCATCATGACGGCACCATGGAAATCCTGCACTGGGGCGACGAGATCGCCCTGCGCGACAGCGCAAACGCCGACGTCGAGTTGGCAGCCTGAGGGAGATCGGCGTCACGTCCATGCGCATCGCCATCGTCACCGACGCATGGATCCCGCAGATAAATGGCGTCGTGCGGACGCTGCAGTCGGTCCGCGCGGAACTTCAGGCCATGGGCCATGAGGTCGAAGTGATCGGGCCCGATCGTTTCGTGACACTGCCTTGCCCCACTTATCCGGAGATCCGCCTCGCGATGGTCGCGCCGCGCACCGTCGGCCGGTTGCTCGGCGCGTTCCGGCCGGACGCCATCCATCTCGCGACCGAGGGCCCGCTTTGCCTGGCGGCGCGGCAATGGTGCCTGCGCCGCAAGCTCGACTTCACCACAGCCTATCACACCAACTTCCCCGATTATGTGCAGAGCCGCACGGGTCTGTCGGCGGAGTGGTTCTGGCCGTATTTTCGCTGGTTTCACGGGCCCGCTCGCGCGGTCCTGGCGTCGACGCCGTCGATCCGCGCGGGGCTGCATCGCGCCGGTATCGGCCAGACC
This sequence comes from Sphingobium sp., assembly GCA_017745115.1. The sequence goes on along the minus strand of JAGIAA010000002.1, from coordinate 176,651 downwards.
CATCATTGGGGCCGCGGCGTCGATACCAGCCTGTTCAAGCCGGATGGCGCCGCGCACCCGCTCTTCGCCCATCTTCCCCGGCCGATCCTCCTCCACGTCGGCCGCGTCGCCGTCGAGAAAAATATCGAGGCGTTCCTGTCGCTGGATACGCCCGGAACCAAGGTGGTGGTTGGCGACGGACCGGCGCGGGCCGCGCTGGAGGTGCGCTATCCGGATGCGCATTTCCTGGGTCTTCAGCATGGCGAGGTTTTAGCGAGCGCCTATCGCGGGGCGGATGTCCTAGTCTTTCCGAGCCGCACCGACACATTCGGCCTCGTCATGATCGAGGCGCTGGCAAGCGGTACGCCGGTTGCAGCCTATCCCGTCATGGGGCCGGTTGATGTGTTGACCGACAAGGTTGGCGCCATGGACGAGGATCTTGTCAGTGCGGTCGCCGCGGCGTTCGCGCTCGATCGCGCGGATTGCGCAGCCTATGGCCGGCAATTCACCTGGGCGCGCAGCGCGCGCGAATTCCTTGCCAGCCTCCACGTCCTTCAGGCCGGGGCGGTCGCGCGGGCCGCTTGAGCCACCGGACTTGCTCTCCGCCGCGCTTTGCACTAAATCTCCGTCCGTACAGGCCGCTCCGTTGGGGCGGCCCTTATCATTTTTACGTCGTTTCGACGGACAGGAGACGTCCCGTGGCCCAGCCGCTCATGCCCCATGCCACCGCCAGCTGGCTGGTCGACAACACTGCGCTCAGCTTCCCGCAGATTGCTGAATTTTGCGGCCTTCACATCCTCGAGGTCCAGGCCATCGCGGATGACACGGCGGGCACCAAATATACCGGCCGCGATCCCGTGCGTGCCCATGAGCTCTCGATGGACGAGATCCACAAGGGCGAGGCCGATTCCAACTACGCGCTGCAGATGCTGAAGGGCCCCGATCCGGTCCGCCGCACCAAGGGCCCGCGTTACACGCCGGTTTCCAAGCGGCAGGACAAGCCCGACGGCATCGCCTGGATCCTGCGCAACCACCCCGAAATCTCGGATGGCGCGATCGGCAAGCTGATCGGCACGACCCGCACGACGATCCAGGCCATTCGCGACCGGTCGCACTGGAACATCACCAACATCCAGCCCAAGGACCCGGTGACGCTGGGCCTCTGCTCGCAGCGTGAACTCGATGCGCTCGTCGCGCGCGCTGCCAAGAAGGCCGGCATCGCCGCCCCGTCCGACAATCGCCTCGAAGGCGATCGCGAAGCGCTGATTACCGAGTTGCGCAAGGAGCGCGACGACGCCCGTGCGCGTGCCGAGGAAGCGCTTGCTGCAGAGGAAGCGCTGTTCGGGTCCGGCGAAGAAGGCTGATTGATAGCGCGCGCCGCATTGCGGAGCGCGCGCACTTGGCATAGCTTGCTCCCATGGAGAGGCAGCAGCGCTGGATCTGGCAGGATCATTACGATCATCCCGCATCCTGGTCGCAAAAGTTCGACCCGCTTACGCTGCCGGACATGCTGGCCGCTTCGACGGCTGCCAATCCAAATGCTGCGCTGATCGATTTCTATGGCCGGCGCTATGCTTATGGCGAAGT
>JAGIAA010000002.1:135505-175057 GCA_017745115.1 Sphingobium sp. | reverse complement strand
GGAGACGAGCTGCATCGAGCGGCTGATCGTCGGTTCGGTCGCGTCCTGCCTGCCGCCGATCAAGCGCATACTCTACCGGCTGCTCAAGTCGCGCGGCGACGCGGCTCTGCCGGAAGGCGACAAGCGCATCCTCAAATTCGGAGACTTCGTCCGTGCGCCGGCCGAGCAGCGCCTGCCGCCGCTCGATGCCGAAAAGGATCTCGCGCTCATCCAATATACCGGCGGCACCACGGGGCGGCCCAAGGGCGCGATGCTCACCCACCAGAATCTCACGGCCAATGCCCGGCAGATCAATCTCGTCGATCCCTTCATCGGCCAGTCCGACCGGATCGTGGGCGTGCTGCCCTTCTTCCACGTCTTCGCCAATGCGAGCGTCCTCAACCGGACCATCTCGCATGGCGGCGAGATCGTGATGCTGCCGCGCTTCGATGCGAAACAGGTCTTTGCCGCGGTCAAACGAACCCGGGCGACCTCGCTGCCGGGCGTGCCGACCATGTTCCAGGCGATGCTCGACCATCCGGGCATCCGCAGTGCCAATCTTTCGTCCGTGCGCGTGTGCATTTCCGGCGGCGCGCCGCTGTCGATGGCACTCAAGGACCAGTTCGAGGCGACGACCGGCTCGACGATCGTCGAGGGTTACGGGCTCACCGAATGCAGCGGGGTCGCTTCGGTCAATCCCTACAAGAAGGACGGCAAGGTCGGTACGATCGGCCAGCCACTGCCCGGCACGCGGATCAAGCTGCTCGACCGCGAGGACCCGCGCAAGGCGGCGCGGCCAGGAGAGCCGGGCGAGATCGCGATCTCCGGCCCGCAGATCATGCGCGGCTATTGGCACAATCCGGACGCCGACAAGGATGTGTTCGTGCTCGGCTATCTTCGGACGGGCGACGTTGGGCTGATCGACGAAGATGGTTATGTGTCGGTTGTCGACCGGATCAAGGACATGATCGCCGTGGGCGGCTTCAAGGTCTTTCCAAGCCAGGTCGAGGCTGTCCTCTACCAGCATCCCGCGGTTCGCGAGGCGCTCGTGATCGGCATCCCCGACACCTATCATGGCGAGATGCCCAAGGCCTTCGTCACGCTGCGGCCTGATGTCGAGGACAAGCCCGACGGCGCGGCGCTCATGGCCTGGCTCAATCCCCAGCTCGGCAAGCATGAGCGCGTCTGTGCGGTCGAGATCCGCGAGTCCCTGCCCAAGACGCTGGTCGGCAAGCTCTCGCGCAAGGAACTGGTCGAAGAGGAAAAGCTCAAGGCAAAGGCGCGGGGGACCTGATCCGCCGCGCCTTGCACTCGTCCCTCACCGGACTCGGCCCGGCCGGATATCAGTGACCGAAATCAGTGGATGGTGCCGATCGCCTGATCGACCGAGAGCAGGACCACCATGCGCTCGATCTGCCGCCAGTGGCAGAAATGGATGTGATTGCCCTTCTCCCGGCTCTTGTCGGCCCGGAGTGCCGCTTCGATCCCGGCATGATCGCCATAGGTCTCGATCAGCGCGGCGGCATCGTCATAGCTCTGCCTGTCGGCGAGCATCGGAAGATTCATCGAATACACCCTTTAAATTCTTCCAGATCAGCCCGGCCAATAGTCGCCGGTCAAAATCCGCCGGAGAATACAGTCCAAGGGCCGTGCCAAATAACCGCTGCCGCGCATTTGCGCCGGGTTGACTGGTGAAGAGTCTCTTAGCCAAATCCCAGGGCGGGACAGCCGGTCCCGTTTCGGCACGGCTGGTATCATTTTGCGATGCATGGCATGGCGCGCGGATGACCAGATCTCGCACCAACCGCAACATCATGGCCGGCGGCGCGCCGCTGGCGATCCTGACGATCGCAGGGCCATTCGTCGCTGGCGCCCTCGGCTATTCGCCGAGCATGGGCTTTCTCATCGGACTGGGAGTGGGCATCGCCATCGCGCTGCTGGTCTGGCTGGCGGGATCGCGCTGAGCTTCGCCTGATGTAACAAGATTACATCGATGGTTGCGCCGGGCGCATGCGGCGCCTAAATTGCGGCCATGCGCAAATATATCCTCCTGGCGATCCTGTCGCTGATCATCGCCGCAGGCGGCGTGTATCTCTACCTGTCCCGGCCGGACATCGCGCGACTGCAGGAAAATGCGCTGGAGGGCCGCGAGCCCAAATTCACCGAGCCTCGAAAGCAGATCATCCCGACGGTGGGCATCGCCAAGCCAGTCGGCTGGGCGAAGGACGCAGCACCCGTTCCCGCCAAGGGCCTCAAGGTCAACCGCTTCTTCGCCGGCCTCGACCATCCGCGAAACCTGCTGCTCTTGCCGAACGGCGACGTGCTGGTCGCCGAGACCAATTCGCCGCCGCGCCCGAAGAGCAGCCTGACCGACGTCGTGATGGGCTGGTTCATGGGGCAGGCCGGCGCGGATACGCCATCGGCCAATCGCATCGCGCTCCTCCGCGACAGCAATGGCGATGGCGTTGCCGACCAGCGCTTCGTTCTCCTGAAGGGCCTCAATTCGCCGCAGGGCATGGCTCTCGTCGGCGACACGCTCTACGTCGCCAACACCGACAGCCTAGTCGCCGTGCCCTATAAGGAAGGCGACACGCAGATCGCAGTGAAGCCGCGCAAGATCGCCAATCTGCCCGCGAGCGCGCCCAATTATCACTGGGGCCGCGACCTCGTGGCGAATGCGGACGGCACCAAGCTCTACGTCGCGGTCGGATCGAACAGCAATATCGCCGAGAACGGCATCGAAAGTGAGGACAATCGCGCGGCGGTCCTCGAGATCGATCTCAAGAAGGGCGAGGCGATCATCTATGCAAGCGGCCTGCGCAACCCGACCGCGCTGGCATGGAATCCATGGAATGGCGATCTCTGGGGTGTCGTCAACGAGCGCGACATGCTCGGCTCCGACCTGCCGCCGGACTATCTGACCGAGATACAGTTCGGCGGCTTCTATGGCTGGCCGTGGAATTACTGGGGCGGCTACGAGGACAAGCGCGTCGAGCCGGGCAGGCCTGAGCTACGCGAATATACGCATCGCCCCGACTTCGGACTTGGTTCGCACACCGCACCCGTCGGCCTCGCCTTCTCGAACGGCGCCGCGCTCGGGGCACCCTTCGATCACGGCGCCTTCATCGGCCTGCATGGCAGCTGGAACCGCAAGCCGCTGGCCGGATACAAGGTCGTCTATGTCGCCTTCGACGGGACCGGCCATCCGACAGGCAAGCCTGTCGACCTGCTGACCGGCTTCCTCAACGGCAAGGACGAGGCACAGGGCCGCCCGGTCGATGCCCTCGTGCTCAAGGACGGGTCGCTGCTGATCAGCGACGACGTCGGCGGCTTGATCTGGCGCGTCAGCAATCCCACGGCGCCGAAGCCTGCCGTCCCACCGACTCCCGCATTGTAACGCTTCAAACTGGGGGACATCGATGACGCTTGCCGGACTGCTCCTGATCGCCACGCTGATCATGAAGCTGTGGCCTGAGACGGGCAGTGCCCAATGGCTGCATCGCACCCTGGTCGAGCGGCCGCTGACCTTTCTCGGCGGGCTCGAACGGCGCCATCTGGTCTTCCTGATTGTCCTTCTGGCACTGGCGCAGGGCGCAGCCTTGATCGGATCGATGGAGCTCGCCACGCTCACGGCGATCGACGTTTCCGTCTATGTGGATGCGGTCATCACGGCCTGGACGGTCGCTGCCCTGAGCCGCTCTCGGGGCGCTTGGACAGCGACCCTTGCCCGCCTTCCGCGGCTTCGCAACAGGAAGCCGCGCCAGCGGCGCGTGCGGCCGTCAGTGCAGCGCAAGGCGTCCAATGACGACGATGGCCATGGGACCTTTGCGCTGGCCGCTTGAAGGGCGCGCCGAGCAGCCTACCATCCGCATGATGGCGGGCAACAAACAGGCCATCTATCGGCAGTTCGCGCAGCCCGTGCGCCCTTTGCCGCGTATCGAGACATTCCGCGGCGTCCAGTTGCGAATGATCGATGACCTCGTCGACCTGCTGAAGCAACGCCGCCGCCGGCCTCCAGGCACGGCTGCTGCGCCGATTCCAGCCGATCCCAAAAAGCCGAACACGCTGACCGGCGGCGCGGCCGCCGCACTCGATTTCGATTAGCGTCTGATCCGACAGAGCGCCCCTGGATTGCTTCGCCCGGCTTAAGTCAGGCTCGCAACGACGAGCGGTTCAACATCGATGGCTCAGCCTCTAATCCAGTGTTCGCCCGGCGCGGCCGGCCAGTTCCACGATATACTGCCAGGCGACGCGGCCCGAGCGGCTGCCGCGCTGGGTCGCCCACTGGATCGCGGCGGCGGGTTCGAAGTCGAGACCGAAGCGCTCCGCGTAGCTCGCCACGGCCGCGACATAATTGTCCTGGTCCATGGCGTGGAAGCCCAAGGACAGGCCGAACCGGTCGGACAAAGCGAGCTTGTCGTCGACCACGTCGCGCTTGTTGATCGGATCGTCCTGCTCGTTCATCGAGCGGGCGACGATGTGGCGCCGGTTGGACGTCGCATAGAGGCGGACATTGCTCCGGCGGCTGGACGTGCCGCCCTGGAGCAATGAACGCAGGGCACGAGCGTCCGCGCCGAAATCGCCATCGAAGCCGAGATCATCGATGTAGAGGATGATCGGCCGGTCGGTTTGGCGGAGCAACGTGAAGAGTACCGCGAGGCTTCGCAGGTCGTCCGTCGCGACTTCGATGAGGGCAAGCGGCAGGCCTTCCTTCTGCACTTCGCCGACGCAGGCTGCGACGGTGGCGGACTTGCCCGTGCCGCGTGCGCCCCAGAGCAATATGTCATGGGCGGCGTGGCCCAGCGCGAGACGGCGGCTGTTGTCGAGACAGGCTGTTTTCTGCGCATCGATACCGGTCAGCAGCGCATAGTCGATCGGCGCGAAGGCGATCGGCGCCAGATGCACGCCATCCCAGCGATAGGCCGGATGCGCGCCGAGATCGGCAGGCTCCGGTTCGGCGGGTGCAAGGCGCTCGAGCGCTTCGGCGATGCGGGTCAGCAGTTGTTTGTCTTCGGTCATGGCCGCCCTCCCGTACGGCAAGTGCGTCGCGTGGCAAAGATCATTGGTCGCAAAGATCATAGATCGTGGGCTTCATCCTGCCGTGCAGCGTCGCTATAGGCAGCCCATGCCGCACCGGATCCAGACATTCGTCACGCAGATGCGTCCCTATGACGGCGCGGCGCTGGCCGAGGCGGCGATGCTCATTCGCGCGGGCGAGCCGGTCGCGGTGCCGACCGAGACGGTCTATGGCCTCGCCGCAGATGCGACCAATGCCGCCGCCGTTGCGCGCATTTATGCCGCCAAAGGCCGGCCCAGCTTCAATCCGCTCATCGTCCATGTCGCCGATATCGCCATGGCGCAGCGGCTGGTTGCGTTTTCGGCGTCTGTCCAGACGCTGGCGGCGGCGTTCTGGCCGGGCGCGCTGACAATGGTGCTGCCGCGGCTAGCCGATTGCCCGGTAGCCGACCTGGCGAGCGCGGGCTTGTTGACACTCGCGGTCCGCCTGCCGTCGCATCCGGCCATGCGCGCTCTCATTTCCGCCGCGGGTGTACCGCTGGCCGCGCCCTCCGCCAATCATTCCGGTGGCATCAGCCCCACACGCGCGAGCCATGTGCTTGCCAGCCTCGGGGGACGCATTCCCCTGATTCTCGATGCGGGCGGGACTTCGGACGGTGTGGAGTCGACGATCGTCCGTCCCGAAGAGGATAGAGTCGTCCTGCTGCGCCCGGGGCCGGTGACGGCGGCGATGATCGAGGATGCGACCGGCCTGCCTGTGGTGCAGGCATCGGGCGAGGGGATCAGTGCGCCGGGACAACTGGAGAGCCATTATGCCCCCTCCAAGTCCCTGCGGCTGAACTGCGTCGCGCCGGCCGCCGATCAATATCATATCGGCTTCGGCCCCGGGCCCAGCCACTACAACCTGTCGGCCAAGAGCGATCTCGTCGAAGCGGCGGCCAATCTCTTCGCGGCCTTACATGAAGCCGACGCGAGCACATTGCCGCGCATCTCCGTGGCGCCCATCCCGAACGAAGGGATCGGCGTCGCAATCAACGACCGGTTGAGGCGCGCGGCGGCTTAAGTGCTTTCGCAGAAATACGGATCATAGCGCTCCTTGCACTTCCTGCGCAACTCGCGTCCCCGCGACCGGTCTGCTTCATCGCCGCTGGTGGTAGCCCAATCGGCCGCCTTCGCCGTGGCCTTGATTGGCGCAGTGACCACCTTGGTCACGCAACTCGGCAGGAGAAGCAGGGCGCCGGCCACAAACGCCGCGCCGACCGGTTTCGGAAATCGCATCATGGTCACCTCGATCCCGTCCCCGCGCGCATCATAGCGTGCCAAACATGGCCGCAAAATGACGGGAGACGGGACGAGGCGTGGGCAAGACCAGCCGGTAGGGCTTAGTCCTTCACGCGCTCCGCGAACTTCTTGCGCAGCTTCTGCAGCTTGGGAGGGATGACCGCCATGCAGTAGGGATTACGGTCGCCGACACGCGCCCAATAGTTCTGATGATAATCCTCGGCGGGCCACCAATGGCTCTCGGGCTCGATGGTCGTGACGATCGGATTGGCGAAATCGGCCTGCGCCTCGGCCAGCGCGGCACGCGCGAGTTCAGCCTCTTGCTCGTCATGCGGGAAGATCGCGGAACGATATTGCGTGCCGACGTCGTTGCCCTGGCGGTTCAGCGTCGTCGGATCGTGCGTCGCGAAGAAGACGTGCAGCAGGTCGGTGTAACCGATCTGCTCGGGATCGTAGGTGATACGGATCGCCTCGGCATGGCCGGTCTTTCCCGTGCACACCTCTTCATAGGTCGGGTTGTCCTTCGTCCCGCCGAGATAGCCGCTCTCGACTTTCTCCACGCCCTTGAGGTCTTGATAGACGGCTTCCGTGCACCAGAAGCAGCCGCCGGCCAGCGTCGCAGTCGCGCTCATTCGCGTCCGTCCTTTCCAGATTTTCGCCTGATTTTTCGAATGACGCCGATGTAGGAATTCGGCGCCATTTCGCAAGTCGGACTAGAGGCGCAGGCCTGCCGTCTCGTGCAGCCCGGCCATCAGGTTCAGGTTCTGCACTGCCGCACCGGACGCGCCCTTGCCGAGATTGTCGAGCGCCGCGACCAAGCGGACCTGCTCGCTTGCCGGATCGGCGAAGACGAAGAGACGCATGGCGTCGCTGTCTTGCATGAGCTCGATCGGCAATGTCGCCGGGTCATAGCTCGGCTCGACCGAAATGATCGGCGAGAGCGCATAATGCTCGGCGAGCGCGCCCCGCAGCGTGTCCGCGTTCGCGCTCTTGGCGAACATGGCGCGATGCAGCGGCACGTCGACAATCATGCCCGAATAGACCGGCGCGACCGAGGGTGCGAACAAAGGCCGCTGCGTGAGGCGGCACCGCACCTGCATTTCGGGAACATGCTTGTGCGCGAGGGTCAGGCCATAAGTGCGCCAGGCTGTCGGCGCGCCATCCGCGCCCTCATACTCGGCGATCATGGACTTGCCGCCGCCCGAATAGCCGGAGACGGCATTGCAGGTGAGCAGCGTGTCGGCCGGGAGGAGGCCATGCTCCACCAGCGGCGCGACGAGCGCGATGAAGCCAGTTGAGTAGCAGCCGGGGTTGGAGACAAAACGGGCGTTGGCCACCGCGTGATGGCCCGAGACCTCGGGCAGGCCGAACACCCAGCCGTCTGCGGTGCGATGCGCCGTCGAGGCGTCGATGACGCGCGTCGTGTCGTTGGCGATCATGCTCACCGCCGCACGCGCCGCGTCGTCGGGAAGGCACAGGATCACGATGTCGGCGCTGTTGATCGCGCCGGCGCGCGCCGCATCGTCCTTGCGCGCCGCATCATCCAGTTCGATCAGCGAAAACTCGGTCCGTCCGGCAAGCCGATCCCGGATCTGGATGCCCGTGGTGCCGGCGGCACCGTCGATAAAAACCTTGGTCATGGCGATACTCTTCGTCTGGCCGTCACCGGCCTTTCATGCTTGTCCGCGAGCCGCGCGATAACGTCCGCGAGCGGCTCGATCGTGACGGCCATCCAGTGCGCATTGGCATGGATGAGCCGTTCGCCGTCGGCCATGAAGCCGACATGGCCGGGGAAGAAGATAATGTCCCCTCGTCGGAGTTCAGCATGATCGTCGAGTAAAGTGCCGATCGCTTCGGCCTGCTGGTCGGTGTCACGCGGGGCGGCGATGCCACAGGCCGCGAGCGCCACTTGCACCAGGCCGGAGCAATCATGACCGAGGCCGCCGCGCCCGCCCCAGACATAAGGCGAACCGAGATGCCGCTCGGCGACGGCGACCCAGTCGGACTCGGTGTCGCCGACCGGCCGCACGTGCCGGGCGTGGACGAAGCCAGCTTCGGTGACGAAAAAGTTGCCCTCGATCACGCCGGCGAGCCTGGACTGTGCGGGATAGAGCGCCTTGATCGGCGATTTGATGTCGGCTGCCGTGAACAGCGGTGCTGCGCCCGTCGTCTCATGCGACGGGGCGACCGGCTCGCCGAGCGCCTCGAGCGGGACATAGCCGACATAATGATCGTGGCCGCAATAGCCCCATGCCCAGCCGCCGCGCGCATCGAGCATATGGAATGCCTCGCCGTGCAGAAGCTCGGTGATCGCCGTCGCCGATGCGTCGGGCGCGCCACGCACCGGCACCGATGTCGCAATGACGCCGCGTGCGACCGCCGCAGCATAATGGGGCGCAAAATAGAGGCCGGCCAGCGCCACATCGGCGAGGTCCGGGCGGATCGCTTTCACGCGCGCATCATAGTTCTGCGAGACACCATCGAGGTGCACGCGCCGACGCTCGAACGAGTGAAACGAAATATGGCCCGGCAAATCCTGCTTCATCGGCGCCCCCTGCGCCAAAAGGCCTTAACGGGTCAAGTCGTGTGCCTTCACTCGGGGGCGGCACCGGGTACAAGCGGCATGGGCCGTTGGCGCGGCGCTTCGCCATGTCGGAGCCAATAGACCAGGCCGACCAATGCCGCGAGGAAGGCGGAAACGGCACCCACGGCCAGCGCCTGACGCGGCCCGAAGCGATCCGCGACCCATCCGACAAGCGGTGCGCCTAACGGCGTTCCGCCCATCACGATCGCCATGTGAATCGCGATGACGCGGCCGCGCATGCTCGGCTCCGTCGAGAGTTGCATGAGGCTGTTGCAGGAATTGAGGAAGGACAGCGAGGCGATGCCGATCATCACAAGCGCTGCGCCAAAGAGCCAATAGCTCGGCGCCAGTGCCGCGAAGGTGCAGCCGAGGCCGAACGCTGCGGTACTTATGATCATCTGGGCGAAGGTTGAGCGGGCGCGCCCGGCGGCGATGATGGCGCCGGTAATGGTGCCCACCGCCATCATCGAGGACAGCATGCCGTAGCCGCTGGCGTCCGAATGGAAGATGCGCACGGCCATGGTCGAGGTGTAGATCGCGAAGTTCATCCCGAAGGTGCCGATGAGAAACAGCATGACCAACATCGCGACCAGATCGGTGCGACCCCAGACATAGCGCAGCCCCTCCGCAAAACTGCCTCGTATGAGGCGCGCGCGCTGGGTCGGGTGAAGCGCACTGGTTCTCAGCATGACCAGCGAGACAACGACAGCGAAGTATGAGAAGCCGTTCAGCAGGAAGGCCCAGCCCGTGCCGACCGAACCGATCAGCAAACCCGCGGCGGCCGGGCCTACCATCCGCGCGCCATTGAATGTCATGGAATTGAGGGCAACCGCGTTGGTCAGGTCGTCCTCGCCGACCATCTGCGCCACGAAAGTCTGCCGGGCGGGCGCATCGAACGCGGCAGCGGTGCCAAGCGCGAAGGCGAAGATGTAGACCTGCCAGAGCTGGATCGCTCCGCCTAGCGTCATGAGGCCGAGCGTGATCGCCAGCAGCCCCATGACGCTCTGCGTAATGAGCATCAGTTTTCGTTGATTGAAGATATCGGCCGCGACGCCGGTCCAGGGCAGGAAGAGCAGCTGCGGTCCGAATTGCAGCCCTGTGACGATACCGACCTGCGCGGCGCTGTGACGGGTCAGTTCGGTCAGGACCAGCCAGTCCTGCGCGATGCGCTGCATCCAGGTGCCAATGTTCGAGACGAGCGATCCGGCTGCCCACAACCGATAATTATAGACCTTTAAAGACCGGAATGTCCCCGCGGCCCAGGCCCTCACCACGCCCGCGACCGCTCAGCGCCCATAGCGCGCCTGCAGCAGCGCGAAGGCGGCACGCAATCCATAGGCCTCGCCGCCCTTGGACCGGCCGGGCTTGGCGGTCGGACGCCAGGCAAAGGTATCGAAATGCGCCCATGGCGTGCCATCCGGCACGAAGCGCTGAAGGAAGAGTGCCGCGGTGATCGCCCCGGCAAAGCCGCTGTCGCCGCTATTGTTGAGGTCGGCGATGTCGCTCTTGAAGAGATCGTTATACGGCTCCCACAGCGGCATGCGCCACACGGGGTCATCCTGCGCGGTACCGAGTTCGGAGAGCTCCGTCGCCAACGCCTCGTCATTTGCGAACATGGCGGGAAGATCGGGACCCAGAGCGACACGCGCCGCGCCGGTCAGGGTCGCGAAATCGAGGATCAGCTCGGGCTTGTCTTCGCCGGCCTTGGCGAGCGCGTCGCCGAGGATCAGCCGGCCTTCGGCATCGGTATTGCCGATCTCGACGGTCAGCCCCTTGCGGCTTTTGAGCACGTCGCCGGGGCGGAATGCGTTGCCGCTGATCGCGTTCTCCGCCACCGGCAGCAGCAGGTGCAGGCGCACGGGCAGATGTGCGGCCATGACGAGCTCGGCCAGGGCCAGCGCGTGCGCGGCACCGCCCATATCCTTCTTCATGAGGCGCATGCCGGCGGACGGCTTGATATCGAGGCCGCCGCTGTCGAAGGTAACGCCCTTGCCGACGAGGGCGACGCGCGGATGTTCGTCACGGCCCCAGTCCAGTTCGATGAGACGAGGCGCATTGCCGCGATCGGCGGCGCGGCCGACGGCGTGGATCATCGGATAGCCGCTCTCGAGGGCGTCGCCCCGCGTCACCGTCATCGTCGCTCCGAAACGGTCGGCAATGAGGCGCGCCTGCCGCTCGATCTCGTCCGGGCCCATGTCGGCCGTGGGCGTATTGACCATGTCGCGCACGAGGGCGGTCGCACGCGCAAGGCGGGCGGTCGCGTCGATGGCGGCCGGCTGCGGCGTCAACAGGACGCGCTGGCCCTTGGTGCCGGGCTTCTCCTTGTAGCGCTCGAACTTATAGTGCGCCGTCATCCAGCCCAGAATCGCGGGGCCAGGTTCGCCGCTGGCGAGACGGTAGGTGCCTTCCGGTAGAACTTCGGCAAGCCGGGCCAGGCACCAGCTGCTCAGGCTGGCGACAGTCTTGACGCAGGCGACCGCTGACCATTCCTGGCCGTTGTCGCCGGGAATGATGGCATGAGCGAATGGGGTCGCCTTGAAACCCTGCGCCTCCAGCGCCGTACGGGTCCGCTCGGGCTGGTCATTGAGCCACGCTTCATAGCTGTCGGCATCGACCAGATGAATGAGGTGGGCGGCCTGGGCGCTGTCTGGGCGCACAAGATCGGCGGGATCCGTCATGCCTCCGAATTAGGAGCCGCCGTTCCGTATCGCAAGGCTGTTCCTTGCCCCTTCGCGAGAGTATGACATTGTCAACGAAGGAGGGGATGGCGGACCGGTGCGCCAGCTTGGCACAGCACTCGGGCAATGAGGACACAACCCACGAAATTAGCCACTTCGAGCGTGGTTTCTGCGCGAGACAATCGATGCAGTCCTACGTATAGCACGGTCCGCAAGCGATTCGACGGCGCGTGCAGTGCGCCGAAAAGAGATAAAGGAGGAGCTGCAAATGCCCTTGGTCAACATGAAGCCGCTGCTTCGTCACGCAATGGACAACGGCTATGCCGTGGCCGCGTTCAATCTGGTCGACTACAACACCACGAAGGCGATGGTGAAGGCGGCCGAAGAGCTGAATGCGCCGGTCATTTGCCAGACCTCGTCGAAGACCATCAAATATTACAGCCACAAGGAAATCGTGAGCTGGGTCCGCACCGTTGCGGAGGACTCGCCGGTTCCCGTGGTGCTTCATCTCGACCACTGCCACGACATCGGGATGATCGAGGCGTGCGCGAAGGCCGGCTGGACGTCGATCATGATCGACGCTTCCGAATTGCCCTTCGAGGAGAATCTCGCCCAGTCGCTCAAGGTGCGTGAGATCGCCGAGAAATACGGCGTCGGTATGGAAGCCGAGCTCGGCCAGATCATGGGCGTCGAGGACGACATGCATGTCGATGAAGCGGATTCGGTGCTGACAGATCCGGAAGACGCGAAGCGCTTCTGCGACGCCCTCGACCTCTCCGCTTTCGCTTGTGCCGTCGGCACGGCCCATGGCTATTACAAGGGCGAGCCGGTCGTCGATTTCGACCGCATCAAGGCGATCAACGCGCTGACGCACACGCCGATGGCGCTGCACGGCGGCACGGGTCTTTCCGATGAGACGTTCGCCAAGGCGATCGCCCGCGGCGCGGCCAAGATCAATATCTCGACCAACCTCAAGCATGTCTGGGTGCAGAGCTTCGTCGACTATCACAACGCCAAGCCGACCGACTTCGAGCCGCTGCGCGTTGGTGATGCCCAGTATCAGGCGTGCAAGGCGATGTTCCACGGCTTCATCGAGAAGTTCGGCGGCAAGGATCGCGGCACGGCCTTCCTCAATGCCCTCGCCAAGGCGGCCTGAGGAGTAGTCGGGGGTGGTCAAAGCAATCATTTTCGACTGTGACGGGGTGCTCGTGGATACCGAGCGCGACGCACACCGCGTTGGGTTCAATCTCGCATTCAAGGAACTCGGCATCGACGCCCAATGGAGCGTCGAGCTCTATGCCAAGCTGCTGCTGACAGCGGGCGGCAAGGAGCGCATGCGCGTCTATTTCGACGAATATGGCTGGCCGGCGAATGCCGACACCGATGAGAAGAAGGACGCGCTGATCCTCGACCTGCACAAGACCAAGACGCAGATCACGTCGGAGCTGGTGTCCAGCCTGCCGGTGCGGCCGGGCATCCTGCGCATCATCGACGAGGCCATGGCGAACGGCGTGAAGCTGGGCGTGTGCACCACGTCCAACCCGAAGTTCATCGACGCGGTGCTCGATCTGTTCGGTGCCGAGCGCAAGGCAGCGTTCGACTTCGTCCATGCCGGCGATGTCGTCGCCAAGAAGAAGCCGGCGCCGGACATCTACTTGCTGGCGCAGCAGACGCTCGGCCTGCCGACGAACGAATGCATCGTGATCGAGGACAGCCGAAATGGCCTGCTCGCCGCGACCCGCGCCGGCTATCCGACGCTGATCACGACCAGCACCTATACGATCGACGAAGAGTTCGACGAAGCGGTCAAGGTCGTCTCCGAGCTGGGAGACGAGCCGAATGTTCAAGTAAGGCTGGCTGATCTGACGGCGCTTGCCGCCGCCTATGCCGGCTGACACGCAAGACTGAATTTGAGTTTGGGAGGGTTACAACATGGCTGACATCACGCTTGCGGACGTCGAGCGCGCGATCAAGACCACCGCGACGACCGTGCTGCGCAACGAGCATTATTTCTCGGACCTCGATGGCCTCGCCGGCGACGGCGATTTCGGCACGTCGCTCGCGACCGGCTTCCGCATCATCGACGCGGAGCTGCCGACCATCGACAAGAGCGCGATCGGCGCGATGCTGCTGAAAATCAGCATGCTCTGCTCGAAGCATGTCGGCGGCAGCTCGGGCCCGATCTGGGGCACCGGTTTCATGCGCGCTGCGATGGTGAGCAAGGGGCTGGAAAGCGTGACGCTGACTCAGCTTGCCGAGATGATCCAGTCGGCGGTCGACGGCATCATGGCTCGCGGCGGCGCCAAGCTGGGCGACAAGACCCTGCTCGACGCTCTGATCCCGATTGCCGAGACGCTGAACGCCGCAGCCGCGGCCGGTGCCACGGACCTCGGCGCCGTGCTCAAGGACTGCGCCGATGTCGCCGAGAAGGCGATCGACGAGACCCGCACGCTCGTCGCGCATCGCGGCCGCGCCAGCCAGGTCGGCGAGCGCAGCGCCAACACGCCGGATCCGGGCATCGTCGCGATTGCCACGATCCTGCAGGATTGGTGCAAGGAATGGGGCATCGCCCGCACGCCCGCCGTCGCTGAACTGCTCCAGGCGACCGCCTGAGAAAAGACTGATTTCGTTCGAGACGCTTTCGTTCAAGATACCAGGGAGAGGAATAGCCCATGAAGAAGTTCGTCAACGATCCTGCCAACTTCGTGCCCGAATTCATGGCCGGCGTGATCGCCGCCAACGCCGACCTGCTGGAAGCCATTCCGGAGTTCCAGCTGATCAAGCGCAAGAATGTCGACGCCAGCAAGGTGGCCATCGTGCAGGGTTCGGGCTCGGGCCACGAGCCGGCCCACGTCATGGCCGTCGGTCCGGGCATGCTCACGGCGGCCTGCCAGGGCCCGGTCTTTGCCGCGCCGCCGGTCGACGCCTGCTACGAGACGATCAAGTCGGTCGCGACCGACGCTGGCGTGCTCGTCCTGGTCAACAACTATCAGGGCGACCGCATGGCCTGGGACATGGCCTGCGAAATGGCCGAGGCCGAGGGCATCAAGCTCAAGCAGTTCATCATCAATGACGACGTCGCGGTGAAAGACAGCCTCTACACCGTGGGCCGTCGCGGCGTTGCCGGCAACTTCTTCGTGATGAAGGCTTGCGGTGCGGCCGCCGAAGCCGGTGCCGACCTCGATGCGGTCTATGCCGTCGCCGACAAGGTCAACAACAACGTCCGCACCATGGGCCTGGCGCTGACCAGCTGCATCCCGCCGGCAAAGGGCACGCCGATCTTCGAGATCGGCGACGATGAAATGGAAGTCGGCGTCGGCATCCATGGCGAGCCGGGCCGCGAGCGCACCAAGATCAAGCCGGCCGACGAGATCACCGAGATCCTGTTCAAGGCGGTGGCGGACGATCTGCCCTACAATTCGGGCGACCGCGTCGCGCTGATGATCAACGGCCTGGGCGGCACCCCGCCGGCTGAGCTCTATGTGCTCTACAACAAGGCCGCGCAGCTCTGCGCAGCCCGTGGCCTGACCATCGCCCGCAACTATGTCGGCGAATATTGCACGGCCATCGAAATGGCCGGCTGCTCGCTGACCTTGCTCAAGCTCGATGCCGAGCTGGAGAAGCTGCTGGCCGCTCCGGCCACCACGGCTTGCCGCATCTTCTGATCGTCCGCGCGATTTGAGAGACAAGAAGGGCGGGGCCGCAGGTCCCGCCCTTTCTCTTTTAGAGCCTGGGCCCTCCTCGCCCGAAACGCGCATAAAGCGCCGGCAGCACCAGCAGCGTCAGCAGCGTCGCCGAGATGAGACCGCCGATCACGACCGTGGCGAGCGGCTTCTGCACTTCCGCGCCCGCGCCACGGGCCAGCGCCATCGGCAAGAAGCCCAGTGAGGCCACCAGCGCCGTCATCGCGACCGGACGCAGGCGCATGAGCGCGCCCGTCCGCACGGCTTCGGCGCGGCCCATGCCCTTGGCGAGCAAGTCCTGGATCGAGGACACCATGACGAGGCCGTTGAGCACCGCGATGCCCGACAGCGCAATGAAGCCCACGGCGGCCGAGATGGAGAAGTCCATGCCGCGCAGGAAAAGGGCCAAGGCCCCGCCGATGAGCGCGAGCGGGACGCCGGTGAACACGATGGACGCGTCCTTCACCGATCCCAATGCGCCATAGAGCAGCAACAGGATCAGCGCGAAGCAGGCTGGGACGACATATTGCAGCCGCTCGCGCGCCGAGGCGAGATTCTCGAACTGCCCGCCCCATTCCAGATAGCTGCCCGCCGGCAGCCGGACGGCCCGCGCGACAGCGTCCTTCGCATCGGCCACGACGCCCGCAATGTCTCGCCCGCGCACATTGGCCTGCACGACCACGCGCCGTTTGCCATTTTCACGGCTGATCTGGTTGGGTCCGTCGACCACGCGAATGTCGGCGACGCTGGCAAGCGGCACGAAGGCACCGCTTGGTGTCGGTACCTGCACCTGCGCGAGGGTGGCCAGATCTGCGCGCTGCGCTTCGCCGAAGCGGATCACCACCGGGAAACGCCGGTCGCCCTCGTAGATCTTCCCGGCCTCGCGTCCCCCGACCGTCGCGCTGACGACATCCTGCACGTCCCGCGCTGTGACGCCGAGCCGTGCCATGGCGTCCCGGTTCACGCGGATGTCGAGAATCGGCAGACCTGTCGTCTGCTCGACCTTGACGTCGGTTGCGCCGGGCGTGCGGCGAAGCACGGCGGCGATCCGGTCCGCCGTCGCATTCATCGCGGCGAAGTCGTCCCCGAAGACCTTGACGGCAATGTCGCCGCGCACGCCTGCAATGAGTTCGTTGAAGCGCATCTGGATCGGCTGGGTGAGTTCATAGGCATTGCCCGGGAAGCGGGCGATTTCCTTTTCGATGCGCTCGATCAGTTCGGCCTTGTCCAATCCCGGCTTAGGCCATTCGCTGCGCGGCTTCAGGATCGCGTAAACGTCCGTCGCATTCGGCGGCATCGGGTCAGTGCCGAGATCCGCGGTGCCGGTCTTGGAGAAGGCGAGCTTCACCTCGGGCAGTTTCGCGAGTGCCCGCTCGATCGGCAGGGTCATCGCCTGGCTCTGGTCGATCGACGTTGCGGGGATGCGCGTCGCCTGGACGACGATGTCTCCCTCGTCGAGCTGCGGCAGGAAAACCTGGCCCAGCGCGGCGAAAGCGAAAATTGCCAGCGCAAATGCCCCCACGCCCGCGCCGATGGTGAGCGAAGGGCGACGCATCGCGTTGTCGAGGCCGGGCTCATAGCGCGCCTTGAGCCACGTCATGATGCGCCCCTCCTTCTCGGCCACTGGGCGCGACAACAGACATGCGATGGCGGCGGGCACGAAGGTCAGCGAGAGAATGAAGGCGAAGGCTAGCGCGATGATGACGGTGACCGCCATCGGCACGAAGGTCTTGCCCTCGACGCCGGTCAGCGTGAGCAGCGGGACGTAGACGAGCATGATGATCGCCTGCCCATAGACGGACGGACGGATCATTTCGCGCGCGGCCGAGGCTACGGTTTGGAGACGCTCCTTCGCAGCGAGCAGCCGTCCTTCGTGATGCTGCCGTTCCGCCAGTCGCCTGAGCGCATTTTCGACGATGATGACCGCTCCATCGACGATCAGGCCAAAGTCGAGCGCGCCCAGACTCATGAGATTGGCCGAGACGCCGACCCGCAACATGCCGAAGCCGGTCAGCATCATGGTGATGGGGATGACCATCGCCGCGATCAGCGCCGCGCGGAAATTGCCAAGCAGCGCGAACAGCACGACGATCACGAGGAGCGCGCCTTCGCCAAGATTCCTGGCGACTGTCCGGATGGTCGAATTCACCAGAGCCGTGCGATCCAGCGCCGGCTCCACGACGACATCGGCGGGGAGGGAGGCGTTGATCTCCTTGAGCCGGTTCGCGACTCCCGTTGCCACCGTACGGCTGTTCTCGCCGATCCGCATGATTGCGGTCCCGACGACCACCTCCGTACCGTTCTCCGACGCCGACCCCATGCGGACGGCTTGCCCGGTCTGGACGGTCGCGACTTGGCCCAATGTGACGGGCACGCCGTCGCGCGTCGCGACGACGATGCGCGAGAGCTCGCCGGCATTGCGCACGAGCGCATCGGCGCGAACTGCCAGCCCCTCGCCGTTGCGATTCACGAAGCCGCCGCCGATGGCGGTGTTGTTGCGCTCCAGCGCTTCGGCGAGGTCGGTCAGGCCGATGCGCATGGCTGCAAGCCGCTGCACGTCCGGCACGACGAGATATTGCTTGGAATAGCCGCCGATGGAATCGATGCCGGCAACGCCCGGCACATTCTTGAGCAGCGGCGCGACAATCCACTCCTGCGCCGTGCGGAGATAGGTCGCCTTGTCGATGTCGCTGGTGAGCCTCTCGCCCTCGGGTGTCAGATAGCTGCCGTCGGGCTGGATGCCGGGTTCTCCGGGCCGATGCTTGTCGTCCTTGCGATGCTCGAGCCGCACCGTCCAGGCATAGATCTCGCCGAGGCCGGTGGCGATCGGTCCCATTTCCGGCCGCGCGCCGGCGGGAAGGTCGTCGCCCACGCCGGCCAGCCGCTCGGCCACCTGCGCGCGCGCGAAATAGATGTCGGTCGAATCCGCGAAGACGGCCGTGACCTGCGCAAAGCCGTTGCGGCTGAGCGATCTTGTATATTCGAGCCCCGGAATGCCGGCGAGCGCGGTCTCGAGCGGAAACGCCACCTGTTTCTCGATTAGCTCCGGCGAGAGGGCCGGTGCGCTGATGTTCACCTGCACCTGGTTGTTGGTGATGTCCGGCACCGCGTCGATCGGCAGCCGGTAGAGGGCAGTGCCGCCGATCACGGCGGCGATTGCGGTCAGCAGCAGGACGAGCCAGCGCCTGTGGACCGCCCAGTTTACGATGGGTGCGATCATCGGCTCAGTCCTCGTGGCCTGCTTCGCCCTTGCCGAGTTCGGCCTTGAGCGTGAAGCTGTTCTGCGCAGCGAGAGTTTCGCCGCCATCGAGGCCCTGCGTGACCGCCACGAGCGCACCGTCCCGCTGGCCGAGCGTCACTGGCGTCACCCGGAAGCCGTCCTTGGTGCGCACGAAGACGACCGGGCGATTCTCGATATCCTGCACCGCGATGACCGGGATCATCGGCGATCCCGCGCTGCCGCTCGGCGCGGCGATCCGGATCCGTGCCTGCACCGGCTCGCCGGCGCGCCACAGCCCGGTTCGATTGTCCAGCACGGCGATCACGCGCACCAGACGGGTCTGCTCGTCGAGTACGGGCGAGATGAAGCGGATGCGCGCCTGCTGCCGCCGCCCGCCACCCGTCACGTCAATCATGCCACCGACCCTGATTCGTGCCGCGTCCTCTGCCGACACCGATAGCGCCACGTTAAGCCGGTCGAGGCTGGCGACCCGGAAAAGCTCGGCGCCTTCGCTGTCTTCGCTGAAGCCTTGGCCGAGAACGGCACTGCGGGCGATGACGCGGCCCGAGATCGGCGCGGTGATGACGATGCGATTGAGCCCGCCGCCGCGCGCGCCGGTTGCGGAGACCTGCTGGCGGGCTTCGCGCAGCGCCACCTCCGCTTCCGCATAAGCGGCGCGAGTGATTTCGACTTCGCGAAGGGGCCGAAAGCCCTTGGCATATAAGGCCTCGTCGCGGTCACGGGTGGTGCGCGCCAGTTCGAGCCGCGTCTTGGCACGCTCGACATCGCCTTGCAGTGCGGCGACCTCGCGGCTCTCGATGATCGCGAGGGTGTCGCCGCGCGAGACCGGATCGCCGAGATTGCGGGTGAGGGCGACGATGCGCCCGCTGATATTGGCCGCGACGATGCGGGTCGCGTCGGGATCGCTTTCCAGCAGAGCCGGCGCCTCGATCGCTGCGCCGACGCCGGCGGTGGAGGGCTGCACCAGCGTGATGCCGGCCGCTGCGATCTGTTCGGCGGTCAGCACGACCGCATCTTTGGCAAGGCTTTCCTCATGCCCTGACTCGGGCGCGGCCACGGACGATCCGCAGCCGGACAGGCAGAGTGCGGCACAAAGCGCCGCGGTTGTACGCAACATGGGATGTGTCTCCTGACGAATGGACCGAGGCGCCGCTTGGGCGCCGGGCGCATCGTCAGGCGATGGGCGGGCGGAGCAGTTTCGCGGGCGGTCCGGCGATTAGGGCGCTGGCCACGAACGAGGCCGGCTTCGCACGCGCATGGACGGCCTTGGGCACGGCGCAGTCCTTGAACGGTGCGGCAAAATCGTGGCCCTGGCACTGGTTGTGATGATGCGGATAGTTCTTGTCGGCATCCGCCGGCACTTCGTCATGATCGCCGGCGCTGTGCATCCACGAGGTCGTCTCGGTGACTTCGGCGGCGCTCGACAGTTCAATCGCATGCACTGCGGCGCCATTGGCAAGGCTGCCAAGCATCAGGAGACCGATGAACAGGGTCAGGAGTGCGCGCATCGCCGCCTCCTTAGCGGAGACACGCGCGGCCAGAAAGGCCAAATGCGAATCGTTCTCTCAGTCCGCGCGAAGGTCCTGTTCCTCCGGATGGCGGTCGAAATAGTCGGCGACGAAGCTGCACAGCGGCAGGACCTTCAGTCCCTGCGCGCGCGCATCACCGAGCATGGCCTTGATGAGCCGGCTCGCGATGCCGCGGCCGCGCAAGGCTGGGGGCGTCACCGTATGGGTGGCGATGATGAGGCCGTCGCGCCGCTCATATTCGGCGAAGGCGATGCCGTCCTCACGTTCGAGCTCGTAGCGGCTTCGCGCGGCATCGTGCCGTACATCCTGGGCCATGGGCACCTCCAGCATCGATATAGGACGCGTGCTCCGGGAACCAAACAGCCCTTGCTGCTTTCTCATCGGCAGCCGGGCGACGACAAGTCCTCGACAGTCAGGATGGAGGGAGACGCGTCTAGCGGGCGCTCGTCTCGAGCACACTCCCTCTTTCCTGACAGTCGCTCCGTCCGTATTCTTGAACGGCTCAACCCTTCTACAGTCCTAGATCGAACAGCCCGGGAACGGTGGGGTTGCGTTCCATGTTGTCTGCCTTGCATGAGCAAGGAGGTCGCAGTGCTCCGATCCCAACAACGACCATTCTACGTTCCCGCCCAGCCTTCGCGCTACGGCGAACGTATGATGCGCATCCGGGCGCGGCGCATGGGCTTTGTCGTCTGCATGCTGCTCACGATTGCCGTGGCGCCGTTCGCTCTCCTCATCGGCGGCTCCGTGTTCTAAGGGGGCGGAACCTTTTTCCGGGGGTGGCGCTTCATCAGCACCCCCTTCGGCAAGAGGTTCTCCATGAACGATGTTCGCGATGCCCACACGCAGCAGCCCGATCTTGCCGGCCGGCGCGCCATCATCACGGGCGGCACCACAGGCATCGGTCGGGCGATCGCCGTCCTCCTCGCGAGTTATGGCGTGAAGGTCTTCGTCTGCGGACGCGACGCAAATCATCTTGCCGATGCGCTCGACCGAATAGGCGAAGTCGGGACCGGAGACGGTCTCGCTGTCGACCTCGCTGAACAGGATGGCGTGGCGAGGTTCTTCGAAGCTGCAGACGGCTATCTTGGCGGCCTCGACATCGCCGTGATCAATGCAGCGATTCCGGCGGATGCGCTCGCGGATGCCGACGAGAAAACGCTGCGCTACCAGATAGAGAGCGACTTCAGCGCCTATCTGCTCTCGACTCATGCCGCCATTCAGCGAATGACAGCGGGCAGCGACGTCATTCTGATCGGATCCATGTCGGCGGTTTCGCGGGGGGCCGGCAGTTCCATCTACGTCGCCGCCAAGGCCGGCATTCAGGGTTTTGCGCAGTCGCTCCGCAAGGAGCTCGCCGAGAAGGACATCAAGGTCGGCCTCATCGAGCCCGGTTTCACCGGCGCCGATTTCCAATATCCCGAATTTCCACCGGAAAAACAGGTTGAGCTGATCAACCAACACCACATGCTGCGCGCCGAGGACATTGCCGTCGCGGCATATACGATGCTCGCGCAGCCTCGGCGCACGGCGATTTCGCTCATGCGCGTCGAGACGAGGCTCAGCCATCCATGAGCGATTTTCCCCAGGATCGGCTGGTTTTCGTGCCGGACGATGTCGATTTGTCGCGTTCGCCGCTGGCGCGTCATCTCGATGCCGAAACCTATGTGCTCGGTGCTTTCAATCCGGGACTGACACGTTTGCCCAACGGCAATCTCCTGATGATGGTGCGGGTGGCCGAGGCGCTGCGCGAGCCCATGCGGAACGGCAAAGTTCATGCGATCCGGTTTGTGCCGAAGGATCAGCGCACGGGCGATGATGAGCCGCATCCGAGCGCCGGCAAGTTCGTCCTGGATGGCTGGCCGCTCGATCTTTGCGACACGGCCGATCCGCGCAAGTTCCTGCTCCGTGCCGGCGGCTGGCGCATCATGGCGCTGACGTCGCTCTCCTGGCTGTTGCCGGTCGAGCTCTCGCCCGACGGGCTGGAGGTCGAGACGGTGCATTACGACAAGGCCATCGCGCCGGTGGACAATCTGCAATGCTACGGTGTCGAGGATGCACGTATCAGCCGTGTCGAAGAACGTTGGCTGATGACGACCTGTTCGGTCAGCCCGGAACGCCATTCGACGACGCTCTACATCTCGGACAACGGCCTCGACTGGCGGTTCGAGGACATCGTGCTCGATCACCAGAACAAGGACATGCTGATCTTCGAGGGCCGCATCGACGGGCAATATTGGGCGCAGACGCGGCCGCTCGGCGATCTCTATTTCGCTTATCCGCCCGGCAGCGACTGGCGGTCCGGTCCTTCGATCAACCTCGCGACATCCCCCGACGCGCTGCACTGGAAGCCGTGGCGCAAGCCCGGCATCCGCCCCCACGCCAACACAGTGGCGACGGCGCGCATCGGCGGCGGCGCGCCGCCCATCCTGACCGACGAGGGCTGGCTGACGCTCTGGCACGGCGTCGAGCCCAAGGAAATTGTCGGTATCTATCGCACCTATGTCTCGATCCTCGACCGGAGCGATCCCTCGCGTGTCGTGCGCACCCGCCATCATCCGGTGCTCGAGGCCAATCCCGAGCTGACCCGGCCGATCGAGCATCAGATGTATGTGCGCGATGTCGTGTTCACGACCGGTATCGCGGACGGGGACGTCGGAGGCGCGGTACCCGGCCACTACATCGTGGCGTCGGGTGAGGCCGACCTGGCCTGCCGCATCACACATATTCCGAAAGCGATCTTCGCGGCCTGAAGCTGCACGCAAGCAGGTTACGAAGGCCGTGCTGAAGATGAAATGAAGATGAAAATTGCCAACGGACGTTGACGCAAAAACGAAACAAGTCTGACCAGATGAGCGCCTAGTAGCCCGCGAGACGAAACGTCTCATTCCTAAAAAAGGGGCTACCATGAAGTCTATCCATAGCGTTCGCGCGCCGTTTCTGTGCGGAGTCGCGCTTCTCGCTCTCGCCGGAACGCCGCTGCGCGCCGCGAACGATGTTGCCGGTGCCAACACCGACGTGGCGGCAGCAGAGAGCCCCGATCCGGACGGCGGCGGCGTTATCATCGTGACCGCACTGAAGCGCGAAACCGATCTCCAGAAGACGCCGATCGCAATGTCGGTCGTCGGCGCGATCCAGATGAAGGACCGCCACGTCGAGAGCCTCTACGATCTTGCGGATGGCTCCGTGCCGTCGCTGCGTGTCGCGACCTTCGAGGCACGCCAGAGCGCGCTCACCGTCGGCATTCGCGGCATCGTGCCGCTCGACGCCAACCAGCCCGCGCGTGAGCAAGGTGTCGGCATCTATATCGACGGCGTCTATCTCGGCCGCCAGCATGGTCTCAATGCCGGCCTGTTCGATCTGGAGCGTGTCGAGGTGCTCAAGGGCCCCCAAGGCACATTGTTCGGCCGCAATACCGAAGGTGGTGCGCTGAGTCTCGTGGCCAAGGCGCCAACCGGCGTGTTTGACGGCCGCGTGTCCGGCGGTGTCGGCAATTATGGCTCCTATAACGGTGACGCTCATTTCGACCTGCCCGAGTTCCACAACATCTCGGTCAAGCTCGACGGTATTGTTCAATATCAGGGTGCGACCACCAAAAACCCGCTTGCCGGGCAAACGGGCTGGAATTTTTATGATCGGCGCGGCCTGCGTGCCGCCGCTCGCTGGAAGCCGACGTCGGAGATCACGGACGATTTCTCTTATGACGTCGGCTACGACGCCAATTCGCCTTTCTACAGCCAGCTGCTGAACTATAATCCGAACAACTGCCCAAGCGGATCGGCGACGGTTGCGCAGTCGACCGCGCCGGCATGTACGCTGCCCGGCACGGCATTCACCGGCATTACCGGCACGATCAAGCCGCTACTGCCCGGCGTTGTCAATGGCACGAGCCGCATGACGACTGCCGACATCGGCGTTCCCCAGCAGCCCAGCGTCGACAAGACCCACGGCTTCACGAACAGCTTCAAGTTCAAGCTCTCGCCCGAGATCGAACTGCGTTCGATCACGGCATGGCGCGGCGTGACTGCGACGCAATGGGACAATTCGGGTGGCGCGCACCGCGTTCCTGTCGTGGCACCGGGCTGCACCGGCTCCGCCTGCAACTTCAGCCGCTACAGCCTTGCAGACCTGCGCCAGGCCCAATTCAGCCAGGAGTTTCAGGCGGTGGGCTCGGTGAGCTCGATCGACTATGTGGTCGGCCTCTATTATTTCAACGAACATGTCAGCGATGACGCTGCAACGCCGAATTCCACGGCGATCCAAGGCTATACGACGGCCGGCCAAACGAGCGGTTATTCCTTCGTGACCCTCGACCCCTGCACCGGTTCGGCGGGTTTCGGTTCGCAGCCCAGCTGCCGTTCGCAGGACCGTTCCTCGGAAGTCTGGTCGAAGAGCTATGCCGCTTATGGCCAGGCGACCTGGAATGCGACGGACGCGCTGCATCTGACCGTCGGCGGCCGCTACACGCATGACAAGAAGCGTGGCGTCCTGCACTTCTCGCGCAACATCAATTACGACACCAATCCTACCGCTGCCGCCGCAAACGGCTATGCCCCGCTCGACAAGAGCTGGGATCGCTTCAACCCGATGGTGACGATCGCGTACGACATCAGCAACGCTGTCCATGCCTATGCCAAATATTCGACCGGTTACCGTGCCGGCGGCGCCAGCTCGCGCACCGCAAACTACCAGCCCTTCAACCCGGAAGACGTGAAATCATACGAAATCGGCCTCAAGTCGGACTTCTGGGATCACAAGGCCCGGCTCAATATCGCGGCCTACATGATGGACCGCGAAGGCAGCCAGGTCGATCTCAGCACGATCCAGCCCACCGCAACCGGCAACTTCAACAATCTCGTCACCTTCAATGCGCCGGGTACCACCAAGATCCGTGGCATCGAAGCCGAACTCATGCTGAAGCCGGTGCGCGGCCTGACGTTGAATGCCAGCTATGCCTACACCTACACGGATATTCCTGCAGTGCCCGTCACCTATAAGGAATTCACGTCGACGGGCGTCGCAACGGGCAACAGCACGACCGTGAACCAGAAGTTCTATATCGTGTTCACGCCGCGCAATGCGGCCAGCGGCTCGATCGATTACGACCTGCCGATCGGCGGCGCCTGGCTGCGGTTCCACCTGGATGGCAACTATTCGGAGTCGACCCAGTCTTTCGACCAGTTCGCGACGCACAATGACTCCTCGCTGCTCTTCAACAGCCGCGTTTCGTTTGCCGACATTCCGCTCGGCGACAGCGGACAGAAGCTGACGGTGGGGATGTGGGTCCGCAACCTGTTCGACAATGCCTATGTCTATCGCCGCGACCCCACCAACAGCCTGCCGGCAGTGCAGGCCGGCAATGTGTTCGTGGGCAGCGTCGGCAACGTGCTGGGCGACTATGGCAACTTCAATGCGCCGCGGACCTGGGGTGTGGATGCCAGCTTGAAGTTCTGATCTTAACGGGCACATGCCAGTGGGAAGAGCGCGGGCCGCAAGGCTCGCGCTCTTTGCCGTTCAAGCGCGAGGTAGGGTGATCGTCGCGCTGAGACCCGGTCCTGCGTCGGCGAGCTGCAGCGACCCGCCGTGCAGCCGGGCGATGGCGTCGACCAGAGGAAGGCCAAGCCCGTGTCCTTCGCCACGCCGGCTCCGTTCGAGGCGCCCGAAGCGCCGCATGACCTGCGCGCGATCCTCGGCCGGAATGCCCGGGCCATTGTCGGCCACGATAAGCCTTATGACGGCCAGGTCTTCGACCACATCGATTTGGACGGTCGAGCCCTCCGGCGTGTGCCGCATGCCGTTCTCGACCAGATTGATGACCATCTGTGTGAGCAGCAGTCTGTCGCCGGTCAGCATTGCATCGGGACATGATCCGAGTTTGAGATGATGATGCGTTTCGCCCGCGACGCCGTCGAGCAGTTCGTGGACCTCCCGGACGACCGCTCCGAGGCTCAATTGTTCGAATGCCGCGCGCCGCGCGCCGCTTTCGATCTCGGCGATGCGCAGGATCGCTGCGAACATGACGAGCAGATCGTCAGCCTGGGCAATGGCGTCACTCAGCGGTTGCCGCACGGGTTCCGCCTCATCGCGCCACTGGATCAGGGCGAGCTGGTTGCGGAGCCTCGCGAGCGGCGTACGCAGTTCATGGGAAATATCGTTGGTGACATTCCGGATTTCGGCCATGAGCTGCACGATGCGGTCCAGCATCCGGTTGAACGCCTCCGCCTGCTGATCGAAGCCGTCGCGCGTGCCCGTCACCGGGATACGCTGGCGCAAGTCGCCGTCGATAATCGCATCAACGATCCGGCGCGTATCGCCAATCCGGCGAGAGACCGTCGCCCCGAACACGACAAGGCCGGTCATCACGATCAAGACGATCAGGCCGAAGCCGAGAATGTAAGCCTTTTTGCGCGCCGAGAAATAATTGTCGATCGGCTCGGTCTCGCCGATCACCGTCAGGCGCAGCCCGCCGCCGATCTGCCTAACATAGGCGCGTCCGTGCGTCAGGCCAGGAATATCCTCATCTTCCCCCAGGCTTGAATAGCCAAGCGGCAAGGATCGGCGCAGCCTGATATTGCCGGCAATCCGGCTCCCGGAGGCATTTTCAAGCACCATACCGAGGTCGGCGGAATCGCGATCGCGGGTTTCTGCGGCGATGCGGTCGGCAACGGTTGCGGGCGGCACGTTTCCGTCGCGGCCCGCCAGCTCAAGGCTTTCCGCCGTGATCCGCTTGTCGACCAGCTGCTTCATGATTTCCGACGTCGCGAGATATGTCGTCAGACCGGTGCCGACTGTCGCAACGAGAAAAAGTGTCAGGAACAGCAGAGTAAGCGCACGGAGTGAGCGCAGCCTCATCTCGTCAGTCCGCTCCCAGCATGTAGCCGAAGCCGCGCAGCGTGGTGATCGGATCGTCGTCGCCGAACTGGGTCAGCTTGACGCGCAGCCGCCGGATATAAGCGTCGACGATGTTGGTCGTCGGCTCGAAATCGTACCGCCAGACACGCTCGATCAGCATGGGCCTGGTGAGAACGGAGCCGGCGTTGCGGGCTAGTTCCAGCAGCAGATTGAATTCCGTTCTCGGCAGATCGAGATCCCGGTCCTTGCGCCAAGCTCGCAGTTTGGTCGGGCTGATGAGGATGTCACCGACCCTGATTGTCTCGCTCGAATCCGAAGCATAGCGCCGGGCGCGGACGACGGCGCGCAGCCGGGCGTTGAGTTCGATAGGATCGACCGGCTTCACGACATAGTCGTCGGCGCCGGCTTCGAGGCCCTCCACCCGTTCGACCGTCTGGCCCAGCGCGGTGAGCATGATCACCGGCAACAGGACAGCACCTTGTCTCAGATGCTCAAGGACCGCGATGCCGTTTAGCACTGGTAACATCCGGTCGAGCACGACAACGTCAAAGGCATCCCGGGTGATCGCGGACAAAGCGGATCGTCCATCGGCCGCCAGCGCCGAGCGATGACCGAAGGTTGCAAGTTGCTCGGTCAGCAGGCTTGCCAGTACGGGATCGTCTTCGACGATGAGCACATTGAGAGAGGTTGAGTCAGCCACGCGATGTCCACCAAGCCTGCGCACTCGCTATCTGAGCGCGGCCGGCGGTCAAGGGGACTTTCAGGGCTTTTCGGGCTTGTATCAATAATGGCGGAGACGCCGGGATTCGAACCCGGGGTGCCCCCTTAAGGGCACGACGGTTTAGCAAACCGCTGGTTTCAGCCACTCACCCACGTCTCCGCGTGCCGCCCAAGGCTGGACCGGGCGGCGAGACCCCGGCCTATAGCGGCGGCCATGCGGCATGGCAACGCCCGCTTATCACTGAATTTTCGCAAGGGGCGCGGAACTTCTACGACGGTTGGTACGTTAGGCCTTGCAAGGGCCTCACAGTTTCCGCCTCTCCGCGACTCAGAGAGAGCGGCGCTTCGCATGGCATTGGAACCAAGAGCGAACATGGTGCAGTGCACATAAACGGGAACTCGACTCGTCCCGACTCCTCTTCGACTCATCGTTGAATCCCGGAAGTCGATTCGACTCCCGCGAAACGGCTCTGATAGCGCCAACCATCGACAATCTGTAACAAGCAGACCGAAACGGGTGGCAATCAGCAAAACTTCCCTGCGCAGTGCCGTGACGAAGATCGTGGCACTAGCCCCGGAGCGCGAGATTTATCTGCGCTCGGGTGGGACCGTGAAATTCCTGCGCATTTCCACGCCCCTGCAGCTCGCCGTCGCCGGCCTCGTCCTCATGTTCCTGGGCGGTTGGGGAATCGTGACCGGATCGATGCTGTGGAGCCAGGCGCATCTTTCCGCCGAGCGCGCCTCGCTCGCGCGCGAGCGCGCGGCCGTGATCGACGGTCAGGCGCGTGTTCAGGCCTATAAGGGCTCGGTCGATGACATCGCGCGCGACATCGAAGCGCGGCAAAAGGTGTCGGACGACATCATGAAAGCCTATTTCGGCGACGTCCCCGCGGCCCCCAAGAGCAGTGGCACGGTGCCCGCAAAGTCCGGCAAGGTCGGCGCCGTTTCGCCCGAAGCATCCCGCCTTCTCGACCTTCGCGCCAAGCAGAATGCGTTCGAGGCGCGGCTGACGGCAGCCGCCCGCCAGCGTCTCGCCAAGGTCGAGGCGGCGATCCGCGGTTTCGGGCTCAATCCCGCAGCGTTCACCAATGTGCGCGGCGGCATGGGCGGTCCCTTTGTGCCGGTCCATGGCCTCATCACCAGCGACCCCGAACTGCGCGACCTTGCGACGCTGCTGAGCCGCCTCAACGCGATGGAGACGACGCTCGCCACCATTCCGTCGGACCGGCCGACGGCCGCGCCGATGGAAACCAGCTCGTACGGCTACCGCCGCGATCCGTTCAACGGCCAGGCCGCCTTCCATGCCGGCATCGATTTTCCCGGCACCTACGGTCAGCCGATCATCGCCGCAGCCTCGGGCCGCGTGAGCTTCGTCGGTCAGCGCCCGGGCTACGGCAATGTGGTCGAGATCGACCATGGCAATGGTATCTTAACGCGCTACGCTCACCTCTCACGCTTCGGCGCTCGGGTTGGAGACAAGGTGGCGCAGGGCCAGGCGATTGCCCGCATGGGCTCGACCGGCCGCTCGACCGGTACCCATCTCCATTTCGAAGTGCGTGTGCGCGGCGATGCGGTCAATCCGCGCCGCTTTTTGGAGGCCCGACAGGATGTTCTCGAAGTCCAGCAGCTCGCAAAGCAACGCCTCGTCCGTGGCAACCGGGGCTAGGCACACGCCTTTCTCGATCCTGGGCAGTGATGTGACCATTCGCGGCGATGTCGAGGCGCGCGTCGACCTGCATATCGATGGCCGGGTCGAGGGCGACATCATCTGCGCCGCGCTGGTGCAAGGCGCCGAAAGCCGCATCAAGGGTCATGTGAACGCCAAGACCGCGCGTATCGCCGGTACGATCGAGGGCTCGATCACGACGGAAGAACTGATCGTCGAAGGCAGCGCACGCATCTCCGGCGACGTCACCTACCAGACCATCGCTATTGCGGCGGGCGGGCAGGTCGACGGAAAGCTCACCCACAAGGACCCCGGCACGCAGGGTGATCTCAAGCTCGTGAAAAGCTGAACACGCCGACTCCAACCACCGCATTGCAATCTCCGCGCAACTTGGGCAGCGTCCGGCCGTTGTCGAAGAATGGAGTGCAATGGCTGAAATCCTGTCGTCGGTCCGCTGGGGCTGGGTGATCCTCGCGGCGGTGATCGCGCAGGCGCTCCTCATCCCCGTTGATTATGCGTTGAGCGCGTTGGGCGCCTGGCTCGGCTGGGTGCGCGGCGACCTCCTGCCTTCGCGCGTTGCGATTTTCCTGGTGATGTTCCTTGCCGGCCTCTGGGTGTCGCGCCACGCCAAGGCGCATTTCACCGCGAACGGTTTCTTCGTCGGCTTGGTCGCGGTGCTCATCTACCTTCCGTTCCTGATTGCGGTGCAGCCGCCTTATCCATTTCTTGAGGTTGTGAATGGACTGCTCAAGATCCTGGCGGCGGCGCTGGGCGGCGGGCTGGTCGGCCACCGGAAGCGGCGGGGCATCCGGAAGCGGGCCAGAGGTTAGAAGTGGCATTGGAACAGGGGGTACCGAGCGATAGCGGAGCGGCGCTGCGGCTGCGGACGGTCATCGCATGCAATATCGGCGTCTGCCTCGAGGGGTTCGACTTCATCGCCTACACCGCCTTTGCGGCGATTATCGGCAAGCTCTTCTTTCCGGCGGGCGACGCATTCGCTGGCGCGCTGCTTGTCTTCGGGGGCTTTGGCGCTGCCTATGTAGCGCGGCCGATCGGTGGGCTCTTCTGGGGCGTTTATGCCGATCGCTTCGGGCGCCGCCGCGCGCTGGCGTCGATCGCCGTGCTTATGGGCCTCGGCACGCTCGGTATCGCCGTCGCGCCGGCCTACGCCGCCGTCGGCATGGCCGCGCCGGTGATCGTCCTCGCCGCGCGCCTCGTGCAGGGCTTTGCCGCCAGCGGGGAATTCGCCAGCGCGACCGCGATGCTGGTGGAGCTGGCGCCTCCGGGCCGTCGCGCCTTCTTTGCCAGCACGCAGATGGCAGCGCAGGTCGCGACCATCGGCTTCGCCACCGGCGTGGCCATCCTGCTCGCCGACATGCTCACGCCGGAGGCGTTGGAAAGCTGGGGCTGGCGCCTCGTCTTCGGTCTGGGCGCCTTGCTCGCGCCGTTCGGCCTATACATGCGGGCCCGGCTCGCCGAATCCCCCGTCTTCCTTGCGATGCAGGCCCGGGGCGCGGCCCAACGCACGCCCATCGCCGACATATTGAGCAAACATGCGGGCGCCCTGGCGCAGATGGCCGGCATCGTCGTGATCAGCGCCGCCGCGCTGTATCTGATCCTTGTCTTCATGCCGGTCTTCGCCAGCCAGCAGCTCGGCCTGCCGCCGCGCGATGTCAGGCTGACGGTCATTCTCTGCGCCTTCGCCGAAATGCCGTTCGTGCTTCTTGCCGGATGGGTGGCGGACCGCTGGGGAGCTGCACGTCTGCTGCTTATAGCCACGCTGGCTTATGCGCTGATCGCGCCGCCGCTCCTGGTCTGGCTGGTCCATGCGCCGTCCATGGCGGCATTCGTGCTTGTCGAGCTGGCCTGCGCGCTGCTGCTCGGCGTGATGACCGGCCCGATGCCGCTCGTCATTTCCGGCCTTCTGCCGGCCGGTGTTCGATCCAGCGGTATCGGTCTCGTCTTCAATCTCGTCGGGGCCATTTTCGGCGGCCTCGGGCCGTTCCTGATCACGGCCTATGTCGGCATGACCGGCGATCTTGCCGGGCCTGCTTGGTGGGCGCTGCTTACGGCGGTTATCGGCATCTTGGCGGCGGGATCGGTCTTGCGCTATGCGGGGGACGGCGCGGTGGGAGCGCCGGGTGAGGAGAGCAGGACGTGAGGCCGAAAGTAGCGCTGGAAGACCGGGTCGAGATCGAGGAGCTGATGGCGCGCTATGCCTGGACGCTCGATACCGGCGATTTCGAGGGCTATGCGGCCTGCTTTACCGAGGACGGCTGGCTCGAGCATTGGCCACAGGGCCGCTGCCATGGCCGCGACGGTTTGAAGCATGCCACGGACTCGCTCTGGTACGATAAGCCCGATCATTATCTGGGCCGGCAACATCGCATGTCCCAAGTCCTGATGACGCCCGAGACCGGCGCAGAAGGGCAGGGCGACCGGCCCGGCGTGCGGATCAAGTGCTTCTGGTCGATCCTCCAGCACGACGTCGTCACTTTCGAGAACCGCGTCTTCGGCATGGGAACATGGGACACGCTGGCGGTGAAGGAAGCCGATGGCGAATGGCGCCTCAAGAGCGTCTATGTCGATCTCTGGATCAACGGCCAGGTGCCGTGGGTGGGCGAAGCGCGCGCCTGGAGCCGCAACCAGTCGGCGGCGGCGGAATAAAATTCTCCCAAGTGCTCCTGTTTTCGCAGGAGCACAGAACAGGAATTACCGCTCCTTGGTGGCGCTGAAGGCGATCTCGGGATTGCGCTCGGCCTGATAACCGACATCCCATGCGGATCGTGCGAGGAAGACGGGATTTTCGTCGCGGTCCTTCGCCATGTTGGTCCGGTTGATGCTGGCGAAGCTTTCGATGGTGCGCGCATCGCCGCCCAGCCAGCGGGCGGTGTCGAACGGTGCCGGCTCCAGCGCCGCCTCGACCTTGTACTCGGCCTCCAGCCGCGAAATCAGCACGTCGAGCTGAAGTTGGCCGACGACGCCGACGATCCACTGGCTGCCGATCTCGGGATAGAAGACCTGGATGACGCCCTCTTCGCTGAGGTCGTCGAGTGCCTTGCGGAGCTGCTTGGTCTTGGTCGGGTCCTTGAGCGCGATGCGGCGCAGGATTTCCGGAGCGAAGTTCGGCAAACCCGTGAAGCGCACGTCGGCCTTTTCGCTCAGCGTGTCGCCGACGCGCAGCGTGCCGTGATTGGGAATGCCGATGATGTCGCCGGGCAGCGCCTCGTCTGCAATCTCGCGGTCCTGCGCGAAGAAGAGGATCGGCGAGTGCACCGCAATCGGCTTGCCGCTGCCGGATGGCGTCAACTTCATGCCGCGGCGGAACTTGCCGGAGCAGAGGCGCATGAAGGCGATGCGGTCGCGGTGCTGCGGGTCCATATTGGCCTGCACCTTGAAGATGAAGCCGGTGACGTCGTTGCGTTCCGGCTCGACCGGCGCCGGTTCCGCGGGCTGGGTCCGCGGGGGCGGCGCATGCGCGGCGAGGGCCTCGATCAGCTCGCCGACGCCGAAGCGCTTAAGCGCGGAGCCGAAGTAGACCGGCGTCAGGTCGCCGTGGCGATAGGCGGCGAGGTCGAAATGCGCATAGCCGCCTTGTGCCAGCTCGGCTTCGTCGCGGAGCCGCGACAGGCCGTCACTCGAGAGAAGCTCTGCCAGCTTCGGATCGTCCAGGCCGCTCAGCTGCGTAAAGCTGCCGTCGAACTCCTTGCTCGGTCCGACCGGCTGCATCAGGCGATTGGTGGCGAAGTCGTAGATGCCCTCGAACTCGCCGCCCATGCCGACCGGCCAACTCATCGGACAGACGTCGAGCGCCAGCTTGTCGGCGACCTCATCGAGAATCGCGAATCCGTCGCGGCCTTCGCGGTCGACCTTGTTGACGAAGGTGATGATCGGGACCGAGCGGAGGCGGCAGACCTCGAAGAGCTTCAGCGTCTGCGGCTCGATGCCCTTGGCCGCGTCGATCACCATGACTGCGCTGTCGACGGCGGTGAGCGTGCGGTAGGTGTCTTCCGAGAAGTCCTCGTGGCCCGGCGTGTCGAGCAGGTTGAAGGTGATGACACTGCCGTCCGGCTGGGTGCGCTCGAAGGTCATGACCGAGGAGGTGACCGAGATGCCACGCTGCTGCTCGATCTTCATCCAGTCCGACCGGGCGCGCCGGTTGGCGCCGCGCGCTTTGACCTCGCCGGCAAGGTGGATTGCGCCGCCGGCCAGCAGCAGCTTCTCGGTGAGCGTGGTCTTGCCCGCGTCGGGGTGAGAAATGATCGCGAACGTGCGGCGGGAGGCGATGGACATGCGAAGGCGGACTTTTCAGATGGGAGGCGAGCGCTCGGCGCTGCGAATTTCGCGCCCTATAGGGAAAGAGCGCGATGTTCCGCAAGGCTGGGGCGGATGGCTGGTGCGGTTGGGCCCCTCTTTTCCGTCACCCCGGGTCAAGCCCGGGGTGACGAAGTAGAAACTGGGCGACGTTCGTCAGCCCGGCCGAAGCGTCACTTCCATTGCCCAACTCTGCGATTCACCGGGCGGAATGCGCACGATACCCGGCTTATCCCAGATCTCGCCGGAAAAGCCGACGGTATCGGCGATGCCGGCCCAGGGCTCGATGCAGACGAAGGGCGCGCCCGGCTTGGTCCAGATGCCGAGATTGGGCGTGTTCTTCCAGCCGATGCGAAGGCTTGGAGAACCCTCGGCGCCATAGATGACATGGTCGCTGCGTACATTCTCCCAGATCAGCGCATCGTCCGCGAACAGATCGTCGCGCAGGCTGAGCCGCCGGCCCTGCAAAGGGCTTGGCCGGGGATCCGCGGCGATGAGATTGTTTGCCAGCCGCGCCAATGGTTCCGGCTCCTCTTGCGCGAAGACGACGGCATGGGTCTCGCGCGGGGCGCCGTAGGGCAGCGGCCAGCGGAAACCCGGATGAAAGCCGAAGCTCGCCGGCATGTCTGCGTTGCCGTCATTGGTCGCCCTGACGTCGATGAGCAGCGTCGTCCCCTCCAGCGTGAAGGCGACATCCAGGGTGAACGCGAAGGGATAGGCGGCCCGTGTCGCCTCATTGTCGGACAGGCGAAGGGCCACCCGGCTCACTTCGCGCTCAAGCAGCTTAAAAGGCTGCCGGCGGGCGAAGCCATGGCGGGGCAGCGCATATGTCTTGCCGTCGAGCCGGTATTCGCCGCCGGCGAGCTCGCCGATGATCGGAAAGAGCAACGGCGCGCGGCCCGTCCACCAGGCCGGATCGCCGTCCGTCAGCAGCTGGCCTCCGTCGGCATCCTCGAGGCTGGAGAGCTCGGCGCCGAGCGGGTTGATCGCGGCGGACAGGGACTCGTTTCGGATGTCGATCCAATCCTCGTCCATCGTACTAACCTCTCAGCACGCCGCCCAGCTTGGCTGCGGATGCCACGACCTTGTCGGCGATGGCCTTCAGCTCCTCGTCGGTGAAGCTCTTCTCGCCCGGCTGGAGCGTGATCTCGACGGCGAGGCTCTTCTGCCCTTCCGGCACGCCCTGTCCGGCAAAGACGTCGAACAGCCGGGCCTCGACGATGGTTCCCTTGTCGGCGCTGCGTACGGCGCGCACGAGTGCATCCGCCTCGACCGCTTCTGGCACGAGGAAAGCGAAGTCGCGCGTCACCGCCTGCAGCGCGGGTGGCGAATAGAGCGCCCGCATGAAGCCGGTCTTCTTTTTCGCCGGGATCGCGTCGAGCATGATCTCCGCGGCAACTACGGAGCCGCCGAGGTCGAACGCCTTGGCAATCCGCGGGTGCAGCACGCCATAGCGCGCGACGATCGTCTTGGGCCCAAGGCGCAGCGTGCCCGACTGGCCGGGGTGATAGGCATCGCCCGCTTCGCCCATCATCTGCAGGTTTGCGACCGGCGCGCCGGCCGCCGCAAGGATCGCCAGCACTTCGGCCTTCACGTCGAACGCGTCGAAGCCCTGCGCCTTGCCGGTCTGCCAGCCGCGCGCACGCTTTTCGCCGGCCATGACGAGGCCGAGCGTCGGCCGTTCGTCGCTGGTGCCGTCCTCGGCCCGGAAATAGCGGCGGCCCAGCTCGAACAGGCGGATCGATGTGGCGCCGCGGTCGGCATTGCGCCGCGCGGCGGAGAGCAATCCGGCAAGCAGCGTCGGGCGCATGACCTTCATGTCCTCGCTGATCGGATTGGCCAGCGTCCAGTCGCCGCCACCGAAGGGCGCCGCCTCGGCCTCCGATATGAAGGACCAGTTGATCGCCTCGTTGAGCCCGCGTGCGGCAGCGGCGCGCCGGGCGCGGCGCTCGATCATCTGCAGCGGCGTGGCGGTCGGCCGAGCGACGCCATCGGCGCGGGGCAGAGGCGTCGATGGCAGCTTTTCCAGCCCCTCGATGCGAACCACTTCCTCGACGATGTCGGCGGTGCCGTGAATGTCGCGGCGCCAGGTCGGTACCGTCACGGGCCAAGATGAATCCGCTGTGGCAAAGAACGCGTCACTAAATGCGTCAGTTGAGTGGATCGCGCCGATCGTGAATCCAAGCGAGAGCAAAATGCGTGCCTGCCGCTCGGGCTCGACCTGCATTCCACTAAGATTAGCTACGAGCCGAGCATCATATGAGATCGTGCGCTTCGCGGTCGGCGGCGTCCCTGCGCGGGTAATCGCGCTCGCCTTGCCGCCACAATGGTCGAGCACAAGCTTGGTCGCGATGGCGAGGCCGTCGTCGAGGAAGGCGGGGTCCACGCCGCGCTCGAAGCGCTGGCGCGCGTCCGATGTGAGGGCGAGCTTCTGACCGGTCCGCGCAATGCTTTCCGGCGTGAAATAGGCGCACTCGATGATCACGTCGGTGGTGCCGTCCGATACGCCCGAATGCTCGCCGCCCATGATGCCGCCAATGTCGTGCACGGCTTCATTGTCGGCGATGACGGTCATCGTGGCGTCGAGCATGTAGGTCTTGCCGTTGAGCGCGAGAACTTGCTCGCCGTCCTTCGCCTTGCGCGCGACGAGGCCGCCCTTGAGCTTGGCCTTGTCATAGACGTGCAGCGGCCGGCCCAGGTCCACCGACACGAAATTGGTGATGTCGACCAGGACGGAGATCGGTTTCTGGCCGATGGCCTTGAGCTTGGCGCTCATCCAGGCCGGCGCCGCGCCGTTCTTCACGCCGGAGACGGCCTGGGCGTAGAAAGCGGGGCAGCCTTCCGGATCGTCGGTCCGCACATCCGGTGCCGGGCCGTCGCCGGGGATCGGATCGAGCGACGCCATGCGATAGACGCTCGCCAGCGGGTTCAGTGTGCCGAGGCCCTTCGCCGACAGGTCGCGCGCGACGCCGCGCACGCCCATGCAGTCCTGCCGGTTGGGCGTGATCGAGACGTCGATGACCGGATCGTCGAGATGCGCATAATCGGCGAAGGCCGTGCCGACCGGTGCGTCGGCGGGCAGTTCGATGATGCCCTCATGGTCGTCGCCCAGTTCCAGCTCGCGCGTCGAGCACATCATGCCGTTGGATTCGACGCCACGGATCGCCGCCTTGCGCAGCACCATGCCATTGGCGGGGACGGTCGCGCCCTCGACACCGAACACGCCGACCAGGCCCGCACGCGCATTGGGCGCGCCGCAGACCACTTGCAGCGGATTGCCGTCGCCCTGGTCGACCGTCAGCACCTGAAGCTTGTCGGCTTGCGGATGCGGTGCGGCCGTCAGCACCCTGGCGACCTTGAAGCCCTTGAGCTTTTCGGCAGGATTTTCGACTCCCTCGACCTCGAGGCCGATGTCAGTCAGCGCGACGAGGATCTCGTCGAGCGAGGCGGTCGTGTCGAGATGCTCCTTGAGCCAGGACAGAGTGAACTTCATGCCTGGGCTCCCCAGTTCAAACTCCGTTCGGTTCGAGCGAAGTCGAGAACCGGCGAGATAGCGCAACGCGTGTCTCGACTGCGCTCGACACGAACGGGGAGGGCGAAGGTATGGCTCATCATGCGCCAACTCCGCCAGAAAGCGTGGGCACATCCAGAGCCGAAAAACCGTAATGCTTCAGCCAGCGCAGGTCGCCGTCGAAGAAGGCGCGCAGATCCTCCATGCCATATTTGAGCATGGCGAGCCGGTCGATACCGCAGCCGAAGGCGAAGCCCTGCCATTCATTTGGGTTGAGGCCGCAGGCCGCGATCACCTTGGGGTGGACCATGCCGGACCCAAGCACCTCCATCCAGCCTCCATTGTCATCGTCTCCATGGCCGCCGATGACGCGCTTGCCCTTTTCCCAGGTGAAGCCGACGTCGACTTCCGCCGATGGTTCGGTGAAAGGGAAGTAGCTGGGGCGCAGGCGCAGGACGATGTCGTCGCGCTCGAAGAAGGCCTTGAGGAAGGTCTCCAGCGTCCACTTGAGATGGCCCATGTGGATCGCCTTGTCGATGACGAGGCCCTCGATCTGGTGGAACATCGGCGTGTGGGTCGCGTCGCTGTCGGAGCGGTAGACGCGGCCGGGCGCAATGATGCGGATCGGCGCGGGCACCGTCATCATTGTGCGGATCTGCACGGGCGAGGTGTGCGTGCGCAGCAGCATGTCGCGCGGTACGCCGTCCTTGTCGGTTACCTTGTAATTGTCGCCGAAATAGAAGGTGTCGTGCATCGCGCGGGCGGGATGCGTTTCGGGAATGTTGAGCGCCGAGAAATTGTGCCAGTCGTCCTCGATCTCCGGGCCGGTCGCGACCGCGAAGCCCAGATCGGCGAAGATCTCGGCCAGCTCGTCCATCACCTGGCTGACCGGATGGATGCTCCCCTGAAGCACGGCTTCCGCGGGAAGCGACATGTCGACCCGCTCGGCGGCAAGGCGGGCCTCCAGCGCCGCGCCCTCCAGCGCCGCCTTGCGCGAGGCAATGGCGTCGGTCACGGATTCACGCAGGTCGTGGATTTCAGGACCTTTGCTCTGACGCTCTTCCGGCGTCATCGCGCCGAGCGTCTTCAGCAGGCCTGTGACCACGCCGCTCTTGCCCAGGGCGCCGACGCGCAGCGCCTCCACGGCGTCGGCGGTCTCGGCCGCGGCGATGTCGGCCAGCAGGCCGCTCTTGAGATGAGAGATTTCAGTCATCGGGTCGGTCCGCTAGCCTAAATCGGTGAAGACGGGAAGGTGCTTGCTCTGCCCCTGGTGCTCAGTTGCTGCGCACCAGCAGCAGCCCGCCAAAGCCGAAGAACATGGCGCCCGTCCCTCGGTTGAACAGCCGCTGCCGCCGCACCGGCTTCAGCCAGGCTGCGAGGCGCGCGCCGCCCAGGGCGTACATGAGGTACCAGAAGGTATCGATCGCGGCGAAGCTGCCGACAAGGATGGCAAGCTGCGGGCCATAAGGCCGCTGCGGATCGATGAATTGCGGAAAGAGCGCCGCCGCGAAGATGATCAGCTTCGGGTTGGAAAGACCCGTCAGCAGGCCTGCCCGGTAGAGCGCTACAGGGGAGGGCGCGCGGAGTGGCTCGCCCGGTTCGGCGTCTGGCGCCGATATGGGGCTGCGCCACGCCTTCCAGCCCAGATAGATGAGATAGGCCGCGCCAGCGATGCGCAGCATGTTGAAGAGTTCCGGCACGGCGCGCAGCAGTGCGCCGAGGCCGGCGGCGGAGGCCAGCAGGCAGAGGAAGACAGCCGTCAGCAGTCCGGCCATGGTTGCTGGCGTCCGGTTGAGGCCATGCTTCACCGAGCTCGTCATGACGTGCAGCATATTGGGCCCCGGCGTCGAGGAAATCAGGCAGACCGCCGTCACGTAAAGCCACCAGGTCTGTAGGGCCATTGTCTACCTCCTCCACTTCATGCGCCGCGAAGGCCGCGGCCGGGTCGAAAACAAAAAGGGCGCCGGAGAGGTCCCCGGCGCCCTTTGATGTCATGTGCTGATCGCTCAGGCCGCGGGGAGCGCCGCCTTGGCCTGGGCGATGATGCCGCTAAAAATCTCGCTTTCGTTCATCGCGAGGTCGGCAAGAACCTTCCGGTCGAGCTCGATGCCGGCCAGCTTGATGCCGTGCATGAACACGCCGTACGTAAGACCTTCAGCGCGAACGGCGGCGTTGATGCGCTGGATCCACAGGCCACGGAAGCTGCGCTTCTTAACCTTGCGGTCGCGATACGCATACTGGCCGGCCTTTTCGACGGCCTGACGCGCGATGCGGATCGTGTTCTTGCGACGGCCATAATAGCCCTTCGCCTGTTCCAGAATGTTCTTGTGCTTGGCGCGGGTGGTTACACCCCTCTTGACGCGTGCCATGTGACCCTACTCCTTACTTCAGGCCATAGGGCGCCCAGAGGCGCACATGGGCAACGTCGGCGTCCGAAAGCACTTCGGTGCCACGGTTCTGGCGAATATACTTGGCGTTGTGGCTGATCAGGCGGTGAC
>JAGIAA010000002.1:0-135495 GCA_017745115.1 Sphingobium sp. | reverse complement strand
GGTGAACTTGAAGCGCTTCTTCACACCGCTCTTGGTCTTGAGCTTGGGCATTTTCGTCTCCTTGTCTTTGGCGCGCATCCTCGCGAAGAGGAGCGCAGACGTTTGCGGACGAACACGGCAGCCCTTACTGGCCGGCCCGTCCCATTGCATTTCCATGGGTCATGGAAGGGCGCGCGTATAGGCACGAGATCGCGCGAAAGCAAGCTGATTCGCAGCGTTCGCGGCGATCCATGCGGGAACCCGCACCTGGAATATGCTATGATCGGTTGACGGGAGTCAAAGACGGGACGCCGAGTCCTGCGATGATGGGAATGTGGCCGGAGAAGCTCTCCGGCCGACTCAACCCGAGGAGGCTGCCCATGAAGACGGTCATGGTACTCATCCACAACGACGCCGGGCAGGAAGCCCGGCTGCAATGCGCACTCGATGTCGTGCGCGCCATCGAAGGCCATCTGCTGTGCCTCGACGTCGTGCAATTGCCGGTGGTCGCCGACGGCTTCGGTGTCGGTACGGCATCCGCGATGCTCATCGTCGATGAGCGCGATCGCGAGGATCAGAATGTCGAAGCCCTCGAGCCGCGCCTCGCGGGCGAGGGCATCAGCTATGAATGGTCGCGCGTTCACACCAATAGCGACGTCGCGATCACCGAAGCGGCGCGGCTGGTCGATCTGCTCGTGGTGGGCCGGCGGGGTATCGGAGACTTTGCCGAATCCGGCGATATGGCGGCCCGTCTTGCCGAACTCAGCTCAGCGCCCGTCCTGCTTGTGCCGACCGAACAAGAATCGCTGGACCTCGGCGGCAAGGCGCTGGTGACCTGGGACGGATCCAGCGCCAATGACGCGGCGATCCGCGCGGCCGTACCGTTGCTGAGGCTGGCGAACGAGGTCGAAGTGCTGACGGTGGGCGACACGGACAACGACGCCGATCCGGCGGAAGCGGCCGCCTATCTTGCCCGCTGTGGCTGCCGCGCGACGGCCAGGCGCGAGCCCAAGACCGGCGATGTGCCGGCGCAACTGCTCGATGCCATGCATCGCTCCGGCGCGACTTGGTGCGTCATGGGCAGTTACGGTCACAGCCGATTGCGCGAATTCCTGTTCGGCGGGGCGAGCCGGACGCTGTTCGCCAAGGCGCCGATCCCGCTTTTCGTGTCCCACTGAGGGCTCTTTTCCTCGCCCCTTTTAGGGGAGAGGATATGCAGCCTTATGGCCGAATGGCGATTAGGCGATTGGAGAGGGGCTTGCCCAATCCACCTCTCCAAGCTTCGCTAGTCCGTCTGCGACGAACAAGCTGCGCTATCTTGGCCAGAGTCACGCGCCTCTGGCCAACCCTGAAGAGGCGAGGAAAAATGACAGTTGGCAGCGCTTGGGCGCCTTCTATATCGGCTGCATATCCGAATAGAGGGACTCTGCCGCATGACCACATCTCGCATCACGGACACAAGTCTCCACGATATCTTCCTGCACCGCTGGTCGCCGCGTGCGTTCGATGCGTCGGACATGCCGGATGCGGACCTCGCAACGATCCTTGATGCGGCGCGCTGGGCGCCCTCGGCGATGAACCACCAGCCCTGGCGGTTTCTCTATGCGAAGCGTGGCGACGAGAATTGGGAGCGCTTCCTGTCCTTCCTGATGCCGGGCAATTCGGTCTGGGCCGTGAATGCCTCGGTTCTGCTCTATGTCATTTCCGAAACGGTGATGGGCGACCGCCCGAGCCGCACCCACAGCTTCGACGCCGGCGCGGCGTGGGGCATGCTGGCGATCCAGGCGGCGATGCTCGGCTATCACAGTCATGGCATGGCCGGCGTCGACTTCGCCAAGGTCGCCGAGGAACTGGGCGTGCCCGAGACATTCAAGGTCGAGGCGGCGATCGCGATCGGCCGCATGGGCGACCCGGCGACATTGTCCGAAGCGCTCCAAGCGCGCGAAACCCCCAGCACGCGCAAGCCGCGCGATGAGATCGCCTATCCGGGCAACTTCCGGGGCTGACCAACTCTCAAGCCCCTCCTTTTCAGAAGAGGGGTTGGGGTGGTGCTTGCGGCGTGGTGATCATTCGCTTCGCGGGTGATACTGCGCATCGCCCCCACCCTTCCCCTTGAAGGGGAGGGGTTTAGACGGCCTCAAACGAATTCGGGCGCCGTGAACAGCTCGGTCGCCTGGTTGCTCGCCGCTTCGATGAGACGGCGCTCGATCGTGGCGATGCGCGTCTTGCTCTCGATCTTGTCGCCGAACAGGTCGGTCACATAGAAGGTGTCGATGGCCCGCTCGCCATAGGTTGCGATGTGGGCG
This sequence comes from Sphingobium sp., assembly GCA_017745115.1. The sequence continues at coordinate 133,210 of JAGIAA010000002.1, read as the reverse complement.
CTGTGCACCATCAGCTTGCACTGGAACAGAGCGTAGGCAAGACCTGCGAGCAGAGCCGGCCGGTCGCGCGCAGTGATCTCGATGACCGTGAAACGGTTCGACGCCTTGTTGTCGATGATCGCTTGCGAGGCCACGTCGAAAGCTTCGGCGCGCGTGCGCGGCAGCGGCTTCTTGTCGAGGCTCTTCATGAGCTGCTGACGATTGTCGAGCGCATTTCGGATGAAGGTCTCGATGCGCTCGATCTGGCCGGGCTCGTCGAAAGGGCGGCCCAGCGGGTCCTGCACGAGGAAATTGTCGAGTGCCGTTCCATCCCGCAGCGTGTGGATACGCGCGTCGATGATGTTGCCTCCGGCGAGGTGGATGGCGCCGGCGATGCGATAGAAGAGACCGGGATGGTCAGCCGCGTAGACGGTCACCAGCGTCGCGCCGCGTCCCGGATAAGGCTTGGCCGTGATCGAGAGTTCGGACGTGCCGGCTTCGAGCAGGTGGCGCGCATTGTCTTCGAGCACGTCTTCCGGTTCGGCGATCCAGTAGGATTGCGGGAAGCGCTGGACGAGGTTCTCGAACGCCTTTCCGCCAACGCCCAGCGCCGCACTGAGCGCAAGCCGCTTTTCCTCGATCCGTTCCTGCCGTCCGCGTTGCTTGTGTCCGGGCCGGATCAGCTCTTCGGCGGCGTCGTAGAGATCGGTGAGCAACTGCCGCTTCCAGCCATTCCACACACCGGGACCGACGGCGCGGATGTCGACGACGGTGAGCAGCAGCAGCAGGCGCAAGCGTTCGGGGCTCTGCACGATCTCGCAGAAGTCGAGGATGGTCTTGTAGTCGGACAGGTCGCGCTTGAAGGCTGTCGCGGACATCAGCAGGTGCCAGCGCACCAGCCATGACACCGTCTCGGTCTCGGCAGGCGTGAGACCCAGGCGCGGGCCAAGCTTCATCGCGATCTCGGCGCCCAGGATCGAATGATCGCCGCCGCGCCCCTTGGCGATGTCGTGCAGCATCACGGCGAGATAGAGCACGCGCCGCGAATTGATCTTGTGGATGATCGCGGTGCCGACCGGATGATCTTCCCGGAAATCGCCCTTCTCGATCCGGGAAAGCAGGCCGATCGCGCGGATCGTGTGCTCGTCGACCGTATAATGATGGTACATGTCGAACTGCATCTGCGCGACGACACGGCCGAAATCGGGAATGAAGCGGCCGAATACGCCGGCCTCGTTCATCCACCGCAAGACAGTCTGCGGATCGCGCGGCGAGGTCAGAACCTCCATGAAAAGCGCATTGGCACGGGGATCGTTGCGGACCTTGGCCGTAATCAGGACCGCGTCGCGATTGAGCGCGCGCATCGCATTGGGGTGGATCTCGAGCTCGTTCTTGTCGGCGAGCGCGAAGATCTCGATCATGCGCACCGGGTCTTCGCGCAGGAAATCATCCGTAGGGAGGGCGATGCGGCCCCGATCCAGCACGAATCCATCGAGCTTGCGCGGTTTGGCGAAGAAGCTCGGCACATAGCGCCGTCCGCGCTTGGCCAGCCGGTCGTCGAGATGGGCTAGGAAGACGCCGGTCAGGTCGCCCACGGTCTTCGCCGTCAGGAAATAGAAGTGCATGAAGCGTTCGACCGGGGAACGATCGCGGCGCTCGGTGAAGCCCATGCGTTTGGCGACTTCGATCTGCAGGTCGAAGGTCAGCCGGTCTTCCGCGCGCTTGGCGACATTGTGCATGTGGCAGCGCACGGCCCAGAGGAAATTCTCGGCGCGCTGAAACTGGCTGAGCTCGGCCTTTGTGAGCAGGCCGACATCGACAAGGTCCGCAACCGATGTGACCTTGTTGAGATATTTGCCGATCCAGAAGAGGGTGTGGAGGTCGCGCAGGCCGCCCTTGCCCTCCTTCACATTGGGTTCGACGACATAGCGGCTGTCGCCCATCAGCTTGTGCCGCGCCTCGCGTTCGGCGAGCTTCTCAGCGACGAAAGTGCGTCCCGTGTCCCGCATCACCTGATCGAGGAAGCGCTTGCGGGATTCCTCGAATGTGTCGCGATCGCCCCAGATGAAACGGCATTCGAGCAGGGCGGTGCGGATGGTCAGATCCGATTTTGCCATGCGGATGGTTTCGTCGATCGACCGGCTCGAATGACCGATCTTGAGGCCCAGGTCCCAGAGCACATAGAGCATGCTCTCGATGACCTGCTCGGTCCAGGCAGGCGACTTATAGGGCGTGATGAACCCGATATCGACGTCGCTATAAGGCGCCATTTCGCCGCGACCATAGCCGCCGACTGCCACGATGCAGAGCCGCTCGGCGGAGGTCGGATTGCTGATCGGGTGGATGTAGCCGATGATCGCATCGTAAAGGATGCGGACCAGCTGATCCATCAGGAACGCCTGCGCCGTCACGGCTTCCCGGCCGTTGGTCGGGTGCTTGTCCAGGCGCCGGTTTACTTCCACCCGGCCGTCCGCCAGCGCCGCACGCAGCGCCTCCACGATGGCCGTGCGCTTGGCCGGCGCATCGCGCAGCGGCGCGAGAGTCTCGGCCAGCGCGTCGGCGATCTTGCGCCGGTCGATGATGGTGCGCCGATTGGGCAGCGAATCGAAAATGCCGATCATGAGTCGGATATAGGAAGTGAAGGTGTCATTTGCCCAAACCGATCTGTTTTAGTTCGTAGAGCAAATCCAGGGCTTCGCGCGGTGATAGCGCATCGGCATCGATATTTTCGAGCCGCTCGCGCAGTGGATCGACCGCGGGCGCCGGTTCGGCGGCGATCGTCGCTGCGAATAAGGGTAGGTCGTCGAGGCCCGCAGCAATGCCGCCGGTCTGCGCGCGTCCGGCTTCCAGCTTGCCGAGCACGGCCTTGGCCCGCGTGATCACGGGCGGCGGGAGGCCGGCAAGCCGCGCCACGGCAAGTCCATAGCTCCGGTCGGCCGGGCCCTCCGCGACCTCATGAAGCAGGACGAGATCGCCCTGCCATTCGCGCGCGCGGACGTGGTGGAGCGAGAGCGCGTCAAGCCGTTCCGCAAGCCGGGTCAGCTCGTGATAGTGCGTCGCGAACAGGCAGCGGCACTGGTTCACATCATGGATCGCCTCGACCACAGCCCAGGCCAATGCCAGGCCGTCATACGTCGACGTGCCGCGGCCGACCTCGTCGAGGATGACGAAACTGCGCTCCGTCGCCTGCGCCAGGATGGCAGCGGTCTCGATCATCTCGACCATGAAAGTGGAGCGGCCGCGCGCCAGATTGTCCGAGGCGCCGACCCGGCTGAACAATCGGTCGACAAGGCCAAGCCTCGCAGATTGCGCGGGCACGAAGCTGCCGGCCTGGGCGAGGATGACGATGAGCGCGTTCTGTCGCAGGAAGGTCGACTTGCCGCCCATGTTCGGGCCGGTGACGAGCCACAGCCGGTCGCCGGGCTCGAGCGCGCAATCATTCGCGACGAACGGCTCGCCCGCTTTGCTCAGCGCTGCCTCGACGACCGGATGGCGAGCGCCCTTGATGTCGAGGCAGGGATGGCTCTCGAACTGGGGCCTGCACCATCCGCCCTCCGCAGCGCGCTCGGCAAGCGCCGAGGCAACGTCGATCCGGGCCAGTGCGTCAGCGGCATGGGCGATGGGCTCGCGCCGTGCCATGACCATGCCGACCAACGCCTCGAAATGCGCGGCCTCGGCAGCGAGGGCATGGGCGCCGGCTTGGGTGACGCGGCCCGCCTGCTCGTGCAGGTCGACCGAGTTGAACCGCACGACGCCGGCGAGCGTCTGGCGATGCGTGAAGCCGCTGTCCTGCGCCATCAGCTGATCGGCGTGCCGGGCCGGCACTTCGACGTGATAGCCGAGCACCCCATTGTGACGGATCTTGAGCGCCGCGATCCCGGTCTGCTCGCGATACTGGGCTTCCAGCGCGGCAATGGCGCGCCGGCCGTCGCTGGCCAGCGTGCGCAGTTCGTCGAGCGCGGCGTCATAGCCATCGGCGATGTAGCCGCCATTGCCGGCCTCGGTCGGCGGCGCAGGCACGAGCGCGCGCTTCAGTTCGTCGACGAGCGCGCCGTGGCCATCGAGCGCGGGCAGCAGTTCGGCGAGCAGCGCTGGCACATCGCCCCGTCGCCCGAGCTTCTCGCGCAATGCGTGCCCGGCCTCGAGACCATCGCGCAACTGTCCAAGATCACGCGGGCTGCCTCGTCCGATCGCGACACGGCCCAGAGCGCGTCCGATCTCGGGCAAGGCCCGAAGCCGCGCGCGGGCGTCTTCGCGAAGCGGCCCGTCGTCATGCAGCCACTGGACCAGGGCCAGCCGCGCCTCAATTCTCGCCCGATCCATCAGCGGCGCGGAAAGATCGGCGGCCAGCATGCGCGCGCCCGCGCCCGTCACGGTGCGGTCGATCGTGCCGAGCAGACTCCCGGCGCGCTGGCCCGTCATCGTCTGGACGATCTCGAGGCTCTCGCGCGTGGCCGGGTCGATGGCGAGATGATCGCTCGAGCCGGCGCGCACAGGCGTGGCGAGGAACGGCATGCGCCCTTGTCCAACATGGTCGAGATAGGCGAGGAGCCCGCCGAGCGCGGACAGTTCAGCACGCGAGAAGGCGCCGAAACTGTCCAGTGTCGCCACGCCGAACAGGCGGCTGATATCGGCTTCGGCCCGGCTGCTGTCGAAGCCCCGGCTTTCGAAGGGAAGCGCGGTGGGCACGCGCTCTGCCAAAGCGGGGCGTGCGATGACTTCGCTCGCACCGATCCGCGCAAGCTCCGCCTCGATCGTGCCGCCATCCAGCGTCACCACCTCAAGCCGGCCCGTCGAGATATCCGCAGCCGCCACGGCCAGCGCGCTCCCGGCCTCGCCGATGGCGGCCAGGATGTTCGCCCTGCGGCTGTCGAGCAGCGTGTCCTCGGTGAGCGTACCTGCCGTCACGAACCGGACGATGGCGCGCCCCACCAGTGCCTTGGATCCGGCCCGCGCCCGTGCCTGTTCCGGCGTCTCGATCTGGTCGGCGATGGCAACGCGGTGGCCCGCCTTGATGAGGCGCGCGAGATAAGCGTCCATGCTGTGCGCCGGCACGCCGCACATGGGGATCGGTTCGCCATGATGCTCGCCGCGCGCGGTCAAGGCGATGTCGAGTACGGCGGCCGCCTTTTTGGCGTCCTCGAAGAACAGCTCGAAAAAGTCGCCCATGCGGTAGAAAAGCAGGTCGCTTCCAGCCTGATGCTTCAGGTCGAGATATTGCGCCATCATCGGCGTAGACGCGCTCTGGCCGGGACCTTTGGGGAGGGGTTTGCTGTTCACCCCGATTCGTTAGCAGGGCATTGCGGCGCGCGAAAGGCGCGCCCTGTGCAACCTTGCCGCCAGCCCTCTTGTGAAGCGCACCGTGTTCCCGCTAGGGCAGGTCAAAATCCATAAGAGGCCAGAGGCCATGTCCGACAAGGCGAATGTAGAATTTTCCGAGCGCGAGGCGCTCCTGTTTCACTCGGCCGGCCGGCCGGGCAAGATCGAGATCGTGCCGTCCAAGCCGATGGCGACGCAGCGCGACCTGGCGCTCGCTTATTCGCCGGGCGTTGCCGTGCCGGTCAAAGCGATCGCCGAGAATCCCGCCACGGCCTACGACTATACCGCCAAGGGCAATCTGGTGGCCGTCATCTCGAACGGCACGGCGATCCTCGGCATGGGTAATCTCGGCGCACTGGCATCCAAGCCGGTGATGGAAGGCAAGGCGGTGCTCTTCAAGCGCTTCGCCGACGTCGATTCTATCGATCTCGAACTAGCGACCGAAGATCCAGAGGCGTTCATCAACGCCGTTGCCCTGCTTGAACCCAGCTTTGGCGGTATCAACCTTGAGGACATCAAGGCGCCGGAATGCTTCATCATCGAGCAGGCGCTGCGCGAGCGCATGAAGATACCGGTCATGCACGACGACCAGCATGGCACCGCGATCATCTGCGCGGCGGGCCTCATCAATGCCTGCCACCTGACCGGCCGCGACATTCGCACCGTCAAGATCGTCGTGAATGGCGCCGGCGCCGCAGCGATCGCCTGCACCGAGCTCATCAAGGCGATGGGCGTGCCCCACGACAACGTCATCATGTGCGATCGCTCGGGCGTCATCTATCAGGGCCGCACCGAGCAAATGGACCAGTGGAAGTCCGCGCATGCTGCCAGGACCGAAGCGCGTACGCTCGGTGAGGCGCTGGTCGGCGCGGACATCTTCCTCGGCCTTTCCGCCAAGGACGCCCTGCAGCCCGAGATGGTCGAGAAGATGGGCAATCGCCCGATCATCTTCGCCATGGCCAATCCTGACCCCGAGATCCTGCCCCCGGTCGCCAAGGCCGTGAAGCCCGACGCCATCGTCGCGACCGGACGCTCGGACTATCCGAACCAGGTCAACAACGTCCTTGGCTTCCCTTTCATCTTCCGCGGTGCGCTCGACGTGCGGGCGACAGCGATCAACGAAGCGATGAAGATCGCCGCCGCCCAGGCCATTGCCGAGCTTGCCCGCGAACAGGTGCCCGAGGAAGTCGCGCGCGCTTATGGCAAGGCGCACAGCTTCGGCGAGGATTACATCATCCCGGCGCCCTTTGATCCGCGCCTGATGGAAGTGGTGCCCGCGGCCGTCGCGAAGGCAGCCATGGAGTCGGGCGTCGCGCAAAAGCCGATTGAGGACATGGCGGCGTACCGCGAGTCACTGCGCGCTCGCCTCAATCCCACCACCTCGGTGCTGACGCTCGCTTATGAAGGCGCCAAGGCTGCGCCGAAGCGCGTCGTTTTCGCCGAGGGCGAGGAAGAAGTGGTGCTGCGCGCCGCCATCCAGTTCCGCGACGGCGGCTACGGCATCCCTGTGCTGGTCGGCCGCGAGGGCGTCCATGACCGCCTGCGCGAGATGGGCGTCAAAGATCCCGAGAGCTTCGAGGTGCATAACAGCGTCAACTCGCCGCTCGTGCCCAAGATGGTCGACCTGCTCTACGATCGCCTGCAGCGCCGGGGATATCTGCGCCGCGAATGCGAGCGCATGGTCAATCGCGACCGCAATATCTTCGGCGCACTGCTGCTCAAGCTGGGCGAGGGCGATGCGATGATCACCGGCGTCACGCGCACCTATGCGCAGTCGATGCGCGAGCTGCGCCGCGTCATCGATCCGGCAGAGGGCCGCACGCCCTTCGGAATCCACGTTCTGGTCGGCCAGAGCCACACCGTCTTCATGGCGGACACGACCGTGAACGAGCGGCCGAACGCGGAGGAACTGGCGCATATCGCCATGGAGACCGCCGCCGTCGCCCGCCGCATGGGTCATGAGCCGCGCGTCGCCTTCCTCTCCTATTCAACCTTCGGCAATCCTTCGGGCAACTGGCTCGAAGGCATTCGCGAGGCCGTTCACATCCTCGACGAGGCCGGCGTCGATTTCGAATATGAAGGCGAAATGGCGCCGGACGTGGCGCTCAATCCCACGGTCGCGAAGAACTATCCGTTCAGCCGCCTTTCGGGACCGGCGAACGTCCTCGTCATGCCCGGCCTTCAGTCGGCCAATCTTTCGGCCAAGCTGTTGCGTGAACTGGGTGGCGACAGCATCATCGGCCCCATGCTGATCGGCATGGAGCATCCGGTACAGGTCGCGACCATGTCCACGACCGCGTCCGAGTTGGTGACGCTGGCCGTGCTCGCTGCGGGCGGCATGGCGGGCTAGCCCCATGCGATCCACGTGGGACGCCGTCTCGGTTCGCCTCTATCATCTCGACCAGGAGGTGGGCGGCAGCGGGGCGACCACGCTCTTTTATGGGCCGCTCGACGAGGCGCTGGCAATCGCCGCGCAACAGGAAGAGGCCGTGCAAGCCGGCCTCTTCATCGCCACCGACAATGACGTTATTGCCTATCTTGATATGATTGACGAATAGAGCCAGTTCGTTCGTCAGAAGTTTCCAGTGACCGTCAGCGTGAAGATCTGACTGACGCGCTGGTTCTGAAACTCGGTGAAGGCCACCGGCGCTGTGTTGCGGCGACCGGTGTAGACGACTCGGTCGAAATGATTGCGTGCGTCCGTGATGTTGAAGGCGTCGAAGGTCACCTTCATGCCGGCCAGGTTCTTGTGCTCGATGAACAGGCCGAAATAGGGGCCTTCCCAATTCCGGTTGACCTCAGTCATGTAGTAGGCCGAGGCGAAGTGATCGACGTTGAAATAGGCGCCCCAGGCAAGCTGCGAGCCGGGAATGTCGTGCCGTAGATTGATATAGGCCCAATAATCGCGGCTGTTGCTGATCGGACGGTTGGTGAGCGTCAGCGGATCGCGCACGCTCGTCCATTCGCGACCGAGCGTGACGTCGACCTTCGCGCCTTTCCAGCCGATAGGCTCGCCCTGGATGGTGCTTGTCGATTCGACGCCGTAGCGGTTGGCGCGCGGCAGGTTGCCGACCGCGACGTCCGCCGTGCCGATGGGGATGAAGTCGACGATATCATCGATGCGATGCGTATAGACCTTGAGCCTCGTCTTCCCCCAGGCACCGAAGTTGCGGGCGATCTCGCCGGTAAGCTGCCAGCTCTGCGGTGGCACGAGGTCGGGGTTGGAGCCGTTCTGGCGATTGAGAACGAGGTCGGCCTGTGAGAGGAAATCGGCGAAGTTGATCTGGCCGACCTTGCGTTCGAGCTTGAGGCTTGCATCCCAGCCCCTGGCCGGACGCCAGGCGAGTGAGATGCTGCCCTTGGGCCGGAAGAATTCTCGTGCCAGGTTGACACCTCCCGTCTGCCCGAGCTGCGAGAACTCGCCGCCGCCGACCAGCTGGAGATCGAGTTTGCCGGTCAATGGCCGGCTCAGCGACAATACGCCTTCATAGCGCTTCTCCGCGACGATGCCGCTGCCGTTGAAGGGGACGTTCTGGAACTGGCCGCTGGGTTGCAGCACCGCGAGCGATCCGACCTGGTTCAGTCGATTATAGGCGCGCTCGAAACTCAGCTGCCAATTGTTCGAGCCGCCCTTCCAAGCATATTCGGCGCGGCCAATGGTCTCCTCGGTGCGCGTGTCGCGACTGAATCGCGAACCTTCATTCGGAGCGCCGCTGTCATATCTGGTGGTTGTGAGGCTGGTGAACGGCGCATGCTCGTAGCGGCGCAGACCGACGAGCTTGAGCGTGCCGCCGATGAGCGGGAGCGACACGTCGCCGGTGGCCGAGAAGACGAAGCCGGGCGTGCGGCTCTTGTTCAGCCAGTCATTGTCGTTGTTGTCGGTGCGGTCCCGCCGCTGGCCGTTCCAGTTGCGCTGCCAGTAGGGATTGTAGACGAGGTTGAGATTGGCTTGCACGGGCCCCTTGCCGCCATATTTGAGCAGCAGGTTGGTGCGGACATTGTCGTAATTATTCTGTGTTTCCTGGCCACGTTGTTCGATCAGCCCGCCGGTGGGCGAAAGCACCAGATAGTCGGGACCACCGACCGCGCCGCGATTGCCATAATTCTGAAGGCTTAGCGTATAGTCGAGCTTGCCCGTCGTGCCGGTGTAACTGAGCTTGCCGCGCAGCAGCGAGGGTTTGGCATAATCAGGCCGAAGGCGCGGCGACCATTCGAACCGGCCGCTCGCCTGGCGGTTTTCCTTGAGGACGACATTGGCGACCTGGCCGGTGAGTCCCGCAATGCCGAGTGCCGCTGCCTCCTTGATTTCGATGCGAACGACATCCGACGCTTGCACGTTCCGGAGCCTGTCCATTGCCCCGCCCGACTTGTCCGTCACGCGGGCGCCGTTGATCAGCACATTCTCCGATGCCTGGCCGAGGCCACGGTCGCTGCTGGTGCTGATCACCGTGAAGCTCGGCAGCTGGTCGATCATGTCGCTCGCCGTTTTCGGCGCGAATTGGGCGAAGTCCTCGGGCAGAAAGACGCGCTTCTCGGCGACCCCTTCCGCGAACTTCGTGTTAGGTTCCGCCGATACCGGCGGCGGGGTCTGCGCAAGCAACTGGCTCGGAAGAGTGGCAGTCATGCTGAGAAGGGCAATCGTACGGCAGCGGAAACTTGTCATTTTGGCGGCTCCGAAGGATCGCCTGCCGCCACGCACAGGTATGGATGTGGCGGCAGGCGGAGGGGTCGTCAGTCAGTCGGTCGTGTTGGGGCGCTCAGTCGCGTCCCCGCCTTCCGTCATTCCGCCGCTGGTCGCGCCAGTCGCGGGACCAGGTGAATTGGGGTGCCGTACGGCGCCTGATGAGCTCTTCGGGGCTGAGTTTGGTATTGGCGCGATCGTTCATGCTGCGCACATATGCGGCCGACACGCCCATCATTTTCATCCGGACGATCGTCGCAGGAGGGATGTCGCGATAGCCCAGCGCGGCCAGGTCCCGGATATATTCCGGGGTCACGCGGAAGATTCCGAACTGCTGAAGATCATGGGTCGAGAGATTGCGATAGCCTGCGTCGCGAAGTCCCCGCAAAGTCTCGGGCGAAATGCGGAACATGCTGAGCTGGATGAGATCGCGTGCGGGGAGATCGCGATAGCCGGCGTCCACGAAGGCCCGGATGGTCTGTGGCGAGACCTTGAAAATGCTGAACTGCACCAGGTCATTTGCGGTAAGGTTGCGATAGCCGAGGCTCGCATAGTCCTTCACCATCTCCGGCGTGATCTTGAAGATCTTGAACTGGACCAGATCACGGATCCTGATCGGCATGCCTTCGACATGGGCCATGCTGCGGATGAAGTCCGGCGTCACCTTGAAGATGCCGAGACCGATGAGTTGGTCGGGGGTCGGCGTGCCCAGGCCTTCCTTGATGACGGCGTCGATCACGTCGCTGTCGACGCCGCTCATGGCTAGCCCATAGCGCTCGTTGCGGGTCGGCTTTTCGATGCCGCGGTCGGCGAGAAGTTGATCGAACGCCTCATTGGACGTGAAGCTGCAATCGCCGTCTGCCTCATGGTCTCGAGCCGTGCCGCTGCAATCGAAGCGTCCGGCGGGGCGGACAAGGGAGAAGCTGACGGGACCGCCACGGTCGATCTGCTCGCGCGACAGGCCCTTGAGGTCGGATATCGCGAGGCGCTGGCCCCAGCTATAATCGCCTCTCCTGCCGTCATGGTCGGTCCAGTCGTCGCGGCGGATACGCAGGCGGACGGAGTCGTCGTCCTGGTCGCGGACGCTGAATGTGATCTCGTGGTCGTTCTGCGCCAGGGCAGGACCGGCCAGGGTCGAAGTGAACAGGGAAAGGGCAATCAAGGTGATGCGGGACATGAGGGGTCTCCCGTTTCGTTAGGCAAGCCGGGGCCGTTCGCCGGTTCGGCGTTGCAGGTTGAAGCAATCAGGGTCGAAAGAAGTGGTGGTCTGTAACGCTCAGACGGTCATGGATCGTCGTTTCGGTCTCGGTCGCGCCAACCCTTGGTCTTGATCTCGATAAGGCGGCGTGGCTCGGTGATCATCGTGCCGTTGCGATGGAGCGCGGCGACATAGCTCGAGGTGATGCCGACCGCGCGCATCTGCTGATATTCCTCGATGCTGCCGGTGACGCCGACGCCGGCCAGCGCGCTTACATAGCCAGCCGAGATGCCGAGGCTCCGGGCTCGCGCATAGTCGTCGAGCGTACCTTTGATGCCAGCTTCCTTGAGTGAGCTGACATAGGCTCCGGTTACGCCCATGTTGCGGGCCTTGATATAATCGTTGAGCGATCCCGAAAGGCCGGCGTCCCGCATGCCTTCGATGAAGTTGGACGAAATGCCCTGGCCGCGTGCCTGGGCATAGGTGGCCAGGGGCACATTGATGCCAGCCTTGCGCATGTCCGCGATATACTCGCCGGAGACCCCGAGCGACCTCGCCGCAAGCAACTCGTTGCGCGTCGCGTTGGCAAAGCCGGCGTCGGCAATTTCCTTGCGGTAGTCATCGGTCACGCCGATCATCGCATCGAGCTCGCGCTCACTATACTTCTTGCCCGGATTGAAATTCGCGAGGCCGGAAAAATCGAAATTGAAGTGCTGGGGCACGGCCCGTGAAGCCTTCGGCATCGGCTGGGCGACCGGAGCCGCATTCGCGAAGGCGCGGCCGTAGCGTGCCCCCATCGCAGCACCATATTTGGCCCAATAGGCGTTCCATTCGGGCGAACCTGGAACCATTGCGTCATCATAGTCGACGTCGGCATTGGCATCGCTATGGGCGTCCATGGGCCAGTCGTCGCCATGGAGCCCTCTCACCGCACTGGCCAGCGCCGCGCTATGACTCTTTGCCGGACGGGCGGGCTCGGACAGCAGCTGGTTGGGACCTTCGCCGGCACGCGTCGACCAGGACTTCGCGGGTTCTGCGGCCTTTGCGATCGGGGACACTGCCGGATCTGCCTTGTGACGTGCCGGGCCGAAGGTCACTGCTGCGAGCGGCGCCGCCATGACCAGCATGCCGGCTGTGAATCCCGCCACCCAGGATGCACCGGAAGGGCCGCGGGCGGGCGTCTTGTCGAGGACGCGAGCCACACGGCGGCGCAGTGAGTTGCGAGCGGGGGCGACCCCATGAGCGCCCAGGAGAAGCCCGCGATTTTCGTGACGGGCGACACCGACGAGGAGTTCGGCATAGTCCGTTCCGGCGATATTGGCCGCCAACACGGCATCGTCGGCCGCTTCCTCGCGCAACTGGTGCGCTTCGCGCGCCAACACCCAGGCCAGCGGATTGAACCAGAAGGCGGCGGTGGCGACGCGGGAGAGCATGAGCTTCGCCCAATCCCCATGGATGACATGCGCCAGTTCATGGGCGAGAACCGCTTCGGCTTGCCCGCCGGAATCAAGGGCACTTTCATTGACCAGGATGGTCGGGCGCAGCAGGCCCCAGCTGATCGGCGAGTGCAGCTCCGTGCTGGTGAGCAGGGCGGTACCGTTCTTGAAGCCCATCCGATGTTGGGCCCTGGCGAGCGCGCCGACCCAATGAGGATCGACGAGCACCTGGGCGCGCGCTCGCAACGCGACCAGCCGCAATAACGCTATCCCGGTAAGCAACAGCAGCGCCAGCGCCGGCAGGGCATAGGCATAACGGGCCAGGGACGCCACGCGCTCGGCGATTGAGGGAGATTGCACGAGCGGCGTGACGGTTTCGTTCACGATATCGGGGGCCTGCGTCGTCTCCGGTGCGAGCGGCAGCGGGGCGGGTACGGCTTCGGGCGCCGCCGGCTCGTCGTAGACGATCGGGGCGGACAACGCCTCGGGAAGGCTTACCGAGAGAGCGGGCAGGAACAGGCTCGCCAGCGGCAGCGCGACGAGCGCGAACAGGCCGAGATGGGCGATGGTCGAACGCTCCGCAGCCGAGCGCTTGCGCGTCAGTCGAAGTCCGGCAAGCGCGATGGCCGCGATGACGAGTGACTTCAGGGCCAGCATGAGGAGCGTGGCGGTCATTGGCCGGCTTCCTTTTCCTTGCGAGCGCGAGCGATCATCATCTCGAGCTCGCTCAGTTCATTTTCGTCGAGTTGCTTCGCCATGCCGAGCAGCGCGCTCGCGGCGCTGACGGTCGAGCCGTTGAAGAAGGTTCGCACCACTTGGCTCAGCGCCGTGCGGCGCGCCTGGCTGTCGGGCATCGTCGGCGAGAAAACAAAGCCGCGCTCGCTGTCGGCACGGTTGACGAAGCCCTTGGCTTCCAGGCGCGTCAGCATGGCGCGTACGGCCGATCCGCTGAGCGCCACCGGCAGCGCATCGCACACCTCCGAAACGGTCAGCGCGCCCTTTTGATAGAGCAGGTCGACGATCTGGCGTTCGCGGGGCGGCAATTGACTCAGCATTGATAATCCTCTCGTGCTACATTTGTAGCGCTACTACATTTGTAGCGCTGTTGCAATGGGTCAATACACTGAGACTTGCCGCGGAAATCTGCCATTGTCGAAATTGGCTGGAGTCTGTGATGCGATTGACCCGGTTCTGAAACGCGCCGAACGCGCAGAGTGATTCGCGTTTGGCCCAGTCACCGCTGCGGCTCGCATATTCCTCTCCCGATCAGGGTTCACGATTCGAGATGAGGATGTTACGAAAAGAGAGCAGGTATAAATCAGTTACCTGTTGGTGACTGGGTCGGAACGGAGCAGTGCATGCGTGACATCACGGTCGAATGGGATGTTTATCAGCAGAAATGCCCGACGCGCATGGTCATGAGCCGAATTGCCGACAAGTGGGTCCTGCTTGCGCTCGGTATCATCGAGCGCGCGCCGATACGGTTCAATCAGCTGCGGCGCGAGATCGAAGGCATTTCCCAGAAGAGCCTGACCGAAACCCTGCGAACGCTCGAGCGGGACGGCCTCGTCCGCCGCGAGGTCATTGCCAGCTCTCCGATTGCTGTCGAATATTCCATCACGCCGTTGGGGCGCACGCTCGGGCACGCGGCCGGAGCAGTGCGCTTATGGTCCGAAACCCACATTGAGGAAGTGCTCGCCGCTCAGCAGATCTTCGACGGCCGCTGAATGCCGCGCACCGGATTATTTTTCGATCCTGAGCCGCTGCCCGCCAGTCTCGTCGACATATTCGCGATTATCTTCGCAGACATATTCCTGCAGCTTGTAGCCCTTCATGCGTCGGAAGGAGTAGCTGTAGGTCCACGGCTTCTCGAGAAAGTCGTCTTCGACCGTGATCTGGTCCTGCAGGATGTCGGGCGAGAGCAGCCGAATCCGCTCGGTGATCTTCATGGCCTCGGAATGCGGCGTCCAGCGGAACGTGACGTTGCTCTTGATACCCACCGTCTCGATGACCAGCGTGTCGCCTTCCCAGCGCCCGACCGATCGGCCGTAGAAGCTGGGATCGACCTCATCCCATTTGGGCAGCTTCTCGTTCATGTAGATGCGGCGCACCTGCGTGAACGCTTCCTGCGTGATGTTGATCTGTTCCTTGCGCATGAAGACTTCCATGGGGAACATGCCCATCATCATGGCTGGCATGCCGTCGGGAATGCAGTGGACATAATTGTCGCCGGCCGGCTGGCCTTCCTCGATCCGCGCCGCCAGCAGCTTCTGCTTGGCCTGCCATTCGCCCTTATATTGCGGCTTGAGCGGCGGATCCGGAATGCCTGAGGGTGCATAGCGCGGATCGGCTTTCTCGCCCGCCGGCGGATAGCGCTCCCAGGTGCCGTTGAAATTGGGCTCGGCCACGGCAGCGGTCCCGGCGAGCAGGGCGCCGAGCAGCAATGCTCTTGCAGTCATCGTCATCTCTCCCCGCCCGTTACGACGTGATCTTGTAGCGGTCGGCATTGGGCACTCCAGGCAGCATCTTCTTGCCGTTCGGGAGTGTGAGCACGAGGACGAGTCCACCGGCCTGGCCGTCCTTCAACGGCGAGACGATGACGGATACGATGTCGCCCGGCTTCACGGTCCGCGACGACCAGCCACCGCGACTCATCATGTTGGGGCTCGTCATCTCCAGCGTGTAGTGCTTGGTCTTGCCAGGCCCGTCCTCGGCGTCGACATCGAGGTAGACGTGAGGGTTTGTCCATTGGAACCCCGTCACGCTGCCGTGGATGGTGATCGACCGCGTGTTGTCGAACATTGCAAAGCTGTGATGCGCCCCGGCAGGCGCCGCCGGCATCACGGCCGCCCAGGACAGCAAGGCAAGGCTTAGCCCGCGCGCATATTTCATCGGCTTCCCTCTCCAATGGATGCCTCGACGTCGCGGGCACCTCTATGTCTGATGTGAAGCTAGTCCCGTGGAGCGGCTCTCGGCAAGAAGGTTCGTGCTTCTGCCGTGTCCGCCTCAATCATCATCGATCGATCTTGATCTCCATGATCTCAATCGCATCGGATTTGCCGTTATAAGGCACCAACTCCTCGGGTTCGGCATGCATCATCGCGCGCGCCAGCGGCGCCGAGAAGGAGATGAGTCCCTCGGCGGGATTCGCCTCGTCATCGCCGACGATCGTCAGCTTGCGCTGCTTGCCATCAAGGGTGAAGTTGACAGTGCAGCCGAACTCGACGGTCGCGCCGTCCGGCACCGGGGCAAGCTGCGCCGTTGCCTGCCGCGTCCGCCAATAGCGCAGCTCGCGCTTCGCGGAGTCGAGCACCTGCCCTTCGGGCAGGCCGGGCACCAGCGTCTCAAGCGCCGCGACCTTCTGTTGGATCAGGCTCAGGCCGCGCGCAGTGACGAGATTGGGGCCGGGCGGAATGGGGATCTCGAACTTGGGTTCGAGATGCTCCTCGTCGCTCTCCCGCCGAAAGGCGACACTCATCAAAACACCTCATCAATAGGGCAGGCGCTATCGGCGCCCACACTTCGCAGACATTCGTCCCGGATAATATAGTTCGAATTTTACCGTCGGCCACTGACGGACGGAGGTGAGGTCGAAGCCCGCTGAATGAGCTTGTAGGGCAGGACAAGGTTCTGCATTTCAGCGCGCTTTTCGCCATCGGCCGGCGACAGCAAACGAATGGCGGCGGTTGCCATCGCACCCAAAGGCTGGCGGATCGTCGTCAACGCAGGCGACGTGATGCGCGCCGCTGCCGAATCGTCGAAACCGGCGATCGACAGCTGGTCCGGCACGCGAATACCCAGCTCGTTGGCAGCGGCGATCGCGCCCGCAGCCATGTCGTCATTCGCGCAAAAAATGGCGGTCGGCGGATTCTCGAGGGCGAGGAGTGCTTTGGCAGCCCTGTAGCCGGAGCTGAAGTTGAAGTCGCCCTGCTCGATCATCGGCGCAAGCGTGGCATCGAATTTGGCGAGGACGTCGCAATAGGCGGTCATGCGCGCGATTGCCGCCAGATGGTGCTCCGGGCCCTTGATGAAGCCGATGCGGCGATGGCCGAGCGCCAGAAGATGCTCGGTCATGGCCGCTGCCCCGCCATATTCGTCGGTCGCCACGGAATAGGCGCGATCCGGATCGAGGCCCGGAGCGATCAGTACATAGGGAATCTTGGCGGCCTCGAGCGCCTGTATGATCTCGATGCTGTCAGAGAGAGGAGGCGCGACCAGTACGCCGTCGACGTCGCCCGCGTTCATGCCCGGCGGCAGTGCGGGCGGCGACGTACCGGGCGACGTGTCGACAATTTCAATGGACAGGCGATAGCCCTCCTTCTGGCAGGACAGCGTGGCCAGGAATTGAAGGTCGGACAGAAAGGGCGGAAGATACCATTCGTCCTGGCTCTCCATGTCGGACGTGCGGATGCCCATGAGCAGCGCGAACGTATAGTTGCGCGGTCCGGCCAGGGAACGCGCTGCGAGGTTTGGACGATAGTTCAGGGCTGTCGCGGCTTCGAGAACACGCTCGCGCAGCTCTTCTTTGACATGCGGATTGTGATTGAGAACGCGCGACACGGTCTTGAACGACACGCCTGCCTTTTTGGCGATGTCGATGATCGTGGGCCGGTACCCTGTTCCCATGTCGTGCTGCCGCTCCCCTTGATCGGCGACATCTAGCGCGGTCGTTTCCCATTTGGAACCGTTTCACATTTTGAATTGACAATCGGACGCCGAGACGGCAGCAAAGACAACGTTGTCTAAATGGCGTCCGAGTTCATTCAGGAGCGCCGTTCGGAACGCCAAACAAGAAATTCTGGGAGAGCGCGATGCGAAAAGGCCTGTTTCTGGCAGCTGCAATTGGGGTTCTGGCTGCGCCGGCTGCTCGCGCTGATGATGGCGCAGCACTCAAGGTCACGACTGAAAGCGGCGCCGTTTCGGGCGCTCTGGCTGACGGAATCGCATCCTGGAAAGGCATCCCCTTTGCTGCGCCGCCGGTCGGGCCACTGCGTTGGCGCGCGCCGCAGCCCGCAGCCAAATGGACGGGCGTGCGCAAGGCGACCGAATATGGCCATGACTGCATGCAGCTGCCTTTCCCAAGCGATGCAGCACCCCTCGGAACTACGCCGGCGGAAGACTGCCTCGTCCTGAACGTGTGGAAGCCGGCCAAGACGGCCGAGGCCAAGAAGCTACCGGTGATGTTCTGGATCTATGGCGGCGGTTTCGTGAATGGCGGCGCTTCTCCGCCAACCTATTCGGGTGCCGAGTTGGCCAAGCAGGGCATCATGGTGGTGAGCGTTAATTATCGCGTCGGCCGCTTCGGTACTTTTGCGCATCCGGCTCTGACCAAGGCCAATGAGGACGGCGGCCTGATCGGCAACTATGGCTACATGGATCAGCTCGCCGCGCTTAAATGGGTTCAGCGCAACATCGCGGCCTTTGGCGGCGATCCCAAGGACGTCACCATCGTTGGCGAATCCGCTGGTGGCATGTCGGTCCACACGCTCGTCACGTCGCCTATGGCCAAGGGCCTGTTTGCCAAGGCCGTCGTGATGTCAGGCGGCGACGGCGGCGGCATGGGACCGGGCGGCCTCCAGGGGACGGAGCAGATCGGCCTGGCCTTCGCCAACAAGGCGGGTATCGCAGCCGATGATCCACAGGCTCTCGCAAAGCTGCGCGGGCTCACCGCCGAGCAGGTGACCGACGGCCTCAGCATGATGGCGATGTTCGCTCCGAATGGCGGTCCGCGCACGTTTGCGAGCCCGTTCAGCGATGGCAAGCTCGCCGTCGATGCCGGCACTGCCTACGCCTCGGGCGATTATGCCCGTGTTCCCATGATGATCGGTGCGACCAGTGCCGACATTGGCGGTCCGACCGGCATGATGGTCGGCGGCGCGCGCAAGATATCCGGTATCGTCGCGGCGCAGGGTGTGCCGGTCTACGAATATCGCTTCTCCTACGTCGCGGATTCGATCGGCAAGCCGGGCGCCCAGCATGCCACCGATATCCCGTATTTCTTCGACACCACGGCCATCAAATATGAGAAAGCCACCACGCCCAAGGATGTGGGCATGGGCAAGGCGATGAGCGCCTACCTCGTGAATTTCGTGAAGACCGGAAATCCGAACGGGAAGGGGCTCCCGGCCTGGCCGCGCTATGCGAAGGCCAGCGACCAGATCATGGACTTTGCCGCGAACGGCAAGGCCGTGCCGCAAAAGGACCCGCTCGGGGCGAAGATCGACGCCGCGCCCGCCGGGCCTCAGGCATTGCGCTGAATTCAGAAAATCAAAACAGGGGATTGATATGCATCGTTGGATGATCGCAGCGACGGCGCTCGCTTATGTCGCCGTGACAGCGGCGCCGCAGCTCGCCATGGCGCAGGCCCAGGCAAGCCAGGGCGCAAATGCCCGCCCGTGGATGGACAAGACGCTCTCGGCTGAGAAGCGTGCGGACCTGCTGCTCGCCGCCATGACGCAGGATGAGAAGATCGCGCTGCTGCACGGCCCGATGGCCATGCCGTTTGGGCCGCAAATGCCGATGCCCAAGGGCGCGGTGGGCTCAGCCGGCTTCATTCCGGGCAACGAGCGGCTCGGCATCCCGGCCCAGCAGGAATCCGATGCGAGCCTCGGCGTGGCGAATCCCGGCAAGGTGCGCGGCGCCGACGATTATTCGACGGCCCTCCCTTCGGGCCTGGCACTTGCCGCGACGTTCAATCCGGACATCGCGTTTGCGGGCGGCGCCGCGATTGGGACCGAGGCCCGATCAAAAGGCCTCAACGTCATGCTCGCGGGCGGGGTCAATCTGGCGCGCGATCCGCGCAATGGCCGCAATTTCGAATATGTCGGCGAGGATCCACTGCTGGCCGGTGTCCTAGCGGGCGAGTCCATTCGTGGCATTCAATCGACGGGCATGATCTCGACGGTCAAGCATTTCGCGCTGAACGACCAGGAGCATCTGCGCATGACTGCCGACAGCGTCATCGGCCAGGCATCTGCGCGGGAAAGTGACCTGCTCGCCTTCCAGATTGCCATCGAGCACGGCAAGCCCGGCTCGGTCATGTGCTCCTACAATCTCGTGAACGGCGCCTATGGCTGCGACAATGACTGGCTGCTCAACAAGGTGCTGAAGCGCGACTGGGGCTATAAGGGCTATGTGATGTCGGACTGGGGCGCAGTCCATGGTGTCGACACCGCGCTCAATGGCCTCGACCAGCAGTCCGGCGAGCAGCTCGACAAGCAGATCTGGTTCGATGAGCCGCTTCGCGCCGCCGTGGCCGCTGGCACGATCCCGCAAGCGCGCGTCGACGACATGGCTCGTCGCGTGCTGTACGCAATGTTTGCGGGTGGCCTGTTCGACAATCCCCCAGTGAAGGGGGCTTCCGTCGACTTCGCCGCGCACGCCAAAATCGCCCAGCAGGAAGCCGAAGAGGCGATCATTCTCCTTCAGAACAACGGCAACATCCTGCCGCTGGCTGCCACCGCGCAAAAGATCGCCGTGATCGGCGGCTACGCGAATGCGGGCGTACCTTCGGGCACGGGATCCTCGCAGGTGACGACGCCCTGGATGGAAGGGCCGGGCACGCCCACGACCGTGCCACTCGGCGGCGAAGGCATGATGGCTGCGTTCTCGAACGTGGTCTATCACCCTTCGGCGCCCCTGAAGGCGATCCGCGACCGCATGAAAGGCAAGACGGTCAGCTTCGACACGGGTTTCTACCCAGAGATGGCAGCCGAGAAAGCGCGGGCC
This sequence comes from Sphingobium sp., assembly GCA_017745115.1. The sequence goes on along the minus strand of JAGIAA010000002.1, from coordinate 112,869 downwards.
GCGGAAATCGCTATCGTCTTCGTCAATCAGCCGCAGGGTGAAGGACAGGACGTCCCCAATCTGACGTTGCCGAACGGGCAGGATGCGTTGATCGAGGCGGTCGCCGCAGCCAACCCCAACACGATCGTCGTTCTGCAGACGGGCGGCCCGGTGAGGATGCCGTGGGCAAACAAGGTCAAGGGCGTGGTGCAGGCCTGGTATGCCGGACAGAAGGGCGGCGAAGCGATCGCACGCGTGTTGTTCGGGGAGATCAACCCGTCCGGCCGATTGCCGATAAGCTGGCCGGTCGACGAAAGCCAGCTGCCGCGTCCGCAGATCCCCGGCTGGGGTCTGCCGGAAGGTACTATAGCCAAGGTCGACTACACGATCGAAGGCTCGGATGTGGGTTATCGCTGGTTTGCCCGGCAGAACATCCAGCCGCGCTACTGGTTTGGCTATGGGCTCAGCTACACCAGCTTTTCCTACGCCAATCTGGCGGTGAATGCCGGCAAGGCCGTCACGGCCAGTGTCGATGTCACCAACGGCGGCAGCAAGGCCGGTAGCGATGTGGTGCAGCTCTATCTGACCGGCAGGCCGGGCGGCGCCAAGCGCCGATTGCTCGGCTTCCAGAAAGTTGCTCTGGCCCCGGGCGAGACCCGGCGCGTGACATTGCCGATCGATCCGCGCCTGTTGGCGGATTTCGACGAGACCGCAGGCGCCTGGAAAGTGGCAGGGGGTCGGTATGCGATCGGCGTCGGCAGGGACGCGGGCACAATGGCGGTCACGGGTCAAGTCGCACTAAAGGCGCAACAAATTCGGCCCTGAAAAAATGAGAGTGAAATAGAGCCGCTGGCCCGCAAGGCGGGCGGCTCCAAACTGAAACCCATGCACAGCCCAAGACAGCGTTGACAAGGAGCGCGATAACGACATTTTAGACAACGTTGACATTGATTCGGACAACGCTGTCCCAAGAGGTGCACGGTAGAACGAGGTGGCGGCGCGGAAACGGCGCGTCGGCTGAAAAATAAAAAGAGATGGAGGGGAATCATGATCGGGATCCGGAAGCAGTATTGCGGCAGTGTCAGCACGTTGCCGCTCATCATCCTTGCACTTTGCGCCGTGCCCACCGCGGCCATTGCGCAAGACGAGAAAGCCGACAGTGCGGCCGCGAAAGACAAGGCGGAGGGTGACGAACAGTCCGAAGCCATCGTCATCACCGGCACGAACATTTCGGGCGTGAAAGCGGTCGGCAGCCAGGCGATCACGCTGGGCCGCGAACAGATTCTGAACATGGGCAAGTCCAGCCTTTCGGAAGTGCTGCAGACCTTGCCGCAGGTGCAGAATGCATCGGGCACGTTCAACTCCGCCGCCAACGGCAGCAGCGGCAGTTCGCAGAACGGCAGCAACACGACGCGCGGCAACGCGGTCAACTTTCGCGGCGTGGGCCAGGGCGCCACGCTGACGCTCGTCGATGGTCATCGCGTCACACCCAACGGCACGGCAACCGCCTTCACCGAGGCCAATCAGGTCCCGATGGCGGCCATTGAGCGCGTCGAAGTCATCGCTGACGGTGCCTCGGCGATCTACGGCTCGGATGCCATTGCCGGCGTCATCAACTATGTGCTGCGCAAGGATTTCACCGGCCTCGAGCTCTCTGGCCGCTACACGTTCGGCGCTTACGGCAATGACGAATATGCGATAAGCGGATCGGGCGGTGTCCACTGGAACCCCGATTTCGGCGCCGGCAGTGTCATTGCAACGTTCGAATATGGCCGCCGCCTGCCCTATGTGCGCGGGCTCAATCCGCGCCTGCGCGCCGACCAGCGCCCTTATGGCGGCAATGACGGCCGCGTGAACGCGAACGCGGCGTCGGTCCCGATCAACGGCAATATCGTCATCCCGACCGTCGGCTCGGTGACCAATCCCAATTTCCCGCAGGGCGGGGCCTACACCTATTATGCGCTGCCGCTACTGGCGGGCGACGCGATTCCGACGATCGCCGATCTCAAGGAAGTGCGGACCGGCTCCTGTGTCGGCGCCGCCACGCCAACCTGTGCGACCTATCCCAATGTCATCGATCGCACCGATTATGAGGATTATCTCGGCGCGCAGAACCGCTACCAGGCCGCGATCTTCTTCAATCAGGAGATCGGCGGGCTCAAGATCTACGACGAGTTCTTCTGGACGCGGACCGAGCAGTTCACCCGCACTTTTCTAAGCGGGAACGGCGTCACCAACGCAACGGTTTCGATCAATCCCGGCAGTCCTTATTATCTCAACCTGCCGAACACGAGCCGCTCACCGTTTCCGCCGTTCGTTCCGGCGTCCGCGCAGCCCTATGATGTCCAGATCAACCTGCTCGCGCGCACGCCCAATGGACCGCGCTTCGGAAACCAGAACCCCGATGAGAGCTTCAACAACACCTTCGGCATCAAGGCGAAGCTCTTCTCGGACTGGAGGGGCGAGGCTTACTATACGTTCGGCCAGGATAAGAACTGCGGCGTCTGCTATTTGCGGAACTATGTCTCGCTCGAGACGACCAACGGCATCAGCGGTGCGGCGGCGACCAACGCGCTTCAGCAGCTAGTGAACCTGCCGCTGTCCGACCCGCTTCACGTCAATCCATATTCGAGCAACCCGTTCACCCAGCAGCAGCTGAGCTATATCATCGGCACCAACTCGCAATATGCTCAGAATTGGAGCCACGATGTCGTCGCAAAGGTTGACGGCAGCGTGCTCGACCTGCCGGCCGGCAAGCTCAAGATGGCATTGGGCGGCGAATATTATTTCGGCATCCAGAAGCTGCAGAACGACGCGAACCGTCCGCCCAATCAGGGGCCGATCACGACGCCGGACGCGCGGGCCCGCACGACGCGCACGCAATATGCCGCTTTTGCCGAAAGCTACCTCCCGCTTGTCTCCAGCGACATGAATGTGCCGCTGGTCAAGGCCCTGACCGCCAGTGCAGCCGTGCGCTACGATCATTATTCGGACTTCGGTTCGACCACCAACGCCAAGGTCAGCGCGACCTGGGAGGTGAGCGACGATCTGCTCCTGCGCGGCTCGTGGGGCACGTCCTTCCGTGCGCCGGGCCTGCCGGAACTGAACGGCGGCGTCTTCTCGCTCGGTTTCGGCTCAACCGGCACGCCCGGCACCGGCGTGACCGACATCCCCGTCCAGTCCAATGGCCAGGCCAATGTGCTCAACTTCCTGGGCAACAATCCCAACCTCAAAGCCGAGAAAGGCCGCAACTGGCAGATCGGTGCGGATTTCACGCCCACCTTTGCGCCGGGGCTTCGTCTCTCCGCGACCTACTATAATCTGACCTACAGGAATAAGATGGGTGTCTCCGGCGTGCCGTTGGCCATCTTCTCGGGCGGCCCGTTCGCCACGCCTGCGCTACGAGCGCTCTACTCGGCCTATATAATTCCGGTCCACAACACCAACGTCACGCCCACCGGTTGCACGCTCGACCCCAAGCTCGAGCCCTTCACGCACTTTCTCTATGCGGCGAACATCGGCTTCAATCCGCGCGACTATTGCAACGTCAACGTGGTCGTGGATGCGCGCGGCATCAGTGCCGCCAATACCGCGCAGGACGGTCTGGATATGACGGCCCATTACACGACGCGCGCGAAAATCGGCGTCTTCAACTTCGACGTGTCCGCGAGCAAAGTGTTCAAGAACGTGCAGCGCACAGTCGAGGGCGCGCCGCTGGTGAGTGTGCTGGATACCATCGGCAACCCGATCAGCTGGCGTGGCCGCGGCAGCCTCGGCTTCATGAGCGGACCCTTCTCGGCGACGCTCATGGGCAACTATGTCGGCCCCTACACCAATGACAAGCCGATCACGATCCAGGGCGTGACCCAGCCGGTTTCGAAGGTGGGCTCATGGATGACCTTCGATCTCAGCCTGTCGGTGAGCTTCGGGCGCGACGATGACCGCTATTCCTTCCTGAAGGGAACGCGCCTCGGCGTCACGGTTACCAACCTGTTCGAAAAGGAGCCGCCGGTCGTCCAGTCGACCACGTCGGGGAACAGCTCAATCGACCTGTTCACGCACAACGCCTTTGGCCGGTACTTCCAGATCCAGCTGAGCAAGGCATTCTAACCTCCTGTGAGCCCGGGCAGTCCACTCCCATGCCCGGGCCGCCTTTTTGAAGAGGCAAACAGCAAACTGATTTTCGACCTCCCGTGGTTCGATGCTTTGGAACAATGGGCTGCACACCTACCAGAGCTCCGACCAGATGCAGCTCCGGTTGCGTCAGGGAAACTGGGCCTCGACGCTGCGCTGTCGGGGCCCATTTTTTCAGTCCGTTCGATGGCCACCCGTTTCCTGCTCTTCTAGCATCCGCCAGGCTCGCCAGGGCGAGCGATTCAACATGGACGGGATCAGCTGTTAGATAATGGCGTCGGCCAGGAGCTTGAGACCGAGCAAGATCATGAGCGAATAGATCAGGCTGTAGAATTTTGCCGGATCAACCATCCGGACGAGCTTCGCGCCGGCCAGCGTGGATATCAACGCGACCGGCATGAGCATTGCCGCCGCAGTGAGGTTGGCCGGCGTGAACTGTCCGAGCGCGGCATAGGCTGGCACTTTAAGCCAGTTCATCGCAGCAAAAGCGATCGCGGTTGTCCCCACCAGCGTGTCGCGCGGCAGGCGGCGGGGCAGGACCCACATCTGGAAGGGCGGGGAACCCGCATGGGCGATCTGGCTCGTGAAGCCCGATGCAACACCGAATAACGTGCCGATCCAGGCCGGAGAGGTTGACGGCACGCCTGCCGCGCCGCCGCGCTCGAGCCAGAGACGGTGCAGCCCGAAGAGGACGGAAATGCCGCCCAGGACGCCCAGCACCGCGGTCTCTGAAACGGAGGCCGCGAAGAGATAACCGAGGGCAATTCCGATCGCCATGCCCGGCAGCATGGCGCGCAGGACGCCGCCGTCCCAGGTGCCCCGGAATGCCCAGATGCCGACCGCGTCCTGCAGGATCAGGATCGGGAGCAGGATCGCCGCGCCGCGCACGGGATCGATCCCCAGCGCCATGATCGGCATCGCCAATGCGCCGAGCCCTGAGAAGCCGCCCTTCGCGAGCCCGGAGATCGTCACGGCGACAATGGCGAAAAGCCAATAGAGGAGTTCGACCTGCATCAGTTGGGCGGCGTGCCACATCCCGGCGCCGAGCGCATCATACTAATCCCAGAGCATTGCCGCGCCCCGAACGCCGGAGCTGTCACCCCATTTGGCTTGCACGATCGCGCCATCCCACACATCGGAAAAGGCATAATGGCGGACGCGCTCGGGGAGACGCTCATAAAGCTCGGTCACGTTCGACATGCCGCCGCCCAGTACGAAGCAATCGGGATCGACGATATTGGCGACCATGGCGAGTCCGCGGGCGAGGCGATCGACATAGTCGTCGAATGCGGCGCGCTCCGCCGCTTTGCCCTTCCGAGCGCCCTCGATGATCTTGGCGGCCGGGATGATGTTCTTGCGCACGCTGCGCGCAAAAGCACGTTGGAAGCCAGTGCCGGACACCCATGCCTCCAGGCAGTTTGGCCGTCCGCACCAGCATTCCGCACCCGGATATTCGTCCTCGCGCGGCCAGGGCAACGGCGTGTGGCCGAATTCTCCGGCAATACGTGCGGCGCCTTCCACGAGCTTGCCGTTGAGAACGAGGCCCCCGCCGACGCCAGTCCCGATGATCACCCCGAAGACGCACGGCTTCCGAGCGGCAGCCCCGTCAAGGGCTTCGGACAGGACCAGGCAGTTTGCGTCATTAGCGAGACGAATGTCGCGGCCGAGTGCGGCTGCCAGATCCTCCTTGAACGGCTTGCCGTTGAGCCATTTGGAATTGGCGTTGCGCATCAGGCCCGTGCGTGGGCTGAGCGAGCCGGGCACGCCAATGCCGACTGTCCCCTGTGAGCCGATTTCCTTTTCGACCGCCCGCACAAGCTCGACGACATCGGTCACCGCGCCTGCATAATCGCCCGGATTGGCGATCCGTCGGCGCAGCAATATGTCTCCCGACCGATCGAGCGCCGCTGCCTCGATCTTGGTTCCGCCAAAATCGATTCCAATACGAAGACCAGACATGCGTCTCATTCACTCCTTGAGGGCGGGCGCGGCGTTTCGACCCGCTCGCCAGGCGGAAAGGCCGAACAGGGCGATAATCAGGTAGCAGGTGAGCGGCACGAAGAAGGCCGTGAAGCGGCTCCCGGTCGCGTCGGCGATCTGTGCGAACAGGAGCGGCACGAGTGCGCCGCCGACGATCGCCACGCAGAGCAGGCCCGACGTCGCCGAGGTAGCGGCTCGCGAGCGCTCGATGGTGAGCGAGAAAATGACGGGGAACATGATCGAGTTGAAGAGACCGATCGAGATCGCGGAATAGCCCGCAGCCGGCCCCGAGAGATTGGCGACCGTCAAGCACAGCAAAGCAGCGACGAGCGCGAAAATACCCAGCAGCGGCGCGGCCGGAATGCGCAATCCAAGCAGGACGCTGCCGCCAAGTCGTCCGATCAGGGCGCCCATCCAGTAGAAGCTCACCATGCTGCCCGCGGTCAGTGCCGAGACCGCCATAACGTCGCTCTGCTGGAGGAAGTTGGTCATGGTCGAGCCGATCGACACTTCGGCGCCGACATAGAGGAAGATGGCCAGCGCGCCGAAAAGCGCCCAGCGGTCGGACAGCGCACCGAGCACGGACGACTGGGCCGCGCTCTCCGGGCTGGCATTGTCGATCAGGATGCGCTGGCGCCAGATGAAGATGGCCATGACGACGATTGCTGCTGCGATGAAGCCGTAGGCGAGATCGATGCGGCTCAGCGAATAGGCGATCTTCTCCTCCGTTGCCGCACCGCCATCGAACAGGCCGCCTTTGAGAAGCGTATGCGCCGCAAGATAGGGGCCAACAACGGTGCCCAGGCTGTTGAACGTCTGGCTCAGCACGAGCCGGAAATGCGAATGCTTGGGATCGCCCAGCGCCGCGGAAAGCGGATTGGCGGCGACCTGCAGCAACGTGATGCCCGAGGCGATCACGAACAATGCGGCGAGGGCAATGCCGTAGACGCGCAGCGACGTGGCAAGCGGCATCATGAGGCAGCCCAAGACCATCACCGTGAGTGCCGTCACGATCGACTTCGACGACCCCAACCGTCCGAGCAGGGCCGCGGCCGGCAGCGAGACGATGCCGTAAGCCATGAAGAAGGCGAACTGGGTGAGAAAGCTCTCGGTGTCGGTGAGCGAGAAGATCTGCTTCACCGCGGGAATGAGGATGTCGTTGACCGACGTGACGCCTCCCCAGATGAAGAACAATATGGTTACGTAGAAAAAGGCGGAGCCCGATCGTTGTGCGGTCATTGGAAACCCTCTCCTTGCATCGCTCGCCGCTGCTGCAACTGCCGCCGTAGACTGCTTATGACAACGCTGTCTAGATGCATAATTCGGGACAGTGATCCGGAACCTCGGGAAAGTGGGAATTGACAAGGGCTACCTGACCCACCCAAACCGACAGCGCTGTCTGCGGGCGGGCAACCAAACAGGAAGGCTGTGATGGACAATCGGGAAGATCAGCCGGAACCCGACCTGCAGCCTGGCCGCGTCACCATCCGCCACGTGGCCGCGAAGGCGGGCGTGTCGTTCAAGACGGTGTCTCGCGTCCTCAACAAGGAGCCCGGTGTCCGCGCGAAAGTCCGCATGGCTGTCGAGCAAGCGGCAGAGGAACTCAAATATCGCCCGAACATTTCGGCACGCGCCCTTGCCGGCGCACGCTCCTATCTGATCGGCCTGATCTACGACAATCCCAGTCCCAATTATGTCAGTCAGCTGCAATTGGGCGCGATGCATGCCTGCCGTGAGGCGGGCCATCATCTCATGATCGAGCAGATCAATGTGAACGAGGCGGATCTGGCGAATCGCCTGCGCGATGCCGTTGGCGCGCCCCGCCTGGACGGCGTCATTCTTTCTCCCCCGCTGAGCGACAGCGAAGAGGTGATGCAGGCACTTGAGGATATCGGCGTCCCTTATGTCCGCATCGCGCCGGATGTCGGGCACTCGGATCGTGCGCCCAGCATCGTGATGGATGACCGGCGCGCCGCGATCGAGATGACCGCCTATCTTTGGGACCAGGGACATCGCGACATCGGTTTCGTGGCAGCGCCGCGTTCTCATGCCGCCGCCACGCACCGTCTCGAAGGCTTCTTGCATGCGATCGGCGAGCGAGGCGGCACGGTGCGGCCAGGCTATGTCGTGGAGGGCGCGTTCACGACCGCGTCCGGCGTCGACGCGGGACTCGAGCTGCTTTCGCACCCGATACGGCCCACGGCCATCTTCGCCGCGAACGATGAAATGGCTGCCGGAGTGATGATCGCCGCCTATCAGAACGGCCTCGCATTGCCCGGGGAGCTTTCGGTGGTCGGCTTTGATGATTCACCCGTGGCCCGCGCCCTCCATCCCTTGTTGACGACGGTTCGCCAGCCCACGGTCGAAATGGCGCAGGCTGCGGCACGCATGCTGATCCAGCGTGAGAATAGGCCGGAGCGAAAAGCGCTCGATTACGAACTGATCATTCGGGGTTCGGCAGCGGCGGCCAACACATAGACCGATGTGGGAGGGCGCGCGAAGCGCTCCATTTCCAGTTCGTTAACCAGATCCGTTGACTCCGTTAACGACCTTTGTTAGCCATTTCCGAGAGGTCATTCCGATCTCGATAAAGGCAAACCGTCGGCAACGGCGGGACGCAAAGCCTCCGGTCCTGCGATGCAGGATAGCGGGGTTACCGAAGGATCCGAGATGCACGCGACGGCGCCTGGCGACCTCAAGTCCATCAATATCATGCTCGGGCGCAGCCCGGCTCCCTTCGGATTGATTCAAGGGCCCGCGAACGCGTTTCACGTCGCCCTTCCTGTGCATTGCCAATGTTCGACCGCACCGCTCGCACGTCCGCAGCGGTGTGTGGTCGTCCGCTCTCCTTTCGGAACGTCCCCAACCGGCTCCGCCGGTCTGGCGATCGTGCCGGGAGAAACGCGGCTGACCTGATCAACCGTATCGAAGGGGGTTTTCATCATGGTTCGTAACACTGTCACGCGTCTGGCTTTTCTCTCCGTCCTCGCGATTTCGGGCCCGGCCTTCGCGCAGGCCTCTGATGCCGAAACCACGACCGCTTCCGTCACCCTGGCGCAGCCGATCGCCCTCAGCGAAACCGCTGCCTTGCAATTCGGCCTCGTGGCCAAGGGAACGACCGGTTCGAACACCATCGTGATCAACGAGACCACCGGCTCTCGTTCGCTCGGCGGCGGCGGCAATGCATCGCTCGTCACCGGCGGCACGACCGGACGCGCCGCTTACTCAGTGACCGGCCAGGACGGCGCGACCTTCTCGATCACGTTGACATCGTCGTCGATCAACTTGACCGACGGGGGCACCGGCTCGCTGGCCGCCACACTTACGCGAAGTGCCACGACGGGAACTCTGACCGGCGGCACTGCGACCTTTGGCATTGGCGGAACGCTGACGGTTGACAACACGGACGCCAACGATGCCGCCGGAGCCTATTCCGGCGATTTTGAAGTCACTGTCGCCTATAATTGATTGCGAGAGGCCGGCGCCGCCGTTGGTGGCGCCGGCCTCGGTTTCGGAATCAGTGATGGCGACTGCCTCAGCGAAGCTCGGCGCTGCTTTGATCATAGGGTCAGTGCTGAGCATTGCCCATGCCCCGTCGCGGGCATCCGATCGGTGGGAAAGTACTGCCTCGGTGACCATCGTCCGGCCGGTCGCGATGACCGTCGTAAACAGCACGCCGTTACAGGCGGCGTTGCTGACCACGGCCATCGCGCCCGTGGGCGTGGTGTTCTCGGCTCCCTCGGGGAGCACGAGCGCGATCGGCGGTGGCGGATCTGCCGGCGGCACGGAGGCGGCTGCCGCCGCCGGCAACAATGCGCCTGGGGCGTCGGCGCCATCCGGCGACGGCACGGACCTCGGGACGGGCGATGGCGCATCCGTCGTCGGCCTAGCTCCGCTGGGCGGTTCGCTCACCGGCACCACGATCGATGGCGATGCTGTGAGCGTGAGCGTCGGCAATGCCCCGGCCGAGTCCGGAGGCGGCGGCCGCACCGTCGCTGTGGTGATCGCGCAATATAACTGAGGGCCGCCCAGCCTCGCAGCTGCGCCGCCCGCAAGAAGGAAAGATGTACATGCTGGGGGACGCAAAATCGACACGGGCGGGCATTCTTGCGGCGCTTCTCGCCACAGGCCTGTCTGCGGGGCTCAGCGCGCAAAGCAGCCCGTCGCAAACGCCAACGCCGAATGCGCGCGTCAACCTCAACATCACGCCGAAGCGGTTGAGCTTCAATCGCGCCACGCGCTCTGCCAGTGTTTACGTCTTCAATCAGGGCAACCGGCCCGCAACAGTCGATGTGTCGCTTGTCGAGCGCGTGATGTTGCCGACCGGCGAGATCAAGACTCTGGCGGATGCGCTCGCGACGCCGGAGGCAAAACCCTTCGCCGAACGGCTGCGCTCAGCGCGGGGACTTGTCGTCGCAACGCCCCGGCGGATCATCTTGGCACCCGGCAAAGGCCAGACTGTGCGCTTGCGGGTTACATTCCCCGACAATGCGGACGCACCCGAATATCGCTCTCATCTGACGGTAGCCACCGTGCCGCCTCGCGAGGCAGGCCTTACGGCGGAGGATGCCGCCGGCCTCCGGTCCGGTGAATATAGCTTCCGCCTCAACGCCGTTTTCGGGCTCTCGATACCGGTCATCATCCGCACGGGCACACCCGACGTGCGCGCTGACATTCGCAATGTCCGGCTCGACGACGAAACACTGTCGCTGGACGGCGTCGCACCGCCGAGCCGCGTGAAGATCCTTGTCTTCGATCTCGGCCGGCTGGGCGGCAACTCGCTGTTCGGCAATGTCGAGATCCGGTCCAGCTCCGGCGCGAGGGAAGTACTGGGCCTTGCACGAGGGGTAGGGGTCTATCCAGAGGTCGACAGCCGCACGATCCGAATTCCGCTCCGGCGCCCCCCGGCGCCCGGCGAGACGCTCGACGTCACCTTTGTCGATGATGACCTGACGCCCGGGCGCATTGTCGCGAGGGCTTCGTCGGCCGCGCACTGAACAGACATGAGCGCTGTCATGGCTGCCCTCGCCCTGCTCCAATCGACGCCTGATCCGATCTTGAGCACGCGGCCGGTGACGGCCGCATCCGATCGTCCGACGCCGGCGCAATTGCACGAGGAAGATTTGCTCCTCTTCGCGCTTACGCTGGATCGGCTGACGCTTTCCGACAGCCTGCTCGCTTATGGCGACCCGGCCGATCCGCTCCTGCCCGTCGGCGAGCTGGCGCGCCTGCTCGACCTCGACCTGACGGTTCTGCCAAGCGAGCGGCGGATCACCGGCACGCTCGGGGAGGACCGACGCGCGGTCACCATCGATTTCAAGCTGTCGCTCGTCCGCGTCGAGGGCAAGGCCATCCCGCTTGCGCCGGGCGATGTCGGCTTTGGGCCGACCGATATCTTCATCCGCGCCAAGGCGCTCGAAGCTATTCTGCCACTGCGTTTTGCCGTGGACGGCGAAGGGCTGACGATCGACCTGCAGGCGCTGGAGAAGCTGCCGATCCAGGCACGGCGCGAACGGCTCGGGCGCCTCCAGGGCCTGGACCGCGGAACGCAGGACGTCGAACGGCCGCTTCGCATCGAAACGCCTTATCGCCTGTTCAGCCCGCCCACATTCGATGTCGTGCTGGAAACAGGTTCCGACACGCGACGCCAGGGCAATGCGCTGCGCCGTTACGACCTGCGCGCTGCTGGCGATCTGCTCTACGGGAATATCCAGGCCTATGTCGGGTCTGACGACACGGGGAAGCCTGCCACCGCACGGGTTCTCTACGAACGCCGATCGGCCCTGGGCTCATTGCCGCTCGGTGCGACCCGCATCAGCGCAGGCGACATCTTCACGCCGGCACTTCCGATCGGGCCGCGCAGTGCAGGCGGACGGGGATTCTCGTTCAGTACCGCGCCGCTCGATCGGGCCAGCCTGCTCAACACGATCGACCTGCGCGGCGAACTGCCGATCGGCTATGACGTCGAGCTTTACGTCAATGACATATTGCGAAGCGGCCAGCGCACGCCGGTCGACGGGCGCTACGAATTTCTGGACGTGCCCTTGGTCCGCGGCATCAACATCATTCGGATCGTGACCTATGGCGCGCATGGCGAGCGGGCCGAAACCGTTCGTGTGGTCAATGCCGGCAGCGGGCTGCTGCCCAAAGGCGCAACCACGGTCGACATGGGTGTGATCCAGCAGGAGCGCGCCGTGATCGAACCGCGAACCTTGCCGGGCCAGGATAGCGGTATTGGCGATCCGGGCGCGCTGCGCGTCGTGGCGAGCCTTGGCCATGGTTTGACCGACACGATCACGCTCGTCGGCGGCGCAGCGATCTATTCGAGCACCGCGAAAGACCGGCGCGATATGGCGACTGTGGGCTTGCGGGGCTCGGTCGCTGGCTTTGCACTTCAGCTTGATGGGGCGGCGGACCAGAATGGCGGACTTGCCATCGCCGCCGGTCTGGCGCGGCAGGTGTTCGGTATTTCGGCCTTCCTGCGGCATGCGGAATATCGTGGCGGTTTCATCGACGAGACCATCATCAGCGGCGATCTCGGTCGGCCGCCGGTCCGGAAGACCATGATCACGGCTGACATGTCACTCCCCTTTTTCGGAAAACAGACGGTCCCGCTTTCGCTCCGCGTACTTCGCGACGGCTTTTCCGACGGCGGCGTTGCCTGGACCGGCACGGCGCGCGCTTCGACCAGTATCGCGCGCACCTTCGTCTCGACCGGCCTCGACTACCAGCGCGAGACCCGTCCCGACGCCCCGCCGGTGCAGCGATTGACCGGCAATCTCGCTCTGTCCCGACTCGTCGACTATCGCTGGCAATTGCGGGCGACGGCGGACTACGATCTGCTGCCCGGCACCAGGCTGCGAGCGGTCAGCACGACGATCGACCGCAACTTCGGCGACCGGCTCGCCATGCGTCTTGGCTATGGGCGTACCTTCGGCGAGGGCAGCGACAATGCGTTCCAAGCGGGCGCGGTCCTGCGGCTGCCCATTGCCGAAATCACGCTGACGGGCGGCTATGCGACACATAGCGGCGATTGGCGCGTGGGGTTGCGCGTCGCATTCGGTGCCCTGTTCGATCCGGGCCGCCGCCGCTACGTCGCAACGCCGCCAGGCGTCGCGGCGGGGTCCAGCGCTGCCATTCGCGCTTTCATCGACGCGGATGGCGATGGCCGTCTCGGACGCGGTGACGAACCCGCGCCCAACGTCATTGTCGAAGGCGGCCCAAAGGATCTGATCACCGATCGAGACGGGCGCGTCCTGGTGACGGGTCTCGGCGTGACGCCCGCCACGCGGCTGCGGCTGGACATCAAGAATGTCGACAGCCTCTACGTGGCTGCGCCGCCGGCCTCGGTGGAGTTCGCGCCCCGCGCCGGACAAGTGGTGGACATACCGTATCCGCTCGTGCCCGCCGGCGAGGTCTACGCCCGTCTCTTCCTCAAGCGGATGAATGACGAGACCGGTCTTTCCGCTCTGAGGATACGTCTCGTGCAGGACGGCAAGCCGCCGATCATGGCGATCACCGAATTCGACGGCTCGGCTGTCTTTTCCCAGGTCATGCCAGGCATTTACCGGCTCGAGCTCGAGCCTGAGCAAGCCAAAAGGTTGAACATGCAGCTCAAGGCACCGGTCCTGCTTACTGTCGCCGCCGACAGTACCCAGGATATTTCAGCGGAAGTCGTGATCGAAGCGGGATCGCCATGAGCGGCATCCGCTTGAATGCCCGCAACGGGTTCGCTGTCGCCCTTGTGCTGACGGCCGCGCCTGTCGGAGCGCAAACAATCTCCATCGTCTCGGTCGACGCCGCGGCGCCGGATATCGGCACGGTCGCCTCGGCCATGAGCGGCGATACGATCTTCCGTATCGCCGCCGACAGCGGAGCCGTCACCCGATTGAGCGGCGTGGGCGCGCGGACCAGCAGCGGCGCGACGCGCGGACATGTGACGGTCACGTGCACCGGCTCCGACATGTGCGCCTCCGCATCGGACACAGTGACCATTACCGGCTTCGGCAGCCCGAGCGGCCGCGCGTTGGCGCTCACCAATTTCACGATTGCGGCGGGCGTCAATCCGCCCACGCTTGGCACGCCGACGGGCACCGGCACGTTGAGTTTCACGGTGTCGGGCATTCCGCGCGATGCCGTGCGGGACTTCTACATAGGAGCGGACCTCGGGATAGCGCCGACCGGCAATTCGGGACCGGCAACATCGGGGTTTGTCGTCAGCCTGCCTGCGGGTTCGATGAACGGCAGTGCCCACGCCAATGTGCTGAGGTCCATCAGCCTCAGCAAGGTTTCCGACCTTTCGTTCGGCAGTATCGCTGCGCCGACCAGCGGCACCGCGACAGTCACATTCAGCGCGGTCGACGCCGCGCTCGAGGTGACAGGCACCGGTGCGCGAGCCCTGAGCGGGACCTCCGCCACGCTCGCCCAGTATATGGTCACCGGGGAAGGAGGGCAGAGCTTCTCCATCGACATGAACGCGGAAACGCCTGTCATCCTGACCGGTCCCGGATCACTCTCGGTCACGTTGAACAGCAACGCCGACGCTTCGCCGGTCCTGAGTGGATCGGTGGGCGCAGAAGGCAGCTACAGCTTTCGCGTGGGCGGATCGTTTTCGCTCAGCCACGATGCGCCTGCCGGCGCCTATTCCGGTAATTTCGTGGTCACGGTGGTTTACAATTAGCGCGTATGGCCGGCAGCCGATGCCGTCCGGGAATCAAGGAAAGTCCAGGCGCAACTCAGCAAGGACACGTCTGCCTTGGGAATACATGAAGGCGCCGTTGGGGAAGACCAGCCATCCGTAATCATCCAGGACATTGGTGACCTGGAGGCGCAGCAGCGAGCGCGCCTTCGAGATGTTGAAGCGGTAGCGCAGCCCGAGGTCGATGGAATCGCGCGGCGGGGCGGATAGTCTATTGCTCGCATTGCCGACGCGCGACGACAGGCTCTCCACGGCAAGATCGAACGACAGCGGGCTGGAACCACCATTGAGACGCCAGTCGACATTGAGTGCGCTGCGCCGGCGGATGCTGGCGATAGGCCGAGGCCCAATCGTGCCGTTGTCGACCAGTTCGCCGCTGATCTTGGCGTCCAGCGAGACATGGCCCAGAACGAAGGTGAGGCCGGGCTGGACCGTGCCGGCGAGAGAGAGTTCGACGCCCCTGCTCGATGAATTTCCCAACTCCCGATAGACCGATGCGCTATCGATATTGAAATAAGGCTTGGTGATCGAGAACAGGCCCACGACCAGGCTCAGCTGCGGCGTCAGCGAAAAGCGCAAGCCGATATCGCCTTGTTCGGTCTGGATCGCCGGCGGCGCCGCGCCCCTGTTGACCGCATTGGCCGGCGCAACGGCCACTTCCTCGAAGCCCCGCACGAAGCCGCCATAGAGGGCGATATTGCGCGCGATATTGTAGGTGCCTGTCACGCTGCCCGTAATCGGCCGGGCGTGCGTCGTGACCGGCGTGGGCGAGGCGGCGAACTCGATCGTCTTGTGATAGCGGCTGGCGGAGAGCGCGACATCGAGCGAAAAGTGCCGCGGGCTGGTGAGGGAATAACCGATGCCGACCGTCGCCTGATCGACTTTGTCGCGATCGTCAGGCCCGAACAGGAATTGCGGCTGCGTACGCTCGTCGGCGAACAGTAGACTGCTTTCACCGAATGGGATGCGTTGCGCCCCGCCGAAGCGCCGGTCGCCCTTGCGGCCGCGCGCGCTCAGGATGAGTCTGTGGGCCAGCGCTGCGTTGCCGAACGTTCGCGTCAGCCGCACTTCGCCCGACAGCATGCGATCTCGATTGTCGGCGTCGACGATGAGCACGCGGTTCGGCGTCGTCCCGTCGGGCCGCATGGCGAGGAACAAGTCGGTGAAGTTGAGCGCGGTGTCGCGGCGCGTGTTGAAGAGCCCGGCTTCCACCTGCCATGGGCCGAACGGCAGCTTGGCGACTCCGCCGAATACCGTGCTCCTATTGTCGCGATCCGACCAGCTCTGGCCTATGGCCGCGCGGCGCTCGATTTCGGGAGGCAGATAATCCCCGCCCGGGAAGATGGAGGGCGGTGTCTCGTCGTCATAGGTGCGGGTGCTGCCGGCGAAGCCTGTGACAGAGGCGCCCGAATAAGGCCGCCAGACAAGCCCGCCCGCAAAATTGTAGGAAAGGTAGTCGCCGCCTTCGTGCCGGTTCTGTGCGCGGAAGCTGCCGCCGGCATAGGCGCCCGTCGTGTCGCTGACCCGAATCTGACCTTCACCATTGGCGACCAGCGATCCGAACTGTCCGCGCTCGAAGCTGAGCAAGGCCTGGTTGCGCGTGCCGCTGATGTTCAATTGATAATCGACGATGCCGGTTGGCGCGGGAAAGGAATAGCCCTGCGCGGCGATCCCCACGCGCACCGCGCTGCCGCGAAGCAGACGGGTCGGCAGACCGTCGATCGGCGCAAAATAAAGGCCCTCGATGCGCGTATTGCCGGCATCCACGGGATTGAATCCGCGCACGTCGCTCGCACTATAGATGCCGATCTTTTCATTGCCGACGGAAAGGCCGAAGGCATCGCTCGCGCTCGCGACCGCATTGTCGTCGACGCCCTGCGCCGTGGCAGCCATAGGCGCCAAGGCAAACGCCACCACCGCAAGCGGCGACAACCAGCAATAGGTCATGTCCAGTCGCCCCCGCCCCACGCGCGAGCAGCAAGGTGCAATGCGGTCCGGGCTATGTCAACGCGACGAATGGCATCGGTCGATACGGGTTTTTAACAAGAGAACGAGCCAGGGTTGTTTTCTGAGGCGGCAATCGATCGGACAGCAAAGGGGGAGGGGATCGCCGCTCGCCCCAATTCAGTCATCTGCCGAGCGATGGGCACCGCGAAGGGTGCCAGGTGGACGATGGGGACTGGATTGGTCCACCTGACCGCTTCGGTATATGGGTCGAATCCATAAGCAGGCCTTCCCAAATTTGGTTAGGAAGTTACCTCTGGCCTACAGATCACCCCGGATCATCGTTGCGGGATCCTTGCTTCAGGCGGCCTTCTGAAGGCCGACCGCATCGTCGAGAGCGGCGGCGCGCGCTCCCGCCGGGCGCGTTCTGCAACGTTCCAGATATGCATCGATCGCGGCACTTTCAGGGAAGGCCTGGCGAGCGAACGCCAGCGCGCTGGCAACGAGCAGGTCCACGCCGGTGAAGCTGTCGCCCATCAGATACGGTCCTGCGGCGAGCGCGCTTTCGATACGGCGCACAACCGCGTCGTAGGCACGCTTTTTCATGGGATCGCCCAGCTCGCCGCCGAACTGCGCGAACATCGCTGGTTCCATGGCGGCTGCATACCAGATCAGCCAGGTCAGATACTCTCCGCGACGAGGGTCGCCCGGCTGGAAACCCAGGCCGGCGGCCGGAAAAGTGTCGGCAAGATAGAGGAAAATAGCGACCGACTCTGCGACAACCGTGTCGCCGTGCACGATCGCAGGCACCTGCTTGTCGGGATGTGGATTTGCCGGATCGGGATCGCCGGTCCCCAACATGGGACGGAAGATCGAAACGGGTTTGATCGTATAGGGCTGGCCCAGCTCCTCGAGCAGCCAGATGATCCGGCTCGAGCGGCTCTGGGGGGCGTGATAAAGCGTGATCATCGGGAAACTCCTGCCTGTTTGTGTTGAGACATTGACCGGAACCGCATATAGCCAGGCCCTACTGACAGCATCGTGGCAGCAGTGATTGGAGCGATCGATGCGGCGCGCGGACCGCCTGTTTCAAATCATCCAGGTCCTCCGCGGAGCCCGCCAGCCCCTCACCGCGCGCGATATCGGCCAGGAGTTGGAGGTCTCGATCCGCACGGTGTACCGAGATGTTGCCGACCTGATAGGCCAGCGCGTGCCGATCCGCGGAGAAGCCGGTGTGGGCTACATGTTGGGCGCGGATTTCGACATGCCGCCGCTCATGTTTACGCGCGACGAAATCGAGGCCGCCGTGCTCGGCGCGCAGTGGGTTACGGGTGTGGGAGATCCGGTACTCGCAAGGGCAGCGCGGGATCTCATCACGAAGATTGCGACAGCCGTTCCCGACCATCTACGTCCATTTGTGATGGACCCCGCGACGGGCACGCCGCCCCGTACGCAAGTCCGGCCCGATGGCCTGGACATGGCGCGAACCCGGGAATGGATTCACGCCGGCCGCAAGATGGAGATTGCCTACCGCGACGAAAGCGATTCCGTCACGCGCCGGCGAATCTGGCCGATTAAGCTCGGATATTTCGAGACGACCCGGCTCCTCGTCGCCTGGTGTGAATTGCGCGATGATTTCCGCAGCTTCCGGACTGACCGAGTGGAGGAGGCCGAGTTTCTCGATGAACCGCATGGCCAGCGAGTCGCCGCTTTGTGGTCGCGCTGGCAAACGCAGCGACGGGAGCTCGATCAGGCCGCGGCGAACGCGATCCTATAGGACACGCCCTTCGCGCAAGCCGGGCCCCGCTCCCGAGGCTTTGCATTTGGTAGGCTGTGCTCAGCTCTTGGCTGGAATCTTGTCGAACTCCGCCTGGATCTTGGCGAGGTTCTCATCGCTGAGCGCTTCGGGCTCATATTGCTGGATATCCTTCAGCGTCAGCGCGCGCCCTGCCGACTGGAACTGGTCATTGGCATAGACGGTCGGAATGAGCTTCTTCAGCACGGCCGCCGCTGCCGGGTCGTCGAGCAGTACGCCGACGAGAGTCTTTGAAACGGAATAATGCGCCGCCGGGGCGTTCTGGGCATAGGCCGCGCCGGGCAGAAGCGTGACGGCGGCGCCGGTGATCGAGAATGTCAGCGCCAATCGAGCGATCATTTTAAGCATCCTATTTCTCCTAAAGAGCCTTGGTTGAACTGTGTGATGGCCGAACTGCCTGAGCAATTGCACCGAATGCCAGGGAGCCGTCCGAAAGGCGGGCTTCCATGCGAACCTCATCGCCGAACGCCATGAACGGCGTTTCGGGCTTGCCGCCGGCGATGATCTCGATGGCGCGGCGTTCCGAAATGCAGCTTGAGCCGACTTCGGCGTGCGCTGCATTGGCGACCGTGCCCGAGCCAATAATCGTACCGGCGACGAGATCGCGCGTCGCCGCCGCGTGGGCAACGAGCTCGTGGAATCCGAATTCCATCTCGCGACCGTTGGCATTGCCGAAGCGCTTGCCGTTCCAGTCGATCGCGAGATCGAGGCCAACACGACCCTCATGCCAGGCATCGCCCAGGAGGTCGGGGTTCAGGGCAAAAGGCGCCATGGAGCAGGCCGGCTTGGCCTGGATCCAGCCGAAGCCAGTCTTCATTTCAGGCACAGCCAATGCGCGAAGTGACCAATCATTGATCTGAACGACAAGCTTGATGTGGGACAGGGCCTCTGCTGCGCCGGTGCCCATCGGAACGGCATCGACGATCACGCCGAACTCGCCCTCGAAATCGATGCCGTCTGCTTCACTGCGGAAAGGCACGGACTCGGTCGGACCATAAAAGCGGTCCGACATCCCTTGGTACATGAGCGGCTTGGTACTCTGGATCGGCTCGGTTCCGAACGCGACCTGCATGAGGTCCGCGTGAACCTTGAACGCCGAGCCGTCGAGCCACTGCCAGCTGCGCGGGAGCGGCGCCCGCAACGTCGCCAGGTCGACGGCTTCACCTGCGCCGCCCTCCAGCTCGGCCGCGATCGCCCCTAAATCAGCTTCGGCTGCCTCCCAATGTTCGATCGCCGCCAGCAGATTTGGCCAGCGCGGTCCCGCAGGAAGCGCGCGGCTGCCGTCGAGTGCAACGACCAGCAATTCGCCGTCCGATGTGCCGTTGTCGCGCGTGGCGAGCCTCATCTGAAAAGGTCCATCATTTGAGTCCGTCCTCATAGGTGCCGTCGATCAGCACGAAGCAGATGCGGCAAGGCTTGCCTGAGCGATTGGCCCAACCGTGATTGGTGCCGCGTTGGATGACGATGTCGCCGGGACCGATCACGGTCTCGCCTTCGTCCATGATCAGCGTCAGCTCGCCTTCCAGCATGATACCGTAGTCGACTGTTTCCGTCTTGTGCATGAAGGCATGGCGCGAGCCGGAGCCACCGTGAGAGGAGGCGTCATGGGCGCCGACCTCTGCAAAATGCGCCTTTGCCTGTTCCGGCGTGAGTGTTTCAAGGCTTTCGTCGTCGGGTGGAATGTCGAGCACCCGGATACGCGTGCCGTTCCTGGGTGGCGCGAGGCTGATGCTCTCTTCTGCGGGCTCCCCGGAGGCACGATCAATCCGCGCCGGCGTCTCGCGGGTGTTCCAGACTTCATAGAAGAGCGGGCCGTGCGCGCCGCCGATGCGCTGGACGCGGGCAGGGACGCCATCTTCCTGGATGATGGCATGGCCCGAGCCGTCGTGACCTGTGACGATGCGGCGGATGGGCGGGAAGGACATCGATCTCTCCTGTTCAGGCCGTTCGGCCGCTCAGCTGTTCGGCCAGCCAGTCGGCGATATAGTCGCGGGCATAGGCCATGTTGTCGGCTCCGACATGTTCGACGCCGCCCTCCCGTTCGGTGAAAATCTTGAGTTCGCGAACCGGTGCATTCACGAGCTGGTCGTAGCTCTGATGGGCGTAATCGAGTGCAATCTGCCGGTCCTTGGCGCCATGTGTGACAAGGAAAGGCACGCGGATCCGCTCCATGGCGCCGTCGAGATGCATTTCGGCCGCCTTGGCGAGAAACTCGTCCATGTCCTTCGCACCGAAGGCCCACATGACGTGAGACCAATAATGCGGGACGGGGTTTTCGCCTTCGCGCTTCAGCCGCTTTTGTTGCACCTCCGCCCAGTTATGGTTGGCGCCCCATACCGCGCCGGCTGCAAAGCGAGGCTCGAAGGCAACGGCCCGTGGTGCGAAGTGGCCGCCGAGCGAGATACCGGTCATCCCGATCCATCTTGCGTCGACGTCAGCTTGCGTCTCGAGCCAGTCGACGGCGTTCGATGCCCAGTTCTCGCTATGTGGGTCTACGGCGAGGCCTTGCAAGCGCAAGGCCTCGCCGCTCCCCGGCTGATCGACAGAAAGAGTGGAGATGCCGCGTCGCGCCAGGGCTTCCGGCAGCCGCGACCAGTAAAGCAGCTCTTTGCAGCTATCGAGGCCATTGCAATAGACCGCGACGGGATGCGGCCCCGGACCTGGCGCACGCGTATAAAGGGCCGGCATTGTGCCGGTCGCCAGCGGGATTTCCACGCGCTCGCGATTGAGGCGCCCCAGCCGTGTGGACCTGTCGAAGCTGGCGCGAGCGCGGGCATAAGTCTGCTCGCGGCCGGGCGAGCCCTGTGCCTGCATGCGCTCCGCGACGAGCAGATAGAGGGCGGCGCGCTCAAGCTTGTCCGAAGCCGAGAAGTTACGGCCAAGGGCTTCGTCTTCGTCGGCCAGGCCGATCAGCCGGTCCGCCATCGCCACCCATTGCGCCATGAACTGTGGCGTGCCGGCGTCCGCACCGTTGGCCGCCGCCTCGCGGATCGGCTGGCACATGTCGACGATCTCGCCGATCTGCGCGCCGCTTTCGAGCGCCATCGCGACCGACAGGTTCCAGATATAGTTCGGGAAATATTCGAAAAGCGCCATGACCGTCAGACCGGTGCCGGCTGGAAGAGATGCGGGTCGGGCGCAGCGTGAGGCATAGTCTGTGGTCCGCCGATGCCGATGCCCCATTGATCCATGATGCGGGGCGCTGGGGTGTAGATTGTGGGCGCATGACCCTCGAAGTCGACCTCCTCCAGCTCGGCGGTATATTCGACCGCGAAGCCGTTCGGCGTCACGAAATAGCTGAAGGCATTGTCGCCCGCGGTGTGCCGTCCCGGTCCCCAGCGAATGTCGGTGCCGGCCTGCTTCAGGCGCGAGATGCCGGCCATCATGCCGTCGACGTCGGTCATGTCGTAGGCGACATGGTTGAGGCAGGGGGGGCCTGGCAGGATGGCGATGCGGTGATGCGCTGAATTGCAGCGCAGGAAGCACATGAAATCGCCCAGCCAGTCCGAGACGCGAAAGCCCAGCACGTCAACGAAGAAGCGCACGGCAGCCTGGTGATCGGGCGAGTGCAGGACGATATGGCTGATACCCAGCGGAATGCCTTCCCAGCGGCCGATAGACCGTTCGCTGCCATGCTCGACGTCGCTCGAAATCTCGAACGGCAGTCCATCGGGCGAAAAGAAGCGAAATCCATAGCCGCCGCCTGGCGCATCGATATCCTGGGGAGGATGGACGATGCGACAGCCGGCCGCGGCGACCTGCTCGTGCAGCGCCGCGACAGACTCCCGGCTGTCAGCCGCGAGAGCGATCAAGTCGAGATGGTTTGCGTCGGAGGCGCGCACCCGAACGACATGATGCTCGTCGTCTCCCTGGGCCGTGAACCAGGCCATATCGCCTCGCGCAGCGACTTCCTCCAGGCCCCAGGTCTCGGTGTAGAACCGGCGTTCCGCCTCGAAATCGGCAACACCATAGCCGACATAGCGAATGTCTGTGACGCGGCTCATACCACTTTCTCCTGTCAGATCGGCTCGGCGGTCACGGCGAACATTTCCGCTGTGGCCTTGGCATTGTCGACGAGTGGTCCCTGGCCGAGCTGGCCCATGCAGATGGCGAGGCTCGCCCGGACGATATAGGCGCAACGCTCGAAACGCCGATCGCGATAGGCGATGAGAGCAGCCTCCATCTCGTCATGGCGGGACAGTTCGTCGGCAAGCACGAGGCTGTCTTCGATGGCCAGGCCAGCACCTTGGCCGAGATGAGGTGTCGTGGCGTGGACGGCATCGCCGAGCAGAACGACGCGGCCCTTGTGCCACGGTCCTTCGACGAGCAGCGCTTCAAGCGGTCGATAAACGACATCGTCATTGCTCGTAATCTGCTTAGCCAGATCGCGGATCGCCGGCGCGCAGCTCGCCGTCTTGGCACGCATGTCGCCGGCCAGCCGATCGTGCGGGTAGCGCGGGTTACCGGGCTCGGCCGTGGTCAGGTACATGTACATCGTATCTGCGCTGATCGGCACGAGGCCGGCGCCGATCCGGCCGTTGTAAACCTGCAGCGCATCGAGGTCGGCGGGGCGCGGTAGATTGTAGCGCCATACGGCCTGGCCGGTGAATTGCGGCGCTTCTGCTTCCGGGAAGACCGTTTTGCGGGTCTGCGAATAGACACCGTCCGCACCAACGACGAGATCGAAGGCATCTGCGCTTCCGTCCGAAAAGCGGACGTCGACCTTCCCGCCATGGTCCTCGATCTCCTCCGCCGTGATGCCAAGGCGAACCTCCGCACCAGCTTCCTTCGCTGCCTCGCGCAGGACCTGCTGCATGGCGCGCCGGCTCACGCCGAGATTGGCCGGATATTCCTTCAGGAGGCGGTGGGACGGGACACGGGCCACCTTCGTGCCGTCCGGCGTGAAAACCTCAACCGCGTCGAAGCCGACCCCGGCATCGACATAGCGGTCGAGAATGCCGAGTGCCTCGACGGCCCGCAGCACATTGCCCTGCTGGATGATGCCGACTCCGTAGACGGACCATTTTGGGTCCTTTTCGATGACCGTAACGGTGAAGCCGCGCTGACGGAGCGCAATGGCGGATGTCAGTCCGCCAATGCCGCCGCCGATGACAAGAATCGATAGATCCTTCATTCCGCTCCAACCCTCTCCACACGGCCAGGGTAGGGTGACAACTCAATTTGTAAAAGCGATTGAATTTATCGATTTTGATAGATGAAGCTTATGGAATGGCAGCCTGCTGTTTGAGCTGATCGCGAAGCCACCGCAGGCCTTCGTCAGCTTCGCGGGCGCGGTGATATTGCAGCATCTCGCGCATGACGGGGAAGCGGAAGGGCATCTCCGATATCGCGAGCGGAAATTGGCCCGCCATCTGCTTTGCCAGCCGCTCGTGCATGATGGCGATCCGATTGGTGCCGCAGATCAGCCAGGGCATCATGGTGAAGCAGCCGCAGGTCAGGTCGATACGGCGCGCGAATCCCATGCGCTCGATCTGCCGATCGGCGAAGGACGGCACGCGATTGCTGCCGACATGGACGGCCACGTGACCGAGCCTGCCGAACGTCGCTGCATTGATGCCGCCGGCCAGAGCCGGGTTATTGCTCCAGCCGATCACGAGTTGACGCTCCTCGCAGAGCAATTCAGCCGGCTGGCCGGGAACGATGAAATCCTCCGGCGTGACGATGAGATCCGCCTTTCCTTCGAGCACGAGCTGGGCGGCTTCCTCGCTCGGCAGCATCATCTCCAACCGCACGCCCGGCGCGGTTTCGGCGAGGCGCTGCGATAAGGGGCCGATGACCGAGGCGGTGATGTAATCGGACGCGACGATGCGAAAACTACGCTCGGTGCTGCTGGGATCGAAGCGTGCCGTGCTGACCAGCAAGGCGTCGAGGTCGGAGAGAAACTGGCGCACCGGCCCGACCAACCCCTCGGCATGAGCGGTGGGGTACATCTGCTTTCCGTGGGTGACGAGAAGGTCGTCCTGGAAATAGTCGCGCAATCGCCCGAGCGCCGCGCTCATGGCCGGCTGGCTCACATTCATGCGACGCGCCGCGCGCGTGACGCTTCGCTCTTCCAGCAAGATCTGGAATGCGAGCAGCAGATTGAGATCGAGGCCGTTGAAGCGCATCGCAACCATCCGATTTTCTGATCGATGTCGCTGGTTGCCACAATGACCGTCGATTGCCGAGCAGGTTTGTCCTCTCCCCAGCGGACAGACAGCCATCACCTGTTCTGGCATTTGATCCCAATCGATCCGGGAGAGGTTATGCTCGAAGGCAACAAAGTCATCATCACCGTCGCGCTCAACGGCGGCATGCAACAGGATCGTGATGGCGCGATCGTGCCCAAGCAGCCCGATGAGATCGGGGAAGCGGCGGCGCGTTGCTACGAAGCCGGCGCGGCGATGGTTCACGTCCATGCGCGTGGGCCAGACGGGAAGAACAGCGGCGATCCTCAAATCTATGCGGAGATCATCCGCCAGATCAGGGCGCGATCGCCGATCCTCATCCAGACGACAAACGGCATCGGCGTGCGTCGCGACCCTGCCACGGGGCGCTACATCTGGCCCGACGACAGCGAGCGACTGGGGCTGCTCGAGATCGAGCCGCGCCAGGATCTGTTCGGGATCGCCGGCGGCTCGGCCGACTTCCATAATCCGGAGGGCGGCTACCCCACCGAGACGCCTTATGTGAACTCGCCGGAATTGCTGAAGAAGACGATTCAGGCCGTCTACGCCATGGGATCGGCGCTCGAATATGAGATCGTCGAGGCCAGCTCGCTGCACAGGCTGATGCGTTATGCCGACGAAGGCCTGTTCGACAAGGATCGGGACAATGTGTGGCTGCTGCATGGAGGCGGCTTCGGGGCGACCCCTCCTGTCGCCCGCAATCTCCTTTTCAACATCGACGAAGGACTGCGCATGTTTCCCAGGGCGATCTGGGGCGTGACGGGCACCGGGAGCTTCATGTTCAAGGCGGCAACACTCGGCCTGGCTATGGGCTGCGACCTAGTGCGGGTGGGCTTCGAGGACGGCATCCACCTCCCTGACGGCAGTGTGGCGCGAGACAATAGCGACATGGTCAGGGCCGCCGTCAACATCGCCGCGATCTACGGCATGAAGCCCGCGAGCATCGCGGAGGCGAGGTCACGCTTCCGAATCGGCTGACCTTCGCAAGCTTGACGAGCGGGCCCATTGCGCGTGACATTTCCCTCGGCCGAGGGGAGAGTCGAAGCATGGCGGAAATCTGGCAGATGAGAGTGGCTGACGTTCCGAACGTTTTCGGCGCCCTTTATGAGCGGCTGCTCGACGGCCTGGAGCGAGGCGATCTTGGCAGCGCTGTCCTCGATACGCTCACCTCCGAAGTTGGAGGGGTGACCCGCCTTTATCTCTTCGAAGCGAGCGGCCGCCACGAGAGCAGGCTGTATTATCATTTTTGCGAGCCGGACATCGCCGCCCTGTTTCCAGTCTACAGCCGAACCTACCGCCATATCGACCCTGTCTGCGAAGCCTATCGCTTGGCGCCCGCGACCGGCGATATCGCCATCCAGCGCGTTGCCGGCGCCGATGTGCGCGTGCCGGGTTTTCGCCGCCGCTTCTTCGAGGATGGCGGCATCGTCGAACGCGTTTCGATCATTCAGCGCGGGTCCAAGCAATGGCGCGGCATGAATGTCGCGCGGAATGGGCGGCAGGGCCGTTTCACGGACGATGAACTCGATATGCTGCTGAGCCTGGCGCGGCTGGCACTGCCGCTGCTGCCGCTGAGCGGCGCACGGGGAGGCATGCCGGATCGTCCGACATTCGCTGATTTCGAGCAGCGGTTTGCCGTCCAATTCCCGGCGCTTCCGGAAAGAGAGCGACAGGTCTGCGCCCGCGCGGCATGTGGCATGAGCGTCGAGGCGACGGCGCTCGATCTCGGCATCGGCAAGGCCTCGGTGCTCACCTATCGCCGCCGAGCCTACCAGCGTCTGTCGGTCAGCAGTCCGTTCGAGCTGAGTGCGCTCGTCGCGCATTGATCCTCATGCCGCGCAAGCGATTAGAGGTCCGACCTCCTCATTCCTTCCAGCCCGCTGGAGCGCCTTGTTCCGGTCCGACGATCTCCCGCTTCGAGATACGCCACGCGCCTTTCACCTTGACCAGATTGTCGAATTCCTTGCCTTGCGTGAGAATGCGCGGGGGATCGCCCTGCTTGTCGACCACAATCTCGGTGAAGATCAGCCGCGCCGTGGCAGTCGTGCCGTGGACGACGATGAGCGGATTGGTCATAAGAATGTTGAAAGCGAAGGACTTGCGCTGCGGTATGTCGGCGGTGGAGAGCGCTTTGTACGCACCTTCGATCGCTTCCCGGCCCTTATAGCTGGTCTTGCCTAGGACCATCTCGGCATCATCCGAATAGAATGCCCCGAAGTTCCGGTCGCCCGCCTTGCCGAAATTATAATAATAGCGCGTGAGCAGGTCTTCGATCTGTGCCCTGTCGGCGAGTGCGCCGGCATTGAGCGCCTGCCCAAGGGCGGGCGCGCCCGCGCTGGACGCCAGGCCAAGCGCTATGAAGATCGTCATCCAACGAGCCGCACGTGAATTGTTGGGGGTCCCATTCATACTCTTCTCTCCTGCAGTTTTGTCTTTTGCCTATGAAGCGCGCGTTTCGGTAACACGCCGCTCAGATCACTCTCCTCTGGCTTCGATCCGACCCAACAGCCGAATGAGCGTCCGCCGCTCTTGTGTGCTGAGATCCCTGAGCATGCGTTCCTCATGCTCGTGGATCAGAGTCAGCGTTGCCGCGATTGCTTTCCCCCCGTCGGGCGTCAGATTGAGGATGAAGGCACGCCGATCGACGCTATCGACCGTCCGCGCTACCCAGCCGTTGGCGATCAACTCATTGACCAGCGCCACCATGTTCGGCCGCTGAATGCCGAGGATGCGGCCGACATTCCCTTGATTGATCCCGGGATTGGCGGAGATCACTGAAAGGACGCCGAACAGCACCTGCCTCATGCCGCCGGGTTCGACGGTCCGGAAATAGTCGCTTCCGACGGCGGCCGACGCCCGGCGCAAATGATAACCCGCCAGCGCCCCGAGGGGGCCGAGATCGATCATTCCGCTGTTGTCCAAGAGGCTCGCGATGGCTTGCTTTCCTTTACCAGACCATGCCGTGCAGGATGTCGCGGAAAATGTTCGAGACCAAGAGATATCGGCGGTCGGCAGCCACTATTTTGTTTCTCCCATCCCATCCCGCGCCTCATCGGTCATGGAGGCGTCCGTTCGCCTGTCGCCGATTGCAGAGGATACGAAGGCTCGATATAGTTAGTCCATATAACTATAGGGGCGACGCGCCAAGCCTGTCGATCGCGATGGGTTGTCGGGCGAAGTCCTGGAGGGGGAGAGCGCAAGTGATAAGTAAGAGCATGGGCGGAATTTGCCTGTCGACGGCCTTATTGGCGATGTCTCTCTCCACCGCGCTTCCGCTCGCCGCCCAGCCGGTCGGCAACGGGCCACCGCCGAACGGGCCGCCGCGGATGCCGATGAAAATCGATCCGGATCCGCGCGCGCAGCAGCGCACCTATCATTTCCAGGATACCAATGAGGATCTGGCATACACTGTCTTTGTCTCGTCCAAGGTGAAGAAGGACAAGCCCGCTCCTCTCATCGTCGCTCTTCATGGCTTTGGCGGCGATTCCAATTTCATCGTGCGGGGGAAGCTGATCGATCTCGCCGAGGAAGGCGGGTACATCGTCGTGGGCCCGATGGGGTATAATGTCGCCGGCTGGTACGGCTCTCCGGTTATCGTCATGGGCGGTGGCACCGAGGTGAAGCCGGCGAACCTGCGCGAGCTCAGCGAGAAGGATGTGCTCAACGTCCTCGAGATGGCCCGCAAGGAATTCAAGGTCGATCCCGATCGCACCTATCTCATGGGACATTCCATGGGCGGTGCCGGCACGCTCTTCCTCGCCCAGAAATATTCCGGGCAGTGGGCGGCCGCGGCAGCAATCGCGCCGGCTGCCTTCATGATGCAGCCGACGCAGAAGGACATCCTCGCGCCCATCCAGAAGGCGCGCCTGCCGCTCATGATCACCCAGGGCGACAAGGACAATGTCGTGCCCCCGACTAACACCCGGACCTGGGCCGCAGCTATGGACGACCTCAAGCTGCCTGATCATCGCTACATCGAGATGGAAGGGCGTGATCACGGCACGATCATCGGAGACAGCATGCCGGCGATCTTCGAGTTCTTCGCGGCACACAAGCGCGGCCACTGACGTCCTCGATTGCCAATTCAATTGAAGCGGGAATGATGTGAAAACTCAGATTGCAATCGTGGGAGAGGATATGGACTGGACATCGCTCAAGCGTCGCGCGGCGCGAATGGCCATGGTTGCCGTCACCGGCCTGGGCATATGTGGCCCAGCCAATGCACAGCCGCCGGCCTCTCCAGAGCCGCGGCTCGAATTCGCCTTCGAGGAACTGGTGCTGCTGGGATCGGCCATGATTCCCGGCAAGACGCCCTATGGCAGCCGCAACATGATCCCCATTACGGGCGGCACGTTCGAGGGGCCGGGCATCAAGGGCACCATCGTGCCGGGCGGTTGGGATTGGCAGCTGGTCCGCACGGACGGCTGCGTAGACGTCAAGGCCGACTACATGCTCAAGACCGACGACGGCGTGATC
The DNA here is from genome assembly GCA_017745115.1 of Sphingobium sp. The sequence continues at coordinate 83,654 of JAGIAA010000002.1, read as the reverse complement.
ATCAACGTTCTCAATACCGGCGCCCTTTGCATGCCGAAGGCCGGCCAGCCGCCCAAGCCCGTGCGGACTTCGCCGCGCTTCGAAGCGCCTCTCGGCAAATATGAGTGGCTGGGCCAGACCGCATTTATCGGCACTCTTGAAGGGGCCAAAGGTCCCAAGGGTGAGCCGGCAGTGAAGATCCGCTTCTTCAAGGCGATGTGAGGCGGCTCAGCTTTCTGTCTGGCTCTAATTATTAGGCTAGAAACGAACTCACCTCTCTACCGAAATCGAGCAGCGAAGTTCGTCGGGCTTCGGCGGAATTAGTTATGCGATATTGCCAATTATTGTTTTATCATATAACTAATTGTCTGCCGAGAACGACAGCACGCTTTGGAATCGGCACGAGGGGAGAGATCAAGATGAAATCCATGCTCAAGCTCGGTGCGGCCGCAGGCGCGCTGCTGACCTGCTGTGCCCCGGCGCTCGCCCAGAATGGCGCGTCGGCCCCCAGTGCTGCTGAGCCGGAAAGCGAAGCGATCATCGTGACCGCGCGTCGCCGCGAGGAATCTCTGCAGGACGCGCCCGTCGCCATCTCTGCGTTCACGCCCGAGATTCTCCAGGATCGCCAGATTCACCAGACCGCCGATCTCGAGCAGATCACGCCGAGCCTTCAGTTCAAGCCGGCCGGCCAGCTTTCCGGCAATACCGCCGCCGCGGTCGTCTTTATTCGCGGTGTCGGTCAGCTCGACCCCACGGCCGCCGTCGATCCGGGCGTCGGCGTCTATCTCGACGAGGTCTATCTCGGGCGCGCCGTCGGCGGATCGCTCGACTTTGGCGATATCGGCGGAGTCGAGGTTCTGCGCGGCCCGCAAGGCACGCTTTTCGGCCGAAACACGATCGGTGGCGCCATCCTGGTTCGGACTCGCACGCCGGTCATCGGTGAGTTCAGTGGCGAGGCGCGGTTCAGGACCGGCACGGACAGCCTCTATGAAGGCTTCGCGGCAGTGAATATCCCGCTCGCGGACACCGCGGCCGGACGCGTCTCGGGAGGATTCCGCAAACGGGATGGCTATGTGCGCCGCAAGTTCGACGGGCTTGATCTGGGCGACGACAACAGCTTCACGCTGAACAGCGCGCTTCTTTGGGAGCCGGCGCCCTCGGTGAAGGTGAACCTCCGCGCTGACTTCACGAAGCGTGACGAGCATGGTGCGCCCTTCGTCTTCGCCGGCATCAACGAACAAGCGCCGGTCGCCGCGATCGTCAGTGTCGCCGCAGGCTGCCCGGGCGCGAAGATTCCCTTCGCGCCGCTCGTCGCCGGCGACCCGCGCTTCGGAGCCCCGAACGTTCCGCTGATCAACGATTCCCGGTGCGCCAATGATTTTCAGGCGCTGGGTCCTTATGTGAACGGTGGCACGGCGCCGGTGACGAGCACGTCCAAGGTCTGGGGCCTGTCGGGTTCGGTTGTCGCCGACCTGTCGGCCAATTTCACCCTGAAATCGATCAGCGCTTACCGCTCGACGACCTCGCACGGCATCCGCGATGCGGACAATACGCCATTCCCTATGATCACGACGGATGTGGGCGGCAACTCCAAGCAGTACAGCCAGGAACTGCAGCTCCAGTACAAGTCCAAGACCGTGAACGCGATCCTCGGCGGTTATTACTTCAATGAGAAGACCAAGGAGCGAGCGACTGTGCCGCTTGCTTTCCCGCCGTCTCCGCCGGTGATCACGTCACTGCTGGCAGGCGGCCCGGCCTCGCGTGACCTTCAGATTTCGGACCTGAAAACGGATTCGATCGCAGTCTTCGGCGAGGTGTCCGTCAATCCGGTCGAGGCTTTGGAGATTTCGGGGGGCCTTCGCTACACGAGCGACAAGAAGACCTATTACGGCACGGTTCTGAACCTCTTCCCGGCAACGCTTCCGGACCCCAATCCGTTACCGACGACCGCCATTCCCAATGGCGGACCTCTGTACATTTATCCGGGGCCCTACAAGCGCACCTTCTCGGCGCTGACCGGGTCGGCGAGCATTCGATATTCCTGGTCGAGGCACGTCAGCACCTATGTATCCTATTCGCGGAGCTTCAAGTCGGGCGGTTACAATACGCGCTACAATGCGGCGCCCACGGGCAATGTTCCGACGCCGTTCGACGAGGAAAAGGTCGACAGCTATGAAATCGGCGCCAAGTTCGATTTCGGCGATTTCCGGTTCAATGCGGCTGCATTCCGCGCCGAATATGGCAACATCCAGCTGATCTTCCGCCAAGGCGTGGTGCCGCTGCTCTTCAATGCGGGCAAGGCGCGTATCCAGGGCCTTGAAGCCGAACTCAGCTATCACCCCCGTTCGGGCTTGCAGATCGACCTGGCCATGAGCACGCTCGACGACAAGATCCTGAGCATCACGGCGGTTCCCGGCGCGACTGCCACGGTGACGCCGGCCGACGATCTCCCATTCACGCCGGCCTTCCAGGGCAATTTCGGTATTGCCTATGCCATCCCGATCGGAGGCGATCTGACGGTGACACCACGGTTCGACGGCAATTACACGACGAAGATCACCTTCATCACGGGCAGCGTGCCCGAGATCGAACAGGGCGACTATTTCGTTGGGAATGCCTCCATTGCGGTCGGCAATAAGGCGAAGGGCTGGAAGGTTACGGCTGGCGTGCTTAACGTCTTTGACGAGCGCTATCTGATCCAGGGCAACGCGTCCCTGGGCACCCTGGGATATGCCGAAAAGATCTACGCCCGCCCAAGGAATTGGTATCTGCAGGCGTCGATTTCATTCTAAAGAAGAAGATGGTGCTGCTCGCACCACCGACCTTCCGGTTCTGATGTAGAGGATGCCATGAATTTCGATCGTAAAAATCCGCTGACCGGTGAGGTCGCATCGCGTGCACCGGCCATGAAGGCTGAGGACATGCCAGCCATTGCAGCCCGTGCGGCGGCGGCATTCCCGGCCTGGGCGGCGACCGGGCCCAACGCACGGCGCGCCGTGCTGATGAAAGCGGCGGCGGCTCTGGAGGCGCGGGCGGATGCCTTCGTCGAGGCGATGATGAACGAGATCGGCGCCACCAAAGGCTGGGCGCTGTTCAACCTCGGTCTCGCCGCCAGTATGGTGCGTGAGGCGGCTGCGATCACGACGCAGATTTCCGGAGAGGTGATCCCGTCCGACAAGCCGGGCTGCCTTGCCATGGCGCTCAAGGAGCCCGTGGGGGTGATCCTGGGCATTGCGCCCTGGAACGCTCCGATCATCCTCGGCGTGCGCGCGATCGCCGTCCCGCTAGCCTGTGGCAACAGTGTCATCCTCAAGGCCAGCGAGACCTGTCCGCGCACTCACGAACTCATCATCGAGGCTTTTGCCGAAGCTGGCTTTCCCGAGGGCGTCGTCAATGTCGTCACCAATGCGCCGGAAGATGCCGGCGAGGTGGTTGGCGCGCTCATCGATGCGCCGCAGGTCAAGCGGATCAATTTCACCGGTTCGACTGGGGTCGGGCGCATCATTGCCAAGCGTGCGGCGGAGAATCTGAAGCCCGTGCTGCTTGAACTTGGCGGTAAAGCACCGCTTGTCGTGTTGGAGGATGCGGATCTCGATGAGGCGGTCAAGGCAGCCGCCTTTGGCGCATTCATGAACCAGGGCCAGATCTGCATGTCGACCGAACGGATCATCGTGGTCGAGGCCGTGGCAGACGCTTTCGCCAAGAAGTTTGCGGCCAAGGCGCAGTCAATGGCCACCGGCGATCCACGCGAGGGCAAAACGCCCCTCGGTGCCGTGGTCGACCGCAAAACCGTCGACCATGTGAATAGCTTGATCGAAGACGCGCTCGCGAAGGGCGCAAAGGCGTTGGCCGGCGGAACGGCCGACAGCGTCCTGATGCCGGCAACGGTCGTGGATGGGGTGACTCCGGCCATGAACCTGTATCGAGACGAAAGCTTCGGTCCGATCGTGGCGATCATCCGGGCGGGGGACGAGGCCGACGCCATCCGTCTCGCCAACGATACCCAATATGGCCTTTCGGCCTCCGTCTTTACGAGGGATGTTGCGCGGGGCCTGGGCGTGGCGCGCCAGATCAATTCAGGCATCTGCCACGTCAACGGCCCGACGGTGCATGACGAAGCCCAAATGCCTTTCGGCGGCGTCGGCGCCTCCGGCTATGGCCGCTTTGGCGGCAAGGCAGGCATCGACAGCTTTACGGAGCTGCGCTGGATTACGGTGGAGACCCAGCCGGGCCACTTCCCGATCTAGGACGCTCGTCTGGTCCGGACCGGCTTGACCGGTCCGGACGCATCCCCTCTTATCGGGCAACCGCTCGCATCACTTCCTTGGCCGGGCGTTTTTTGGCCCGAATTCGAGAGGAAGCGCGTCGGTGCCGAACCACAATGTGAAGACAGGCGGTCGAATGTCGCAGCAAATGGTATTGATCGCCGGTGGCGGCATCGGCGGTTTGGCACTTGCCCTCACGCTTCATCAGATCGGCGTCCCTTGCACGGTGTTCGAAAGCGTGAGGGAGCTCAAGCCGCTCGGCGTTGGCATCAATCTCCAGCCGAACGCGGTGCGGGAGCTTGAGGATCTCGGCATCGGAGAAGAGGCACTCGACAAGGTCGGCATTCCGGCAAAGGAATGGGCGCTGGTCGGATTGAACGGAAAAGAGATCTACGCCGAACCGCGCGGCAAGCTGGCAGGCTATCGCTGGCACCAATATGCGGTCCATCGGGGCCAGTTCCACCTGATGCTCTACCGCCAGGTGATCGAGCGATTGGGTCCGGAAGCGGTCAAGCTAGGGCATCGCGTCACGGGCTACCGCAAGCAGGACGATGGCACCGTCGTCGCTCAGGTCGAGCTGGCTGGCGGCGGCACGGCAGAATTCGCCGGCTCCATCCTGTTCGGCGCGGACGGGATTCATTCGGCGGTGCGGGCGCAAATGCACCCAGACCAGCCGCCGATCCACTGGGGCGGCACGATCATGTGGCGCGGCACGGCGCGCGGCGTGCCGATCCGCACCGGCTCCTCGTTCATCGGCTTGGGCACCAGCCGGCATCGCGTCGTTCTGTATCCGATTTCCCAGCCGGATGCTGACGGTCTGGCAGACATCAACTGGATCGCGGAGCAGACCTACGACACCGATCACGACTGGTCCAAGTCGGGCTGGTTCCGGGCCGTCGAGCTGTCCGAGTTTGCGCATCAGTTCGACGGTTTCGTGTACGATTGGCTGGACCTCCCGACATTGCTGGCAAAGTCCGACGTCGCTTACGAGAATCCGATGATCGATCGCGATCCTCTCCCCACATGGGTGGATGGTCCGGTAGCCCTGATCGGCGACGCAGCCCATCCGATGTATCCAACCGGCTCCAACGGCGCGTCCCAAGCCATCATCGATGCGCGGGTGATCGGCCGGCTCATGCTCGACCATGGGGTCTCCGAGGCGGCCCTGCGCGCCTATGACGACCAGCTTTGCCAGGCGATCGGCAGCGTCGCGATGCGGAACCGCGGGGCGGGGCCGTTCGGTCTGTTGAACATGGTGGAGGATCGCTGCGGCGGGCGGTTCGACGATATCGACGACGTCATTCCCGCCCAAGAGCGTGCCGCCTTCATGCTCGCCTATCAGCAGGCTGCCGGCTTCGCGAAGGACAGATTGAACCAGGCGCCGCGAACCATCCCGGAAGGGGCCACCCTGGCGAGAGCGGCGGCATGATTCCGCATCTCGAGCATGTCTGCGACTTCGTTGTCGAACTGTCGCCTGCGCATGAGATGGGCGAGTGTGCCGGCGGCAAGAAACGGATCATCCCGATCGTCGGCGGCACCGTGAGCGGACCACTGCTCAACGGCCGCTTGCTCGGCGTCGGCGCCGACTGGCAGACCGTGGACCGCGATGGCGTCGCCGACCTGGATGCGCGCTATGCGATCGAGACGCAGGACGGCGCGGTCATCGAGGTTCTGAGCCAGGGATTGCGTCACGCCTCGCCCGACGTCGCGGCCCGCATCGCTGCTGGCGAGGCCGTGCCTCCGTCCGAATATTACATGCGCACGGCCATTCGCCTCGAAAGCGGGCATCCCGATTATGCTTGGGTCAATCGCTCGCTGTTCCTGGCCTCGGGCGGCAAGGTGGGATCGACCGTACGGCTTTCCGTCTATCGGATCGACTAGGGCAGGCCCGCCGGCCGCCCTCGGGTGCGAATTCGCCGTCGCCTTTCGTCATTGCGAGCGTAGCAAAGCAATCCAGGACGACTCTCCAGGCCCGGATTGCCGCGGAGCTTCGCCCCTCGCAATGACGATCCAGCTAAGCTCATCCGCCTCCAGCGGGCCTCATTCGCCGAGCGCGATCATCGCGACCGACTTGGCGGGGAGCGCGACCGTCACTTTGCCGTCCTTCACGGTGCCGGCAATGGGCTTGGGCACCACCGCGTCCGGCGCATCGAAGGTGTTGATCGAATTGACATTAGCGGCTGTCAGCACCTCGCCGGACGCGTTGCGGATCGTCGCGCCCGGGACATCCAGAGCGACCTGCTTGGCGGCATGCGGATCAAGATTGACCAACGCCACCCAAAGCTTTCCGCCCTTGTCCCGCATCGCCACCGCGTCGAGCGCGGGAAGGGCGATCTCGCCCCGCCGATAGCTGCCCGCGTTGAAGGAGAGCGGAACGAACGTCGCGTCCTGCATGGGCAGATACATCTTGTGGATCCAATAGGTCGGCGTGCGCACCATCTTCGGTCCGTCCGTTAGGATCAGCGCCTGCAGCACATTCACCATCTGCGCGATGTTGGCCATCTTCACGCGATCCGCGTGACGCGCGAAGATATTGAAGTTGAGCGCGGCGACGATGGCGTCGCGGAGGGAATTCTGCTGCTGCAGGAAGCCGGTCGGCGTGCCCGGCGTTTCGCGCAGCCACACACCCCACTCGTCGACCGCCAGCGGCACCTCCTTCTTGGGATCATATTTGTCCATGATCGCGGCGTGTCTGGCGATCCGGGCATCCATCTTGAGCGTTGTCTGGAGGATCAGGGCGTAATCATCCTCGCTGAAATCCGTGCTCGGCAGCGAGGGCGGCCATTTGGGGACCGTGTAGCTGTGCAGTGAAAGGCCTTCGATCGACCAGCTCCAGTCCCGCTGGCTCCAGGTCTTCATCACACCCTCGGTATAGCCAGTGTCGTCGTCGGTCGGGCCCACGGCGATGCGCTGCATCACGCCGTCACCGGTCTGCTGCGCCGGATTATAGTTGCGCGTGAAGCGGGCGTAACGCTTGAGCAGGTCCGTGTAATATTCGGGCCGCATATTGCCGCCGCAGCCCCAGCTCTCATTGCCGAGGCCCAGATATTTGACCTTGTACGGTTCGGCATGGCCGTTCTTGGCGCGGTCTGCGCCGGCCGCGGCGCGACGGTCGGCGGTCATGTAGGAAAGCCATTCCGAAGCTTCCTCCAGCGTGCCCGAGCCGACATTGACCGAGACATAAGCATCGGAGCCGATCTGGCTCACGAAATCCATGAATTCGTCCGTGCCGAACGTATTGGGCTCGATCGCGCCGCCCCAATTGGCGTTGACTGTCGCGCGGCGGGCCGAGGCGGGCCCGATCCCGTTTTTCCAGTGATATTCGTCGGCAAAGCAGCCGCCCGGCCAGCGCACGTTGGGAACGCGGATCGCCTTGAGGGCGGCGACGACGTCTGTCCGAATGCCGCGAACATTCGGGATGGGGGAACCGGGGCCGACCCAGACTCCGCCATAGATGCCGGTGCCGAGATGCTCGGCAAACTGGCCGAAGATGTTGCGATTGATGGTGGCGCCAGGGTGAGCCGCCTCGATCGACACCATCACATCCTGTGCCGGTGCGGCAGCCGGGGTGCAGATCACCGCCAGCGCGGCGCCGATGAAAAGCCGATGTTTTGCCAATGCCTTCTCCTGTCTCATTTCTGTGTTCCCGCCGGCTTGCTGCCCCACAGGGCGTACCAGAATACGTAGAGTTCGCAGGCGACCGTCAGCCAGAAGCTGTTTTGCAGACCGTAACGGTCCGCGAGCCAGCCCTGCACGACGACCAGTGCGCCGCCGGCAATCGCCATGATCAGCAGGCCCGAGGCTTCTTCCGTGAGCGGGCCGAGCCCCTTGATGCCCATGGCGAAGATGGCCGGAAACATGATGGAATGGCACAAACCAACCAGGATCAGGCACCACATGGCGATTGGCCCGTGCAGCGTTGCCGCGCCGATCATGACGGCGAATGCCGCGGCGGCATAAGCCGCGAGCACTGTGTCAGCCGGCAGGCTGCGCATGATGAAGGCGCCGGCGAACCGGCCGACCATCATGCCGCCCCAGAGCAGCACGAGATAATTCGAGGCCTGGGCCGGCGTGATCCCGGCGATGTCGGGCAGGATTACGAAGTTGATGAACAGGTTGGCGACGCCGATTTCGGCGATCAGGTAGATGAAGATCGCTGGAATGCCGAAGACGAGGTTGCGGTGCTTCCAGAGCGAGAGATGCCGCCGTTCCGCCGCATTGGCGCGGCGCGTATCCTCGCCGAGTGTCGGCAGCTTGGCGCGCCAGATCACCACCGCGATCGCCGCCAGCACGATGGCCACCAGGATATAGGGCAGCTGGGTCGCCTGCGCGTCCAGCATGCGCTGCTCGAGCGTGAGTTTCGTGCCTTCGAGCGAGGTGCCTGCGACGGTACGGCTGAGGATCAGGTAGCCCCCGAAATAGGGCGCGAAGAAAGTACCCATGGAGTTGAACGCCTGCACCAGGGTGAGACGGGATTCCGAGGTCTCCGGGGGACCGATCACGGCGACATATGGATTTGCCGCGACCTGCAGCAAAGCAATCCCGCAAGCGACCGTGAACAGCGCGACGAGCGTCACGGGGTAGGACGGAATGCGCGCGGCAGGGACCATGGCAAGGGCGCCTGCGGCCATGACCAGCAGCCCGATGATGATCGCCTTCTTGTAGCCGACTCGCTCGATCAGAAAGGCGGAGGGCACCGACGCGACGCCATAGGCGATGAACCAGACGGACTCGATCAGCGTGGTCTGGGTGTAGTTGAGATCGAACACGTTGCGCAGATGGGGCAGCAGCGTGTTGTTGATGACCGTGATGAAGCCCCACATGAAGAACAGGCTCGCGAGCAATGCCAGGGATTTCGCGTAGGGCACGGGCTGTCCGCTCTCCCGCATCGTTTCCGTCGCCGGTCCGCCTGTTTCAGCCATGCCATCCCTCCGCCGTTGCCTATTATTTTGTATGAGTATATCCGGACAAAAATGCCGTCAACTTGAGAGAGGAATGCGGGCAGGCAATGGCGGAAGAAGGCTCGATCCAGTCGCTGGTGCAATTCGAGCGCGATGGTGCGCGGGGCGTTGCGGCTTTGGACCGGCACGGCCGGTCTCGCGCGATTTCGGGAAGCCAGACCGTTCTGCAGCTCGCTCATGAAGCCGCGGCGGCGGGCCTGAGCCTCGCGGAAACGGCGGCGCGGCGAATGGCCGACCCGCTCGATCTCTCCACCGTGACTCTGCTGGCGCCGATCGATCACCCTGATCCAGCGCATGTGACGGTCAGCGGGACCGGTCTCACGCATCTGGGCTCCGCCGAAGGGCGCGACCGCATGCACAGGGCAGCCGCCGCGGGCCAGGCAACGGATTCCATGCGGATGTTTCTGATGGGCGAGGCGGGCGGCAAGCCGCTTTCCGGCGAAGTCGGTGTTCAGCCCGAATGGTTCTACAAGGGAGACGGATCGATCCTGGTGTCGACGGAGGCGGATATCGCCATGCCGGCTTTCGCGCGCGACGGCGGCGAAGAGCCTGAAGTGGCCGGTGTCTATCTGATCGGTGACGATGGCCGCGTGCTGCGGCTCGGCTTCGCGCTGGGGAATGAGTTTTCCGACCATGTGACCGAGCGCGAGAATTATCTCTGGCTCGCGCACTCGAAGCTGCGCTCCGCCGCGCTCGGCCCGGAATTGCTACTCGGCGATCTTCCGAACGATGTGCGCGGGATGAGCCGGATATGGCGCGAGGACGCGCTGCTCTGGGAGAAGCCCTTTGCCTCCGGCGAGGCGAACATGACCCACAGCATCGCCAATCTCGAGCATCATCACTTCAAATATGCGTCGTTCCGGCGCCCGGGCGATGTTCAGGTCCATTTCTTCGGCACCGCCGCAGTCAGCTTCGCCGACGGGATCGAGACGCTGCCTGGAGATGTGTTCGACATTCGAGCCGATTGCTTCAGCTTGCCGCTCCGCAACAGATTGGTGCGGGAGGCCGAAAGGCCGGTCAAGGTGACGCCGCTGTGACGCCCATTGCCATCGGCATCGCGGGCTTTGGCGAGATCGCGCGCCGTGAACATGTCGCCGCGATTGCCGCGACAGACGGATTGTGTCTGACGGCGGTTGCGGACCCTGCCGGCCGTCATGCGACGGTCCCTGTCTCCGCCTCGCTCGAAGAAATGCTCGCCGCCCATCCGGAAATCCAGGCCGTCGCCCTGTGTATGCCGCCATCCGATCGCGCGTCCGCCGCCCGGGACGCCATTTTGGCGGGGCGCCACGTGCTGTTGGAGAAGCCGCCCTGCGCCACTCTTGCTGAAGCGGAGGCCTTGAGGGAGCTTGCGAGCGCTGAAGGGGTCTCGCTGATGACCGCCTGGCATTCGCAGGAGGGGGCGGCGGTCGCGGCGGCACGCGACTGGCTGCACGGAAAGACGGTGCGGTCCGTGCGGGTCGTCTGGAAGGAGGACGTGCGCGTCTGGCATCCCGGTCAGGCTTGGATCTGGACGAAAGGCGGCTTCGGGGTGTTCGATCCCGGCATCAATGCGCTGTCGATCCTCACGACGATCCTTCCTGGAACGCTCGACGTGCGGGAGGCTGCGCTCCGGGTGCCCGCCAATTGCGCGACGCCGATCGCTGCGAGCCTGTCTCTGGAAGGCGAGCAGGGTTTTTCGGTTTCGGTCGAGCTCGACTTCCTTCAGACCGGCCCGCAAAGCTGGGACATCCATATTGAAACTGATCAGGGCCAGGCTCTTCTGTCGGATGGCGGCAACAGCCTGACGGTTGACGGCAGGCCGTTCGCGTTTCCGCCCCAGGCCGAGTACCCCGCGCTGTATGCGCGGTTCGCCAAGCTGATCCGGGCGCGAAAGAGCGACGTTGATCTGGAGCCGCTACGGTTGGCCGAGCAGGCTTTGGCCAAAGGTCGAATCCTTCTCGTCGAGCCATTCGAGGAATAGCATGAGCGATTCCGATGGCCTCGAGAAGATCCAGCATCTGCGCATTCACCAGGCGCTGGCGCGCCAGCTGGGGATCGCGATCCTGTCCGGGCAATATCGGCCAGGCGATGCGTGGGATGGCGAGATCGAACGGTCCGATGCCTTGGGCGTCTCACGCACGGCCTATCGCGAAGCCATGCGCATTCTGACCGCCAAGGGACTGCTGGAGAGCCGCCCGAAGGCCGGCACGCATATCACGGCCCGCAACCGCTGGAATCTCCTCGATCCGGATATTCTCGAATGGATGTTCGCCGGAAAGCCGGATGAGCGCTTCATTCACGACCTGTTCGAGCTGCGACGGGTGATCGAACCTGCGGCCGCCGAATTCGCCGCTGTTCGGCACGATGCCGCGGATCTGGCGCGAATGGATGCCGGACTGGCGGGCATGCGCAAATATGGCCTTGCCACGGCGGAAGGGCAGTGGGCGGACCAGGAGTTCCACATGGCAATCCTCGCGGCGGCCCGAAACGAGGCGCTGAGTTCGCTCGTCATGTCGGTTGCCGCCGCGGTTCGGTGGACCACGCGCTTCAAGCAGGAGCACAATGCTCTCCCGCGTGACCCGCTGCCGGAGCACGAGGCGCTTCGCGATGCAGTGGCTTCCCGGAAGCCGGCCCGCGCGCGGAGGGCCATGGAAGAACTGGTCCGTCTCGCCTTGGCGGACATGCCACAGATGAAAGGGTTCAAGACATGAAGCTAGCTCTGCTCGCGGCACTGACATTCGCCTTCGTCGGCACCCCCTGCCTGGCTGGGGAGGCGCGGCGGGAAACCTTCGGTACCCTGCCCGACGGGCGCGCGGTCGAGGCCGTGGTACTGACCAACGGGAAGGGGATGCGTGTCCGAGTCCTCGCTTGGGGGGCCACTCTCCAGGCCCTGGACGTGCCGGGGCGAAAGGGGACCGCCGACGTCGTGCTCGGCTATGACGGCATGGACGGCTATCTCAAGGCATCGAACTACTTCGGCGCCTCGGTGGGCCGCTATGCGAACCGCATCGCTAAGGCCCATTTCACGCTGGACGGGAAGGCCTATCAGCTTTCGAACAACGATGGCCCCAATGCGCTCCACGGCGGCGTGAAGGGGTTCGACAAGCAATTGTGGCAGATCGGCGAAGTTCATGCCGGCGCCAAGACCGCCAGCGTCAGTTTCACTCTGCTGAGCCCTGCCGGCGACGAGGGCTATCCGGGCACTTTAAAGATCATCGCGACCTACGCGCTGAACGAAGCCAATGAGCTGTCTGTCACTTATCAGGCGACGACCGACGCGCCGACCATCGTCAATCTCACCAACCACGCCTATTTCAATCTTGCGGGCGCGTCATCGGGCGTCTCCGTCCTCGACCAGCGGCTTACGATCCCCGCCGAGAGCTACACGCCCGTCGATGCGACCCTGATCCCCACGGGAGAATTTCGGGCAGTGGCGGGCACGCCGTTCGATTTCCGCAGCCCGCACAGGATCGGCGATCGGATTCGCAAAGGCACGGACGAGCAGCTGCGCTTTGGGCGGGGCTATGATCATAACTGGGTGATCACGCGAGCGAAGCCCGCGGGCCTGCAGCTCATGGCGCGCATGGAAGATCCCGGCAGCGGGCGGACTATGGAAATCCTCTCCAATCAGCCGGGCGTTCAGTTCTACACCGGCAACTTCCTCGACGGGACGGCGACGGGCAAAGGCGGCACGATATACCGCATGGGAGACGGATTGTGTCTGGAGCCACAGGTTTTTCCTGACACGCCCAATCGACCCGCGTTTGGCTCTGCGCGGCTCGCGCCCGGAGAAACCTATCGCAATGAGATCGTCTATCGCTTTTCGGCGCGGCGCTGAGGGCGGGAGCGTCGCACGACGGGCGGCTACCTGCCATGTAGCATGCCGTTCACAGCAAAAAGTCCTTCGGAGATCCCCCGGGGCTTATTGATCATTGCGGCGCCAAAAGCCGCAGGGACATCGCGCAGAAATATCTGTGGCGTGTTGAGCCTCCATGGCCTTTGCCAGCGCAATTTCGCCCCGATTCCAGCCAGTGGAATACCTTCTGTCACTTGAAGTTGACGAATCAACATAATTTAGACCATAATCAACACGGAGCGATGACGAGCGCAAAACCGCCGGCCGCCGCTTGTGTGAAAGGGCACTGAACGCGACCCGGCGAGGGAAGCGCGGTTGCCGGGGAGGGGAGTAGATCGTGATCAAGAGCACATCTGGCGGCCGTGCATCCGCCATTGGCCTCAAGGCGCTGGCCCTTGCCGGCACCGCAATTTTCGCAATGCAGGGCACTGTCCTTCACGCGCAGCAGGCTGGAGCGGCAAATGCTGCGCCCGCCGAAAATTCGGACGACGAAACCGCCAAGGATATCATCGTGACGGCCGAGCGCCGCGCGACGAGTCTGCAGAACACGCCGCTCTCGATCCTTGCCGTCACCAGCGAAACCATCGCCGCCAAGGGTATCCAGGATCTGCAGGATCTCTCGCACTTCACGCCGAACCTGAGCATCTCGCCGACGCGCGGTGGCGGCAACAGCGCCGCCAACTTCGTCATCCGCGGCATTTCGGGTGGCGGGGGCGCCACTGGCGAGCGCGGCGTGGGTCTTTATGTCGACGGTATCTATATGCCGCGCACCAGCGGTGCCGTGTTGCGTGTGATCGACGTTGATCGCGTCGAGGTGCTGCGTGGTCCCCAGGGCACTCTATTTGGCCGCAACTCGACCGGCGGTGCGATCCGCATCTTCAGCAAGCAGCCAAGCGACCAGCTTGAAGGGTCGATCCAGGCGACGGTGGGCAATTTCGATCACAATGATCTCGTCGGCATGATCAATCTTCCGGTCGGCAACGGCGTCGCCATCCGCGCGCAGGGCGCATATCTGCACGAGGATGGTTATGTCAGCCGCGGCACGCAGATGCTCGGCGCCCAGGAGAACTTTATCGGCCGCGTGCAATTGCGGGCCGAACTGTCGCCCAGCCTGACCGCGACCGCCGGTTTTCTCTATGACAACTCCAAGTCCAACGCGACGCCGTGGGTGTTCAAGACGTTCGACATGAATCCAGGCATCGAAGGTCTGATTCAGGGCAATTACGGCGACCTGATCAACGACGCCTTCAAGAAGGCGGGCCAGGCCCCGCTTGCGGCCTATAATGATCCGCGCCTGGTGAAGGGCCCCTATGAGGCGCCCGACATCTGCCTGATCGACAATTTTCACCCCGATTACAGCTCTGCTTGCGACCAATATAGCAACGACGAATTCTGGCAGGCGGATCTCAATGTCGGCTGGGAGATCAGCGACAAGGTCAAGCTGCAGTCGATCACCGGCTATTCCAGGCTGAAGCACACTGCCGTCACCGACTGGGAGCTGATCGGTGCGGAGATGCGCTACGAGAATGTGAACTCCCGGGTGTTCTACCAGGAGGTGCAGCTCAACGCCGCGCTGTTCGATGACAAGGTCGATCTGGTAACCGGCGGCAGCTATTTCCACGAGTTCGGCAATACGCCGGGCGACAGCCTCTATCCCGGCTCCTACATCCTGAACCGGCGCACGACGAGCAACTATCAGGGGACGACGGGCTCCTACAGCGCTCCCGCCTTCACGGGCACGCCGGCCGATTCCGACGGCGGGCTCTATTATCGCGCCATATCCTACACGAAGCAGAAATCTTCGTCCTGGGGCGTGTTCGCCAGCGCGACCTGGCACATCACCGATCGGCTTAACCTGACCGCAGGCCTCCGGCATGCCTGGGATCACAAGGAGTATGCGCAAACGCGCTACGCGCCGCCGGCAACCGCCTATCAGGCACCTGATTTCATTGCTGCGCCGGGTACGAACGCGACGACCGTGACCGCCGGTGCGCCATTCAAGGCCCTCGATTACCGCGCGACGCTGGATTATCACGTGACCAAGGACATCATGGCCTATGCCACGATTTCCAAGGCCTACAAGGCCGGCGCGTTCAGCTACACGATCCTGGGCTGGACGTCGGCCAACAACGCCACCGGTCCGGCACAGAGCGCGACGATCCAGCCGATCCCGAACGAAGAGGTGGTGAATTACGAGGCCGGCCTGCGCACGACGCTGTTTGGCGGCGTGTTGCGGCTCAACCCAACCGTGTTCATCATGGATTGGACCAATCGACAGGCGGCCGTCCGCGTAAACTGCACCATCGGCGCGCCGGGCTGTCCGTCCGTCGGCTTCAATATCCAGCTCCAGAACCAGGGCGATGCCCGGATCAAGGGCTTCGAGCTCGACGGTCAGCTCAACATCAGCCGCGACCTGAGCATCGATGGCAGCCTGGGCCTGACCGACTATGAACTGAAGAATCCGCCCGCAGGCGTGACCCACCTCTATCCGGATATTCCCACGCCTACCTATAATATCGGCGCCAATTACACGGTGCGCGGCGGCTTCGGCAAAGCGACCTTCAACCTGAACTATGCCTATGTCGGCAAGCAGTCGGTCTATCCCGACGATACGGCTGACTCGGGCTACATCCTGCCGTCCTATGGCCTCGTCAACGCGCGGCTGGTCGTAACGCCCGCCGTCGCTCCCGTGACCATCACGGTCTACGCCAACAATCTCTTCGACAAGGTCTACTCGACCTATGCGCAGAAGTTCGGCGGGGGTTTCTGGGATAGCGGTGCTGGCACCGGCCCGGCAGCTCCACCACGTTATGCTCTCAGCGAAGTGCGGGGCCGACCGCGCGAGGTGGGGCTGATGCTGAAATATTCCTTCTGATCTGATCGGGGCGGGCAGGGTGCTCGCCCCATTCCAGGGACGCTCTCATGAATGATTTTTTGAACGGCGCGGTGCGCTGGATCGATACCTTGCAGCTGCACCAGTTGATGGTGAACGTCGGCTGGGCCGTGCCACTCGTCCAGACAATCCATATCCTGTCGATCGCGGTGGTGTTCGGCTCGTCGCTGGTCCTGTCGCTGCGCGCACTGCAATTGGCAGGCAGCGCGCTCTCTCCGGCGAGCTGGGGCGCGCGTCTCAACGGGTGGATCGGCTGGGCGCTGCTGGTGCTCCTTTTGACAGGTGCGCTCATGATATGCGGCGAGCCGGGCCGTTCGCTGCTCAACCGGACATTCCAGATCAAGATGCTGCTTACGCTTGTGGCGGTGATCCTGTTCATGGCGCTCGGGCGGCGCATCCGCGTCCTCGACAAAGCCGATAGCGCGACGCCTGCAGCGGTTCGCCTGCTCGGCGTGCTGCTGTTGCTTCTCTGGCTCGCAATCATCACGTGCGGCCGCTGGATTGCCTATACCTGAGACTGGGGACTATCGATGAACGATCTTCTTGACGCCATTGGGGAGAGTGCCGTCGGCACCTTCATGGCAACCAATCCCGTTGCATTTCCGATCGTCGAGACGATCCACGTCATGGCGATCACAGCCGTCCTGGGACTCATCCTTATCGTCGATCTGCGGCTGATCGGTCTCGCGTCCCAGCGATATTCGATCTCCGGGCTGACCCGCACGCTGTTGCCTTCGACCTGGATCGCCTTTGGCATGGCCGTGATCACCGGATCGCTTCTCTTTTCCTCGAACCCGGTAACCTACGCCGGCAATTTTGCTTTCCAGAGCAAGATCGCGCTGATTGCGGCAGCCGGCCTCAACATGCTGCTGTTCCATCTGGTTACCATGCGCAGCATAGCCCAATGGGACAATGCGCCGCGCGTGCCAGTGGCTGCACGAGGTGCCGGGATCGTGTCGATCCTGGCTTGGATCTTCGTCGTCGGTTTCGGGCGCTGGGTGGGGTTCACGATCGCGCCGTTTTGATACGGCCTAGTCTGGCGCCGCGTCGGGCTGTCGGGCTCAGTCTCGATCCTGGCGCAGATCATCGACACGGAGGGCGACCCGATTGAGAGCACCGTCGAAGTCCAGCCGCTCGGTCGCACTGAGGTCGTCCATGATGGCCTGGAAATAGCCTTGGCGCAGTCCTCGGGCCTTCAGGTAGAGAGCCTTGCCGGCATCTGTCGGCGAGAGGATCATTTTCTTCCGATTGGCGCTGTCCTGCGTACGCGCGATCAGCCCGGCCTGGGTGAGCCTCGTCACGGCGCGACTGACCTCGGCGCGGTCGGCCTCGAAAGAAGCGCCGACATCCGCGGCGCTCGCAGGGCCGACTGTGCAGATCAAGGCCAGCACTCTCCATTCCGCCGAGGAAAGCCCGACCTCCTCCTGCAGTTGCCTGGCCGTTTCGCGATCGATCATGCGGGCGAGCAGGAGCAGCCGGTGGGGCAGATGGTCGCTGCCGAAAAGATACCAGGTCGGAGGTAGGGCCATGGGTGGGGTCCGTGCCAAATATGAACTGCGATTGCAACACGCATAGTGTTGACGGATCAACAAATAGAGGGCTAGCAAAGATCCATGAACAACCGGCATCCTTTCCAGCCTGAGCTCGAGTATGTTTTCACCATCTCGATCAAGCTCTCCAAGCCCTTCTGGGTTCGCCCCGCTGCGCGCGGCGACATGCGGGCAGCCATCTATGCCGCCGAAGGCGCCATCGAAGGGCCGCGTTTGAACGGCAAGGTCGTCCCCATGTCGGGCGGCGACTTTCCCCTGACGCGCCCTAACGGCGTCATCGACTTCGATGCGCGATACCTTCTCGAGGCCGATGACGGCGCCATCATCTATCTCGAAAACAGGGGCTACCGCTGGGCTCGGAATGAGGTTGCCGGAGAGAAGATCCGCAGGAACGAGCCGGTCAGCGCGGATGACTATTATATGCGTGTGACGCCCAGGTTCGATGCTCCTGAAGGTCCGCACGCCTGGCTTTCCCAGCATGTGTTCGTTGGCGTCGCCGAGAAGATTCCACAGGCGAACCGAATCCACTATTTCATGGTTCTATGAGTACGCGGCCCGTCTTTCAGCCGCTGATGCGGCCTGGCGTTGATCCGTTCAGCGCGACCCACAAGCCGCTTTTGCCGCCGACCGACTACCACCGGCGGACTGAGCAGGGCCTGCTCATCGAACGCAATTGCACGATCCGCCTGCGTGACGGCGTCGAGATTTTTGCGGACCTCTACCGTCCGGAAGATGCGAATGGGCCGCTTCCGATCCTGCTGGCCTGGGGCCCCTACGGAAAGCATGCCACGACCAACAAGGTCTTCTGGCCGCGCTCCGGGGTTGATCCGGACTGGCTTTCGGATCTGACCTCGTTCGAGGCCCCCGATCCGGTCTGGTGGGGCAGGCAGGGCTATGGCGTTGCCGTGGTCGATCCGCGGGGCGCCTGGCTCTCCGGCGGCGACTTTCATCACAACGGCATCCAGGAAGCGGAGGACTGCGCCGATACCATCGAGTGGCTTGGCAGCCTGGCCTGGAGCAATGGCTGCGTCGGCATGTCTGGCGTCTCTTACCTCGCGGCTATCCAATATTATGTCGCCCCGTTGAAGCCCGGGCCACTGCGCGCGCTCAACATCTGCGAAGGCTTTTCCGACTGGTACCGGGAGTTCGCGCGGCACGGCGGAATTCTGGAAACGAATTTCCTGCCGCGCGCGTCGGACAATATCCGCTTCTCGCTCAACCGCACCGAGGACACCTGGGCCAACGTCCTGGCTCATCCGTTGATGGACGACTATTGGCAGTCGAAGGCCTGCGCTCTCGAGCAGATCGGCCAGCCGGCCTATGTGATCGCAAGCTGGTCCGACCAGGCGTTGCATCTGCGCGGGACGATCGCGGCATGGCGGCGCATGTCCTCGCGCGAAAAGTGGCTGGAAATTCATGGCCAGAAGAAGTGGGCCTATTTCTACCGGCCCGAGACGCGCGAGCGGCAGCGCGCGTTTTTCGACCACTATCTCCTTCAGCGCGAGACGAGTCTGTCGGCCTGGCCTCCGGTGAGACTGGAGGTGCGCGAGCGGCACGGCGTTCAGGAGGAGCGGGCCGAGACCGAATGGCCGCTGGCCCGAACGGATTATAAGCGCCTCCATCTCGGCGGCGCGAATGGACGACTTGAATCCGCGCCCACGACCGATGCGACCATCGAATTCGAAGCAGGCGGCGAGCCGCTGCATTTCGACCATCGCTTCGACGAACCGACGGAACTGACCGGGCACGCCAGCCTGCGCCTCTGGGTGGAGGCGCTGGACAGCGACGACATGGATATCTTCGTCGCGCTGCAGAAGCTGGACCGGAACGGCGACGTCGTCGGCTTCACCTTCTACGCCTTTTTCGAGAACGGGCCTGTTGCGCTGGGTTGGCTCCGCGCGAGCCACCGAGCGCTCGATGAGGCGCAGTCCACCCCCGAGCGCCCGGTGCATCGGCACGACGGGGAGCAGTTGCTGCGCCCGGGCGAAATCGTCCCGGTCGATGTCGAGCTCTGGCCGTTTTCGGTCCGCTTCGAGCCCGGCGAAAGCCTGCGGTTGGTCGTCTCGCTGTCCGATATCTATCGCAAGGAAGAGGGCTTGATGCTGCCCTTTCCATTGCACGAAGACACCCGCAATCGTGGACGCTACCGGATTCACCTGGGCGGCGTCTTCGAGTCCGCCTTGCTGCTGCCCGTTGTGCCGGCGCGGGAGCAGAGCAAATGACCGCCGCGGATTGCCGGCTCGAACATGTGTTCGACATTGAAGTCCTGTTCGGCGCCGACCGCGAGATCTTCGGCCCGCTGCCGTCCGGCGACAGCCAAGGCTATACGCCTGCGATCGGCGGCACCATCAGTGGTCCCCGCCTGACCGGGTCGGTGGTTCCGCACAGTGGCGCCGACTATGCGCTCGTCCGGCCCGACGGCGTCATCGAACTCAAGGCCCATTATCTCCTCGAGGCCGAAGACGGCACGAAGATCTACATCCAGAATCTCGGCTATCTCGTTCGCGCGCGGCCCGGCAGTCCGCAGCCGTCCTACTTTCGGGTCACGCCCTATTTCCGCGTGCCGCAGGGCCCCCATGACTGGCTTTCCCGGACGGTGATCGTCGGTGGCGGAGAGCGGCGCTCCAATCCCGACCGCACGCTCTTCCGCTATTACGCGCTGGTCTGAGCCGCTTCCTTCATCGCCTCGCGCCGCAAGCCGGGCGCGGCGCGCAGGAAGCAGAAGGCCGAGACGAAGAAGATCAGGACGACACTCGACAGGGCATATTGCAGCCCGCTCGTCGACGCCTGGCGGCATGCCGCGGCCAATGCCTCCGTGGCACCCTCGGGCGGAAGGCCATGCGGGCAGCCCGCCGCATAATCGCCGGCATAGGATCTGGACGCCGTAAAGTCGCTCATCGCGCCGACGAAGACCGGGCCCAGCCCATAACCGCAGAGCGTGTAGAGCAATGTGTAGAGCGCCACGCCGCTTGCCCGCATGCGGGAGGGCAACAGGTTCTGGATCATGGCCGTCGTCGGCCCGTAGAACATCAGCAGGAAAGCGCCCGCGCAGAGCAGGATCGCGAAAGAGACGGGCAGGGTCGCGGCATTGAACGCCATCCAGTAGAGCGGCGGCGCGCAGGCGAGACCGAATGCCGCGCCCCAGGCTGGCCAGCGCGCATCCCGCCGTGCGAGATAGTCCGTGCCGAAACTTCCGACGAGCAAGCCGATTGCGATTGAAGCGCCGGATATCGTGCCGAAGCTCGCTGCCGCCTCGCGCACGCCCAGATGATAGGTCCGGGCGAGGAAGATCGCCAAAAACTGAGAGATGGACGACATGCCGAAGCCGGCGAGGCTCCCGCCGGCGATGACCCACAGCAGCGGCCGGTTGCCGGCTACGGTTTTGAGAAACACGCCGACGGGCGGCGCGCCGGTGCTCGTGCCCGGCTGTTGACCGATCTGTTCACGCACAGGCTCCTTGACGAACAGCAGCAGGACAAGCGCGAGGATGAAACCGGGCACTGCGAAGATGAAAAACGCGGTTCGCCAATGCCATGCTGCAGCAGCCAGTCCTGCGAGCGTCGCGCCGAAGAAGGTGCCGACGGGCGTCCCGAGCATGACGAGGGCCATGGTCGAAGCCCGTTTCTGGCGCGGCACCACGTCTGCGACCATGGACGCCGTCGGTGGCACGAAGCCCGCTTCCCCCATGCCCACCGTCAACCGCGCGAGGGCAAGTTGTGCAAAGCTCCCCGCCAATCCCGTCGCAGCCGTGGCGGCCGACCAGATCGCCGTGGCGATCGCGATGATCCGTTTGCGGGAGTGGCGTTCTGCCAGCAGGCCGATGGGCAGGCCGACGACGGCGTAAAGCAAGGCGAACACCAGTCCCTGCAACAGGCCGAGTTGCAGGTCGCTGAGCTTGAGGTCGACCTTGATGGTTTGCGCGAGAGCCGAGAAAACAGCGCGATCCGCGAAATTCATGGTGCAGATCAGGAAGAGCACGAACACCATGCGGCGCCGGGCGGAGATGTCCGCCGGGCTTTGCGAGGGCGTCTCCGCTGCGCGTCCGGTCATGCTGAGTTCCCTCTCCTGATGATGTTCTTCTCGATCGTCCGGGCTGTGATCCGCTGAAACTTCGTGCCGCTCAACTCATAGAGGGCCATGCTTTTGAGTTGGATTCGGTCCCCCGCGCGGACAGTGTCTCCTGAAAAAACGGCCGATTCAGCCGTGACTTCGAAACGGGATTCGAGGAGCGCCGCGATGCTCTTCTCCCCTTCGATCACCAGCCGCACATGGGTCGTGCGCACGAGGTTGGGCCGCAATTTTTCGTAGAACGCGACGATATCATCGACGCCCTTGAGATGCTCTCCCGCGCCGTTTTGCAATGTGACGTCCGAAGCGTAAAAGCTGGCATAGCCGCTTGTGTCCCCTTCGTCGAAGGCCTTGAAATAGGTCTCCAGAAGTGTTTGGGATGCAGCAATCACGATAGCCCTCTCTGCTCCGGTCGGCGACATCCTCATCTATATTTGTTGAGTAATCAACATGGGAATTCTAGGAGTGTCTCCATGAACGAGATCCCACGCGGCGCAGCGGACAGGGTGGCTTACCTGTTGAAGCACGTGGCCTATGGCCCACACCGCTTTTCGCTGGGCGATCTGGCCGAGCGTGCCGGTCTGCCGCCCAGCACGGTGCACAGGCTGCTCAAGGTCCTTGTGGATGCCGGTTTCGTCGAGCGCGGTCCTGGCGTTGGGTACCGGATCGGGCGGGAATTGCATCGCCTTGCCTCTCAGCTCCTCAGCCAATTCGATCTGAAGCGGAGCGCCCGCCCGTTTCTGCAGGACCTCGTCAAGGCATGGCAGGAGACGGCGGTATTATGCGTCTTCAGCCCGTCACGCCGCCGGGCCGTCATTGCGGATGTCGTGGCGACGCCGCATCCGCTTCGCTTCGCCGTGGAGCTTGGCCGCGAGATCGCGCTGCCCTGGGGCTCTCTGGGGCGTGCCATCCTTGCGCAGCTCTCTCCTGGAGAGGTGGAAGCCATTTTGCGCGAAGAGGTGACCGGCCCGCTGACGGGCCGAGCGCGGCCGAGCAAGCAGGAGATCGATCGCGAGCTGGCACTGATTCGGCAGAACGGCTTCGCGCGCTATTTTGACCCTGCGATCGACATTGCGGGCGTGGCCAGTCCGATCTTCGGCCCGGAGCGCGAAATCCTCGGATGCATCGGCATCACCATGCCTTCCAAGCGCTATCAGCTTCATGCCGAGGATGAATTGGGCGCAGCGATCCGGTCCGCAGCCGTCGAACTGAGCGAACTGGCCGCCATCGCGTTCGATGGATAAATTCCGTATTTCGGAATCATTTTTTCGCATATCGGAAACTTATTGAGTTGATCAGTCAACATGATTAGTCTCTAGGGAAGAAGCCGCAGGATAGCGGCGATTCTGCTTTGGGAGAGAGACAATCGTGGCGAACAAAATCCATCTGCGCACAGCGGCGTCGACCATGGTGCTGACTGGCCTGTTGGCCATATCGCATCCTGCATTTGCCCAAACGGCTCCAGCAGCCGACGCGAACAGCGCTGAAGCGAGCGAACAGGCTCCCGATATCGTCGTGACGGCCCAGTTCCGCGAGCAGAAGCTCCAGGACGTCCCCTTGGCCATTACGGCGGTTACCGGCGCTCAGCTTGAGCAACGCGGTCAGACGAACCTCGCCGATCTCGGCGGATCTGCACCGAACGTCACGCTTCGTCAGGCGTCGGCGACCTATGGTCCGGCGGTCGTCGCCTATATTCGCGGCGTCGGCCAGCGCGATACCACCTTCGCCCTCGAGCCAGGCGTCGGCATCTATGTCGATGACGTCTATCTGCCGACCCTGCACGGTTCGTTGCTGAATCTGGTCGATCTCGATCGAGTGGAGATTCTCCGCGGACCGCAAGGCACGCTCGCTGGCCAGAATTCCATCGGCGGCGCGATCAAGCTTTATTCGAAGAAGCCCAGTGATTCTCCGGACGGCTATATCTCCGCCACCTATGGCAGCTTCAAGCGCATGGAACTGCGCGCAGCGACCAATCTGACGCTCGTCCCCGACCAGCTCTGGGTCCGCCTGTCCGGCGCCGGCGTGAAGAAGGACGGCTACGTTACCCGCTATGATTATGCCTGTACGCATCCCGGCAGCACAGTCCCCAGCAATGTCGGCAGCGACGGCTGCAAGCTCGGCACGGAAGGCGGCAAGGAATATGCAGCGGGCCGCGTCGCGGTGCGCTGGGAGCCGTCATCGAAAGTCAGCGTCGATCTCGTCGGTGACGTGACGCGCGATGGCAGCGAAGTCGGTCCCACGACCCTCTTGTACGTGGGCCGCTCCGCCAATCCGGGTTCGACGCTGACCGGCGTCGCGACGCCCGCATCCTCGCCCTACCTCCTCAACGGCAACGTCTACGGCACTGCGACCGGCTCGCCGTTCGTGAGCTACTCGCCCTTTGGCGCCTATGCCCAGGACACGTTCACCACGAGCGCTTACGTCAGCTACGAGAATTATCTCGAAGCTGTTCCCCGCGATGGTTCGGCGGCCTGGTCGGCGCCACTGAAGAGTGCGATGAACACATGGGGTCTGTCCGGCACGATCAACGCGGAAATCGCGGAAGGCGTCACGCTGACCTCGATCACGGCCTATCGCCAGTTCAAGGGTCAATATTCGTCGGGCGACGGTTCGCCGTTCAATCCGACACTCCAGTCGAACAATATCTGGAACCACCAGTTCAGCCAGGAAGTGCGGCTCGCCGCGAAGATTGGCGACATGCTCAATGTCACGGTCGGCGGCTTCTATTTCGACAAGACCAGCCGCAACCGTTCGCGCGTTACGCTAACGACGTTGAACTTCATTGAGGACAACAGCGTGCCGGCAAAGACCAAGGCGGTCTTTGCGAATGCCGAACTTTCGCCCGTGACCAATTTCACGCTGATTGGCGGCATCCGTTATACCGACCAGTCGAAGTCGTTCATTTATGGGCGTTTCGGTGTCCCGGGCTCATCCACCGGCGGTGCAGTGCCGGCATCTCTGGCGCCGCTGAACGGGCTGGTGGGCAGCTATTCGGGCAACCGCATCGATTATCGTCTCGGCGCGCAATATCGCTTCTCGGATGCGGTGATGGCCTATGCCCAGTTCTCGACCGGGTTCAAGGGCGGCGGCATCAACCCGCGCCCGTTCTTCCCGGCGCAGGCGCTCGCGCACAATCCCGAAACGCTCAAGGCATATGAAGTTGGTCTCAAGACCGATCTGTTCGATCGCAAGGTTCGGTTCAACGCGTCCGCCTTCATCAACAAATATGACGATATTCTGGTGACGGTCTCCAGCTGTCCGCTCGTGACCGGTGTGCCGGCGGCACCTTGCGCCTTGCCGCTCAATGCCGGCAAGGCTGACGTGAAGGGGTTCGAAGCGGAGCTCAACATTCGACCGGTGCGGGGCATGTCGATCGACGCGTCGCTCGCTTACCTCAACTTCAAATATACCTCGATCAGCGCGCTGGCGGCCAGCGCTGGCATCGGCCTCGAGGACGAGGGTGTCTACATCGCCCCCTGGCAGTGGAGCCTTGGCTGGCAATATGAGTTTGCGCTCGGAACGCTGGGCACGCTCACGCCGCGTCTCGACCTGACGCATCAGGACACGATGGAGCGTAATGCCAACAACGTCGATGCGGCGACCGGCGGCAAGGACATTTTCGGCCGCATCATGGGCTACACGCTCGTCAACGCCCGCGTGACGTTCTCGACCATGGACAAGGATTGGGACCTCGCGTTGGAAGTCCGCAATCTCACCGACAAGCTCTATTATAACGATCTTTTCGACAATCGTGGCTCGACCAATTCGATCCAGGGCGCGCCGGGAGAACCGCGTACCTGGGCCGTGACTCTGAAGCGCCGCTTCTAGGGTTACGGCTGGCCGGCGGGACTTTTTGGTGTTCACCCCTCGAAAAGTTTCGCCGGCCGCCCCGAATTTTTAAGTCTCCGAAAGGAACGACTGTGAACATGAATCCCTCGCCGGCTCCTTACGCGCCGGCGGCTGGCACCCCTGTTGTCGCTGGCCTTCCCATGCCGGATTTCAAGCGCATCGGCGTTGACCCGATCAGCGGAGCCTGTGGATGTGAGATCACCGGTGTCGACCTGCGGAAGCCGCTCGATGACGCGACTCTCGCCGAGGTCATGAAGGCGTTCGAGCATTTTCTGATCATCGTGTTCCGGGATCAGAATCTCACGCCGGATCAGCACAAGGCGTTTTCACGATATTTCGGTGAAATTACCGAGCTGCCGCAGGCGCCGACCTATGACGGGCATCATGACATGCAGGAGGTCCGCCGCGAGGCGCACGAGCCCGAAAACGTCGTGCCGTCGTTCGAGCATTTTCATACCGACAGTCCGTTCCTGCTCACGCCGCCGAAGTGCATCGTGATGCGCGCGCTCGAGGTGCCCCAGTGGGGCGGGGACACTGCGTTCTCCAACGCCTATCTTGTCTACGAGCATCTTTCGGACGGGATGAAGGAACTGCTCGATGGATTGCAGGTCGTCTATTCGGGCGCGGATATCTGGTCCAAGAATGAGAAGCTTCCCCCGGAGAAGCGGCTGCGCCTGCGCG
Source organism: Sphingobium sp. (assembly GCA_017745115.1). The sequence continues at coordinate 57,573 of JAGIAA010000002.1, read as the reverse complement.
AAAGTCACGATTTCCGTGAGGATGAGCTGACCAATATTCACCCCGCCGTGCGGCTCCATCCGGAAACCGGGCGGAAGGCGCTCTTCGCCACGTCGGCCTATTTCAAGCACTTCGTCGGCTGGAGCGAGGCGGAGAGCCGGTTGCTGCTCAACTATCTCCAGGGGCTGGCGCAGCATCTGCATTATCATTGCCGCATTAAATGGCGCAAAGACACGCTGCTGGTCTGGGACAATCGCTTCACGCTCCACCGGGGCGTACACGATTTCAAATATGAGCGCCGCCATCTCATCCGCACGACCGTGAAGGGCGAGCGTCCCCTCGGGCCTTCCGACCTCAAGCGCTGACGGCAGGCCATGAAAGTCAGCGCAGCAATAGCGGAGATCCTCCGGCGGGAGGGCGTGGACGTCATATTCGGCTATCCGCGCAATGCGGTTCTGGAACAGGCCGCGGCGATCGGCATCCGGCCGGTGATCGTCCGTCAGGAAAGGACCGGCGTGCACATGGCCGATGCCCTGTCCCGGCTGACCCGCGGCAAGCGTATGGGCGTGTTCGCCATGCAGCATGGGCCCGGCACCGAAAACGCCTATGGTGGCGTCGCCCAGGCCTATTCCGAGAGCGTTCCCGTGCTGGTGCTGCCCCAGGGCTATGCCCGCCGTCTGGCTCATGTCCCGGACAACTATAATGCCTCGGTTTCGATGCGCGACATCAGCAAGACCGCCGAGCCGATCCTGCGCGCCGTGGATACGCCGGACATCATGCGCCGCGCCTTCACGGCCTTGCGCAATGGCCGGCTGCGGCCCGCGCTCGTCGAGATGCCGTGGGATGTCCTCGACGAAGAGGTCGGAGATTTTGCCTATGAGCCGGTCGTGTCGACCCGCTCCGGTCCCGACCCCGACGTTGTCGGGAAGGTCGCCGAGCGGCTGGTGGCCGCGCGGCGCCTGGTCATCCACGCGGGGCAGGGGGTCCACTGGGCAAATGCATATGCGCCTTTGCGCGAACTTGCAGAACTTCTCGCCGCCCCGGTCTCCACAAGTCTCGAAGGCAAAAGCTGTTTCGACGAAACCCACCACCTCTCCCTCGGATCTGGTGGCGCCGCAATTTCCGGGCAACTGCGCCACTTCCTCGACAATGCCGATCTGATCCTCGGCATCGGCTGTAGCTTTAGCGCGACCGCTTTCGGCGTCTCGATGCCCAGCCACGTTCCGATCATTCACGCGACGCTCGATCCTGCCGATTTCAACAAAGGCGTGCGCTGCGAGATGGCATTGGCGGGTGATGCGGACCTGACGCTCAAGATGCTCGTTGCGGCTTGCAGGGAGCGTTTATCGGAGCCGCGGGACGCCTCGTTTGTCGCTGCAGAGATCCGTGCTGTCGAAGCGCAATGGCTCGCACAATGGCTCCCTCTGCTGGAAAGCGATGACACACCCCTCAGTCCTTACCGGGTGCTTTGGGAACTCCAGCAGACCGTCGATGTCGCAAACACGATCATTACGCACGATGCGGGCTCGCCGCGCGACCAACTCACGCCTTTCTGGAAGTCCGTTACACCGCTCAGCTATATCGGTTGGGGCAAGTCGACCCAACTCGGCTATGGCCTCGGTCTTGCCATGGGCGCCAAACTCGCCTGCCCTGACAAGCTCTGCATCAATGTCTGGGGCGACGCCGCCATTGGTTTCACCGGCATGGATTTCGAAACCGCTGCGCGCGAGAGGTTGCCTATCCTTTCGATTTTGCTGAACAACAGCGCCATGGCTATCGAGCTCGATCAGATGCCGATCGCGACAGACCGCTATCGCTCGACCGATATCTCCGGTCACTATGCGGATTTCGCGAAAGCGTTGGGCGGCTATGGTGAGCGGGTGATAGACCCTGCTGAAATTTCCGCGGCCATCCGCAGAGGCGTTGCCGCGACCGAGGCTGGAAAGCCAGCCTTGCTTGAGTTCATCACCGGGACGGAAACCCGGGCGTCGCGGTTGTGAAGCGAGGAGGGGAGGCAAAGGGAGTGGCGGGCGACGCGAAGCAGGAAACCGCTCGAGCGCCTTGGCCGAAAGGCGCGACGTGGCCCCTGATGGTGCTCACTCTCATATCGGTCTTCAATTATCTGGATCGTTCCCTGCTCGGTCTCGCCTTGCCAATGATCAAGCGCGAATTCGGCACGACGGATACGACGCTTGGCCTCGTGTCCGGGCTCGCGTTCATCTTCCTCTACTCCTTTCTCGGTATCCCGATCGCGTGGCTCGCAGACCGTACCAATCGCCGCAATATCATCGCAATCGGCCTTTCGTTCTGGAGCCTCATGACGGTTCTGACAGGCTATGTCGGCGCAATCTGGCAATTGGCGGTTGCCCGTTTCCTTATGGGGGCAGGCGAGGCGTGTGGCATTCCGCCATCCAATTCGATCATCGCTGATCTTTTCCCCCCGCAGCGCAGGCCGCTGGCGATGGCGATCTTCGGGACCGCCAATTCCATTGCCTTCATTGCTTTTTTTCCGCTTGCGGGATGGATCGCCCAAAATCACGGCTGGCGGGCGATGTTCATCGCCATGGGTCTGCCTGGCATGCTGTTTGCCATTCTCCTGATGCTGACCGTCAAGGAACCAGCTAGGGCAACTGCAACGCAGGCGCCCCGGGCGCTCCAACCGCTCGGCGCCATGCTGTCTGAGATTGGCACGCTGTTCTCGAACAAGTGCTTCTTCTGGTTGTTTCTTGGCGCCACGCTCATGGGGGCCAATGTTTGGGCATCGGGCGCGTGGACGCCGAGCTTTTTCACACGCGTCCATCACATGACGCTCAGCGAGGTCGCGGGGATAACGGGGCCTGTGCGCGGCTTTGTCGGAGCGGCAGGCGTCCTGCTTGGCGGACTGTTGCTGGACCGTCTCCCGCTCGACCGCCTGTCCCTTCGTATCACGCTCCCCGCCGTCGCGTGCATGCTTGTCGGTCCGGCGGAAGCGATATTTCTGCTCGGCGATCATTATGCGGTCTGGTTACCTGCGTTCGTCGTCGCCAGCCTCTTCACGCTCGTCCATCAGGCGCCGGTCTACGCGGCAACCGCAAATATCGTCGGACCTCAGAGACGTGCGCTGGCCATTGCCGCCCTGGTATTCGGTGCGGGCTTCATCGGTAATGCCGTCGGTCCGGCTGCAGTCGGAGTGTTCAATGACGTGCTGTCTGTCAGTCTTGGCGAGCAAGCCATCCGCTACTCGATGCTGATTATTGCGGTGACGCCGATCCTGGCGGGTCTGTGCTTGCTCCGCGCGGCGAAGCACTACGGCGAATTGGCGCCGCAGCAGGCATAGGCCGAGCGATGGAGATTGGGCTATGCAAACGGGAAATGGACTGGGCTGCAAGTGGGCGGTGAACATCAAGACGTGCCGACCTTTAAGCGAGTCCGGCGTTACATCATGTGTTCGAATGAGAGAGGAATAGCCATGTCCCGAAAACTAGGAGCAGCGTGTCTCGCTGCAGGTCTGCTGGCCATCGCGCCAGCGCGTGCCCACCACAGCTTCGCCGCCTTCTTCGAAGGCAGCCAGACCGTGAAGCTTTCCGGTAAAGTAACGGCGTTTCGGTTCACCAATCCGCATGGCATCATCGCGTTCGATGTCACCGGGCCGGATGGCAAGGTGAAATCGTGGGCCGCTGAAACGAACTCGCCGGCCGTGCTGATGAGACGGGGTTGGACGCGGCTAAGCATCAAGCCAGGAGATATGATCACCGTCGAGGGGTGGCCGTCCCGTGACGGTAAACCCTATCTGCGGCTTCGTCAGGCGAGCGATGCCAATGGCAAGCCGATTGGCTCGGCGCCCTTTGGTCAGGCAGACGAGAAATGATGCGCCCTTTCATAGCAGCAGCTCTTGCGACCCTGGCTGTTCCCGCCGCTGCAGGGACTCCCCCGGATCTTTCCGGCTTTTGGAACCTCAACATGACGCCGGGCTTCAACGATCCCAAACAGGCCGATCCTGCGCTGATCGCCAGGTTGCCGGCCGGCGCTGTCTTGCTGACGGATTCTGGCGTGGCGGAATATCCCAAGGGCGAATATGGCGGCCTGAAGCTCAAGCCGGCAGCCAAAGCGAAGGCCGATCAGTGGAAGCCCGAGGACGAAATGACGCTGTCCCGCGTCTGCGCTGCTCCCTCGGTCATCTACACGGAGCAAGGACCGTTCCCCTTCGAGATCGTCCAGACGCCGACGCTTATCGTCATCAAATATGAGTATTTCGACCAGGTGCGGTTGGTCTATCTGGATGGCCGCAAGCATCTCCCACCCGACGCGCCGCACAGCAAAACGGGCGACAGCATTGGCCATTGGGAGGGCGACGAGTTGGTGATCGATACGACCCATCTGGCGGCCGCGACGATCACCAATAATGGCCTGGACCATAGTGAAAATGTGCATCTCGTCGAACGCTACAAGCTTTCACCCGATGGAAAATCGCTGATGGCGACGCAGTGGTTCGAGGATCCCGACACGCTGGAGAATAAGGGGGCACGCTTCATCCGATGGAAGAAGTTTCCCGGCCAGCACGTCTATCCTTACGATTGCGATCCCACCCTCGCGACCGAATATCAGCATATCGAAAAGAGCGACGGATCCGGCAACTAAGCCGTTACGGGACGGGAACCGTTCAGGTCCGCTCTCGTTGAAATGAGGTCCGCTCGGAGGGGATGCTCGATCGAGATGGATTTGCGGAGCCCCGGGCCTTTGGCCGGGGCTCCTTTCACGTCCGCCGAAATTGGCGCGCCGGCGGGCCTAGGGCTGGGTGATCCCCGGCGCGATCGGCCATCCGCCTAGATCCTGCGCTGGCGGGAAGAGGCGCATGTAAGCCTGCACCATATGGATCTGTCCATCGTACACCTTGAACATCTCCCACGCGGTCAGCCTGTCCGAACCAGGGCCCCGCTGGTTCCATGAGAGACGCATGATTACGATGCCCGCGCGCTCGTCGACGACGATGTCGCGCACGGTAACCCGTCCCAGCTGCTCGAAGATCGCGAGGGACTGGTTGCCGATGTCCTCGCAGCCCTTGGCGAAGGTACAGCCCGGTCCAGCCATGAGGGCGCCGTTCTCGAGGCGATAGGCTTCGGGCGCGAAGGGTGTTCCGATCGCATTGAAGGTCTTCGCATTGCTGAGCCCGCGCGGATAATGCATGGCGATCTCGATGGCTTTCTCCCGCGTGGCCAGCTGCGATGGCCTGGGCACGATATTCATACCCTTGGCCGCGGCGCCGCTATAGGCGTCAATGGCGAAGATCATGCCGTCCGCGCGGCTGCGCGTCGTCACCAACTCGAGTTCGCAGATCCTCTGGTCGGCATCGACTTTGACCCGCACGACCAGAATGATCGGCGCGCCGGTCTCCTCGACCATCACGCCGGCGACGCCCTGGCCAGCGCGCTCGTCGAGAATGTCCTGCCGATAGCCGCGCAGCTTCGTCACCGATCGGACCAGGCCAACTTTATCCAGCGGCTTCTCGACCGCATCCTCGGTGACCCGCAGGGCGGGCGAGACCGCCAGTTTGCTCACGTCATGCTCCACAAGGGCGTAGAGCACCTCGGTGATTTTGCCGCGCAGGCATTCCCGGTCGCATGCGGGAGCGACAGGTGCCGGTGCGACGCTGACGGGCGCGCGAGGCGCCTTTGCGGCAAGAGCGACGGATGGGAAAAGGACTAAGGCCAGCGCAAGAAGGATTTTCATTGTTTCTCTCTCCTTTCACCGACTTTAGCGCTGATGCGGGCTTTGTATAGCCATCTGGCGGTTGGTGCTCGCAACAGGCATCCAGCACGCAGCCCAGTTTCCCAGGGTTCCCCCGCGCGCGCTATTGGAGTGGCCGTTGGTTGCGTTCGAAGCTGTCTGACGGTTCCCCAGCTGCAGTTTCAGAATTCCCGAACGCCTTCATGGCCAGCAAGGCGATCGCCGCCAGCATTGCGGGCGCAGCGAAGGAAGCGAGGATCGTCGTTTCGGCGATACCGGCCTGCAATTGCAGTCCGATCAATATCGGCGCGGCGACTGTGCCAATTCGACCGACGCTCTTGGCCCAGCCGATACCGGTGGACCGCAGCCGATAAGGGTAGAAGCTGGCGAGGATGACATTCACGCCGCCATAGGCGCCAAGCGCGAAGAACCCGCACAGCGCGAGCATCGTCTGCAGCAAGAATGCCGATGACGTTCCGATGATCCGCCCGACCAGGAGAAACAACGCCGCCGAGATCAGCATGCACGCCACGATCACCCTCGGCGCGCCGAAGCGGTCGATCATCAGACCGACGCAGAGCGCCGCGACGATACCGCCGAACGAGAACACGGAAAGCGCCACCGCCGCGAAGGCCGCGTCATAGCCCAGCCGGACGAGCAGCACGGGTAACCACGAGCTCAGGCAATAGCTGATGATCAACATCGATATGAACACCAGCCACAGCATCGCCGTGCCGAACCGGTAGGCCGGCGACAACAGGCTGAGCGGGTTCGCCTTCGGTTGCACGCCTTCCCCTGCTGTGTCGGGATCCGCGATATCTCGCAGGAAAATGAGAGCGGCTGCCGAACTCGACAGGCACACCAGCCCAATCGCGACCATCGCGACCCGCCACCCGCCCAGACCGAAGAATGCGACTGCCACCATGCCCGCCATTGCCGCGCCCAGCCCGTAACCGGTGAACAAGCCAGTGATCGCGAGCCCACGGCGCTGTGGCGGCGCGGCTGCCGTTACCATCGCCAGGCAGCTCGGCAGGCAGCCGCCCAGAAAAATACCGGTCACCAGACGCATCCAGAAAAGATCGGTGCCACTGCCAGCCAGCCCGCTTGCGGCCTGGGCCAAACCGAAGCCGGCAAGCGTCAGCCCAACCGTCCAACGGTCTCCAAACCGCGCTGCCACCGGCGGAAACGTGATCAGGCCGATACACTGGCCGATCAGATTGGCCGAGAAGATGGGGCCAAGTGTCGCATTGTCGAGCCGGAGCGCCGCCGCGAATTCCGGGGCAAGCGGTCCCATGATCGTGTGGACGAGCCCATCGAGAAAATAGACGAGCGCACAGGTTGCAACGATAAGAAGCGTGGACGCAGACGCACGGTCGTGGTGGCGGGCTTGTTGGTTCGCGATCAGAATGCTCCCGACAAACGGATGCGGAAGACTCGCGGTGCGTGCACTGTCACTTGCAGAAGCCGTCAGCTGCGCAAGAGGGCGGCGTCGCGATCTGACCTATGCTGCCGTTACCGGTCGCAATGATCTTGTCGTCCGCTGGCATCGTCATCTCTCCTGGGCTTCGTCCGTGTAGTGAACGTAGCCGGAAGCGTCTGTCCCCTCCTGAGAGGACAAATATGAGCTGAACGAGCTAGGGGCTTCCAGGGAGGAATGGAGGGGGAGCGAGCGGTGCTGAGGCGTAGGTGGCAGGAATGTCGTGATAAGCGGGCGCGGGCTCACGGCATGTCCGGGAGACACTGCTAATTATTATCGGGCAGCCTGTAACACCTGATGGATCTGCGCCACGACCGCGGCGCCCTCGCCGACGGCTGCGGCCACGCGTTTGGTGGATCCGGCCCGCACGTCGCCGATCGCGAAAACGCCCGCCATGCTGGTCTCGAGAAGTTGCGCGGCCGTGGCGGCGTCGCGCGCGCCTTCCGGAATGTCGCGCCCGGTCAGGATGAAGCCGCCGGCGTCGGTCGCCACACAACCGCGCGTCCAGTCGGCATTGGGTTCCGCGCCGATGAACAGGAACAGGTGCTGCATGTCATGGCTTACCGTGTCGCCATGGGTGCGGCATCGGAACGTCGCGGCCGTGATCGTGCCGTCGCCCGGCCCCTCGAGCGAAGAGATTTCCTTGCCGACATGCACTTCGATATTGGGCAGGCTGGCGATGCGCTCGATGAGATATTGCGACATGGTGGCCTCCAGCGGCCGCCGCGCGACGAGATGCAGCTCCTTCACGAACGGCGCCAGGAAGACGGCCGCCTGACCCGCGGAATTGCCGCCGCCGATGAGCCCAACGACCTGTCCCTGCACGAGCTTGGCCTCTATCGGCGAGGCCCAGTAGGAAATACCGGCATTGTCGAACGCCTCGATGCCTGGAATGTCGGGCCGGCGATAGCGTGCACCGGAGGCGATGATGACGGTGCGGGCGAGCGCCTGGCGATCCTCGGACAACACCAGCCGGTGTAAGCCGGACTCCTTGTCTCCGCATTCCAGATGGGAGACGCAGTTGGGGATCGCCATCTCCGCGCCGAATTTCAGCGCCTGATTGAAGGCGCGGCCAGCGAGCGCCTGCCCCGTGATGCCGGTCGGAAAGCCGAGGTAATTTTCGATGCGCATCGAGGCGCCTGCCTGCCCCCCGAAAGCGCGCTCGTCCAATACCAGCACCGAGAGGCCTTCCGACGCGGCATAGACGGCGGCGGCAAGGCCTGCTGGTCCAGCACCCACAATGGCGACGTCATAGAGCGTGTCCGGATCGATCTCCGGCGCCATTCCGAGGCAGGCCGCGACTTCAACGTCTGACGGGCGCTTGAGGACAGTACCGTTGGGACAGACCATCAGCGGGAGATCATCGGGTCCGACGCCCAGGTGCACGACCATGTCATGACCTTCACCCTCGGCATTGGCATCGAGCACCATATGGGGGTAGCCGCTGCGCGTAAGGAAATTCTGTATGCGGACGAGGTCGGCCGCGCCGGGGATACCGATCAGGATGGATCCGGCACCGGCCTGGATGAGACCCACCCGCCGCAGGATGAGGGCGCGCATCACGATTTCGCCGATCTCCGCCGCGCCGACCATCAGCGCACGCAGGTGCGGCGCATCGAAGGGCAGGGCGAGGCAACCCTGATCGCCTGCCTGACCCTTCGCCATGGAGGGGCGCCCGGCGAGCTGGTTGATTTCGCCGCTGAGTTCATGAGGGCCATGCCGGTGGATGAGCGCTTGGCCGGTGATCCCTTCTCTGCGGATTGCCTCGATACTGCCTTCGAGCACAAGCCAGGAGGGCTCGCCCGAGACGCCCATCGAATAGACGGTCTCGCCCGGCGCAAACCGCTTGGCGGGGCCGCTGGCGAAGCGTGAGATGATCTCGACTTGCGCTCGGTCGAATATCGGGAAGGCCTGAGTAGCCCGTTCCTCTACCACGTTCATCATGCTTTCCCCTCGTCCAGACCCAGCAGCAATGTCGGAATCAATTCGGATACGGTCGGATGCACCGGCACGGCCCAACGCAGCGTATCGAGCGGCTCGCCGGCGGACATGGCGTCGAGAATGCCATGGATCGCCTCATCTCCGTTCGTGCCCAGGATGGCCGCGCCAAGGATGCGCCGGCTGACGCGATCGGCGATGACTTTCATCATGCCCTGGGTTTCGCCCTTTTCGACGGCGCGGCCGACGCGCGTCATCGGCCGTGTCGAGACAAGCAGGTCGTGCCCCTTCGCCCGCGCCTCCGTCTCGGTCATTCCGGCGCGACCGAGCGGCGGGTCGATATAGAGGGCATAGCCGGGGACGCGCTGGCTGAGCTTGCGGTTCTCGCCGTCAAGCAGATTGGCGGCGACGATCTCGAAATCATTATAGGCGGTATGCGTGAAGGCACCGCGGCCGTTGCAGTCGCCCAGCGCCCAGATGCCCGCGACATTCGTCTCGAGCCGGTCATTGACAGCAATGTAGCCTCGCTCGTCCGTCGCGATGCCGGCCGCATCGAGGCGCAGATCGTCCGTGTTGGGGCGGCGGCCGACGGCAAGCAGGACGTGGCTGCCGATCACCTCGGGTTCGCCGCTGCGGCAGTCGACCGAGACCGTCACGCCGGCACGATGCGGCCTGAAGCCGATGCAATTGGCGTCGGTGCGGACGGTAATGCCTTCCGCCTCGAGAATGGAACGGATCGCCTCCGAGATTTCCGGATCTTCCCGGGCGATCAGCCGCGCGGAGCGCTCGACGATCGTGACCTTGGCGCCGAAGCGGGCGTACATCTGCGCGAATTCCAGGCCGATATAGCTGCCGCCGACCACCACCAGATGCGCGGGCAGGGCATCGAGCGCGACCATGTCGGTATTGTCGAGATGCGGCACCTCGCCCACGCCGGGCATGTCGGGCACACTCGCCCGGCCGCCGACATTCAGGAAGATGCGCGGCGCCTGCAGTTCCTCTCCGTCAACCAACACGCTGGTGGGGCCGGTGAGGCGGGCATGGCCGCGAAACAGCGTCAGGCCCTCCATCTTGCCGAGCCAGGTCTCGTTGCGGTCACGCGCGTCGCTCGCGACTTTCTGCGCCCGCGCGGCGACGGCCGCCATGTCGACGCGGACACCGCCCGCAATGACGCCGAGATCGTGTCGCCGCGCCAGATGGGCCGCATAAGCGCTCGCCACCAGCGCCTTGGTCGGCATGCAGCCGGTGTTGACGCAGGTGCCGCCGATCAGCTTGCGTTCGATCAGCGCCACCTTCATGCCCGCGGCGGTCAGCCGGCCGGCGAGCGGCGGCCCCGCCTGCCCGGCGCCGATGATGATGGCATCGAAGGTCTGGCTCATTGCATGCTTCCCATCACGCCAATCGAATCGTTCACGGCGTGACAACGCGATGGTAGGTGAAGAGGGCGACAGCGCGAAGGAGCAATAGATGGCCGAAGGTTGCGATCATGCCAGCACCGTCAATGACGTGATCCCGCAGACCTTGGGTTGCGCCGAATGCCTCGCCGGCGGAAGCTGGTGGGTCCATTTGCGGCTGTGCCGGACCTGCGGGCATGTCGGCTGCTGCGACGATTCGCCCAATCGCCACGCGACCGCCCATTTCCATGCGACGGGCCATCCGATCATAGAGGGTTATGATCCGCCCGAGGGCTGGGGCTGGTGTTATGTCGACGAGGTGGAAATCGATTTCGGCGGTGATACGACCCCGCAGCGCGGGCCGATCCCCCGCTTCGTGGATTCCTTCGGCCGGCTGATCCAATCCGCCATCCAGGGATTGTCGCCGAAGATCTGAGCGGCATGGGAGCGCCGGGCCGGAACCATGGGCCATCGGGTCTGTTGTCCTCCAGGCGCGTGTCGCGCGCGCCGTGGAGGTATGGGCCATGTCGCAGCAGAGGACAGCGGATTACGATTTTTACTACTGGCAGTTGCCCTTTCGCGGCCAGTTCATTCGCGCCATCCTCGCCTTTGCCGGCAAGAGCTGGGACGAGCATGATGACGATGAGATCGCGGCGCTGATATCCGGGGCGCCTGGTGATCAGCCGCTGCCATTCATGGGGCCGCCTCTGCTCATCGACAGGAACGCCGATCTCGTGCTTTCGGAGATGCCCGCAATCGCGCTCTATCTCGGTGAGACCCTCGCGCTGATTCCCGACGCACCGGCGGCGCGCGCCATGACGCTCAAGGTCGTCAACGACGCCAATGACGTGATCGACGAATTGACGCTGGATGGCGGCCGCGAAATGTGGACCGGCGATAAATGGAAGTCATTCGTGCCGCGCCTCGCGCGATGGATGACGATCTGGGAAGTGCTCGGCGCGCGACATGGACTCGCGCAGGATCACGGCTTTCTCCTGGGCGGCGAAGAGCCCGGCGTCGCGGACATCGTGACGAGCACATTGTGGATGACCATGAGCGACCGCTTTCCCGCCATTGCAGCGCTGCTCGACGAGACGGCGCCTCATGTCGCCGCGCTTTCCCGGCGGATACAGGCGCTGCCGCCGCTCGAAAAGCTCAGCAAGGCCGCCTTCGAGACATATGGCGACGGCTATTGCGGCGGGCAGATCGAGAAGTCGCTGCGGTCGGTCGCCGGCTGAGCCTCACCTCGTCAAGGCGCCGAGCGCGGCTCGGTCGCATCGGCGAGGACGATCAGGAAATCCTCTGCATCGTCTGTCCAGAAATGGCGCGGCGTCCATCCCGCTGCCTGCAGCAGCAGGCGAACCTGGTTGGGCGTGTATTTATGACTGTTCTCGGTGTGGATGGTCTCGCCGGCGCATATTTCGAACGATTGGCCCGAGACCGTGAATGCCAGGTCTTCAAGAGCCTCGAGATGCATTTCGATCCGGCCCCAATCGTCGTTCCAGCGCGCGACATGGCGAAAGCTTGCGGGTGGAATGTCGGCGGCGAGTTCGCGGTTGATGCGGTCGATCAGATTGAGGTTGAAGCGCGCCGTGACGCCCTGGGCGTCGTCATAGGCGGCGATCAGCCGGCCGACGTCCTTCACCCGGTCAGCGCCGATCAGCAGCTGCGAACGATCGCCCAGCGTCTCGCGCATCGAGCGCAGCAGGTCGACGGCAGTAGCGGGCACCATGTTGCCGATCGTCGAGCCCGGGAAGAAGCCGAGCATGTCCATATGCCGCACGCAGTCGGGCAGCGTGACCGGCCGCATGAAGTCGGCCTCGACCGGGACGATCGGCAGATCGGGGAACTTGGCGGCGAGCTCGTCGCACGACTGTCGCAGGAAGTCGCCCGATATGTCGAGCGGCACATAGGCGGCGGCCGCAACCTCGCGCAGCAGCAGCGGGGTCTTGACCGAACTGCCCGAGCCGAACTCGACCACAGCCCGATTGGGGCCGACGAGGCGTGCAATGTCGCGGCCGTGCCTCTCCAGCAGGCCTGTCTCAACGGCGGTCGGATAATATTCCTCCAGCCGAGTGATCTGCTCGAACAGCTCCGATCCTGCCATGTCGTAGAACCAGCGCGCGGGGACGGCCTTCTGGCGCTCCGAGAGGCCACGCAGGACGTCCGCCCGGAAGGCGAGGTCGACACCATCGGGGTCATGCTCGACAAGCTTGAGCGCGGCATGGACGGCCATGTCAGAGATCCTTCGCGAGGCGCAGGCCTGTGAACTGCCAGCGCTGGTGGGGGTAGAAGAAATTGCGATAGGAAGCGCGCATGTGGCCGCGTGGCGTGGCGCAGCTTCCGCCCCTCAGCACGAACTGCCCGCTCATGAACTTGCCATTATATTCGCCCACGGCACCGGGCGCGGGCCGAAAGCCGGGATATGGGCGATAGGCGGAGCCGGTCCATTCCCAGACATTGCCGAAGAGCGACGAGAGTTCCGCATCCTGCGGAACGAAGCGGGGCTGAACGGGTCCGGCTTGATCCAGCTGGATGCCGCCGCTTGGATCGTGCGCGCGTGCGGCCGTCTCCCACTCCTGTTCGGTCGGCAGGCGTGCGCCGGCCCAGGCGGCATAGGCATCGGCTTCGAAGAGGCTGATATGGGTCACGGGCGCCGCCGGATCGACAGCCCGCCAGCCGGCGAGCGTGAACTGTTCCCAGCCATGGTGGGTGTGCCGCCAGTAGAGCGGCGCATCGATCTGCTCCCGGTTCACCCAGGCCCAGCCGTCCGAGAGCCAGAGCGAGGCAGTCAGATAGCCATTGTCGCCGATGAAATCGAACCAGTCGCCGTTGGTGACCGGCCGGTCCGCGAGAGCATGCGGATTGAGATAGTGCGGGTGTGCCGGCCCTTCGCAATCGAAGGCGAAGCCATCGCCCGCGTGGCCGATCTCGACGAGCCCCGTCGGTCCCGCACGCCAGGCGATCGGCGCGCTGTAATGGCTCTCCCGGTTTTCCTCATTTGCCGGCGTCCAGACGGCAGGCCCGAGCGGATTGTGAAAGAAGAGATGCTTGAGATCGGTGAGCAGGAGCTCTTGATGCTGCTGCTCGTGATTGATGCCGAGCGCCAACAGGTCCGGGCAGCGCTCCAGAATGAGCGGCATGGCGGCCTGCATCGCCTCATCGACATGGAGGCGATAGTTGATCACTTCGTCCAAGCTGGGCCGCGTCAGCAGACCACGCTGCGGCCGGTCGTGCCGCGCGCCCTCCGCCTCGTAATAGCTGTTGAAGAGGAACGGCCAGCGCTCATCGTGGAGCCGGTAGCCGGGGATATGGTCGCGCAGGATGAAGGTCTCGAAGAACCAGGTGACGTGGGCGAGGTGCCATTTGGCCGGGGAGGCGTCTGGCATCGACTGCGCCGTCGCATCGGCATCTGAGAGCGGCGCCACGAGATCGAGGCTGAGCGCCCGCACCGAAAGATAATCCGCGCCCCATTGCTGGGCGCTCTCGCTCGATCCTGCTTGAAGACTTCCGGTCGTCCGGTTCATGTCCCCACCCACCTTTTCGCGTAACGGTTCATGGCCTGCGTGACGAATACGGGCGAACGCGGATTTGGTTACCCCGCGGGCCGCGACAATCTGGATTCCAGCCAATCGGCAGCCTGTTTCGGCGTCTGCTTTTGAGCGTCCCGGTCAACCATCCAGTTCGCTTCCCGCATTGTCGTGATCCCGATGCCGCCAATCAAGGGGCGTAGCGCCGCCACCAGCTTTTCATCCTGCCCGGTGCGAGGTGCGAGCAGCAACACGGCATCATAATGCGGCAGAGCTCCACGCGGATCGGGGAGCGTGACGAGGTCCATTGCGGAGATCCGGCCATCCGAGGAGAAAGCCGTGATGACGTCTGCCGATCCCTCGCCGAGCGCGCGATACATGAAGGTCGGGCTATAGCGGCGCGCCGCCCGGAAAGCTGCATGATAGCGGCTTTCGACAGCCGTCCATTCCGGGCGGTCGAGGAATTCGAGATCGGTCGCCAGCCGCAGCCGCGGGGATGCGCGCGCCAGTCCGTCGAGATCGGCGATCCCGAGCGACTGCGCGCGCGTCCGCGCCATGGCGAATGCATAAGCATTTTCGAAGCCCAGCGAGCCGAGCAGGCGGACCTTGTCGCGATGCGCGAGTTCGCGCTCAAGCGTTTCCAGCATCGCCTTTGCGGACGGCGTATCGTTACGACGAAGCACATTGGCCCAGAGCGTTCCGGAATAGTCGACATAGACGTCGATATCGCCTGCCGCGAGGGCCCGATAGGCAATGGCCGAGCCAAGATTGTCGCGCCGCTCGGTGCGGTAGCCCGCCGCCTGCAGGCGCTTCTCGATCAACGCGGCCAGGACATATTGCTCCGAGAAATTCTTGGCGCCCACGACGATGACGCGCTCCTGGCCGACTTTCACGCCTTGATTCTGGTTCGAAACGGAAAGGAACGTGGCGGCCATCGCGACCAGCAGCAGGACAAGGCCGCCGATCAGCCGCACGCGCGAGCCTCTGCGCAAGCCGGCTTCGATCGAGGCCAGAAGGGCATCGGCGATCAAGGCGAGCGCAGCGGCCGCGAGGCATCCGGCCAGCACACGCTGCCAGTCCTCGGTCTGCAGTCCCGAGAAGATGAGATCGCCTAGGCTCGGCTGGCCGATGGTGGTGGCGAGCGTTGCCGTGCCGATCGTCCAGACTGCGGCGGTGCGGATGCCGGCGAGGATCACCGGCGCGCCGAGCGGCAGTTCGACCAGCCACAGCCGTTGAAGGCCCGTCATGCCGATGCCGTCAGCCGCCTCGATCAATGTAGGATCGATGCCGCGTATGGCGGCGACGCCGTTGCGGACGATCGGCAGCAGGGCATAGGTGCTGAGCGCCAGCAGCGCGGGGAGAAAGCCCAGCGCCGGGATCGGCAGGCCTGTCATCCGCGCGAGGAACAGCAGCAGCGGATAGAAGAGCGCGAGCAGCGCGAGGCCGGGGATCGTCTGCAGAAGGCTGATGAGACCGAGCAGCGGCGGGCCGACGCGGCGGCTTCGCGCGGCGAGGATGGATGCGGGAAGTCCGATCAAACTTGCAGCCAGCACCGCGCAGCCGCTCAGGAACAGATGCGCCTGGGCGAGGCGCAGCAGCTCGGGGAGAGGCACGCCAAATCCCATCGTCAACGCGCAGTCGTCAGCGTTTCGAGGCGGTGCGCCTGATCTCGCACGGTATCGACCAGGGCCCGCACTGTCTCATCTCCACGGTAGACCATGAGACCGGCCGGCGGCTGATCGGCGAGAATGCGGCCGTCGCCCAGGACGATGACCCGATCGGCCATCAGCAGGGCCTCGGCCAGGTCGTGCGTCACCAGAACGCTCGTGAGGCCCATCTTGTCGTGCAGTGCGCGATAGGCCTTGCCGAGATCGATGCGCGTCACCGGGTCGAGCGCTCCGAACGGCTCGTCCAGCAACATGATCGAGGGGGCGGCCGCCAGCGCACGGGCGAACCCGACCCGCTGTGCTTGGCCTCCCGACAATTGCGCGGGATATCGGTCGGCCAGCGCACCGGGAAGCGCGACCAATGCCAGCAGTTCGGCGACCCGCTGGGCGCGTTCCTCAGGTGCAGTGCGCTGGAGGCGCGGTATGAGCGCGATGTTCGCAGCGACCGTCATATGCGGAAACAGGCCCACGCCCTGGAAGGCATAGCCGATCCGGCGCCGTAACATGGGCAAGGGCAGGGAAGCGATATCCTGACCGTCGATGGTGATCGTGCCCTCGTCGATGTCGACGAGGCGGTTGATCGACTTGAGGAGCGTGGTTTTCCCCGCGCCCGATTGGCCGACCAGGGCCACGAACGCGCCGCGATCGATCGAGAGCGACAAGTCTGCGATGATCGGCCGCCCGCCATAAGCTTTCGTGACGTGCGAAAAGTCGATCATCTTCAGGTCACCCCCGGGGCAATCGTGAGCCACGATAGCCGCGTTTTGCCGGCGGGTCAGCCTGTCTCTAGCCGGCCGACGAATGAGCAGGCGCCAGCTGCTGCAAGGCATGGCCGTCCCAACGATGGCGTTGGCTCTCGGAACGTCCAAAAGCGGCCATCGGTTCGTCGGTTCGATTGGAGAGTGATATGCCAAAATACATAACCATCGGATATGGCGACGAAGCAGGCTATGAGCGCACCGCCCCCGCGGTCCGCGACGCAGCTCATGATCACGATGCCCGTCTCAGATTACAGGGCGTGCTGATGGGCATGGCCGGTGCGCCGGTCCAGGTTCGTAATCCCGACGCCGCGGGGGTTCAGACGAAAAATTCGGCGTTCATGTCGGCGGACCTCCCCGTCGCCGGCTTCGCCTTGATCGAAGCGGCGAACCTGACCGAAGCAATTGAGATGGTTTCGCGAACCCCATGCGCAGTCGCTCATGGCGTTGTTGAGATTTGGCCGTTGGAGGAGGGATGATTGTCTGAAATATGACCGCACCAGCTTCCGGTCTCGCTCTCATATCGGACATCCGAACATCCATTCGCATGCCGTAGCCGCTGGGAGCGACTGGGTGTCCGGAGAGGACTTCCGAGAGACGCGCTGGTTGCCCACGCAACGCAAACCCATCGACGTTGCCTGGGCAAATTTACCAGTTAGAAAGGAACTGGACCACAGTCTCTACCCTGATCGCCATTCTTGAGCTTGGAGAATTCCAATCTTGGTACCTGGGCAGATTGAGATGGAAGAGCCGCCGAAGGCCGGCGCCGGTAATCCCATTTCCGATGAAGCCGTTGAGGCGGGACAACCCGGATCCATCTCGGGAGCGGCTGCAAGCGTGTCGCTTTTGGCATTGTCAGCCTGCGGCACTGACGGGATTGGCGGGGGAGCGGTCACGATCGGTGGAGGTTCCACCGGCACACCGACCCCGACGCCTTCAAGCATTTCTCAAGCGCAAGCCAGCCGCTTTCTCAGTCAAGCGACGATGGGGCCGACAAGCTCCAGCATTTCCGCCGTTCAACAGAGCGGTTATGACGCTTGGATATCTGACCAAATGGTCACCCCGCGGACAACGTCGCATTGGGATTGGCTGGTCGC
The DNA here is from genome assembly GCA_017745115.1 of Sphingobium sp. The sequence continues at coordinate 40,030 of JAGIAA010000002.1, read as the reverse complement.
CAAAGGCTACAACGCCTCTACGAACATCAATGGCACGGCCGGCTTCGACAATACGATGTGGCGCCAACTCATTGTGTCACCTGATCAGCTTCGGCAGCGCGTGGGCATGGCCTTGCTCGAAATCATGGTGGTGGGCATCGACGGCATTCAGCTGAACTGGAAGCAGTTCGCCATGGCGGCCTATGTCGACGTGTTGTTGGACAATGCGTTTGGCAATTTTCGGACACTCCTTGAAAAGGTCACGACCAATGCCGCGATGGGTTCGTTCCTTACTTTTCTGAACAATCGCAAGGCCAATAGCGCGACCGGCTCGGTGCCTGATGAGAATTACGCGCGCGAACTCATGCAGCTGTTCACGCTCGGCCTCTACCGCTTGAACATGGACGGTTCGCAACAAATGACGAACGGTTCTCCCACCGAAACCTATACGCAATCCGACGTCGCCGGCCTCGCGCGAGTCTTCACTGGCCTCTCGCTCGACTCCTCGGATTCCACAACGCCCGATCGCTATCGACGGCCGCTGGTCATCAACGCCTCCATTCACGAGACTGGCATCTCATCTTTTCTCGGCACGACCGTTCCCGCTGGAACCGAAGGCATGGCAGCCGTTCAAATGGCGCTCGATACGATCTTCGCCCACCAAAACGTTGCGCCGTTCGTCTCCAAGCAGCTCATCATGCGGTTGGTCACGAGCAATCCATCGCCTGGCTATGTAAGCCGGGTGGCCGCCGCCTTTTCGAACAATGGTTCAGGCGTGCGAGGTGACATGAAGGCGGTCATCCGCGCAATCTTGCTGGATAGCGAGGCAAGAGCTGATCCATCCGGCACGACTGCGGGCAAGCTTCGCGAGCCCGTCATGCGGTTGACCGGTTGGGCCCGCGCATTTGGCGCATCGTCACCATCGGATCTCTGGGCGATCGGCGATACGAGCAGCTCGAGTACCCGTTTGGCCCAATCGATGGGCCGCAGCGGCTCCGTGTTCAACTTCTTCCGGCCCGGCTACGCGCCCCCCAATACCGCCATTTCAAACAACGGAATGGTGGCGCCAGAATTTCAGATCACCAATGAATTGAGTACGATCGGCTACATCAACTTCATGCAGACCCTGATCGGTAGCGGCATTGGCGATGTGCGGGCCGCCTATGACGACCTTCAAGGGTCCACGAATGATGCCCAGGCCTTGGTCGATGCCGTCAATCTCGTCTTGGCGGCAGGCCAGGTGAGTGCGGCAACGATTGCCACAATAAAGACGGCAGTGGAGGGAGCGAGCACGGCTGCCAACAAGATCAACATCGCGGTCCTGCTCGTGATGGCATCGCCCGAATATCTGGCGCTCAAATGAGGAGCAGGACATGATCGCAGATCAATCCCGGCGCGCGTTCATGAAGCGAGCCGCCGCGCTTGGAATTGCAGGATCTGCCTCTTCCTTTGTTACCCAGCTTCTGGGAATCGGCGAGGCGGCGGCGGCCACGGCACCAGACTACAAGGCGCTTGTCTGTGTGTTTCTTTATGGCGGGAACGATTACGCCAACACGCTGCCGCCCTTCGATCAGGCGAGCTACGATCTGTATAATGCAGCGCGGCCAACCCTGGCTCATGCCCGCGCAGCGTTGGCCGCAACTGAGCTCAAGCCCGGCGTTCCGCTGCCGGGTGGGCGCCAGTATGCCCTCGCACCGACGATGTCGCCGCTGCTTCCACTCTTTGACGCGGGGCGGATGGCCATCCTGCTCAATGTCGGGACGCTGGTTCGTCCCACGACAAAGCTCCAATATTCGAACAAGTCGGTGGCACTTCCGCCAAAGCTGTTCAGCCACAATGATCAGCAGAGCTATTGGCAATCTTCAAGCCCCGAAGGCGCCACGTCGGGATGGGGCGGCCGGCTGGGCGATCTCTTTCAGAGCGGCAACGGCACCTCTTCGCTTACCTGCATCAACGCGTCCGGAAACGCGGTTTTCCTGACCGGCCGCACGGCCATCCAATATGCGGTGAGCACAAACGGACCGATCGCGTTGAGCGGCAGAAGTTCATTGTTCGGCTCCACGACAGCGAGTGCCGCGCTCCAGTCCATCATGAGCGCGCCGCATGCGCACCTTCTCGAAAATGAGCATGCGACGGTGAGCAAACGTGCGCTCGATCTCTACGCCCAGGTCAACGGGGCGTTGGCTGCAGCGCCCGCGGCAAACTTCTCAGGATTCCCGACCGGCAACAGCCTTGCAGACCAGTTGAAGATCGTTGCCCGCATGATCTCAGTCTCCTCCGAGCTCGGCGCGAGGCGGCAGATTTTCTTCGTGTCACTGGGCGGCTTTGACATGCACGACGGGCTTGCTGCAGCCCATCCCACTCAGATTGGCCTCGTCGCAAACGCGATGCGAGCCTTTTACGATGCCACCGTGACGATGGGCGTCGCTGACCGCGTGACGACCTTTACGGCTTCGGACTTTGGCCGGACGCTGACGCCGAACTCCGATGGGTCGGATCATGGCTGGGGAAGCATGCATTTCGTGTTGGGCGGTGCCGTGAAGGGCGCAAACTTTTATGGCACCGCGCCGGCGGTGGGCAACAACACGGCGGACGATGTCGGCCAGGGACGGTTGCTTCCGACAACCAGCGTCGATCAATATGCGGCCACGCTCGCGAACTGGTTTGGCGTGGCGCCGGCCGACATGACCACAGTGCTGCCGAATATCGGCAATTTCCCGCTCCAGAATCTGGGCTTTCTCTAGGTAGTTGGCGCGCTGGCGAAATCTGCCTTGCGGTCTTCCGTTTACGCCTTCCGCGCCATGTCCGCCAAACGCCGCAGGACTACGCCATTCCGACGGAGCCGTGCGCCCGAAGGCGAAAATCATGTTTTCATGAAGACTGATTGGTGCGGTCGAGAAGACTCGAACTTCCACGGGCTTTCGCCCACAACGACCTCAACGTTGCGCGTCTACCAGTTCCGCCACGACCGCACATCAGGGGTGAAGGACCGTGCCGGACCCTCAGGTAGGCGGCGGCCTCTAGCAAAAGGCTTGGCAGGGTGCAACCACCCTTGCGGCGCCTTTTTTAATTGGGTGTCGACAGCCTTTCAGGGCGCGAAACGGAGATCGAAACCTTCGCCGCCGGCGGGAATGTCGAAGCGGGTTTCGGAGATGCGCGCCGTCTCGCCCGGGGCGAGTTCCGCCTTGTCGGCCCTGGTCTTCCAGGACCGGATGAGCTTGCGGCGCTCGTCCCGCACTTCCGCGAAGACGGGCGGCACGGCGAGGGTCTCGCTGCTCTTGTTCACGATGACGGCGGTGTAGGTGAAGATCAGCTGGCCTCCGGGCACCCTGCGGTGGCTGTGGTTGATCTCGGTGATCTGCAGCCCGATGTCGCCGCGCACCGGCGCCAGGCCGAGATTGATCAGCCAGCCCGGCGGGCCGAAATACCAGAGCGCGCCGCCTGCCGCGCTGACCAGCAGGAGGTAGAGGAACGCCATCAGCGTCCATGTCTTGGCCTTGTTGCGGCGCGGCCGCTGATTCATCCAGTCGGCCGCGTCGGCGTCCTGCTCGGAGACCTCTCCGGCTTCGTCAGCAATGGGCTCCTCGACGGCCGCGGCGACGGCAGGCGCCGCCATCGCGCCGCTGCCTTCATCGTCCGCTTCCTCTGCCGGCGGCTGGATGGCCGCCTCGGCGGCAACTGCGCCCCGCTCCACAACAGGCTCAGGCGCAGCCGGCGTTTCCCCAGCGGATTCGCGGAGCGGGCTATGCAGCTCGGGCGGTGGCGGTGGCAATGGATTTTGCGCGACCCGCTCTTCCACCGACGACGCCATGGCTGCCGCAAGTTGCGGCTCGGGCCGTTCAACGACGACGCCTTCCTGGAACCAGCTGTGCTTGCACGATGCGCAACGCACCTGCCGCCCCGCCGGTCCGACCGCAGTGTCGGGCACCAGGTAACGTGTGGCGCATTGAGGGCAGATCAGGATCATTCCTCTTCATAAACACCGCTTTCCCGCCGAGAGCAAGCCAGCGATTGACCATTGGGGAAAGGATGCGGGCTTGCTGGAGGAGCCTTGCCTTGCCCACATTTGGAGGCTGTGCCATGCAAGACTTGCGATAAGGGGCAGGCGCGCCGGAAGTGCCGCGCCGCGGGGTAAGCAAGGGCCGATCAGCAGGCAATGACGACAATCGTCCAGTTTGAGAATGTCGGCCTGCGCTATGGACCTGGGCCGGAGACGCTGTCCGACCTGAGCTTCAGCCTGTCGGAAGGCTCCTTCTATTTCCTCACCGGCCCCTCCGGTGCGGGCAAGACCTCGCTTCTGAAGCTGCTTTATCTGGCCCAGCGCCCAAGCCGCGGCGCGATTCGCCTGTTCGACACCGACGTGGTGACTCTGCCGCGCACGCGCCTTCCCGATTTCCGCCGCCGCATCGGCGTCGTGTTTCAGGATTTCCGGCTGCTTCCGCACCTGTCTGCCTTCGACAACATCGCGCTGCCGCTGCGGCTTGCCGGTGTGCCTGAGGAGCAGTTGCGCATCCCGGTCGAGGAGATGCTGCACTGGGTGAGCCTCACGCACCGCGCCCATGCCTTGCCCGCGACCCTTTCCGGCGGCGAGCAGCAGCGCGTCGCCATCGCCCGCGCCGTCATCGGCCGGCCGGAGTTGCTGGTTGCGGATGAGCCCACGGGCAATGTCGACACTGAAATGGCAAGCCGCCTCATCACCCTGTTCGAGGCCCTGAACAAGCTCGGCACCACCATCGTCGTCGCTACCCATGACTATGAACTGATCTTCAAGGTCGGCAATGCGCAGATGATGCGTCTCGAGCGCGGCCGGCTGGCCGATCCCAACAGCCCCGCGCGTGGTACGCCGCGCGCGCCAGGCATGAGCGCGCGCGCATGAGCAGGACCGCCGACAACCGGCTGGCGCCGCCCGGTCCGCTCCTGCCCAAAGGGCGGCTGACCGGGCCCATGCCCTGGGTCATCGCCATCATGATGTTCCTCACGGTGCTCGCGAGCGCGACAGGCCTGTCACTCGATGCTGCCGCCCGGTCGCTGAGCGCCCAGGTCTCGGACCGGATCACGGTACAGGTCGCCGAAGCCGATGCCGAAATCCGCGATCGCGCCGTGCGGCGGATCGTGACGCTGCTCGGCGCGACCGAGGGTGTCGCCAAGGTCTCCATCGTGCCGCCGGACGATCTTGCCGCGCAGCTCGAGCCATGGCTCGGTGCCGACCTCAAGATCAGCGACATTCCCATTCCTGCGCTGATCGACGCCGATCTCGACGCGCCGCGCGGCGAGCGGGAGGCCCGCGTCGCCGCGCTCGGCCGGGCGGTGAAGGCCGTAAGCAAGTCGGCCCGCGTCGAGCCGCATGCTTACTATCTGGCTCCGCTCGCCCGGCTGGTCGGTGCGATCGGCTATCTCGCCTTTGGCCTTGTCGCTCTCATGGCTGCGGCGACCGGCGCGGTCGTCGTGCTCGCGGCGCGCGGCGCCCATGCCACGCATCGCGCGACGATCGACATCATGCATTTGCTCGGCGCCACGGACACGCAGGTGGTGAGCCTCTTCCAGCGGCGCATGGTGCTGGATGCCGCGTTCGGCACGGCGATCGGGGCGGGCATTGCGCTCGTCGTCACCGCACTGCTCGGCCAGGCGCTGCATGCCGTGACGTCCGATCTGGTGCGGAGCGCAATATTGCCCGGCAGCGCCTGGATGCTGCTGATCGTACTGCCCGTGATCGGCGTCGCCATGGCCTGGCTCGCCGCCCGGGTGACGCTCCACCGCGCGCTGGAGCGCTCGCTATGATCTCGCGCTTCTTCGGCGTCATCCTGCTGGCCTGGCTGTTCGGCTTCCTCTGGTTCGCGCTGTTCCTGCCGCAGCCCGCTTCGGAGAAGATCGCTACGGACGGCATCGTCGTGCTGACCGGATCGAAGGGTCGCATCGAGCGCGGCCTGGCCTTGCTGCGGAACCACATGGGCGAGGAACTGCTCGTCTCGGGTGTCGACCGGGACGTCAAGCCGGCCGAGTTCGCTCACGCCTACAAGGTGCCCAAGGACGTCATGAAGCGCGTGACGCTGGGCCGTGAGGCGGTCGACACGCGCTCCAACGCGGTCGAGACCAATGACTGGCTCGAGCGGCGCCATTATGCCTCGTTGCGGCTAATCACGGCCGATTGGCATATGCGCCGTGCCCGCTACGAACTGGCTCAGCAGCTGCGCGAACCCGTCTCGATCGTGACGGACGCGGTCGTGAGCCAGCCGTCGCTCCTCGTTCTGCTTCGGGAATATAACAAATATCTCCTGCGGCGTGCGGCGCGGCTGTTCGGAATATAGTGCCATGGACAAGGAAGCGCCGTTTTCGCGGGCCGTGACGGTTGTCCGTTCGCTGCTGTTCATGCTGCTCTTTTATGGACTGACGATCCCGCTGCTGGCCGCGGCGGTGATTGCCTGCCTGTTCGGTTCGCGCGCCATCGGGGCGGTAGGCGAGCTTTGGGCGAGACTGCATCGGCTGCTCGCCCATGTGGTGCTGGGCCAGCGGGTGGTGGTGGAAGGCGAACTGCCCCAGAACGCGCAATTTATCGTCATCAAGCATGAATCCATGTTCGAGACTCTGGACACGATCTGCCTATTTAATCGGCCCATCGTCGCGGCCAAGCGCGAGCTGATCCAGATCCCGATCTGGGGCTGGGTAGCCGCGCGCTACGGGCTGATCGCCGTCGATCGCAAGGCCGGCGCCAGCGCGTTGCGGGCCATCCGAGCCCAGGCGCTCGAGGCGATGGCGAAAGGCCGGGCCGTCATATTCTTCCCGGAAGGGACGCGCGTGCCGCACGGCCAGGCGCCGGCGCTCAAGGCGGGCTTTGCGGGCTTGTACATGGTGCTCGGTGTGCCTGTCGTCCCCATTGCCGTGAACAGCGGAAAGGTCTCGCCGCGCAATAGTTTCATCAAGCGTGCGGGCACCATCACCTACCGGGTCGGCGAACCGGTCCCGCCGGGTTTGCCGCGCGCCGAGGCAGAGGCGCGCGTTCATGCCGCGATCAACGCGCTCAACGATCTGTCCCCACCGGCAAAGTGAGTCGGGCGGACTCGTCCCGACGCATATTCGATTCGGTTCGCCGTTCGTTCATTGTCGTTTCAGCTTGGAACCCGCATCGTCGCCGCCCAATAGACCGACGCCGTGCGCGACGGGTTTGCGGGCAAATTGCGCTATCGGAGACGGGACGATGCTGAAGGGTCCAGGGCCGCATCAGGGGATATTGAGGCACGTCGCACTCGCGGCGGCTGCGGCAGGGCTCATGCTCGCGCCCGCGAGCGCGCAGGTGCGGACGGTCGATCCCAACACGGCAATCGATGCCGATCTGGTGCCTGGCGCTCCGGCCAGCACCAACGCCACGCCCGGCACGCCACCCGCTGCACCGACTGACGTCGCGCCGCCTCCGCCGCCCGCCGCCCCGGCCACAGCGCCTGCACCGGCCGCGCCGGTGACGACGAGTACGACCGCGCTCTGCACGGGTACAGGGACCCCGCAGCCCAATGGCGCGACCTACAAGCAGGACGATCTCATCGGCGCCGCCGAGGGCGTGTTCGGCAAGGGCGCCAAGGGCCTCGCCGACATCATCGAGAAGACGCTCAAGGAGCAGGGCGAGCCCGTCGCCTACATCTCCGGACGGGAAGCCTCGGCCGCGATCGGGGTTGGCCTGCGCTACGGCTCCGGCACCATGTGTCACAAGGTCGAAGGCCAGCGTGACGTCTACTGGACGGGCCCGTCGCTCGGTTTCGATCTCGGCGGCAATGCCGGCAAGACCTTCGTGCTCGTCTACAATCTCTACGACAGCCAGGATCTCTACCACCGCTATCCGGCGGGCGAGGGCGCGGCCTATTTCGTCGGCGGCTTCAATGCGAGCTATCTGCGCTGGGGCAAGGTCGTGCTGATCCCGATCCGCGTCGGCGTGGGCGTTCGGCTCGGCGCCAATATCGGCTACATGAAGTTCAGCGAGAAGCGCCGCATCATCCCGTTCTGAGGCGCGCCGCTACAGCGCCCCCCATCCCCAGTCGTCGAGCGTAACGCCGCCGCTCAGCAGGAAGCGCGGCCTGGCGGTATTATTCGGCGCTGCGACATGCATGAGCAGCGGATGGGCGAGGATCACGTCGCCTGCCGCGCCCGTCGTTTCGACGACCCGCAGCGCAACACCATCGTGCTCCTCCTCACGATCCATGAAGCGCGCGATGCGCGCGTCCCGATCGCCTGCTTCATGCAGGGCGCCAATATAGGGATGGGACAGGAGGCGCTTGCGCATGTCGACGCTGCGGACGCCGGGCAATGGCGGGTTTTTGGCGAACCAGCGGTGAACCAGGCGGTGTGAGCCGCTGACCATGAGCGTGCCGCCGCCCCTTAGCGCCACGTCGTCGAGCAGCGCGAACGTCTTGACGCCGCCCGCCGGCCAGAGCGGGCTCACATAATTGGCATCGATATGCCAGCCGCTGGCCGGGATCGCCCACCGCGTCTCGGTCGGGAACGCGATGAAAAAGCCGCCCCAGTTCTTGGGTACATCGTAGGCGCGGCCCTCGAGCACGGCGTCGATGGCAGCCAGCAACGTCCGGCTGCCGACAGCCTGGAAGACGGGGTCGGCCTTCAGCCGCTGCAAATGGGCGGGCCGCTCGACGGTCCAGGTCTCGGGCCGGTCGCGCTCGATGCCGGTTTCGGCCAGCACGGCCCAGACCGCATCGCGCATCGCCGCCGCTGCCTCGGCGCCAAAGGCTTGCGGCACACGCATCCAGCCATGCTCGCGGAAATGCGCGAGGCTCAGCTCGCCATGATGTTCGAAGATTTCGGCCACGGGTTGCCTCCAATATGAAAGCGCCCCACGGACAATGATCCCTCCGGGCACAGGACCGGGAGGGTTCATCGACCGCAGGGCGGTACCCAGCGGCTCACCACGAGGCGCGGTGAACGATGGCGTAAACTCTCACAAGCCTTGGGAAGCGTCAATCTGCACGACCGTCTTCCCTTTCGCAGCAGTCCTAACTATCCCGAAGGCAAGAGCCGGATGCACCGGCGGGAGAGGGTGATTGGGCGCGCAGCAGAGCGTGGTGGTCGTGGGTGCCGGGCCGGTCGGTTTCCTGGCGGCACTGGGTTTGGCGCAGAAGGGCCTCGACGTCACCGTCATCGACAGCGAGCCGGCGATCGTGCGGTCGCCGCGCGCAGCCGTCTATTTCCACACGACGCTGGCGATCCTCGACAAGCTCGGCCTGCTCGAGGAAGCCGACGCCATCGGCTACCGCAACTCCGGTTTCGCGATGCACTGGCCCGCGACCGGCGAAGTCATCCGCACCGACATGCGCGACAATCCCGAGCCCGGCCAGCGGATCACGCACAATCTCCATTTCGGGCAGCATCTGCTCGCCGAGCTGGTCATGGCGCACCTGCTGCGCCTGCCCAATGCGCGGGTGCGCTTCAATCATCGCCTGACCGGCCTGGAGCAAAGCGACGACGGCGTGCGGCTCAGCGTCGACACGGCGGCAGGCCCGACCGAGTTCCGCGCCGACTGGGTCATCGGATCGGACGGCGCGCGCAGTACGGTACGGCGTTTGCTCGGTCTTGAGTTCGAAGGCCACACCTGGCCGGACCGCTTCGTCGCGACCAACATTGAATATGATTTCGCGCCTCACGGCTATGCGGACGCGAACATGATCGTCGATCCGGTCGACTGGGCGGTGATCGCCAAGCTCAGCCGCGATAATCTCTGGCGCGTCACTTATGGCGAAGACGCCAGCCTCGACGAAGCCGCGATCCTGGAGCGCCTGCCGGAGCGCTTCGCCCGCATCCTGCCGCCGGGGGCATCCTACCGCATCGACAATTTCTCGCCCTACAGCGTGCATGAGCGCTGCGCGGCGAGCTTCCGCGCCGGGCGCGTACTGCTTGCGGGCGATGCCGCCCATGCCTGCAATCCCTGCGGCGGTCTGGGACTCACCACCGGCGTCATCGATGCCGACGCGCTGATTACGGCGCTGGGCGCGGTGATGCTGGGAGAAGCCGACGAGAGCGTGCTCGATTTCTACGCCCAGGAGCGCCGCCGCGTCTTCCTCGAAGTGACCTCGCCGCTCGCCAGCAACTTCAAGCGTATGCTGTCCGAGACGGATCCCGCGCGGCAGGCCGCCGACAAGGCGCAAGCCATGGCCAACGCCGAACGCGAGCACGATGCCGGCGCGGCGACCACGCTCAGCGCCATGATCCTCGGCGCCCCCATGCCGGTCTGAAGGAGATCCGAGTGTCCGAACTGCCTTACAGCACCGAGGGCTTCACGCGCCACGAGACGCAGGTGAACGGCATCCGCCATGTCTGGTGGGAGATCGGTGCCGAAAATCCTGGGGCCGATCCTTGCGTCTATTTCCACGGCGGCGGCACGTTTCACGGCTTCGAGTGGGCGCGCGACTGGGCGGCGGACTTTCGCATGATCCTGCCGCATCATCCCAATTTCGGCGAAAGCGACGACGCGGATTTCGGGTCGGTCGACGATTACATGGCCCATTATCGCAGCTTTTTCGCGGCCATCGGCCTGGATCGATTCCGGCTGGTCGGCGCGTCGATGGGCGGCCATTTCGCGTCCACTTATGCCGCGCGCAACCCCTCGCAGATCGTGAAGCTGGTGCTCGTCTCGCCCGGCGGCCTGCGCCATCCAGATGCCCCAATGCCCGATTTCGCATCGATCCCGCCGGAAGAGCATCGCCTGATCTTCGCGGCGGATGCGGACTGGATCGAGCCCTTCTGGCCCGCGCATCCCGGCCCTGAGTGGATGGCCCTGCGCATGCGCGAGGCGACGGCGTCATCCCGTGTGCGCGCGGATCCGGAGGCCACCTATGCGACGTTGCTCGCCGATCTCGCGGCGCTCACGGTGCCGACGCTGCTCGTCTGGGGCGAAGCGGACCGGATGCTGCCGCTGCCGCTGCTCGGCGAATGGCTCGCCCGCATCCCGCACGCGCGGAGCGTCGTCATCCCCGGTGGCAGCCATTTGTTGCTCGATGAATTCCCGGCCGCGCGCCAGGCGGCGCTGGACTTCCTGCGCTCTTGATCCCGATCCGTCACCCCAGCGAAAGCTGGGGTCTCATGCGATAGAGATGCCAGCTTTCGATGGTGTGACGGCCTCGGGCACGATCGGCGTCTCCAGCGACTTCACGAACATCAGCCGCTGCAGCCGGTAATCCGGATCGCGCACCATGCGCCGCAATCCCTCCAGCCCCGCTTCCAGCTCCGCGCCGCCGCCATTGGCGTGGAAGACGAGCCGCTTGTTCGCGCTCGCCTGCGGAGAGGTGCGCTCGAGGAAGATGCGCTTGCGCTCGCTGGCATAGCGGTCGAGCAACCCCTCGTCCGCCCCGTCGAGCATGACCGCGGCGAGGGCGGGATACAGCGCGAAACAATCGAACAGCCCGGTCGTCAGTCCATAGCCACCGGTCGGATTGGTGACATGCGCCGCATCGCCCGCGAGCAGCACGCGCCCAACCCGCAGGCGTTCGGCGCAGCGCTGGTGCATCTTGTAGGGTGCGGCGCGCTCCAGCCGGTATGTCTTGTCGCCGGTCAGCAGCGCTTCATAGGCGGCTGGCAGCCGGTCCATCATGCCGGCTTCGGGCAGCGCGCCATCCTCCATATAGGTGCAGCGCCACAGGCCCCCGGTGTCGATCTTGACAATCACGGCGCCGTGCCGCGCGTCGATCACCATGGTCGAGAGCGCGTAGCCTGCCGCCTCGAAATCGTGCCAGACATTGGTCGCGACGAAGCGCTCGCCCCAGGTCATGCCGGGAAAGTCGAGCCCCAGCGTCTTGCGCACGCTGCTCGACGCGCCATCCGCCCCGACCAGCCAGCGTGCACGGACCTCCTCGCGGCCATCGGGGCCGTCGAGCTGCGCGGTGACGCCATCGCCGTCCTGCGACAGACCTGCCAGCCTCGTGCCGAAGCTCACCGTCGCATTGCCCATTGCCGCCAGCCGCCGCCGCGCGATGTCGGCGAGGCGATCCTGCCCCAGATGGATATTGTGCGGGAAGGCGGTGTGCGCCGCGAGTACCGAGAGGTCATAGGCGATCTGCTCGCCCGTCTCGCGAACCAGCCAGCAATAATCCTGCTTGGTGAAGCCGATCTGCTCGGCCTCGGTGCGCACGCCCAGGCCTTCCAGCCCGTCGAGCACCGACCAGTGATAGACGCAGGCGCGAGGCGAATCGTTGATGCCGGCCTCGGCCTCGACCAGCCGTACCTTGAGGCCCGCCCGCGCGAGGCCCAGCGCCGTCAGGAATCCGGTCGGCCCACCGCCAACCACCAGCACGTCCAGCATCGCTTTCCTTCGCCGGCCCCAACCGTCTCGCTGGGCCGGCTTTCGAAGCGAGCCTGCCGGGCGGTTCATGTGCCGTCAAGCGGCGCGGGCCTAACAGGGTGAAAGGCAGGGGTGCCGCCGAACGTTGCCGGAGTCCTACATGGTCATGCGCCGTCCCCTCAGTTCGCTCGTCCTCCTCGCCGCCCTGACGGCCGCCCCCGCGCTTGCCCGTCCCGGCGGCATGTGGGGCCCGGGCTTTGGCTATGACGGCTTCGGCGGCGACCGCTTCGGCAATCGCTGGGACGCGCCGCGCGCCAATTCGGGCCCAGACAGCCGCGAGGGCAAGGTGGATGCCGAGAGTTTCGTGGCGCAGGACGGCCGGGCACAACTCGGCCACGGCACTGTCTCGGTCACCTCGGCGCCGGGCGACGCCCTGACGGTCGGCGACGGATCGGCCTATGAGGCCGCGATCATCGATCAGCTCGTCAAGGCCGGCTACGACACCGTCAAGCCCGATCCGGCCGGCGGGCAGCTGGTCGAACTCAAATTCCTCCGCGACACGGTGGTGCCCGAGGAGGCCAAGCGCAAGCCGGTCAGCGGCGAGGCCAGCATCGGCATCTCCAACCGCGGCACCGCTTATGGCATGGCCATTGCGGTCGACATGACCAAGCCGAAAAAGGCGCTGCTCTCGACCCGCCTCGACGCGCAGATCAAGGATCGTGTGACCGGCGCCACTCTCTGGGAAGGCCACGCGACCGTCTATACTCGCGACGGCGATTCCCGCTGGTCGGAACAGGCCATCGCGACGCGACTGGCGGCCGCTCTGTTCGACAACTTCCCCAACGGCTCGACCACCGTCCTCGCCGCGCGCTGAGCGCCGACGAACCGTCTTGCCAAGCCCCGGGAACCCGCGCAGTCTGCGTGGCGCAGCGTGGGAGGGGCGAATGGTCTTCGAACAGGTCGCGACCGGCGGTTGCCAGTCCTATCTCGTTGGTTGCGAGGCGACGCGCGCCGCCGTCGTGATCGATCCCGAGCTGAGCCAGGTCGACCGCTATGTCGGCCTCGCCGGCCAGCACGGCGTGCACATTCGCTATATCGTCGACACGCACACCCATGCCGATCATTTCTCGGCGAGCCGGATCATGGCCAGGGACCTCGGCGTCCCCATCGTCATGAACCGCTTCAGTCCGGCGCCGCATGCCGATATGCGCCTCGACGACGGCGACATGCTGATCGTCGGCAATCTGCGCATCCGGGCGCTGCATACCCCGGGGCATACGCGCGATTCCATGTGCCTTCATGTCGAGGACCGGGTGTTCACCGGCGACACGCTGCTGATCGGCGGAACGGGCCGCACCGACCTGCCGACCGGCGATCCGCACGAGCTCCACGAGAGCCTGTTCGAGAAGCTGCTGAAGCTGCCGCCCGAGACATTGGTCTATCCCGCGCACGACTATAAGGGCCGCTCGCATTCCACCATCGGCGCCGAGATCGCCGACAATCCGCGCCTGCAGAAGCGCGAGCGCGCAGCGTTCGTCGAGATGATGCAGGGCCTCGATCTCGCCGCGCCGACGCACCTGACCGAAGCCCTGCGCACCAACATGACCGGCGGCAAGACGGTGTCCCAATTGCTCTCCGAGGCGGCGGCGAAAGTGCCGTTCATGGCGCTGGCCGAGCTCAACGACCGAATCGGCGGCAACAGCCGCGACCTCATCGTCATCGACGTGCGCGAGAAGGACGCGTTCGACAGCGGTCATGTGCCGGGCGCGGTCCACCTGCCGCGCGGCCAGCTCGAGCTCCGGGTGAACGGCATGTTCCCCGATCCCACGGTGCGAATCCTGGCCTGTTGCGAGTTCGGCAAGATCTCGACCCTGGCGGCGGCTTCGCTGCGCGAACTCGGCTTCACCCGTGCCGTGGCGCTGGATGGCGGTATGAGCGCCTGGCGAGACGCGGGCTATTCGTTGGAGCAATAGGAAGGGGGGCCTCGATGAAACCGGCCGATTTTGTAAAGGCGCTCGGCGTCGCAATCCTCGTCATGGCGCTGGACCTTGTCTGCGCGTTCTGCACGGTCTCGATCTGGGCCATGCTGACGGGCGCGCAGGGGCTCACGCCTGCCGATCCGAAAGTCATCGAGGTTTCGAGCCTCAGCACCCGCGTCTGCGGACCGTTGCTGTTCGCGCTGCTCGTCTGGATCTTCCAGCGCAAACGGCCCGACCGCAGCGTCTTCGGCTTCGCGTTCGCCGTCTTCGGCTTCTATTTTCTGATCGATTGGGGCGTCGGCGCCATGGCCGCCAAGGCGAATCCTCAGGGGCCGTCGGCGACCGCGGCGATGCTGCAGCCTGCCGTGCTGGCGACGATGGCGCTGAAGCTTTTGGGTGCGCTTGTGGGCGCCTGGCTGGCAAGGCCGCGTCGGCGCGAATAGTCAGTCGCTTAACGCAACGATCCGGGTTATGCATCCGGTAATGGGATGGGGTTCTCCGCAATGCGCCGCTCGATAGCGCTGGTCACAGCGGCAGGACTGCTACCCATCATCGCGCTGAGTGGCGCCTTCGGTATCATCACATTGCGCGCGGAACGCGCGGCCGTCCGCAACGGTGCAGACGCCGCGACGCGCGCCATTGCGACGCTCGCCTCCGTCAGGCTCACCGACGGCCTGCACGAAGTGAACATGATTGCGCAGTCGCCGGCCTTCGATGGACCGATCGACGATGAGCGCTTCCGCACCCTGGCGATGCGGCTGCAGCACGCGCAGTCGAACTGGCGCGTTCTGTCGGTGGCCGATCCGAGCGGCAAGCGGCTGCTCGACGTTCCCAGTCCGATCGGCGGTCGGCCGGGTGGACCGGCGATCGACATGGCGAGCCTCAAGCAGGCCGTCGAGACGCGCAAACCCCTCATCGGCAATGTCATGCGCGGGCCTTTGGGAAATTATGCCTTTGCCGTTCGGGCTCCGGTGATCCGCGGCGGGCAGGTGCGCTACATTGTGTCCGCGGTCGTGCCTGCCCAGGCGGCGGCACGCCTGCTCCAGTTTCGCCCGCTTCCCGCAGGGTGGCGCGCCGGGATCATCGACGGAACGGGACGGGTGATCGCCAGCACCGTGGCCGATCCCAAGCTCATCGGCACCGCTGCCAGCGAAGCGGGCCGCGCAGCGCGAAAATCGGGCAAGCCGGGCTTCTACGATGTCAAGCGCAGCGACGGTTCCGCCGCGATCGCGACCTGGCAGCCGATTGCCGGCACGAACTGGTCGGCGCATCTCTCCGTTCCGGTCGCCTCCTATGCCACCGCAATGACCGGGGCCTGGACCCTGCTTGGCATCGTGATCATACTCTGCCTTGCGCTGGTTGCGGTGCTCGTCCGGCTGCTGGCGCATGAGATGCATCTGTTCAGCGCCCGCGAGGCCGCAGCCGTCCAGCATCAACGCCTCGAGGCGTTGGGCCGGCTGACGGGTGGCGTCGCGCATGACTTCAACAATCTGCTCCAGCCGGTGATCGGCGGGCTCGATCTGCTGTCTCGCCGTGTTCACGGCGATGAAAAGGCGAAGAGCTATGTCGAGCTCGCCATGGTGGGCGCCGAGCGGGCCCGCGCACTTGTCGCGCGGTTGCTCGCTTTCTCGCGGCAGCAGGCCTTGGCGAGCGCGCCGGTCGATGTCGGGCATATGCTCGTGGACATCGAGAATCTGCTGGAGCGGTCGATCAGCCCGGCCACGCTTCACGTTGAGATCGCGGATGGCCTGCCGCTGGTCCAGGCCGATGCGAGCCAGCTGGAGCTCGCGATCCTCAACCTCGCGATCAATGCGCGGGATGCCATGGCCGACGGCGGCACCGTTACGATTGCCGCCGAGGCCATTGATGTGACGAAGGCCAACGACCTCGCGAGCGGACGCTATGTCGCCATCAATGTCTCGGATACCGGGACCGGCATGGACGAGGCCACCATCCGGCATGCCATCGATCCCTTCTTCACGACCAAGCCGGCCGACAAGGGCACAGGCCTGGGCCTGTCGATGGTTCACGGTTTTGCGGTCCAGTCGGGCGGCACGTTGCGTCTTGAAAGTACGCTTGGCGTCGGCACGAAGGTGAGCATCATCCTGCCGCTCGCCGCCGATCAGAGCCCGGTGGCGCCGCCTTCGACCGGCGACGTGCAAGAGGGTAAGGCTCACATCCTCCTTGTCGATGACGACGTGCTGGTTCGCCGCGCCGTTTCCGAAATGCTGCGCGATGCCGGGCACAGGGTCGTGGACGCCGGTTCCGTCGATGCCGCGCTCGCGCTCGTCGCAAGTGGCGCCCCGATCGATCTCGTCGTCACCGACTATCTCATGCCCGACCGTAATGGCGGCCAGCTCATCGCTGAGCTTAGGCGGCTGGCGCCTGCGCTGCCCGTGCTCATGATCACCGGCCACGATAGCCTGACCGGAGACGTGCCCGACTCCGTGCCGCGGCTCGTCAAGCCGTTCCGGGCAACTGAGCTGCTCGCCAAGGTGCAGGCGCTGCTCGATGGCGAGCGCTCGCTGATCGGCGTCTGAGCCGGTCTATTGGCCGGTCTATCGGGGCGTAAAGAATGTCTCGATGTCGCGTCGTCCTACCGATCGCTATAGGCGGCGCATTGCGATCAGGAGTATTTTCATGAAGCTGCGCTTTCCCCTTCAAGCGTCTCTCGTCCTTGCGATGCTGTCCGGCGCTGCATTGGTCTCGGCCGCACCCGCACCGCGCGTCTCGGTTTCGAGCGTCAACGGCCTGCGCCAGCCGCTTCCGCTGCCCTATGACGAGCGCGCCGACGCCAACAAGGATGTCGCCGCCGCCAAGGCCCGCGCCAAGGCGCAGGGCAAAAAGCTGATCATCGACCTCGGCGGCAACTGGTGCGCGGATTGCCGGATCCTGGCTGGCGTCATGGAGCTGCCCGAGGTCAGGGCCTTCGTCCAGCGCCATTATGTCGTCGTGACCGTCGATGTCGGCCATTTCGACAGGAACGAGCAGATCCCGGCGATGTATGGCGTCAAGAGCGTGAAGGGCGTCCCGGCGCTCATGATCGTCGATCCGAAGACCGACAAGCTGCTGAACGGCGACAAGCTGTCCGCGCTGGCCGACGCGCGCAGCATGACGCCGCAAGCTCTTGCCGATTGGCTCGCGCTCTGGGTCTGATCAGTCGGCCTCGGCCTCGGCCTCGAACTCGATCCGTGCGGCCGCCGCGCCGGACATGATGAAGCCGATCGGCCGCTCGCTCTCTTCCTGAAGGTGGCCGATCAGGCTCGCAGTCCGGGCGAGCAGCGAGATGCCCTTGAGCGCCGCGAGCGGAAAACCGGCATCGAGCATCACGGCGGGAATCGCGCCGTTGACGTTGATCGGCAGCGCGCGGCCGATCGCCTCGGGCAGCGTGTCGCGGATCGTGTGGAGCATGGCGATATGCTTGCCCGCGACGCCCTTTTCCTGCGCCAGCTCGATGAGCCGCAGCGCACGCGGGTCGCCCGCGCTATGCTGGGGATGGCCGAAGCCGGGCACCGCCTTCTTCTCGGCCCGGAGCGCCCTGATGCCAGCCATGGCCGCGTCATGATCGCTGAGCCCCTGCTCCGCTGCCTGTGCGACGAGCTGCGCGTAGAATTTGCCCGCCGTCTCTGCGCTGCCGAGGATCACGGAGCCGCATCCCAGCAGTCCTGCCGCGACAGCGCCCTGCCAGGCTTCGGGACCCGCCGCGAGCGTCATCCGCCCGGCGACCACGCTCGGCACCAAGCCATGCTCGGCGATGGCGCAAAGCGTCGCATTGGCGAGGAAGCGCTGCGTCTCGCTGGGCATCTCGCCCGTCACGAGCAGCCAGAAGTAGCTGGTGAAGTCGAGCTTGCCGATGATCTCGCTGCAGAGGTCCAGACCTCGCACCGTGATGCTGTTGGCATCCGAGGTGCAGATGGAGGTGACGGCGCTGTCCTGCTTGCCGATACGCATCGGGCTCTCCTGTTTCCTTCTGCCCGGTTCACAACGCGACGAAGTGGGCTATTCGCCGTTGATCCGGTGCATCGAAGGCCCTAGCGATCAAGTCAAGGCCGTCTCCTCCTTTAACCCCTCCCCTTCAGGGGAGGGGCAGGGGGTGGGGACGATGCGAAGCATCGCTCGCGCAGCATGAAGGCCCCACCCCAACCCTCGATCAGAGGTGCGTGACTCTGATCGACCTGAAGGGGAGGGGCTTTTGAGGAGAGACAATTTTGGCCAAGCCGCTTGCAGATGTGACCGTTCTCGAAATGGGGACCTTCATCACGGGACCGGCGGCCGGCATGCTGCTCGCGGACCTGGGCGCCCGCGTCATCAAGGTCGAGCAGACCGGGCAGGGCGATCCCTTCCGCAGCTTCAAGGGCGAGCTCTATTCGCCGCACTTCCAGACCTATAACCGCAACAAGCAGAGCATCGAGCTCGACACCCGCAACGCCGACGATCTCGCGGTGCTGGACAAGCTCGTCGCCGGGGCCGACGTCTTCATCCAGAACTTCCGCCCCGGCGTCGCTGCGCGGCTCGGCGTCGATGCGGCCCGCCTGCAGGGCATCAATCCGCGTCTCGTCTATGCGTCGATTTCGGGCTTCGGCGCCGAAGGTCCAGACCGCGATCGGCCGGCCTTCGACACCGTCGCGCAGGCGGCGAGCGGTTTCCTGCGCCTGCTGGTCAATCCGGCCCATCCCCGCGTCGTCGGCCCGGCCATCGCCGACGCGCTGACCGGCTTCTATGCCGCCTACGGCATCCTCGCCGCGCTCCACGAGCGGACCAGCACCGGCAAGGGCCGCCTCGTCGAGACCTCGATGTTCGAGTCCATGGCCCACTTCAATCTCGACGATTTCACGCATTATTTCTCGGAAGGCCTGGTCATGGGCCCGTCGAGCCGCCCCCATGTCAGCCAGAGCTATGTGTTCGAATGTCATGACGGCAAATGGCTCGCGCTGCATATGTCCTCGCCCCCGAAATTCTGGGAAAATCTCGCGACCGCCGTCGGCCGCCCGGACATGCTCGGCATGCCCCAGTTCGCGACCCGCGACGCACGCATCGAGAATTACGAGCATGTCATCGCCTTCCTCGCGCCGATCTTCGCCGAGAAGCCGCGCGACATCTGGTGCGCCGAGCTTCAGGCGCTCGAAGTGCCGCATTCGCCGGTCCGCACGTCCGCCGAAGTCGCGGAAAGCGCGCAGGCCCAGACGCTCGGCATGATCCTCACCGATCCCAATGGACCCAAGGGTCCATGGCGCACCGTCCGCTCGCCCGTCAGCTTCGACGGCGAGCGCATGACCGAGGTTTCGGCGCCGCCGGTGCTCGGTGCCGACAATGAGGCTATCGTCGCGCCGTTGCGTGGTGGCGCGGGGAATGATTAGGATGGCAAGGAACGGGGCAGCGATCCCGCCGAGTCGAGAGGGAGTTTAAGAATGGTAGCGAACCAGGCCTATCCGGCGAACCGCCTGCACCACACGGCCTATGTGACGAAGGACCTGGAGGCGACGCGCGAATTTTACGAGGATTTCCTCGGTTTCCCGCTGGCTGCGACCTATTGCGAGATGGACGAGCTGTGGGGGAAGGTGCGCACCTATTGCCACTGCTTCTTCGAGATGGGCGACGGCGGCGCGCTGGCTTTCTTCCAGTTCGCCACGGAAGAGGACGAGAAGCTCTTCGTCCCGGACTTCCCGCAGACGCCCTTCGTTCACATCGCTCTCGAAGTGAACAAGGAGCAGCAGGCCGAGATCGAGCGCCGCATTGCCGCGCGCGGTCTCCAGCTGCCGGACACCTATGTGCTCGAGCATGGCTATTGCCGCTCGGTCTATGTGGTCGATCCCAATGGCATGACCGTCGAGTTCACCTGCGACGATACAAAGGCGCTCGATCCCAAGGTCGATGCCGATCGCCGCGCATCGGCGCATGACGAGCTCAAGCGCTGGCTTGCCGGAGACTGGCACAACAACAATCCCTATCGCGCCGACGCCAACGCGCACGCCTGAATAAACAAGGGTATAAGCCCAATAAACTTCCGTTCGTGCTGAGCTTGTCGAAGCACGTTCCCTTCTTCTTGCAGGAGAAAGAGAACGCCCTTCGACAGGCTCAGGGCGAACGGTGCCAGGAGAGGAAACATCATGCTGCTCCCGACCACGCTCGTGGGTTCCTACACCCAGCCCGATTGGCTCATCGACAAGGTGAAGCTGGCCGGCCGCTTTCCGCCGCGCGTGCGGGCGACCGAGCTCTGGCGCGTGGATGAGCCCTGGCGCGAGCAGGCCTTCGACGATGCGACCGTCCTTGCCATCCGCGACCAGGAGCGCGCCGGTCTCGACATCATCACGGACGGCGAGATGCGCCGCGAGAGCTATTCGAACCGTTTTGCCACCGCGCTGGAAGGTGTCGATCTCGACAATCCCGGCGTCGCGCTCGATCGCTCCGGCGAGCCCAATCCCGTGCCGCGCGTGACGGGCAAGATCCGCCGCAAGCACGCGGTCGAGACTCGCGACGTCGAGTTCCTGCGCGCCAATACCGACAAGATGATCAAGATCACCGTGCCCGGCCCGTTCACGATGAGCCAGCAGGCGCAGAACGATTTCTACGAGGACGAGGCGGAGATGGCGATGGACTACGCCATTGCCGTCAATGCCGAGATCAAGGACCTGTTCGCCGCCGGCGCGGACATCGTCCAGATCGACGAACCCTATATGCAGGCGCGCCCGGAGAAGGCCCGCCAATATGGCCTCGCTGCCGTCAAGCGTGCCCTGGAAGGCGTGGAGGGGCGCACCGCGCTTCACATCTGCTTCGGCTATGCCGCGCTGATCCACGAGCGCCCCGAGGGCTACAATTTCTTGCCCGAACTGGCCGACACCACGCTCGACGACATCAGCATCGAAACGGCCCAGTCCGACCTTGACTGCTCGATCCTGGCCAAGCTGCCGGGCAAGACGATCATCCTCGGCGTGCTCGATCTTTCGACGCACGATATCGAGACGCCCGAGACGGTCGCCGCCCGCATCCGCCGTGCGCTGCCTTACGTCCCCGCCGAGAAGCTGGTCATCGCGCCCGACTGCGGCCTCAAATATCTGCCGCGCGACGTCGCCTACGGTAAGATGAAGGCCATGGCCGACGGCGCCGCCATCGTTCGCGCCGAGCTTTCATGAGATGAGCGCCGGCCGATTTTTGACGACGCATGTCGGCAGCTTGCCCCGGGCGCCTGACCTCGTCGCAACGATGTTCGCCCGGGAAGACGGCGAAGCGGTAGACGAGGCGGCGCTGGCCGCACGCATCGCACAGGCCGTGCGCGACGTCGTCGCCAGGCAGGCCGAGGCCGGCATCGACATCGTCAATGACGGCGAGCAGTCCAAGCCGAGCTATGCCACCTACATCAAGGACCGGCTCAACGGCTTCGGCGGCACGGGCACCAGCTATGTCTTCCAGGACCTGGAGGACTATCCCGGCTCCAAGCTCGCGACGATGGGCGACGAGGGCCGCAAGCATCGCAAGACGCCGGCCTGCAACGGTCCGATCAGCGTCAAGGACATGGACGCCGTCCATCTCGACGCGACGAACCTCAATACGGCGCTGGCCGCCCATCCCGGGCGGCAGGCGTTCATGAGCGCCGCCTCGCCGGGCGTCACGGCGCTCTTCTTCCGCAACGACTATTATGACAGCGACGAGGATTATCTCTTCGCGCTCGCCGAGGGGCTGCGCCACGAATATGAGGCGATCGCCGCCGCGGGCATCACGCTTCAGATCGATTGCCCGGACCTCGCCATGGGGCGCCACACCCAGTTTCGCGAGCTGACGCTCAGCCAGTTTCGCGACCGCATGATGCTCAACATCGAGGCGCTCAATCGCGCCACGGCGAACATCCCGGAACAGCAGCTGCGCATGCACATGTGCTGGGGCAATTATCCCGGGCCGCATCACTGCGACGTGCCGTTCAAGGACATCATCGATCTCGTCTGGCGCGCTAGGCCGCACGCCATCCAGTTCGAAGCGGCCAATCCGCGTCATGCGCATGAGTTCGACATGTTCAGGGAGGTCGGCCTGCCCGAGGGCAAGGTGTTGATCCCCGGCGTCATCGAGCCGCAGTCCACCTACATCGAGCATCCCGAGCTGATCGCCCAGCGCATCGGCCGCTATGCCGATCTCGTCGGCCGCGACAATGTGCAGGCCGGCGTCGATTGCGGCTTCTCGATCCATGTCGGCACAGCAGGCGTCGATCCGGCCGTGATCTGGGCCAAGATGAAGGCGCTGGCGGACGGCGCGGCGATTGCAACCAGGAAATATTGGGGATGACAGGCATGGCGAGCACGACAGCCACGACGTTCAGTGAGGTGATGTCGCGCATGCCGATGCGGGCCTTCCAATGGGTCATCGTCGTCGTTTGCATGCTCGTTCTCGTGTGCGACGGCATCGACATGCAGCTGCTCGGCATCGTGGCGCCGCTGGTCATCGCGGATTTTGCGGTCACCAAGGGGACCTTCGGCATCGCCATGAGCGCGGCGCTGGTCGGCTTCGGCTTCGGCGCCTGGGGCGGCGGACGACTCGGCGACGGCGTGGGCCGCCGTTATGGGCTGGCCCTCGCGGCCCTGATCTTCGCGCTCGCCACGGTCGGCGCGAGCAGAGCCAATGGTGTCTGGGACATGGCCTTATGGCGCGTGGTGGGCGGCCTCGGCTTCGGCGCGGCCTATGCCAACGCCATTGCCATGGCGAGCGAGTGGCTGCCGGAGCGGCTTCGCCCGGTCACGATCGCTACGCTGTCGGTCGGCACGCCGCTCGGCGGCACGGTCGTGGGCTGGCTTGGGCCGACGCTCGCGGCGGACTATGGCTGGCGCGGCGCTTTCGTGGTGTTCGGCGCGGCGACATTGCTGCTGGTCGTGATCATCCTGGTGTCGCTGCGCGACAGCCCCTCTTTCCTGCTCGCAAAGGGCAGGCGCGACCAGGCTGCCCGCTCGGCGAAGCTGGTCCTGGCCGAAGAGGTCACGCTTGAACCCGAAAGGCATGAAATCGAAGCCAATGCCGGCACCGCCGTCGGCGTGCTCCATCGCACCAACACCCGCTTCAATGTCGGCGTCGGCGTCGCCTTCGCGGCCTGCTCTCTGTGCGCCTACGGCATTCTCAACTGGTCGACGACCTTCCTGACGGCCCATGGCTTCACGCTGCCGCAGGCCGGCAACGCCGTTGCCATAGCGGGCGTCACCTCAATGATTGGATCGGTACTGGCGGGCATGCTCTCGCGCTATTTCGGTACCAGACCGGTCATGGCGGTGATCAGCGCGACCCTGGTGATCAACATGATTGCCCTGTACTTCGCGGTCGAGGCATTGCCCGCCGTCCCGACTCCCGAAGAGCGGTGGCAGGTCGTGGCTCTGATCGGCCTTGCCGGTGCGATCTTCAGCGGCGGCATGGCGACCATGTATGTCATCATGACGACCGGCTATCCCCAATCCTGCCGCTCGGCGGGGATCGGCTTCGGCATCTTCATGAGCCGCGTCGGCGCGATTTCCGCAAGCTTCGGCGGCGGTTTCCTGATCGAGCTCGGTCGGGGCAGCGTCCTGCCTTTCTTCGCGGTCTTGTCGCTCGGTGCGGTCCTGATCTCGGCCGGCGCGTTCATCGTCGACCGCCACGTTCCGGGAACGCGAGGCGCATAGACCCCCGCATTTTTCGCTGTCCTACAAGAGAATTTCTTTGGCACAGACCTGTGACTCGCCCGCGTGGCCGGGCGGCTTGCGGCTCTTTCTCTTGTCAGGAATTCGATCGTTCAGTGCGAGCTCAAGTGGCGCGCCATCGGTCTTTGATGTCTCTCCGGCCTGACTGATGGGAGGAGCGGTTTTCTGCTTCTATGGGCGCAACTTTCGCAACCTTCGGCCGATGCCGTGCGCGCCCATCAGTAGCCGAAGCTTAGGCAGAAATCCTTGAGCGCGCGCGCATCGTGCAGGGCGTTGTGCGGCGTCTTGCTGTTCGCGGCCGAGCTGAAGCCCGATCCATTGACCAGCTCGAGCCGCAGCCCATTGATAGCAACCATCTGGCCAGGCCCTGTCACCAGCAGCTGGCAGAAATGAGCAAGATCCTCCGGCCAGTCGGCGACGATCACGGGATCCCGGTCATGCGCCAGATAGGCCTCGATATGTTGCGCGGCATGCTCGCGGCTGAGCTGGTAGTCCAGACCGGTCGGTACGAAGCGCAGATAGGGGATGACGTGCTCCTGCACCCAGGGATGAATGTCGTCGGGAAGCGGCAGGGAGACGTAGAATTCCTGGTCGCCGTCCTCGGGCACGAGCGCCAGGCTGATCAGTTCGCCGCCAAAGCCGTTGAACTCGGTATCGAGGAAGTATCGCAACGTCGGGAGGCTTTCCGTCAGAGACCAGCGCCGGCAGGGCCATCGCCGCTATGCCGATGCCCTTGATCGCCGTAAAGCCTCCGCCGCACCCAAACAGGACAAGCCGTCATGCAGCCACGCATATTCATTGGATCGGCCCAGGTGCCCGGCGGCGCGGAGCTGACGCTTTATCAGCGCGGCAAGGATTTCATGATCGTGCTCGATCGCAACGAGCTGATGAGCAGCCGCATGAGCGGGTCGGAAGAGGCGCTCGCCAACATGACGCTCGAGCGGCTCGGCGGGCGCACGTCACCGCACTTTCTGATCGGCGGCTATGGCATGGGCTTTACGCTGCGCGCCGCACTCGCCGCGCTCGATGAGCGTGCGGAGGTCACTGTGGCCGAGCTGGTGCCGGAGATCATCGACTGGGCGCGGGGTCCCATGGCCGAATTGGCGGCGGGCTGCCTCGACGATCCGCGCGTGCATCTCGTCCATGCCGATGTCGCCGACGTCATTGCCGCCGGCCGAGGCCTGTACGACGCGATCCTGCTTGACGTCGACAACGGCCCGGACGGCCTGGTGCGGCAAGCCAATGACCGCCTTTATTCAGCGGAAGGCCTCTCGCAGGCGATCGCCGCGCTCAAGCCGGGCGGCGTGCTGGCGATCTGGTCGGCAGGGCCTGACGCGGCGTTTACGCGCCGGCTTTCGCGGACGGGACTGGCTGTCGACGAGGTCAAGGTGCGGGCCCGCAGCAACGGCAAGGGCCCGCAACATGTCATCTGGTTCGTCCGGAAAGCCGGAGGGCTCCGGCCCGGCTCGAACTAGACCAGCTTGTCCGCCGTGAACGGTGTCGAGCGCAGACGCTTGCCCGTTGCCGCGAAGATCGCGTTGCCGATCGCCGGGATGACGGGCGGCAGCGAGGGCTCGCCCAGGCCCGTCGGCGGATTGGCGGTTTGCAGGAATTCGACCACGACATCGCGGGGCGCGAGGTCGATGCGGGCCAGGGGATATTGGTGGAAGTTGGTTGCGGTGACCGCGCCCTTGTCCACCTTGAGTGCAAGGCCCGAGAGCGCCTGGCCGACGCCGTCGATGCACGCGCCCTGCACCTGATGCAGCGCGTTGATCGGGTTGACGATCGGACTGCCGACATCGACGGCGACATACACCTTGTCGACCCCGACCTTGCCCTGGCCCGAGACCGTGACGTCCACGATCTCGGCGAAATAGCCACCGTGGCTCAGATAGAAGGCGAAGCCGCGGCCCTTGCCCGGCGCCGAGCCCTTGGGTCCGGTCCAGTTCGCCATCTCGACGACCTTGTTGATGACGCCCTTGGCGCGAGCGGTATTGAAGGGCGGCGACATGAATCCGCCGCCGCCTGGAACGATCCTGTCCTCGCCAATGGTCCGCAACATCAGCGTCGGCAAGTCGATTCCCGCCGCCACGGCGACCTCATCGAGGAAGCCTTGATAGACGAAGGCAAACGCGTTGGAGCCGGGCGCGCGCATCCAGCTCGTGGGCACGTTGCTGGCGATGTAGGTTGCCCCGAGCAGCGCGTCATTGAGGACCTGCACGGGGAATTCCGTCGCGGGCAGATCGGCCGCGGTGGTCGGCCGCCCGTTCACGCCGGAGGTCACATAATGGCTCTTGAAGGCGATGAGCTTGCCGCTCGCGTCGAGCCCGGCCGTGAAATCGTGCCAGCCGATCGCGCGGTAGAAGTCGTGCTGCAGATCGTCGGTCCGGTTGTAGATCAGCTTCACCGGCTTGCCCGGCAGCGCCTTCGCGACCTGCGCCACGAGCAGCATGTAGTCGTTGCTGAGCCGCCGCCCGAAGCCGCCGCCGCCGCGCAGCATGTGGACCGTGATGTCGTCCTGCTTGAGGCCGGTCTGGCGTGTGACGAGACCGAGGCCGAGGCCCGGCCATTGGCTCGACGACCAGATCTCCATCTTGCCGTCCTTGAACAGCGCTGTGCAGTTCTGCGGCTCGAGCGTGGCGTGGCTCAGATAGGGATAGCTATACTGCGCCTTCACCAGCTTGGCCGCGCCGGCCAATGCCGTCTCGACATCGCCCTTCTTGGCGACCGCACTGACCGGCGGCTTGCTGAAAGCATCCTGCGCAGCCGCTTCCAGCGCTGCCGACGTGACCTTCTCCTGCTCGGCCTTCGACCAACTCACCTGCAGGTCAGCACGCGCCTTGTTCGCGAGCCACCAGCTCGTCGCGACGATGGCGACCGCGTCATTGGCATTGCCGGGATTGTTGCCGCTGTTGACCGCAACGACGTCGATGATGCCGGGCATGGCCTTCACCTTGTCGGCATTGAAGCTCGCCAGCGTGCCGCCGAAAGCGGGGCAGATCTCAACCGCCGCATAGACCATGCCGGGCAATTTGGCATCGATGCTGAAGATCGGCTCGCCCCTGGCGATCTTGGGCACATCGACATGGGATTTACCCTTGCCCTGGCCGATGATCTTGAAGCTCTTCGGGTCCTTCAGCTTCACCGTCTTGAGATCGGGCGCGGGCTGCCTCGACGCGTCGGCAGCGAGCGCCGCGTAGGTCGCCGTACGCTTGCTCGGCCCGTGCGTCACCTTGCCGGCCGATGTCGTCAGGGTGGCGGCATCGACGCCCCAACGCGCAGCGGCTGCGTTGACGAGCATCGACCGCGCAGCAGCACCGGCCTGGCGCAACGGCATGAAATTGGTCGGGACGGCGGTGCTGCCGACGGCTGCCTGCTGCCCATAGAGCTTCTCGTTGAGCAGCGTCTGCTCGATCTTCACCTGGCTCCAGTCGACGTCCAGTTCCTCGGCGATGATCATCGGCAGTGTCATGCGGATGCCCTGGCCGACCTCGGGATTCTTGGCGCCGATCGTGACCGTATTATCCGCGTTGATCCGCACGAACGCCGTGAGCACCGAAGCCTCGCTGCCGGGCTTGCCGGTTGCCGCGACGGCGATCTTGGCGTCGAACATGAGCGCTGCGCCGCCTGCGGCAAGGCTGGCCTTGATGACGGAGCGGCGGTCGAGCGCCGATCCCTTGACGGAGGCGTTCATGCGCTTGCGCTTTCAGCCGGAAGGCCGGCGGCTTCGCGGATCGCGGCGCGGATGCGTAGATAGGTGGCGCAGCGGCAAATGTTGCCGCTCATCGCCTGGTCGATCTGCTCGGTGGTCGGCTTGGGCGTCTTCATGAGCAGCGCCGTGGCGCTCATGATCTGGCCGCCCTGGCAATAGCCGCACTGCGGCACGTCATGCGCGATCCATGCATCTTGCACCTTCTTGCCGACGGGATTTGCGCCCACGCCTTCGAGCGTGGTGATCGGCTTGCCCGCCGCCTGGCGGATCGGCGTGATGCAGCTTCGCGTCGCCACCCCATTGATGTGCACGGTGCATGCGCCACATAGGCCCATGCCACAGCCGAACTTCGTGCCGGGCATATCGAGATCCTCGCGGAGCGCCCACAGCAACGGTTTGTCAGGATCGGCGTCGACAGTGCGCGCTTTTCCATTGATGGTAAGGACCGTGGGCATATCGTCTCCTGCTGCGCGGTTCAGCGCTGTTCCGGCCAGCATGAGGGTGCCATCGCTTTGTTGTCAACGTCCGTCGCAGCACAATATGAGGCGTGATGCAAAACACCGGAGTTTGGCTATATTGTCCGCAATATAGGGAGGAACAGTGAACGACATTGATGACATCGTCTCGGCAGCGCGGGCCTGGAGTGGGCAGCGCATGGCGCTGGCCACGGTGATCGAGAGCTGGGGCTCGGCGCCGCGCCAGCAGGGCGGTCACATGCTGATTGCCCGAGACGGTCGCTTTGCTGGCTCGATTTCCGGCGGCTGCGTCGAATATGACATCTTCGCCGCGGCCGAGCAGGTGATGGCCGGCGGCGCCGCAAGCCTCCATCGCTATGGCGATGAGGGGAATAGCCCTTGGGAACCCAGCCTGCCCTGCGGCGGCGAGGTTGTCATTCTCGTCCAGCCGGTGGGTCCGCACGGCTTTCCGCCGCAGCTGTTCGAAGCGATGGCATCAGCGCATGAGGCCGGCCGGCCGATTACGCTTTCGACCGACCTCGTGACCGGCGTCACCCTTGAGGGCGATCGCCCCGGCCAGTTCGTGAATGTCTATGCCCCTGCGCGCCGCCTGCTCATTGTAGGCGCGGTGCAGATCGCCCAGTCGCTCGCTGAAATTGCCCGCACGGTCGGCTTCGACGTCATCGTCAATGATCCGCGCGAACGCTTTCTCACGCCGGAGCGCTTCCCGGGCGCGACACTGATCGACACCTGGCCGGACGAGGCGGTGCGCGCCTTCGCACCGAACGCCAACTCCGCGGTGGTTGCTTTGAGCCATGACATCAAGATCGACGACCCGGCACTTTCGGCGGCGCTTCAATATCCGACCGGATATGTCGGGGCGCTCGGCTCGCGGGCGAACCAAGTGCGGCGCCTGGAGCGGCTTGGTGCACTCGGCATCAGTGCCGAGGATCTGGCGCGAATCGACGGGCCGGCCGGTGTGCCGATCGGCGGGCTCGGGCCGCAGGAGATTGCGCTCTCCATCGCGGCGGGCATGGTGAAGAGTCTGCGTGGTCAGCGTTGACGGCCTCGTTGTTGCCCTGCTCGCAGCGGGGCGGTCGGTGCGTTTCCGCGCCGCCGATAAGCTGACGGCAACGTTAGCCGGCAGGCCGCTCATCGATTGGGCAGCGGAAGCGGGGCGAACCGTCAATGCGTCTCAGCACATTGTCGTGACCGGCGCCTATATGTCCCAGAAGTCCTGTCCGGCCGGATACGCCCGGCTGGTCAATCACGACGCCGAAGAAGGGCTTGGATCCTCCCTCCGCATGGCAGCACGTCATGCGCGCGAGACGGGCGCATCGGCACTGCTCGTCCTTCTGGCCGACATGCCGTTCGTACGGCCCTCCCACCTGTCCCTGCTGATCGCGACCTTCGGGGCGGATCCGGCGATACCGGTGTTCAGCCACGCACCCGGCAATTCCGCCCAACCGCCTGCCGTCCTGCCCGCGGCATTGTTCCCGACGCTGGAGGCGCTCGGCGGGGACAGCGGCGCCCGTAGCCTCGCACGCGGCGCGACGCTCGTCGAGGCGCCCGCCGACACGCTCATCGATGTCGATACGCCCGCCGATCTTGCACTGTGCGCCCAACTGATCAGGAGTTAGAGCTTTTCAGTCAGCTCCGGCACGATCTGGAAGAGATCGCCGACCAGACCGATGTCGGCCACGCCGAAGATCGGCGCGTCCTCGTCCTTGTTGATCGCGACGATGGTCTTCGAATCCTTCATGCCCGCGAGATGCTGGATCGCGCCGCTGATGCCGATGGCGATGTAGATCTCCGGTGCGACGATCTTGCCGGTCTGGCCGACCTGATAGTCATTGGGGACATAGCCCGCATCGACAGCCGCGCGGCTTGCACCGACCGCGGCGTTGAGCTTGTCGGCCAGCGGATCGATCAGCTTGTGGTAATTCTCGCCGCTGCCCAGGCCTCGACCGCCCGAGATGATGACCTTGGCACTGGTGAGCTCCGGCCGGCTGGAGGCGTCGAGTTCCGCAGAGACGAAGCTCGCCATGCCCGCGTCGCCCGCGCCGGAAACCGTTTCGATTGCAGCCGAGCCGCCGCTGGCCGCTGCCTTTGCGAAGGCGGTGCCGCGCACGGTGATGACTAGCTTCTTGTCGCTCGTCTTGACCGTTGCGATGGCGTTGCCGGCATAGATGGGCCGCGTAAACGTGTCCGCACTCTCGATCGAGAGGATGTCGGAGACCTGCATGACGTCGAGCAGGGCCGCGACACGCGGTGCGATATTCTTGCCGGTGGTGGTGGCGGGCGCGAGGAAGGCGTCATGGCCTTCCATGAGCTTCGCGGCGAGCGGCGCGACATTCTCGGGCAGCGCGTTCGCATAGGCCGCGTCGTCGGCGACCAGTACCTTGCCGACGCCGGCGATCTTGCTAGCTGCGTCCGCAACGGCGCCGCAGCCCGAACCCGCGACCAGCAGATCGACATCTCCCAGCTGACTGGCGGCCGTTACTGCGGCAAGCGTGGCGTCCTTGAGCGACTTGTTGTCGTGCTCGACCAGGACCAGCGTCTTCATGCGCCCACTCCCAATTCCTTGAGCTTGGCGACAAGTTCGTCGACGCTCTTTACCTTGATGCCCGCCTTGCGCGCGGGTGGCTCACTGACCTTAAGGGTTGTCAGGCGCGGCGCCATGTCGACGCCGTAATCGGCTGGCGTTTTCTGTGCGAGCGGCTTGGACTTGGCTTTCATGATATTCGGCAGCGATGCGTAGCGCGGCTCGTTAAGGCGCAGGTCCGTCGTCACGATAGCCGGGAGCTTCAACGATACCGTTTCGAGGCCGCCGTCGATCTCGCGAGTCACCGCAACCTTGTCGCCCGCCACTTCGACCTTGCTGGCGAAGGTACCTTGCGGCCAGTCGAGCAATGCCGCGAGCATCTGGCCGGTCTGGTTGCTGTCGTCGTCGATCGCCTGCTTGCCGAGGATGACCAAGCCCGGCTGCTCTTCCGTTGCAATGGATTTGAGGATCTTCGCGACGGCCAGCGGCTCCGCTACGCCGTCATGTGCGACCAGTATTGCGCGGTCCGCGCCCATGGCGAGCGCCGTGCGCAGGGTTTCCTGCGCCTTCGCCTCGCCGATGGAAATGGCGATGACTTCGGTCGCGACGCCCTTTTCCTTGAGGCGCACGGCTTCTTCCACCGCAATCTCGTCGAAGGGGTTCATGCTGAGTTTGACGTTAGCGAGGTCGACGCCACTGCCGTCCGTCTTCACGCGCGGCTTCAGATTATAGTCGAGCACCCGCTTTACGGGCACGAGGATCTTCATGGGGCCTCTCCTGATATTGCGGCCAAATTACTTTACGCGAACGTGAGGGTCAAACCGATCCCGTCTGTCTCCTCGCCCCAGAATGGAGAGAGGGCAGCGCAGTTGGCCGCGAATGCGGCTAGCGAAGCTTGGAGAGGGCCTCACTGCGGGGGCCTCTCCAACTGCGCCTCATCGCCTCGCGGCGATGAGGCTCCGTATCCTCACCCCTGAAGGGGCGAGGAAGACATGCTCAGCCCAGCTTCTTCACTTCCGCCACGATCTTGCGCGCGGCGTCACCCAGGTCGTCGGCCGGGACGATAGCGAGGCCGGAATTGCCCAGGATCGCTTTGCCTTCGGCCACATTGGTGCCTTCGAGCCGGACCACCAGCGGAACCGACAGGTTCACTTCCTTGGCAGCTGCGACGATACCTTCCGCAATGATGTCGCACTTCATGATGCCGCCGAAGATGTTGACCAGAATGCCTTTTACGGCCGGATCGGCGAGAATGATCTTGAATGCGGCCGTGACCTTCTCCTTGCTGGCGCCGCCGCCGACATCGAGGAAGTTGGCCGGGAACATGCCGTTCAGCTTGATGATATCCATCGTCGCCATGGCGAGGCCTGCGCCATTCACCATGCAGCCGATGTCGCCGTCGAGTTTGATGTAGGCGAGGTCGTACTTGCTCGCTTCCAGTTCTGCGGGATCTTCTTCGGTCTCGTCGCGCAGCTCCATGAGGTCCGGATGACGGAAGAGCGCATTGCCGTCGAAGCCCACCTTGGCGTCGAGCACCTGGATCTGGCCGCCGGCGATGGCAAGCGGATTGATTTCGATCTGGCTGGCGTCGGTGCCGAGGAATGCCTTGTAGAGCGAAGCGGCAACCTTGCTCGCCTGCTTGGCGAGATCGCCTTCGAGCTTCAGCGCCGCCGCGACCCGGCGGCCATGATGCGGTTGGAAGCCGGTGGCCGGATCGATGGTGATGGTGTGGATCTTCTCGGGCGTATCGTGCGCCACCGTCTCGATGTCCATGCCACCCTCGGTCGAGGCGACCATGGCGACGCGGCCGGTGGCGCGATCGACGAGAAGCGCGAGGTAGAATTCCTTGTCGATGTCGACGCCGTCGGTGACGTAAAGACGATTGACCTGCTTGCCGGCAGGGCCGGTCTGGATGGTGACGAGCGTGTTGCCGAGCATGTCGGTGGCTGCCGCGCGGACCTGGTCGAGCGTCTTGGCGAGGCGGACGCCGCCCTTGGCGTCAGGGCCGAGCTCCTTGAATTTCCCTTTGCCACGGCCGCCAGCGTGGATCTGCGCCTTCACGACATAGAGCGGTCCGGGCAGCTTCTTGGCAGCCTCGACCGCTTCCTCGACGGTGAGTGCGGCAAAGCCGGCTGGGACGGGCGCGCCGAATTTCGCTAGCAGTTCCTTGGCCTGATATTCGTGAATGTTCATGGGGCGCCTTCTTCACAGCCGAAATGGGTTGGCGTGGCTCTAGCGCCGATCCGTTCACAAAGGGTCGGCAAAGTTGCGAAGTCAGATGCCGAACGCGCAGCCCAGGGCGGCGGCCGCGGTGATGCGCATGATCTCCGGATCGTTGAGCGCGCGGATTTGATGCATGAGCTGATCGTAGCTGGTGCGGCGCGGATCGAGGCGGCCGACTTTGCTCAGCGAATTGAGCTTCATCAGCTGGCCGATGCTGAGATCGCGCGCCATGGGCTTGGCCATGCAGGTCGCCATGCCGTCGGACAGGCCCGCGGAGATGAGGCCGTTGCGGAGCTTCTCTTCGGCGCCGCCGCAACCGGCAAGGAGGAGCGCCGCGGTGAGCGCGGGAAGGGCGAGGCGGCGGGAGGATGCGATCATGGCCGCGCTATAGCAGAGTGGGGCCTGACCGGAAGCTGAATGGCGGCGTGCTTGGGCCACCCGGCGCAACGTCAGTGGAGCTGCGCCCTGGGCCCCGGCCTTCGCCGGGGAACAGGAGCGCTGACATGGAAAAGGGCGCACCCCTAGGCGCGCCCCTTCCTTCGCAAACCCTAGAGGCTCACTTGAAGTTGTTCACCGGGCTCAGCGTGGCGAGCAGGGTGGTCGAGGCGTCCTTGACGCTGATCGCATAATCGGTCGGGTTGGCAATCACCTGCTTGGCGACCTCGGGGTCGATGTCCGAGCAGCCGGCGACTTCGCCGTTGCGGGCGTTCTTGAATGCGACGACCGTGGTCGAGCCCTTGACCAGCGCGCCGGTGATGGGGCCATTGAGGCCGGTCGGCTCCGCCGCATAGCAGACCTTGCGGGCCTTCCAGTCGACCTGGATCGAGGCCGAACCGCCGCCCGAACCGCCCTTGAGCGGGATCACGGCGTTGGTCAGCACGCTGCTGTCGTCCGCAACGGGAATGGCGGAGGCGAAAGCGCCGCCCGCGACGAGGCCGGCAGCGGCGACAGCAAGCAGAATGCGGGTACGGGACATCCAGGTCTCTCCTCAACTCAGGGCGGCCAGTGGCTGGCCTTGAAATTTCGCGTGGATTGGGGAAGCCTGTTCCGGCGACCCACAAATCCGGACTTTGTCATTTTGCACGGGGCGTGAGGCGAGGCAAGCCGCCGATGAGTCCCGCGCCGATTCTCATCACACACTGTGACATAGTTGCTAAAGTCATCTGCGGGCAAGTCCCGATTGCGCGCATCCTGCCCGCTGCCGAACCCGCTGCCCACGCCGCTTGTTGCAACCGCCCGCCGCCGCTGCGATGATGCCGCCGCGCAGGCAGGACGGGGGGACAGCCATGGCCGGAGACGGCGAACGCAGCGAATTCAGGGAGCATCAGGGCTCGGACTATCCGCACATGCTGGAGCGGCTGGTCTTCTTCTCCGATGCCGTCTTCGCCATCGCCATCACCCTGCTCGTCATCGAGATCGCGGTGCCCCATATCGGCCATTTCCGCCAGCACGGCAGCACGCACGATTATCTCCAGGCGCTCGCCAACCTGCTGCCGAGCTTCTTCGGCTATTTCCTCTCCTTCTTCGTCATCGGCGCCTACTGGGCCGGGCATCACCGCGCGTTCGGGCTGGCGGCGAGCTATGACAGCAAGCTCGTCTGGCCCAATATGGCGATGCTCTGCATGATCGCCTTCATGCCCTTCGCGACCGCATTCCTCAGCGACAATCTCGGCGCTCTGGTCCCGGCGGTGTTCTACAACAGCGTGCTCCTCATCCTCTCGCTGCTCAACCTGCGGCTGATCCGCATCGTCACCTCGCCGCCGGCCGTCGCCATCGACGCGCCGCCGCTCGCCATCGCCCAGGTCCGCGCGCGCAGCCTGGGCGTGCTCAGCGGGGCGGCGCTGGCGTTCGTGCTGACGCCCGTCCTGCCGCCCTACATCGCCCAGCTGCCGATCATGACGATCGGGCTCTGGCAGCGCCTCTTCTTCGCCCGGGCGCGGAAGAGGCTGGCGGCGGCTTCGGCCGAATAGGTCCTCCCCAAGCTTGTCTTGGGGAGGGGGACCGCCGGCGAAGCCGGGGGTGGAGGGGCGGTGCCGTGCCATTTCCCCTCCACCATCCTGCGGATGGTCCCCCTCCCCGAGCGAGCTCGGGGAGGACCTGGAAGGGTCAGTCCGCCAATTGCCCGCGGATCGCGCCGGCGGGGAATTTCTCCGAGTGGACGTTGACATAATAGTCGCTGGGCTTGGCGATGATCGCCTTGGCCAATGCGGCGTCGACCTTCGCGCAGGCCTTGGACGCGCCGCCCAGCGGGGTGTCGAGCGTGACCACCGGCGGGCCGGAGGCGCCCTTCGCGGCCTTGTGGACATGGGCCATTGTCGCCTTGCCGATGTCGGCGGTGGCGAGCTGGTAACAGAGATAGAGCGTCGAATCGTCGACGCTGATCTTGGCCGTGCCGCTCCCGGCGGGGTCGCCGGGCGGGGTCTCGACGGCGCCGGTGAGCTTGATGTCCCAGCTGCCGCTGGCGGCGAGCCCGGGGGCGGAAACGAACGCGAGTGCGGAAAGCGCAACACAACAACGAAGCGATATAGCCATGGGCAAAATCCTCCCAGTCGTCTTCTCGTCGACGAAATGGCGGCGCCGGGTGACTTCACGCGCGGACGGCCACCGGGGTGAAGGTATATCATGCGCTTGCGCGGAGGGAAGAGGCGGGGGGACCGCATTTTTCGCGGCGCCGAAGGTTGCGAAAGTTGCGCCCATGGAATCGGAAATCACCCGTCCCGTTCCGGACCCTCCGCAGGGGCCGCGCCGGCTTCCCCGGGCCACGGAAAACGGCCATTCTCATCGAGGCCGAAGGTGCGGCGGCGATGCTCCTCGCTTTCGGCCTCCTCCTCCGCCGCGAAACAGGCGATGGCGACCAGCTCCTCGCCGACGCAATAGCGCCAATCCTCGAAATGGCGGGCCGTCAGCTTGAGCGAGGGGTCGAAGTCCGGCGGGGGCGGTGCGTTGGTGATCCAGCGGCCATCCGGCTTGTAGAGCTCGTACAGATAGTGCGGGCTCCACTCTTCGTCGCGCTCTTCCTCCGCCCCTGTCTCCCAGGGCAACGGCGGATCCACGGGCTCCGGCGGCGCGGGATTGCCCGCCTCGATCCCGGCCATCGCGCCATCCCAATCGTCGCCGATCGCGCGGCGGGCCCGGCCATGAGCGAGCATGTCGCTGCCCTTGGCAAGCAAGCGGAGCAGGAGCCGCTCGGAATAGACGCGCTCCTCGCCGATGAGTTCGCCATGATAGAAGCGCGGGCGCACCGTGCCGTTGAGGGCGCGGTCGATCGCGGCCGGCACCAGCCGTTGCATGGCGCGCTCCAGCGCGGCCTCCCAAGCGGCATCGAAGGCGCGGGCATCGGCGCGGCGGCGGAGGCGATAGGCGCTGGTCGTGGTCATCCCGACGGCCTGCGCGGCGGTGGTCACGCAACCGGTATCGGCCAGCACTTCGATGAACTCGCGCTGGCGCTGGTGCGTCCAGCCATCCTGGCGCGGGGCGACGGGCACGATGGCCGTGTCTGTCAGGATGGGGGCCGGATCGGAATCGGGATCGTGAGGGGATGAGGGCGGGGGCGCTTTGCGCGGCATGGGTCATGTCCTCCGGAAAAACGGGAAGACAGACCAGATATGATGGAATCGGGCGTGTAGGACAGCTGTTTTTGCGGCGGCTACCAGTTGCCGCCAATATCCTTGATCGCCTTGAGAAGGGCCTTCTTGCTCTCGGTCCGGCGGTTGCCCGCGTTACGCGGGATGTCGGCGTCCTTGATGCCGAGTTCTGCTTTCCGCAGGGCGATGCGCGCACCCATCTCGGCCATGTCAATGACCGGGAGGGTTGCTTCAGCTCTGGATGTCTTCGACGCCATAATCGCCCATTGTTTCTTCGCGTATGCGTCGTTCAAGATAGTCGAGATCGGCTCCGGGGTGAAGGGCGAGCAGCAGGCGCGCCTGATCGATGCGATCAAGGGCTGTGCCGGAGGCGTACTGCCCCATACGATCGGCGATCAGATCCTCAACGGAAATCACGCGGAACAGAGCGTTTTCGCCGATCGGCTTCACGAGGCGGATATGGGCCGCATCGACATTGCCATCCATCGGCACATCGGCGACGACTTCGAACCCGAGCTTCAGTTCCGGATGAATCCAGCCCTTGAGCATCTTGCCGGGACCCGATGGCCGGACGAAACCGAACCGCCGCATTTCCTCTTCCAGCTCGGGCTGGCAAGGTGAGCACATGTCAAAATCACCCGTGGTCAACGCGCTGGTTGAATAGAACTCAGCGGCTGCTCCGCCAACAAGAACCGGCCGCGGCAAATCCCGCGCCGTCATCGCCTCACTGATGCGGGCGAACAGGGCGAGCGCAGCCTCGAATTCAGGGCGGTAGAGCGGCATGACCCCGCTTAGCAGGGTCACGCGGGGCATCAAAGAAGCGATAGGCGCTCAGGCGGCGTGGGCCGCCATGTCGGTGCCGGCGAGCGACTTCTTGTCGACAGGCCAGGGATGGGCCGGGGCCGGCTTCGAGGCGTTGGTGCCGCGATAGGCCTCGTCCAGAGCGGGCGGGCGCTTGAGGCCAAGGCGGCGCGCGGCGCTGTCGATGGGACCGTCCAGCTTGCCGGACTTGTAGAGATACCAGGCGGCCGATGAGACCGCAGCAGTCGCGGCTGTCGCGATCAGGGCTCGGATCATGAGGATGTCCTCTGGGGGATGAGGAGAAGAACGGGCGGGGAGGGCGTGGAGTTCCAGGTAGCGTTAGGAACTCGCCTCTGGGGCCACATTAGTTTGAATTCGAAGCATCGGTGCAAAAAGATCCACTATGGCTTCCGGGCTTTATTGTGATGAACAGATCGACTAAGGTTATTGAGGAAAGGGGGGTGATTATGCCAATAAAAACCAAGCTTTTCGTTAGCTTTGACTTTGATCATGATAGTCGACTCAAGGATCTTTTTGTCGGTCAAGCTAAGCATCCGGACACGCCATTCGAGCTAGCAGATTGGTCGATAAAGGAAGAAATTTCTGAGAACTGGAAAAAGCACGCACGCACGCGCCTTCGAAGCGTCAATTGTATGGCGGTTTTGTGCGGAAAAAATACCCACACCGCTCGTGGAATAGATGCTGAAATCGAGATCGCGCGCGAAGAAAAAGTGCCCTACTTTTTGCTAAAGGGGTATAGTAGCGAAACCTGCACTAAGCCCAGGGCTGCTGCCAACGAGACCATGTATAATTGGACATGGGATAATGTTTCAGCGTTGCTCAAGGGGGCGCGCTAATGCGAAGAGCATTGATTGTAGGAATAAATGGATACGCTACCGCGCCTCTTTACGGCTGCGTTCGGGACGCGATTTCCCTTTCTACCGTCTTGGAAACCAATGGTGACGGTTCGCCGAATTTTTCAACCCGTACGTTGACTAGCGAATCCACGACAATAGACAGCATCGTGCTCAGCGCGGCAGTTGATGAACTGTTCTCGGCAGATGCGGATGTGGCGCTGTTCTATTTTTCCGGACACGGTAATTTGAATTCGTCAGGTGGAACGCTGGTGACGCAGGAACCGCCACCTGGAATTCGAGGAATGCCGATGACCGAACTCATCGCTAAGGCAAACTCCGCTCATAAGCGCGTGAAATCCACAATCATCATATTGGATTGTTGTCATTCCGGAGCCGTGGGTGAAGCGCCATCAATTCTAGCTGATGACATCAGCGCTATCGGCAAGGGAGTGATATTCTTGAGCGCGTCGCACCGCGATGGATACGCGATGGAGGCTGGGGGGCGTGGGGTATTCACAGATATATTGATAGAAGGTCTTCAAGGCGGCGCTTCGGATATTCTCGGCAATATCACGCCGGCTGCAGTTTATTCGTTAGTTGATCAAACTCTAGGTCCCTGGGATCAACGTCCTATTTTCAAGGCCAATGTACAGGCTTTTGTTTCGCTTAGGAGCGCGCCGCCGAAAATTCCGCTGGATACCCTAAGAATGTTGCCAGTATGGTTTAAGACTGAGGAAGAAGTTTATCCTCTAGACCCGCAACATGAGCCAGATCGTGAAAACGTGCCTGAAGCTTTTCGGCAGTTAGCAAGGGACCCTGCTAAAGAAAATATCTTCAAACAACTCCAAAACTGTAATCGCTACGGTTTAGTAACAGCGCATAATGCCGAGCATATGTATTATGCGGCCATTAATTCTACTGGATGTAGCCTTACTGCGCTCGGAAGACACTATAGGAAGCTAGCGGAATTGAGGCGGATATGATTAAAGTTTTCATATCACATCAAAAAACCGATTCCGAAAAAGCCAGCGAAATTTCTAATAGGTTAAAGTATTATCACAATATTGATACTTACTTAGACATTATCGATAATCAGCTCAACAAGAGCGGCGATGATCTTGCTCTGCACATTCGTACCGAAATGTCGAAATGCACACAGCTTTTGGCTGTGGTATCCTATGCTACTCGGGAATCGCAGTGGGTGCCTTGGGAAATCGGTGTAGCGACGGAAAAGAATTTTCCGCTAGCAACATTTGCCAATTATACGTCTCCCGTTCCGGAGTTCTTGCGCGCTTGGCCATATTTGCGAAGCATGAGTGATGTTGATGCGTACGCGAACGCTTCGAAGCGGGCTGTAGATAATCTGCGAGTTCAGAAATCTCTCCACACTCAAGATACAGCAATGAGGAAAGCCGCTAACAGCTTCTTTTTCGATCTTCGAAGGAGTCTCGGCCAGCCGACGACATCCCGCGGCTAACGCATTTATTCCGCCGCCACCGTCTCCGCCTTCGCCGAACCCTTCTCCAGCAACGGCTTCAAATACTTCCCCGTATAGCTCCGCCGTTCCTTCACCACCTCTTCTGGCGTCCCCACCGCGACGATCTCGCCGCCCTTGACGCCGCCTTCCGGCCCGAGGTCGATGATCCAGTCCGCGGTCTTGATGACGTCGAGATTGTGCTCGATGACCACAACGCTGTTGCCCTGCTCGACCAGTGCGTGGAGCACTTCGAGCAGCTTGCGGACGTCCTCGAAGTGGAGGCCGGTGGTGGGCTCGTCGAGGATGTAAAGCGTGTTGCCGGTGGCGCGGCGGCTGAGTTCCTTGGCGAGCTTGACGCGTTGCGCCTCGCCGCCTGACAGGGTGGTCGCCTGCTGGCCGACCTTCACATAGCCCAGGCCCACTTCGGCGAGCATGGCCATCTTTTCGCGGATCGGCGGGACGGCCTTGAAGAACTCGACTGCATCCTCGACGGTCATGTCGAGCAC